>NZ_AOJD01000093.1 GCF_000337415.1 Halorubrum tebenquichense DSM 14210 | reverse complement strand
CGAGGTACTCAGCGAGGTAGATCGCCAGCTCGTCGAGCGCGCTGTCGTCGTCTTCGTCAGCTCGGTCAGCTCCGGCGTGCCGGACCGAGGTGGTCGAGTCGTCCTCGAGGTCGTGCGCGTCCCACTCCGCGAGGTCGCAGTTGCGAACGGGCGCCTCGATGACCGGCTCGAACGTCGACGGTCGAACGGTCCCATCGACGAAGACGGCCATGTGAACGTGGAGGTATCCGTTGTTCACG
>NZ_AOJD01000092.1 GCF_000337415.1 Halorubrum tebenquichense DSM 14210 | reverse complement strand
ACGAATCGAGCAGCCCGTCGAGGTGGTCGGCTGCCGGGAGCGGGTCGCCGTCGGGCGTCGCAGACGCCGTGAACGTGAGCATCGCCGTGGGGAGCCGTTTGCCGTACTCGTCCGAGATCCCGCGTTCGAGGTCCTTCAGCTTCGCATACTGCTTGTCGCTGTACTCCGGGGCGAACCGGTGCGGCTTCGAGCCGGTCGCGCGGTTCCCGCTGGTGTCCTCGAAGGCGGTCTCGATGTCCTCCTTGTCGCGGATGTAGTCGCGCCAGCAGTCGATCGCCTCTCTCCACGTCACCGGACGATCTCCGTCGAGCGCG
>NZ_AOJD01000091.1 GCF_000337415.1 Halorubrum tebenquichense DSM 14210 | reverse complement strand
CCTCGGTTCTCAGGGAGACACCAGAGCGTTCGGTCAGGGGCCGTGAGCGAGACCGCCGGGCAGACGCCTTCTCTCGCCGGTCTTGTTGGCCTGCCCGGTTAGTCTTGGATAGCCGAGAAACTGGGCCAGTTTCCTCTCGCGCCTCCCAGTCGGGGGCGTGCGCTCCGGTCAGGGCGGTCGGCTCGGTCGTCACAGCGACCGCCTCCCGTTCGGCTCCCTCCGGTCGCCGATGCGGTCGGCCTTCCGTTGCGAGGGGGCAAGCNAAGCCCCTCGGACGGCTGGTCGAGCCGGTGCGCGCGCCTCGTGGCGCTCGGCGCGCGTTCCGGGCTGCCGGGCGGGTCGCTCCTAAAGGTCGCTCCCCGCCGGGCTGCCGGGCGCGCCGGCTCTCCCGTTGCCTCCCTTCCGCCGGGTGCGGCGGGAGCCGTCGCAGGGGGGGTGCGAGGTGTGTCAGAACTCCGAGCTATCGGGTCCTC
>NZ_AOJD01000090.1 GCF_000337415.1 Halorubrum tebenquichense DSM 14210 | reverse complement strand
CGACTCCCTCGCGCGTGCTGACTCGCGGCCGCCTTCGGCGGCACGCTCGCAGGCACGCGCCACCGCTTTTGGTCTGGGCTTGTCCCCCTACAACACGCCCATCTCGCCGAGGCGCTCGGGGAGGTAGGTGTCGGTGACGAAGTCGAGGCCGCGGCTCGCCAGCGACTGCTGTTCGGACTTCTTGCCGATGTCGAGCTGGAGTTCGATCTGCTCTTCCCAGTAGTCGGTCTGGAACCGGGGGTCCTCCAGCTCGGATTCGAGGGCGTTGATGTCGGAGTCCGCGAGCGGGTCGCTCGGGAGGTCGTACTCCACGATGTCCTCGGGCTGGATCCCGATGAACCGCGCTTCGGGGGTCGCGAGGTACTTCGAGAGGTGCGCGGACTTGATCGAACCGTACGCCACGGAGCCGTAGATCCGGTAGGACCACGGGTCGCCGTCCGTGAACACCACCACGGGGAGGTCGAGCTCGTCGCGGAACCGCTTCGTCAGCCGGCGCGTGGCGCGGGCGGGCTGGCCGCCGAGATGGACGACCAGGGCGTCGTGCTCCTCGTCGAACCCGTTCTCGACGAGCCGGTCGCGCATACCGCCGGTCTCGACGCAGAGGACGAACTCGGCGTCGTTGTCGAGGAACTCGATCGTGTCCGGGTTGTTGGGGATCTGGTAGCCGCCCTGCCCGACGTCGAGCTGGCAGTGGATCTCACGGTCGCCGCGGTTGGTCTGCTCGCGGATCTCCAGCGGGCCCATCACCTTCGCGCCGGACTCCTCGGGCCGCATGTGGAAGTCCTCGCGGGTGACGCCCGTGACGATCTCGAGGTCCTCGACGAGGTCGTTCGACTCGTCCTGACTCTTGAACTGCGCCTCGTCGTTGTCCCACGACTCCGAGAGGTAGTACAGCTCACGCAGCGTGGACGAGCGGTCGTCGTCCAGCTGGTCCGCGAGGAACTCGATCGTGTACGCCGCCTTCAGCAGCTTGCGCGCGCCCCGCACCGAGTTGGCGCTGCGCGTCGAGGTGCGGTCGCCGTAGGTCCAGACGCCGCTCGCCTCGTCGTACTCGATGTTGCTCTTCGTCCGCGTCGGGAGCGTCATCTCGGGGATCTTCCCGTCCGCGAACTGGTCGTAGAAGTCCGCGGCCAGGTCGATCAGCTCGTCTCGTGCGTCGCTTTCGGTCGTCATTTAGGCGTTCACCGTCAGTTTCTCCGTCTCCACGCCGCCGACGCTGACCTCGAACTCCGCGTCGCCGTCGACCGCGTACGTCAGTTCCCGCTCGTCGCCCGAGGGCACCTCGGGCTTCCACTGGACGAACCACTCGCCGTCCATGTCCACGGCCGTCCCGTCCGAGAGGTCGGTCGGCTCCGCCGAGACGATGTCCGTGATCTCCAGCTGTTCGTTCACGTCCGAGTGGTTCTCGACCACCAGCGTCACCGTCTCGCCGTTCACCTCTCGCTCGACGCTGACGTTGTTCATGATCCGCGCCAAGGCCCCGTCGATGTCGGGGCGCGACCGGCCCGTCACCTCCGACACTTTGTCGGCCATCTCGGGGAGGATCCGGCCGAGAACGTCCTGTTTCTCCCGGCGCTGTTGCATCGAGCGCCGCTTGTTGAGGAACGACTTCAGCTCGCGGGCCGCCTCGCGGACCGCCAGTTCGATCTCGTCTTCGATCTCGGGGACGTTCGCGAGCGCGTCCTTCGACTCGCTCGTGAACGGGACGTTGGTGGAGGCGACGTGGATGCTGATGACCGCCGGCCCGTTCGGCATCCCCGACCCGCCGGGCTGGTCGAGCCCGTAGTTCCGCCAGCCGATCGACTTGATCACGTCCGTGGTCGCGCACGCGCCGCGCTGGTAGACCAGCGGGACGCGGTTCGCGAACCGCAGCAGTTCGACCGACCCCTCCGACGGGATCTCCCCGCCGTAGGCGATGCCGGCCTCGACGATGAACGGGTCGCCGCCGTGGACGTCGGCGTCGCGGGTCGCGGCCGCGTAGAAGTCCGCGTCGTACTCCTTGCGCAGCCCCGCCTCGACGAGCTCCTCCGTGATCGGCGCGAGGCAGTCGGTCGGCGGCGCGAGGATGTCCGTCGTCCGCATCGCCTCCAACAAGTCGGCTGCCGCGTCGCGGCTCCCCGCGATCGCCGTCACCTTCGGCGGGTCGTCCGGGACCGTCCGCGCCCGCGACCAGAACGCGTCGACGACGTTCTCGCGGGCGGTCTCGCCGAACGTCGCGTCTCGCTGCTCGGCGACGAACGACGCCGCGTCGGCGACGAGCCGTTCGAGGTCGTCGAGCGTGACCCGGAACGCGTCGCCGTCGAGGTTCTCGAACCGGCGCGCCAGCGCCTCGGCCATCGCCCGGACCGCGGCGTCGTCCTTCCGGGTCGACGTCGCGTCGTCGACCAGCGCGTAGACGTCGGGCACGAGCGGGGACTCCGTGGCCTCGCCGCCGTCGTCCTCATCGGACGCGTCGGCCGCGTCTCCGTCCTCGTCGCCGCCGACGCCGGTTATCGCTCGCCACGCGGCGTCGACCGCGTTCTCGCGGACGGTGCCGCCGAACGTCTTGCCCGTGTCGTCCTCGACGGTCTCCGCGACCTCGTCGACGATCGCGGCGAGTTCGGAGCGAGCGAGCCGGTCGTTGTTCGCTACGGTCTCGGCGACGCCCTCCGCGAAGGCGGTCGTCGCGTCCTTGCCCTTGTTGGCGACCGCCTCGGCCACCGCGCTCGCGACGTCGCGGTCGTCGTGGGCGCGCGGCGGGGACCACGACAGCTCCCGCCCGTAGTACACGTCGCGGAAGTTGTCGATGACGCTGTCGGCGGTCTTCTTGCCGACGCGCGTGAACTCCTCCTGGAGGAATCCGGAGACCGAGTACGACTCGGTCGCCTCCAGCATCTTGATCAGCGACCCGAGCTCGACCCCGTGCGGGTGCGGGCGGATCTCGTGGGTCTCCGCCGGAAGCTCGTCGGTCGCGCGCTCGAACTTCATCGGCTCGTCGAGCCCCGGCTCACGCAGTTCGAGCCGCGCGTGGGGGTTGACGACCGCGGTGTGTTTCACGTAGTCGTGGAGCTGCTGGCGGGCGCGCATGTTCGCCTCCATCTCCAGTTCGATCCGCGTGCCGTGGGGGCGGTCCCACGTCGTCTCCTCGTCGGCCTGGATCTCCGGCTCGTTCGTGTCCGTGTCGATGATGAGTTCGAAGTACTGCGCCCGCGACTGGCCCTTCGGGCGCGAGGTGATCTTCGCCGGCTGGCCGGAGGTCAGCTGAGAGTAGAGCACGGCCGCCGAGATGCCGATCCCCTGCTGGCCGCGGGACTGCTCGCGGGCGTGGAACCGGCTGCCGTACAGAAGCTTCCCGAACACCTTGGGGAGCTGTTCTTTGGTGATGCCCGGCCCGTTGTCCTCGATAATGAGCCGGTAGTAGTCGCCCACCTCCTCGATCTCGATGTAGATGTCGGGGAGGACGCCGGCCTCCTCGGTCGCGTCGAGGGCGTTGTCCACCGCCTCCTTGACGGCGGTGACGAGCCCGCGAGCGCCCGAGTCGAACCCGAGCATGTGTTTGTTCTTCTCGAAGAACTCGGCGATGGAGATCTCGCGCTGGCCCTCGGCCAGCTCCTCCGCGATCCCCTCCTCGTCGCCGATCGTCGACTGGAAGGACGTCATTCGGTGTCCCTCCCTTCCACCGAGGCAGTTAAAAACGCACCGGCGGCGCGGTGAAAGTGTATCTCCGCGGCAGACGCCGTCTCGTCGCCCTGTTCGGGAGCGTCTCGCACGGGGGGACGACCTCCGATCCGGCCGACAGGTTTCTCACCGTGACGCCCCACCCTCCAGACATGACCGACTGGACGGCCGAAGACATGCCGCGGTTGGACGGGAAGACGGTTGTCGTCACCGGCGCGAACAGCGGGCTCGGGTTCGAGGGGACCCGCGAGTTCGCCGCGAAGGGCGCGACCGTCGTGATGGCGTGCCGGAGCGTCGAGCGCGCCGAGGACGCGGCCGCCGAGATCCGCGCCGACGCGGGCGGCGCGGTCGACGGCGACCTCGACGTGCGCGAGTGCGACCTCGCGTCGCTCGGCTCCGTGGCGTCGTTCGCCGAGGGCCTCGCCGACGACTACGAGGCGGTCGACGTGCTCTGTAACAACGCGGGCGTGATGGCGATCCCGCGGAGCGAGACCGAGGACGGGTTC
The DNA here is from genome assembly GCF_000337415.1 of Halorubrum tebenquichense DSM 14210. Classification (GTDB taxonomy): domain Archaea; phylum Halobacteriota; class Halobacteria; order Halobacteriales; family Haloferacaceae; genus Halorubrum; species Halorubrum tebenquichense. The sequence continues at coordinate 434 of NZ_AOJD01000090.1, read as the reverse complement.
GAGACGCAGTTCGGCGTCAACCACCTCGGCCACTTCGCGCTCACCGGCCGCCTCTTCCCCCTCCTCGACGCCGCCGAGGGCGTCGGGGGCGACGCGCGCGTCGTCACCCAGTCGTCCGGCGCGCACGAACAGGGCGAGATGGACTTCGCCGACCTCAACTGGGAGCGGTCGTACGGCAAGTGGCAGGCGTACGGGCGCAGCAAGCTGTCGAACCTGCTGTTCGCCTACGAGCTCCAGCGGCGGCTCGACGACTCCGAGGAGGTCGCCGGGATCCGCAGCGTCGCCTGCCACCCCGGCTACGCGGACACGAACCTCCAGATGCGGACCGCCGCGGAGAGCGGGAACCCGCTGATGAAGGTCGGGATGAAGGCCGCGAACGCCGTCCTCGGGCAAGATCCGGACATCGGCGTCGAACCGATGCTGTACGCGGCGAC
>NZ_AOJD01000089.1 GCF_000337415.1 Halorubrum tebenquichense DSM 14210 | reverse complement strand
CGCGCCATCAGAGATGTGTATAAGAGACAGGTACTCGACCGAGGCGACCGGCGTCGAGTTCCCGGTCTGAGCGGGAGCGGCCCGGTCGGACGAACTAGTGAAGCGTCCCCTCTCGGACGTGCGCGTCGTACGCGAACAGCGCGTAGCCCACGTCGACCGCGCGGTGGCCGGTCTCGGCGGCGATCTCGCGGATCGGCCCGATCATCGCGACGTAGTCTCCGGCGTCGAATGACTCCTTGCGCCCGTCGAGGTAGCCCAACCGTTCGAGCGAGGCCCAGACGCGCGTGTCGACGACCGCGTGGCGGTCGCCGTCGAGCGCGGCGGCCACGCACGACGCGGTCGGCGCTTTGAACCCGGCGAGCCCCGTGATCAGGTGGATCGCCGAGAAGTCGCCGTCGACCGCGCGGGCGTTTTCGGTCACCTCCCGGCACCGCGCCTCGGGGTTCTTCTCGACGTGGTACGCGCTCCGCGTCGACGACTCGTAGGCGATCTCGTACAGCTGGTCCCGTGTCAGGTATCCCTGCGATCGGTACGTCTCGCCGAACTCGTCGAGCCGCTCGGGGAGGACGCCCTGCGTCTCGGCGTAGCGGTCGAGGTGCTCCCCCACGAACGCGTCGAGGTCGTTCGGAACCCCACGAGCGTCGTCATCGTCCGGGACCGCGTGAGTGTCGTCACCCGCCATGGAGTGCGATCGACGCTCGCCGACCAAAACGGCGGCGCAGTCGCTCGGCGGGTGAATATACGGGAACGCGTTTCGAGAGCTGTCCGAGTCTGCCGGTAGCGGATACCGCCGGGCGAGTTACAGCCGAGTGAGGTTCGTCGCGCGCGGACCCTTGTCCGCCTCCTCGATCTCGAACTCTACCTCCTGTCCCTCCTCGAGGTCCGGGCCGCCGACGTCTTCCATGTGGAAGAACACGTCCTCGTCAGCGTCGTCAGTCTCGATGAATCCGTAGCCGCCGGTGTCGTTGAAGAAGTCGACCTTGCCTGTCGCCATCGCGTCTCAACTGTCTCCCGACGTGCGTATAAGTGTTGCGTGCGCCGCGACCGCCGACCGAAATCGGCCGATCCGCGCCGATCGCTTTCGATTCCAAATTTTTGCCCGCTTCAGACTTTGCTTCCGAATGGGAAAACGCACTAAGGGAGTACCCCGTAGTACAACACAAGATGAGCACCAGAACCACCCGCCTCGACATCACGGGGATGAGCTGCGCCAACTGCTCGGCGACCGTCGGCGACGCCGTGGAGTCGCTCGACGGCGTCTCGCGGGCGGACGCGAACTACGCCACCGACGAGGCCAGCGTCGAGTACGACCCGGAGCGGACCTCGCTCGCCGCGATCTACGAGGCGATCGAGGACGCGGGCTACGGCGCGGTCTCCGAGACGGCGACCGTGGCGATCACCGACATGAGCTGCGCGAACTGCGCGGACGCCAACCGCGACGCCCTCGAAGCGGTCGACGGAGTTATCGAGGCCGACGTGAACTACGCCACCGACGAGGCGCAGGTTCGGTACAACCCGGCGGAGACATCGCTCTCGGCACTGTACGACGCCGTCGAGGCCGCGGGGTACTCGCCGGTCCGCGAGGACGGCAGCGGCGACGGCGAAGGGGGCGACGGCGAGGGTGCCGACGGCACCGGCGGAGCCAGTTCCGGCGAGAGCGCGCGCGACGCGGCCCGGAACGCCGAGATCCGCAGGCAGCGCCGGCTGACGCTGTTCGGGGCGGCGCTCTCCGCGCCGCTGCTCTTCTTCATGATCGACGCCCTCCTCCTCGGCGGCACGGTCGTCCCGGACCGGGTCTTCGGCGTCGGGATCCACTGGGTCGCGTTCGCGCTCGCGACGCCGGTCCAGGTCGTGCTCGGCCGGCCGTTCTACAGGAACTCCTACAAGGCGCTCGTCACGAACGGGCGCGCCAACATGGACGTGCTGATCGCGTTGGGCTCGACGACGGCGTACGTCTACTCCGTCGCCGTCCTCCTCAACCTGATCGCCGGGGGCGTCTACTTCGACACGGCCGCGCTCATCCTCGTCTTCATCACGCTCGGCAACTACCTCGAAGCGCGCTCGAAGGGGCAGGCCGGCGAGGCGCTCCGGAAGCTGTTGGAGATGGAGGCCGACACCGCCACCCTCGTCGGCGAGGACGGCACCGAGGCGGAGGTCCCGCTCGACGAGGTCGCGGTCGGCGACCGGATGAAGGTCCGGCCGGGCGAGCGCGTCCCGACCGACGGCGTCGTCGTCGAGGGGCAGTCAGCCGTCGACGAGTCGATGGTCACCGGCGAGTCCGTCCCGGTCGAGAAGACCGAGGGCGACGAGGTCGTCGGCTCGACCGTCAACGAGAACGGGCTCCTCGTGATCGAGGCGACGAAGGTCGGCGCGGACACCGCCCTCCAGCAGATCGTCCGGACCGTGAAGGAGGCGCAGTCGCGCCAGCCTGACATCCAGAACCTCGCGGACCGCATCTCCGCGTACTTCGTGCCGGCGGTCATCGCGAACGCCCTGCTGTGGGGAGTCGTCTGGTTCCTCTTCCCCGAGACGCTCGCGGCGTTCGTCGACCGGCTCCCGCTGTGGGGACAGGTCGCGGGCGGGCCCGCGCCGGTCGGCGGGGGCGTCTCCGTGTTCGAGTTCGCGGTGGTCGTGTTCGCCTCCTCGGTCCTGATCGCGTGTCCCTGCGCGCTCGGCCTCGCGACCCCGGCCGCGACGATGGTCGGGACCACCATCGGGGCCCGGAACGGGGTCCTGTTCAAGGGCGGCGACGTCCTCGAACGCGCGAAGGACGTCGACACCGTCGTCTTCGACAAGACCGGGACGCTCACGCGCGGCGAGATGGAGCTCACGGACGTGGTCGCGGTCGGCGAGGTGCCCGACGGGGGCGCTGTCGTCGAGAGCGGGAGCGAAGCGGCGACGAGCGAGGACGCGGCGACCGGCGATTCGACGGCGACGGCCGAGGACGAGGTCCTCCGGCTCGCCGCGAGCGCGGAGCGCGGCAGCGAACACCCCCTCGCCCGCGCCGTCGTCGACGGGGCCGAGGCGCGCGGTCTCGGCCTCTCGGACCCCGAGTCGTTCGAGAACGTGCCGGGTCACGGGGTGAGAGCGACCGTGGACGGCGACGAGGTGCTGGTCGGTAACCGGAAGCTGCTGCGCGACGCCGGGATCGATCCCGAGCCGGCCGCGGAGACGATGGAGCGACTCGAACGCGAGGGGAAGACGGCGATGCTCGTCGCCCGCGTCCGCGCCGGCGCTGACGATGGGGAACTCCTCGGCGTCGTCGCCGACGCCGACACGGTGAAACCGAGCGCCGCAGAGGCGGTGAGCCAGCTGCGCGAGCGCGGCGTCGACGTGATGATGATCACGGGCGACAACGAGCGCACGGCCCGCGCGGTCGCCGAGCGGGTCGGGATCGACCCCGAGAGCGTCCGGGCCGAGGTCCTCCCCGAGGACAAGTCCGACGCGGTCGAGGAGATTCAGGCGGACGGTCGCCGGGCGATGATGGTCGGCGACGGCGTCAACGACGCCCCGGCGCTCGCGGTCGCGTACGTCGGGACCGCCATCGGCTCCGGGACGGACGTGGCCATCGAGGCCGCCGACGTGACGCTGATGCGTGACGACCCGCTCGACGTCGTGAAGGCGATCCGCGTCTCGGACGCGACGCTCCGGAAGATCAAACAGAACCTCGTGTGGGCGCTCGGCTACAACACCGCGATGATCCCGCTCGCCTCGCTCGGACTGCTCCAGCCCGCACTCGCGGCCGGCGCGATGGCGTTCTCGTCGGTGTCGGTGCTGACGAACAGCCTGCTGTTCCGGCGGTACGACCCCGACCGCGACTACGCCCTCCTCGGGTTCCTCCGGCGCTAATCGATCCGCGGCCGCCACCCCGCTTCACTTTTGAACGCCGTCCCGAAGCCCCAAGACGGCCCGGGGCGTACCCCGGGATATGTCGACCCTCCTCGTCGTCGGCGGCAGCGGCTTCATCGGACGCGACGTCTGTCGGTTCGCCGTCCGCGACGGCCACGAGGTCCGCAGCGTGTCGCGGAGCGGTCGCCCCGACGTCGACGAGGAGTGGGTAGAGGCCGTCTCGTGGACGAGCGCCGACCTCTTCCGGCCGAACGCGTGGCGCGACCGCCTCGACGGCGTCGACGCCGTCGTCCACTCGGTCGGAACGCTCACCGAGTCGCCGACGGAGGGCGTCACCTTCGAGCGCGTCAACGGCGACGCGTGCGTCCTCACGGCCTTGGAGGCCGAGCGCGCCGGCGTCGACGCCTTCGTGTTCCTCTCTGCGGCCGCGAAGCCGCCCGGCGTCCGGAACGCCTACCTGACCGCAAAGCGCCGCGCGGAGGCGTCCGTCGCCGACCTCGACCTCGACACCGTCGTCCTCCGGCCGGGACCGGTGTACGGCGAGGGCCAGCCGCACCTCCCGGGCGTCGCCGACCGCGTCCTCCGGTTCGCCGCGAGCGCGCCGCCGATCGCGTCGCGGCTCGGCGAGTCGCGGCCGCTCGCCGTCGGCACCGTCGCGCGCGCGGCGTACCGCGCCGCGCTGGACCCGGGCGAGCGGCTGCTCGACGTCTCCGATATCCGCGACCTCGCCGACTGATCGACCGGGCGAAAAGAGCCGACGCCGACTCAGCGCGCGCTGCGTTCCCTCGCCATCTCCAGCGAGACGAAGAAGCCGAAGTACGCCGGGATCCCCGCGATCATCAGCATGTACAGCACCCACTGCGGAGCCGTCGGGAAGGCGACGTTGTACAGCGCCGACGCGAGTCCCACCCACACGAGCGCGAACAGCAGGTCCTGTAACATTCCGGTCCCGTTCTCGCTGAGCACGTGCCGGGCGCGGTCGGCGACGCTCGGGTCGGTCGGCTGGTCGTCCGGCGGCTCCGCGGCGTCCGAGTCGGGCATGAAGTGAGTGTGTTCGGGGGGTTACGTCGGTGTTGCGGAATCGCGCGGCGTCGACCGCGCGACGGGGCGATCCGTCGGCCGCAGAGTCGACCGTGCCCGTCGGGGATCGGTCCCCGTTGAGGCGGTGTCAGTCTGCTTCGAGGTAGTCGACGACGAGGACGGGGACGTGCGTCGAGCGCAGGGTGCGCTCCGTCACGCTGCCGAGCAGCGCGCGGCGCACGCCGGCGCGGCCGTGGCTCCCCATCACGATCAGGTCGACCTCGTGGTCCTCGGCGTAGTTGGCGATCACCTTGTGGGGCCGGCCACCGGAGACGTGTTGGACGACGTCGACGCCGCGGTCGGCGCCGCGGTCGGCGACCACGCCGGTCGCCTCGTCGGCCTGTTCTTTCAGCTCTCCCATCTCGTCGAACCGGCCCTGCTTGAGCCGGTCGACCTGCTCGGTCCCGAGACTGAAGTTCACCGAGTCGATGTCGACCACGTACAGCGCGTGGACCTCGGCGTCGTACCGCTCCGCGAGGTCGAGCGCGTGGTCGACGGCGGCCTCCGCGACGTCGCTACCGTCCGTGGGAACGAGGATGCGTTCGTACATGGATTACTCCGATTCCTCCGTGACTTCGTCGTCAGCTGCGCGGTCGCCGTCCGTCGCCGCGTCGTCAACTGCGCGGCCGCCGTCCGTCGCCGCGTCGTCAACTGCGCGGCCGCCGTCCGTCGCCACGTCCTCGCCGCCGTCCGCGGCGACGACGTCCTCGGCGGTCTGCTGCTGCCCCATCGGTTCGGGGCTGTGACACTGCCGGACGATCCGCTTGGTTTCGAGCGACGGCTCGTCCGTCGCCATCGAGACGACGATGGTGACCGCGAACACGACCGGGAGCGTGATGAGCGCCGAGCCGATGGCGGGCATCCACGTCGCCAGCCCGGCCGACAGCGGCGCTTCGAGGGAGCTGACGTACGTCGGGACGATCTGGTTGATCATCGGGATCGACCAGAGCGTCAGTCCGGTGGTCATGCCGGCGAGCGCGCCCTGCCGATTGGCGTTCTCCCACCACATGCCGAGGAAGAACATCGGGAACAGGACGGAGCCGGCCAGCGAGAACGCGTACCCGACGAGCGCCGCGATCGACGACGCGGGGTTGAGCGCTGCCAGCGTTGTCAGCGCGCCCAGCGCGACGATCGAGAGGCGACCGACGAGGATCTGCTGGCGCTGCGTCGCGTCCTCGTTGATGATGTTCGTGTAGATGTCGTGGCTGATCGCCGACGAGCCGGCGATGAACAGCCCGGCGACCGTCGCGATGGCGGCGGCGATACCGCCCGCCGCGACGATGCCGACAAACCAGTCCGGGAGCCCGGACAGCTGTGCCGCCAGCACGACGATGACCTCGCTGGCCGCGCTCGTCATGCCGGGGTCACCGTACGTCGCGCCGACGTTCTGCGAGTAGAGGTCCGTACCGAACGCCGCGAACGCCGGGGCGCTCCAGTAGAGGATACAGATGAAGAACAGCCCCCAGACCGTCGACCAGCGGGCCGTCCGTTCGCTCTCGACCGTGTAGAACCGGACGAGCACGTGCGGCAGCCCGCAGGTCCCGACGATGAGCGAGAACGTCGTGGCGACCCACAGGTAGTAGCTCGACGAGGCGAACGGCTCGGAGAACTCGCTGCCGAGCTGGCTGATCAGCGCGCCGTACTCGAGCTGCGGCAACACCGTGGAGTAGCCGTTGGTGTAGCCGACGACGAACAGCCCGACGACGAACGCCAAGATGAGGATGACGTACTGGACCGCCTGGTTCTTCGTCGCGCCCAGCATCCCGGACAGCGTCAGGTAGCCGACGGTGACGACCATCATCGCCACCACCATCACCTGGTACCCGTCGAGGCCGGGGATGAGTCCGCCGTAGTCGCCGAAGATGTACAGTCCGACCAGCGCCATCCCCTTCGCCTGCCCGATGGCGTAGACGAAGCCGATGAGGAACGTCGTCACCGCCGCGATGGCGCGCGCGGTGTCGGAGTTGAACCGGTCGCCGACGAAGTCCGGCGCGGTGTACTTCCCGAACCGGCGCAGCTGCGCCGCGAGGAAGATGAGCAGGATGAAGTAGCCCGTCGTCCAGCCGACGACGTACACCAGCCCGTAGAACCCTGCGAGCGCGATCGAGGCCGCCATGCCGAGGTAGGAGGCGGCGGACATCCAGTTCGCCCCGATCGCCATCCCGTTCTCGACGTTCCCGATCGAGCGGCCGGCGACCCACATGTTCTCCGTGTCGGCGACGCGGAAGACGAATCCGATGGTGAGGAACAGCCCCAGCATCGCGATCACGAGGATCGACGGCGCGAGCTTGAACGAGATGTCGAGCGCCTCCGGCAGGAGGTCGCTCTGTAGGAGGAGCGACGCGCCCGTCATTCGTCGGTCCCTCCGTCGGTCGCCGCGACGTCACCGTGCTCGATGCCGTACTTCTCGTCGAGCGCGTCCCGCTTCCGGGAGTACCAGAACGCGAGGATCAGCGCGCTGGTCGGCGCGCCGAACGCGACGAGGAAGTAGTGGAGCGGGAACCCGAGGATAGGCATCGTCTGGGTCATCACGCCGGGCGCGAAGTTCGTCAGCGTCACCGGGCCCCACACCGCGAGGACCCAGACGGCGAACCCCGACCAGACGATGCGGAGGTGATCCCGCATGTACGGCGTGCTCGGGTTCAGAATGTTCACTTCCGCCCCGAGGTAGTCGGTGTCGTTGTGCGTCTGTGCCGCGCCGGTCGCGACGCCCCCGTCGGTGGCCGCGTCGTCAGTTGCGCGACCCCCGTCGGTGGCCGCGTCGTCAGTTGCGCGACCCCCGTCGGTGGCCGCGTCGTCGGCTGCGCGACCCCCGGTAGCGGTGGCGTCGTCTCGTTCGCGTGAGTTATTATCTGTCATGTTTTGGCGTGTGTTTGTGTGGTATTTTCGTGATGTTTGTCGTCGTGTCGTCCGTCGTGGTCGTGTTCGGAACGGACGAAAACGGGCCGCCGAGCGCTACTCGGCGTTGGCCTTCTGCTGGATCTCCTCGACGATCTCGGGGTTCCGAAGCGTGCTCGTGTTCCCGAGCTCCTCGCCGTCAGCGATGTTCTCGAGCAGGCGGCGCATGATCTTCCCGGAGCGCGTCTTCGGCAGGTCCGGGGTGAACACGATCTGCTCGGGCCGCGCGATCGGACCGATGGCGTCCTCGACGCCCGCGACGATCGCCTCGCGGAGCTCGTCGGTGCCCTCGTAGCCGTCCTCGGTCGTCACGTACGCGTAGACGGCCTCGCCTTTGATGTCGTGGTTCCCGCCGACGACGGCCGCCTCGGCGACGCCCTCGACGCCGACGATGGCGGACTCGATCTCCATCGTCCCGAGCCGGTGGCCGGAGACGTTGAGCACGTCGTCGACGCGGCCGAGGACGGTGATGTAGCCGTCCTCGTCGATCTTCGCGCCGTCCTCAGGGAAGTACACCCAGTCGTCGGGGTCGTCGCTGTCGGTGTCCGAGTACTCAGCCCAGTACTCCTCGATGTAGCGCTCGTCGTTGTTGTACAGCGTCCGGAGCATCCCCGGCCACGGCTTCTGTACGGTGAGGTATCCGGCCTTGCCCGGCTCGACCTCGTCCCCGAGCGTGTCGAGGATCTGGACGTCGAGCCCCGGCAGCGCCGGGCCCGCCGCGCCGGGCTTCATGTCCTTCACGCCGGGCAGCGTCGTCACCATCATCCCGCCCGTCTCGGTCTGCCACCACGTGTCGACGATCGGGCACTCCTTGTTCCCGATGTGCTGGTAGTACCACTTCCAGGCGCGCGGGTTGATCGGCTCGCCGACCGTGCCGAGCAGCCGCAGCGAGGAGAGGTCGTGGCGGTCCGGGAACTGCTCGCCCCACTTCATGAACGCCCGGATGGCCGTCGGGGCGGTGTACAGCTGGGTCGCCTCGTGCTCCTCGACGATCTCCCAGAGGCGGTCGCGCTCCGGGTGGTCAGGCGTTCCCTCGTACATCATCGTCGTCGTCCCGAGCGAGAGCGGCCCGTAGACGATGTACGAGTGCCCGGTGATCCAGCCGATGTCGGCCGAACAGAAGTACGTGTCATCCGGCTCGATGTCGAGGACCGACTGCGAGGTCCACGACACCCACGAGAGGTAGCCGCCGGTCGTGTGTTTCACGCCCTTCGGCTCCCCCGTCGTCCCGGAGGTGTACATCAGGAACAGCATGTCCTCGGCGTCGCGCGTGACCGGCTCGACCGTCGCGCCCTCGTGTTCGGCCACGAGGTCGCCGTAGTCGATCTGGTCGTCGCCGAGGTCGTGACCGAAGTCGTCGCCGTTCGGACCGAGGCGGTCGACGACGACCGTGGTCGTGTCGTGCTCGACGTCCGCGAGCCCCTCGTTCGCCTTGTCGAGGTGGTCGAGCGGGTCGCCGCGGCGGTAGTAGCCGTCGCAGGTGACGAGGTACTCCGACTCCGCGGAGTTCATCCGCGTCGCGAGCGCGTCGGCCGAGAACCCGGCGAACACGACGCTGTGCGGCGCGCCGATGCGCGCGCACGCCAGCATCGCGATCGGCAGCTCCGGGATCATCGGCATGTACATCGTGACGACGTCGTCCTCCTCGACGCCCTGCTCCCGAAGGGCGGCCGCGAACTCGTTGACCTCGCGGTGGAGTTCCTCGTACGTGTACGTGCGGTCGTCCTCGTCGACCGGCTCGCCGACCCACTCGATGGCGGCCTCGTCGCCGCGCTCGTCGAGGTGTCGGTCGAGGCAGTTCGCCGACGCGTTCAGCTCACCGCCCGTGAACCACTCGTAGAAGGGCGGGTTGCCGTCGTCGAGCACCTGGTCGTAGTCGGTTTCCCACTCCAGCAGGTCGGCGGCCGCCTCCCAGCACTCGGGCCAGTTCTCCTCGAACTCCTCGTATATCTCCGGGTCGGAGACGTTCGCCTGCTCGACGAACGACTCCGACGGCTCGAATACCTCCTGTTCCGCCAGTCTCGCTTCCAGTTGGCCGTCTCCCTCTGTCATGGTACGGTCGTATCCAACCGATATCGCCATATAAACGCTGACGCTAAATACGAAAAATCGTGATAGACCACCGTCGAATCGCGACGGACCGCCGCGATCAGCCGTCGGTGCGGACCGCGCGCTCCTCGCCCTCTCGAACGGAGCGCTCCGTCTCCTCCTCGAAGACGCCGTCGAGCAGGGCGCGCTGCGCCTTCCGGAGGTGGTTGTGGAACGTCGGTGAGGAGACGCCCATCGCGTCGGCCACCTCCTCGGCGGTGCTGCCGCGCGGCCAGTCGAAGTAGCCGCCGTGGTACGCCGCGGACAGCGCGGCCCACTGGCGGTCCGTGAACCGGTCCGCGACCCCCTCGCGGAGCGACGACTCCGCCCGCGGCGACCGGGCGACGGACTCCTTGCTGGCGAGTCGGACGTCGGCGAACCGCTCGCGGAGGCCGTCGGCGATCGGTCTGACGTTCGTCCCCTCCGGGAAGTCGGCGACGACGCGGACCCGCCCGTCGGCGGCGGACGCGTCGCGGACCGTCGCGCCGTGGTCGACGAGCGCCCTGACCAGCGAGCCGTCGGCGAGGCGGAGCGACGCCGAACAGCCGTCCTCCCGGGTCTCTATCACCCGGAAGTCGGAGACGCCCGTCCCCGCCTCGACGACGGCCGCGACGTCCTGCGGCCGAGCGCCGTCGACGGAGAGGTACGCCCGCGACACGTCGTCGTCGACGTCGACGGTCGACGCCAGTTCGATCCGGCAGCCCAGCCGGTCGCTCGCCCGCGCGAGGAACGCCCCCTCGTCGGCGGTGTGGAACTCGACCTCGGTGACCGCGTCCGAGTGGAGCAGTTCCCGCCACCGGTCGGCGGTGATCGCCCGCCCGAGACACCGACCGAGCGCGGCGAGGGCCCGGCGCTCGCTCTCCTCGACCGGGTCGCCGTCGCCCGCGACGACGCAGAGCGCGCCGTGAACGACGCCCTCGTAGGTCGCCGGGACCGCAAGCCCCGGCCGCCCCGCCGTGCCCTTTCCGCCGTCGGTCGCGGTCGGCACGGCGTCGGCTATCGCGTCCAGCCACGGTCCCTCGGCGGCCGCGACGCGGTCCGCGAGGGCCTCGGGGTCGACGCCCGCGGCCGCCGCGACGTCGGTCCGCTCGCCCCCGACCGCGCGGCGGACGATCCAGGCCTCGGCCCAGCGGTCCGCCTCGATCAGTCCCTCTGGGACGGCCGCGACGGGGTCCGCCGATCCGGGGTCCGCGAGCGCCTCGAACCCCGAGAGGACGGTCGTTCCCGTCCGCCCCGCGGCCGCGTCGGCCGGGTCCCCGTCGGCGGCTATCGCGGCCGCGAGCGCTTCCCCGTCGAGCGGGTCGAGGTAGGGGTCGAGCGTGCCGAGCGACTCCCAGCCGCCCGCGTCACGGACCGCCCGCGGGTCGACGTCGCGGTCGACGAGCAGCCGACGGGCGAACGTCTTCCGGAGGAGGCTCGGCGTGACCCGCTCGTCGAGCGCCCCGTCGGTGCGGTCGGCCGCCCGCGCCGCGGTCTCGCTCACGATCATCTGGACGCGACGGGGCGAGACGTCGACGTACGGCTCGTCGTCGTCGACCCCCTCGCTCCTCGCGTACCGGTCGAGGTCGGCCGCGAGCGATGCCGAGACGACGGTCTCCCTGTCGATCCGGCCGGCGTCGGTCGCAGGCACCGAGAGGATCCGAGCGCCCGCGCTCGACTCCGCCTCGCGGAGGTGCCGCGGGGCGACGCGGGTTATCTCCTCGGTCCGGAGCCCGGCCTCGCCGGCCAGCCTGACGACGAGCGCCGCGCGATACGTCTCCGCGGCGGTGACGAGCGCGTCGTAGGCGTCCGCGTTGAGGCCGTCGACCATCTGTTTCGGATCTCGACGCTCAGCCGAAATAAAACTGTTCCGGTCGTTACCGCTCTCGGTGGCGGACGAACCATTTTCACAGAAATATTCACAGAAGCGGCCGTCGAGACCGGAGAAGTATTTCGCCTGCTCAGTGAGTTCCGAAGCTGTCGGTGGCAGCGGTCACCCGGATGCGCCGACGCCCCGGGACACATGATCCCACAGGCGCTCGTGGCCGTAGTACGTAAGCGTCTTTACGGCGTTAGTCACGAGGCCGATGCCTCGCCGCCCGCCCGACGTCGCCGACGACGAGCGACGCGACGAGGACCGTGATGGTGACCATCAACGCCCGGTAGCAGGGGGCCTTGACGACGGCACGGCGTCTCGGTTGACCGCGTCCCGAGAGGAAGGTGTCCGTGTTCATACCCTGTCCTTCGGTCGCTGGCGGCAAGTGACCAATCGCCGCTCCCCGTAGGCCGATGTGGAACTTATTTCAGTTTCGCTCTTCGCGAACGGTCGACTCGATCTCGCCGACGACCTCGGGGTTGCGGAGGGCGCTCACGTCCCCGAACTCCTCCCCCCGGGCGATGTCCTCCAGCAGCCGTCGCATGATCTTCCCGGAGCGCGTCTTCGGGAGTTCGGGGGTGAACACGACCCGGTCGGCGCGGGCCACGTCGCCGACGGCGCTCGTCAGTCGGTCCGCGATGGCGTCGCGGAGGGCCTCGCCCGGTTCGACGCCGCTCTTCGTCGTCACGTACGCGACGATCCGCCCGTCGTCGTCTCCGACGACCGCGGCCTCGGTCACGCCCTCGGCGTCGACGATGGCCGCCTCCAGCTCGCCGGTGTTGAACCGCTGCGCGCGCACGTTGATCACGTCGTCGACGCGGCCGAGGATCGTGACGTAGCCGTCCTCGTCGACGGTCGCGCCGTCGCCGGTGCGGTAGCGCCAACCGTCCTCGCCGTTCAGCCAGTACTCCCGCAGGTAGCGCTCGTCGCCCTCGCGGAGCCCGCGCAGCATGCCGGGCCACGGCGACGCGAGCGTCAGGTAGCCGGACTCGCCGGGGTCGACCGGCTCGCCGTCCTCGTCGACGACCTGCGCGTCGATGCCGGGGAGCGGCGGGCCGACCTTTCCCGGCTTCATCGGCGTGACGCCCGGGAGCGTGGCGAGCGCGATCGCGCCGGTCTCGGTCTGCCACCACGTGTCGACGATCGGCGCGTCGCCGCCGCCGACGTGCTCGCGGTACCAGCGCCACGCCTTCGGCGTGATCGACTCGCCGACCGTCCCCAGCAGTCGGATCGACGAGAGGTCGTGGGAGTCGGGGTACTCCGCGCCCCACTTCATGAACGAGCGGATCGCGGTCGGCGAGGTGTAGAAGACGCTCACCGCGTTGCGCTCGATCAGGTCCCACACGCGGTCGCGGTCCGGGTAGTCGGGCGACCCCTCGTACAGCACCGTCGTCGTCCCCGTCGCGAGCGGGCCGTAGACGCCGTAGGAGTGGCCCGTGATCCAGCCGATGTCGGCTGCGCACCAGTAGGTGTCCTCGGGGCGCACGTCCAAGACCTTCCGCGTCGTCCAGGCGACGTGCGCGAGGTAGCCGCCGGTCGCGTGTTCGACGCCCTTCGGTCGCCCCGTCGTCCCGGAGGTGTACATCACGAACAGCAGGTCCGTCGCGTCGCGCGCGACCGGCTCGACCGTCTCGCCGTCGTGGGCGTCGACGAGCGCGTCGTACTCGTGTTCGTCGTCTCCCAGCGAGACGGAGAGCTCGTCCCCGAGGCGGTCGACGACGACCGCGGCCGAGAGGTCCCCCTCGGCGCGGATCCGCGCGTTGTCCGCCTTCGACTTCTGGTTGAACGCGTCCTCCCGGCGGTAGTAGCCGTCGCAGGTGATCAGGTACTCGGAGTCGGCGGCGTCGATCCGGGTCGCGAGCGCCTCCGCGGACAGCCCCGCGAACACGACGTTGTGCGGCGCGCCGATCCGGGCGCACGCCAGCATCGCGATCGGTAGCTCCGGGATCATCGGCAGGTAGAGCGTGACGACGTCGTCCTCCTCGACGCCGAGGTCACGGAGCCCGGCCGCGACCGCGTTCACCTCGCGGTGGAGGTCGAGGTAGGTGTACGACCGGCGCTCGCCGCGCTTGCCGAACCACCGGATCGCGAGCTGGTTCCGGCGCTCGTCGAGGTGGCGGTCCACGCAGTTCGCCGCGGCGTTGAGCCGACCGTCGGGGAACCACTCGTAGAAGGGCGGCTCGGAGTCGTCGAGGACCGTCTCGTACTCGCGGTCCCACGTCAACAGGTCGGCGGCCTCGCGCCACGCGTCCGGCCCCTCCCGGTCGAACCGCTCGTACACCGCGGGGTCGCTCGCGGCCGCTCGCTCGCGAAAGTCGGCCGGCGGCGGGACGGCGTCCCCGTCGCCGTCGACGAGCCGACCGCGGCTCCCGGATTCGTCCATGACACGTATTGGCCCGCGGAGAAAGGTATACTTTGTCCGAGCGCCCCGCCGAGTGAGAGCCGCCGTCAGACCGACTCCTCGGCCGGCCGGGCCGTGATGTCGGCCGCCTTCGCCCGGGCGCGGGCGACGATCGACGGCTTCGCCTCGAAGTCGACGGTCACCTGGTCGCCCGCGTACGTCTCCTCGTCGACGTGCCCGTGGTCGTGGACCCACGAGACGAGGCTCATCGCGTCGTCGGTGACGGGGAGGACGAGTCGCTCGCGCTCCCACTCGGGGAGTTCGTCCTCGACGCGGTCCCGGAGTTCGGCCACGCCCGCCCCCGTCTTCGCCGAGACGCCGATCGGGTCGGGTGCCACGCCCGAGAGCGCGGCGCGCTTGTCCGCCAGCTCGCCGGGCTCCAGCCGGTCGATCTTGTTGAAGACGGTGACGACGGGGGCCTCGTTTCGCTCGTAGAGGGTGTCGTGGCTCGTGACGAGCTTCTCGCGCATCGCCTCGACGGGCTCGCTGGCGTCGACGACGAGGAGGACGAGGTCGGCGCGGTAGACGGAGTCGAGCGTCGACTCGAACGACTCCACGAGCCAGTGGGGGAGATCGGAGATGAACCCGACCGTGTCGGTCAGGAGCACGTCGCGCTTCTCCATCTCGGCCCGTCGGGTGGTGGTGCCGAGCGTCGTGAACAGCATGTCCTGCGACTCGGCGGTCGTGTCGAGGTCCGGGTGGCGCTCGGCGTTCTCGTCGACGTCGATCTCGGCCGCGAGCCGCCGCATCAGCGTCGACTTGCCGGCGTTGGTGTAGCCCGCGAGCGCGACCAGGTCGAACCCGGAGTCGCGGCGCTGCTCGCGGCGCGCCTCCTCCTTCGCCGCGATCGATTCGAGCTCGTCGCGGATCTCGGAGATCTGGCGTTTGATGTCGCGCTCGACGCTCTCGTCGTACTCGCCGAGCCCCATGAACCCCGGCCGCTCGTCGCGCTTGGCGAGGCTCGCCTTCGCCTCGGCGCGCGGCAGCTCGTAGCGCAGCTCCGCGAGCTCGACCTGGAGCTGCGCCTTCCGCGTGTTGGCGCGCTGGCCGAATATCTCGAGGATGAGCGTGAACCGGTCGACCACCTCGACGCCCTCGGCGAGCCTCCCGCCGATGTTAAACGTCTGGTACGGCCCCACGTCGTTGTCGATTATCACCGCCTCGGCGTCGGTGCGGCGGACGAGGTCCCGGAGCTCCGCGACCTTCCCCTCGCCGAACATGAACGCGGCGTCCTCCGTGCGGGTCTGGGTGAGTTCGCCGACCACGTCGTACCCCGCGGCGGCCGCGAGCTGGCCGATCTCGGAGAGGTCGGCCTCCCCGGCGTCGACGCGCTTGGCGACGACTGCTCGGCGTCCCTCGCCCGTCGGACCGGCGTCGGCGTCCGCCCCCGCGGCGTCTCCGGTCATAGGAGAAGCTCCCGGGCGGCGTACGCGGCGTGGTGTGCTGCCTGCACTGTCTCGCGCTCGCCTATGCTCTCGACGTATTTAAACTCGGGCTGGAAGCTGAGTCCGACCCGTTCCGCCGGCTCCTCGTAGAACTCGCCGCCCTCCGCGACGATCGGTCCGTCGGGCGGTTCCGGGAGGCGACCGACCGCCTCCGCGGTGAGCGCGACGGTCGCCTCCAAGGTCGGTCCCTTGCGCGCGGCGGCGAAGCCCATCCCCTCGACGGACCGGATCCGCGCGGAGTCGATCCGCGCGTGGACCGCGGCCGCGACCATCAGGTACTCGCCGTCCTCCTCGTGGCGACCGCTGATGTCGACGCCGACGACCTCAGGGGCGGGCGCGCTCCACCCCTGTTGGCCGGGACCGAACCGGGACCGCCGTCCTCGTCTCGTCCATGCGCCGCCGTACGTCGGCCGGCGAATTGAACGTTTCCGTGCCGCCGGTCAGGCCCGCAGGTCCTCGACGACCGCCTCGATCCGGTCGACGGCGGCGTCGACGTCGTCGGCGTCGACGTCGAGGTGCGTGGTGAACCGGGTCACGTAGTCGTCGAACTCGACGCAGCCGACGCCCGCCTCCTTACAGGCCGTCACGAGGTCGGCGGCCTCGATCCCGGCCGCCTCCGTGTGCGCCACGACGATGTTCGTGTCGGGCGCGGGCGCGTCGACGCCGTCGAGCGCGTCCAGCCCGGCCGCGAGCCGCTCGGCGTTGGCGTGGTCGTCGGCGAGGCGGTCGACGTTTTCCAGCGCCTTCAGCCCGGGCGCGGCGATCATCCCCGCCTGCCGCATCCCGCCGCCGAACAGCTTGCGGACGCGGCGCGCGTCCTCGACGAACGCCTCGTCGCCGGCGAGGATCGAGCCGACGGGCGCGCCGAGTCCCTTCGAGAGACAGAAGGTGACGCTGTCGACGCGGTCGACGATCTCGCTCGCGTCGACGCCGAGCGCGACCGCGGCGTTGAACAGGCGCGCGCCGTCGAGGTGGACCGGCACGTCGCGTTCGCGGGCGGCCTCGGCCGCGGCCGCGATCCGGTCGACCGGGACCGCCTTCCCGCCCCGGTAGTTGTGCGTGTTCTCCACGGCGAGGAGGCCGGTCCCGGGCCGGTGAAGGTCCTCGTCGACGAGCCCCTCGCGGACCGCCTCGGGTGTCGGGACGCAGCGGTCACCGGCGTCTATCGTCCGCGTCTGGACGCCCGAGAGCTTCGCCGCGCCCGCCAGCTCCCAGCGGTAGATGTGCGACTCGCGCTCCAAGAGCAGTTCTTGTCCCGGCTCCGTGTGAACGTGGACCGCGATCTGGTTCGCCATCGTCCCGGAGGGGACGTACAGCGCGGCTTCGGCCCCGACCGCCTCGGCGGCGCGGGCCTCCAGCTCGTTGACGGTCGGGTCGTCGCGGTACACGTCGTCGCCGACCTCGGCGGTCGCGGCCGCGTCGCGCATCGCGTCCGAGGGCGTCGTCACGGTGTCGGAGCGCAGGTCGATGTCGAGTTCGTCGGCTTCGGGCATCGGTTGTAGGTCGTTCCGCGCCGCCGGGCATATATCCCGCGCTCGCGGCGGCCGTCAGCGGCCGCGAACGGCGTTCCGCGTTCGGTTCCTTCTTAACGACGGGGATCGATTCGAAACGCATGGCAACGGAAGCCACGGCAGACGACACGGACGACGCGTCTGACGCACCGGACGCATACGACGCCCTCCTCGACCGCGTCCAGCGGTGGAACGCGGTCGGCAGCGCCTCCGGCGTCCTCGGCTGGGACCAGCAGGTGATGATGCCCGAGGGCGGCACCCCCGCCCGCTCGAAGCAGCTCTCGGCGCTCTCCTCGGTCCACCACGACATGGTCACCGACGACGAGACCGGCGAGCTGCTCGACGAGCTCGACGACGCCGACCTCACCGACGAGCAGGCCGCGGTCGTCCGCGAGGTCCGCCGCGAGTACGAGCGCGCCGACGCCGTCCCGGTCGAACTCGTCGAGGAGATCTCGGAGACCGGCTCCGAGGCGCTCCAGGCGTGGGAGGAGGCGAAGGCCGAGGACGACTTCGACGAGTTCGCGCCGTACCTGAAGAAGCACGTCGAGCTGAAACGCGAGTACGCCGAGCACATCGACCCCGACCGCGACCCCTACGCGGTCCTCTTCGAGGAGTTCGAGCCGTGCCTGTCGATGGAGCGCGCCGAGTCGATCCTGACCGAGCTCCGAGAGGCGCTCGTCCCGATGATCGACGACATCCGCGACTCCGACGTCGAGCTCGCGGTCGACACCTTCGAGGGCACGTTCGCCGAGGAGACCCAAGAGGAGCTCTCCCGAGAGGCGCTCGAACTCGTCGGCTACGACTTCGAGCGCGGCCGCCTCGACGTCTCCTCGCACCCCTTCACCTCCGGCAACCAGTTCGACTGCCGCGTGACCACCCGCTTCGACGAGACGGACCCGCTCGGCGCGGTCGGCTCGACGATTCACGAGTTCGGTCACGCCCAGTACAACCTCGGGCTCCCGCAGGAGCACTTCGGCACGCCGCTCGGCCAGTCCCGCGACCTCTCGGTCCACGAGTCGCAGTCGCGCCTCTGGGAGAATCACGTCGGGCGCAGCGAGGCGTTCTGGGAGCGGTTCCTCCCGACCTTCCAGGAGCACTTCCCGCAGACGGAGGACGCCAGCGTTCGGGACGCCTACGAGGCGTTCAACCAGGTGTACGAGGACAACTTCATTCGGGTCGAGGCCGACGAGCTCACCTACCACCTCCACATCGTGATCCGGTTCGAGATCGAGCGGGACCTGATCCGCGGCGACCTCGCGGTCGAGGACGTGCCCGAGGTCTGGAACGACAAGTACGAGGAGTACCTCGGCATCCGCCCGGAGACCGACACGGAGGGCTGCCTTCAGGACATCCACTGGAGCCACGGCAACTTCGGCTACTTCCCCACCTACTCGCTCGGCTCCGTGATGGCCGCCCAGCTGTTCGAGGCCGCCGAAAGCGAGATCGACGACCTCGACGCGAAGATCGCCGAGGGCGACTTCGACGACCTCCACGACTGGCTCGGCGAGAACGTCCATCAGCACGGCTCCCGCTACGAGACGAACGAACTGGTCAAGCGCGCGACCGGCGAGGACTTCACCGCCGACGCGTTCCTCGACTACGTCGACGAGAAGTACGGCGAGCTGTACGGGATTTAAACGGCCTCAGCCGTTTCTGCGTTGCTTATAACCAATCGCGCGTGGCGGAGAGTCGATACTGCGGTGGCGCGTGCCTGCGAGCGGTCGCCCTCGGCGACCGCGAGTCAGCACGCGCGAGGGAGTCGCNGGGACGAGATCCATACCGTGGGCGGTGGCGCGTGCCTGCGAGCGGTCGCCCTCGGCGACCGCGAGTCAGCACGCGCGAGGGAGTCGCCGGCGGCCGAGCGAAGCGACGGCCGCCAGCGACGAGGCTGGGGAGGCGTGAGGTGCTGTGCGGGGTGGGACTCGAAGGGGCAGCCGTGAGGCGGTGTCCGTGTCGATCTCTCGCTTATAAATAGCTATCCCGTTCAGCCGAGCGGCTGGGGCTTCGGGAACGTCCTCAACGTAGTGACGGAATCGGTTCACACATAACGGCCTCTCCGCGACCTATCCCAGCCGGAACCCGGTCATCAGGCCGACGAGCACGAGCATCATCGCGCCCTCGAACATCCCGACGATGAGGTTCTTCTTCTCGATCGATTCGAGCCTGGATACGTCGGGGTCCGCCGACAGCGTCTCGTAGTACGCCGACAGCTGGAGCCGGTGCGGGACCGCCAGCCCGAACGCGAACAGCCCCCAGCCGAGCCCGAGCGCCAGCCCGGACCACGCGCCGCCGAACCCGTAGCCGAGGCCGATTTCGGGCGTCAGCAGCACCGTTCCCGACAGCACCGTCGTCAGCGAGAAGCCGACGAGGAAGAAGACGGCCTTCGGGATCAGCACGCCGTTCACCGCGGCGGACGCCTCCTCGTCCAACCCGCCGAGCGTCGGGCCGATGAGCGCGGAGAAGATCAGCGCGAAACCGAACCACACCGCGCCCGCGGCGACGTGCGTGTAGAAGAGCAGTTCGGTGCTCTCCAGCCCGAGGCTGGCGGCGAGGAACGCCAGCGGCACGAGGAAGCACCCGGCCGCGAACGCCGGGTTCGCGGCGTCCGCGAGGTGTCGAACCCGTTCGACGAATCCGGACTCCGCGACGCGACGGCTCTCGTCTGCGACGGCCATGCGACAGCGATATAAAAGTATCACACTAATACGTTCGGGTCGATGCGAACGCGCCCGGTTCCGATCGGCTCGCGGCCGCGCCGCTCGCGTACGAGACCTCGCTCCACTCGGTCTCGCTACTCGCGGGCCACAGGCCCGCTCGTTGCTAGCGGCCTCTCTCCGGTCGGCCGCTCACTTCTCGATGATGCTCTCCTCGACCGCCTCGCCGAAGTGGCGCGCCACGTCCTCGTAGTAGACGAGCGCCTCGTCGCCCGGCTCGACCTCCGTGACCGCCTTGCGGCCCTCGCTCGTGGCGATCTTCACGGTCTCGGCGTTCTGGATGAGCGTCTCGATGCGGTCGGTGCCGTCCTCGGCCTCGACTTCCGCCTGGATCCGGAACATCGGGCGCTTCTCTATCTTCACCCGACCCACGACCGCCTCGCGGGTGTTGCCGTCGGTGTCGACGAGCTGGACCTCGTCGCCGCTCGACAGCTCCGCGAGGTAGTTGGTGCCGCCCTCCGCGTTGCGGACGTACGCGTGGACCGCGCCGGCGTTCACGCGGAACGGGCGGGAGGCGACGTACGGCGACTCCGCGGTCTCGGCGTGGACGAAGAAGAGCCCGCGCGACATCGAGCCGACCAACATCCCCTCGGTGTCGTCCATCAGCGACCCGGTGTCGATACAGACGCGGTCCGCCATCCCGGTCTGTTCGACCTCGGTCACCTCGGCGTACCGGAGGTCGAGCGTCTCGCGGTCGGCCGCGTCGCGGGCCTCGACCGCGCCGCGGATCTCGTCGGGGTCGTCGGAATCGAGGAGGACGCCGTCAGCGCCGATCTCCAGCGTCTCGAAGGCGGTCCGGGCCTCCGCGGCGGTGGTCGCGCCCGCGACGAGGTGCGTCTCCTCGCCGACCCGCGCGATCAGGTTCTCCAGCGGAATGATCGACCAGTCCTCGCCGACGATCACGGTGAAGTCGGCGTCGTCGGCCGCGGTCTCCGCGAACGCCTCGTACTCGGTCCCGAGGACGCGGACGTACGCGCCCTGCGCGCGGTCGTCGCGCCGTCTGAGCGTCGTCAGGTCCGCCGACCCGGAGAGGTCGTCGGGCATCTCGATCGTCCCGTCGCCCTCGCCGCCCTTCCCGACGAAGTACGCGTCGGCCTCGGCGTCGCTCTCGGCGTCGTCGATCACGTCGGCGTCGGAGCGGAACGCCGCGACGTTGACGTCGCCGAGCTCCCGGACGCGCCCGACGTCCTGCTCGTCGACGAGGACCCAGTCCGCCCCGGCCTCGATGGCGGCCGTGACCCGTCGCTTGCGCGCCTCCCAGTCGCCGACGTCGCCGTCGGCTTTGACCCAGACCGTGCGTGTCATTGTCGGAACCTCACGGCGCGCGGGCTTGAAAACTGCGGAAGGGTCGTGCGTTGCGGCCGACAGCGCGGCGCGGCGACGACAAAGCACTTAGTAGTGAGATTACTTCGTATGAGTTAGATTACCGGATGACGCCACCACGGCAACGGCTCTCGAAGGCGAGTTCCCGATACGCGGCGGCACGCGAATCCCTCCGCGAGCGCGCCGCACCCCGACTCGGGATCGACCCGCGGGCGCTCGGCGTCTTCAGAGCCGCGCTGGCCCTCCTCCTCCTCGCCGACCTGCTGGTCTATCGGCTCCCGGGAGTGGTCCCGTTCTACACGGACGCCGGCGTCCTCCCGCGCTCGACGCTCGCCGAGACGTACCCGCTGTTGGACGCCGTCTCGATCCACGCGCTGTCCGGGTCGGCGCGGGTACAGGCCGGACTGATCGGCGTCGCCGCCCTCGCCGCCGTCTGCCTGCTCGTGGGATATCGAACGCGGGCGGCGACGGGCGTCTCCGTCGTCCTGTTCGCGTCGCTGTACGCCCGGAACCCGTACGCGATCAACGGCGGGAACACAATTTTAGTCGTGTTCCTCTTCGTGAGCCTCTTTCTCCCGCTCGACGCCCGCTGGTCGCTCGGGGGGAGTCGTCGGAGCGGCGTCGTCGAACGACGGATCTGCTCGGTCGGCACGGCCGTCACGCTGCTGACGCTCGTGTCGATCTACGCGGCGAACGCGGTCTCGAAGTACCGGAGCGACGCGTGGCTGTCTGGCGTCGCGGTCCCTCGGATCTTCCAGTTGGGGGAGTTCACCGTGGGACTCGGACCGCTCGTCTCCGACCACGCCGCGGTCCTCGCGGCGGTGAACTGGCTCTGGATCGCGCTCCTCTCGGCGTCGGTCCTGCTGGTCGTCGCGACCGGGCGGCTCAGGACGGTGGTCGCCCTCGCGTTCGTCTCCGCGCACCTCGGCATGGCCGCGACCATGCGGCTCGCCGTCTTCCCGTTCGTCATGGGATCGGTGCTGCTCCTGTTCCTCCCGCCCGGGGCGTGGGACCACGTCGAGACCGTCGCGTCGAAGCTCCCCGTTCCCGCTCGGTCCGCACCGCGCACCGCCCGGAGCGACGGCGGGCGTTCTGAGGGCGGTGTCGGTGACGGCGGAGGCGGTGACGGCGGAAGCGGTGACGACAGAACGGGCGACGCCGAGCGCGCGACGGGATCTTCACCTCCGACCGGGTCTCGGGTTCGGCGCGGACTTCGAGTCGGGGCCACCCTGCTGCTTGTTGGATTCTTCCTCGCGCTCGTGTGGTGGCAGGCCGCGGGCGTCGGGCTCGTCGACCTCCCGGCGTCGGAGTCGGCGGGCGAGCTGTCGGAGGTGAGCTGGTCGTTCTTCGCGCCGAACCCGCCGGACGCCTCCGGGTGGTACGTCCTCCGCGGGACGCTCGAATCGGGCGACGCGATCGACGTGCGGGACGGCGGGGCGGTCTCGTTCGACCGGCCGCCGGACGCGGCGGCGACGTATCCGACGACCCTCTGGCACCAGTTCGGATTCCGGATGAAGAACGCCGGCGAGTCGCGGTACCGACCGGTGGCGTCGTACGTCTGCGAGCGGTCGGACCGCGACCTGTCGGCCGTGACCGTCTTCCACGTCGAGCAGCCGGTCGACCCGGACGGACCGGCCGGAGAACCGCGGG
>NZ_AOJD01000088.1 GCF_000337415.1 Halorubrum tebenquichense DSM 14210 | reverse complement strand
GAGATGTGTATAAGAGACAGCGCCGAGACCGCGCGGGCGATCCCCTCGGGGTCGTCGTGCTGGAAGATCGACCGGCCCATCGACACGCCGGCGGCGTCGCCGTCCATCGCGCCGCGGACCATCTCCACCGTCTCGCGGTCCGTCCCCTTCGAGCCGCCGGCGATGACGACCGGCAGCCGGGTCGACTCCGTCACCCGCGCGAAGGAGTCGCCGTCGCCGGAGTAGCCCGTCTTCACCACGTCCGCGCCGAGTTCCTCGGCCAGCCGGACGGCGTGGCCGAGCGACTCGGGATCCGTGCTGTCGACGCCGGGCCCGCGCGCGTACGCCATCGCGAGGACGGGCAGCCCGAGCCGATCGGCGTCCGCGGTCAGCTCCGCCAGCTCCTCGATCTGGTCCGGCTCGTACTCCGAACCGACGTTGATGTGGAAGGAGACGGCGTCGGCTCCCGCGCGAACCGCGTCCTCGGCGGTGGCGGTGACCCGCTTGTCCTGTTCGTCCGGCCCGATCGTCGTCGATCCGTTGACGTGGACGATGTACCCCGCGCCGTTCTTGTTGGGGTGGACGCGCTCCGCGATCCCGCGCTGGGTGAGCACCGCGTCCGCCCCGCCGCTGGTGACGCCGTCGATCGTCGACTCGATGTCGACGAGCCCCTCGACTGCGCCCATCGTGATCCCGTGGTCCATCGGGACGATGAGGTATCGGTCGTTCGTGGAGATGCGGTCGAGTCGTGCCGAGAGTCCTGCTGTCATGGTGAGATCGGTCGTTGTGTGAGCGTGTGTCAATCGGAGGTAAGTCGGTTTCGTTCGGGGACGTATTGGTTCGTTTTCGAATCAGGCGGACTCGACGGTCCCGGTCCGCGAGCGGTGGCCGCGCTCGGCTCCCCCCTTCAGCTCCCGAGAGAGCGCCTCCAGCCGATCGGCGACCTCGGCGGTCGACAGATCCGCCGCGACCCCCTCGGCGACCACGTCGACGAGCGCCGATCCGACGATGATCCCGTCCGCGCCGCCCGCGACGATCCGCTCCGCGTGGTCGCCCGTCGAGATGCCGAACCCGACCGCCTTCGGCACGTCGTACCCGCTGAGGCGGTCGAGGCTCGCCGTCGTCTGGTCCGACACGTCGTCGCGAGCGCCCGTGGTCCCCAAGCGCGCCTGAACGTACACGTAGCCGGAGACGTTCGCCATCATGCGGTCCAGCCGGTCGCCCCGCGTCGTCGGGGCGACGATGAAGACCAGGTCCAGTCCGAACTCGTCGCACGCCTCGCGGAGCGGGTCGGCCTCCTCAGCGGGGAGGTCCGGGACGACGAGCCCCTGAATGCCGGCGGCGGCCGCGCGCTCGACGAACGGACGGGGACCCTCGCCCTTGCCGTACTGATAGATGAGGTTGTAATAGGTCATACAGACCAGGGCGGCGTCGACCTCCAGCTCCTCCGCGAACGCGAAGAAGCGGTCGGGCGTCATCCCCGCGTCGAGCGAGCGGACGAGCGCCTCCTGGATCGTCGACCCCTCCGCGATGGGCTCCGAGAAGGGGAGCCCGAGTTCGATCACGTCCGCGCCGCCGCGGTCGAGCGCCTCGACGTACGCCTTCGACGACTCGTAGTCGGGGTCGCCGACGACGAGGTACGGGACGTACGCCGGCCCGTCCGCGAACGCAGCGTCGAGCGCGTCGGAATTGGCCATCTACATTCCCCCCGTGAACATCGACATGTCGGGCGCGTTCGCCACGTCGCGCTGATCGGTCTCCTCGATGGCGGCGTCGAGGTCCTTGTCGCCGCGCCCGGAGACGTTCACGACCACGCGCTCGCCGAGGTCCTCGTGGTGCTCTTCGAGGTAGCCGAACGCGTGCGCCGTCTCCAGCGCCGGGATGATCCCCTCGGTGTTCGAGAGTCGGTGGAACCCCTCCAAGGCCGCGTCGTCGTCGACCGCGACCGGATCGACGCGCCCCTCGTCGACGAGGTACGCGAGCTCCGGCCCGACCCCGGCGTAGTCGAGTCCGGAGGACACCGAGTGGCTCTCCATGATCTGTCCGTCCGAGTCCTGGAGCAACTTCGTGCGCGCTCCGTGGAGGACGCCCTCTTCGCCGGCGAAGAGCGACGCGGAGTTGGGCGCGACGCCAGCCTCCTCGTCGACCTCCAGCGTCGAGCCGCCGGCCTCGACCGCGTGGAGCGCGACGTCCTCGTCGTCGACGAAGTGCGCGAACGTGCCCATCGTGTTCGAGCCGCCGCCCGCGCAGGCGACCACGTCGGTCGGGAGCCCGCCGGTCTTCTCTCTCGCCTGCTCGCGGGCCTCCTCGGAGATGACCGCCTGGAAGTCGCGGACCATCACCGGGAAGGGGTGCGGACCGACGATGGAGCCGATCACGTAGTGGGTGTCCTCGACCGTCTCGGCCCAGTCGCGCAT
The DNA here is from genome assembly GCF_000337415.1 of Halorubrum tebenquichense DSM 14210. Classification (GTDB taxonomy): domain Archaea; phylum Halobacteriota; class Halobacteria; order Halobacteriales; family Haloferacaceae; genus Halorubrum; species Halorubrum tebenquichense. The sequence continues at coordinate 21,971 of NZ_AOJD01000088.1, read as the reverse complement.
CGTCTCGGAGATGGCCTCCTTCAGCGTCCCGCGGCCCGTCGTCACCGGCTTCACCTCCGAGCCGTTGAGCTTCATCCGGAACACGTTGGGGCGCTGCCGGTTGATGTCACGCTCGCCCATGTAGATCGTACAGGGCATGTCGAGGTGGGCGGCCGCCATCGCGGTCGCGGTGCCGTGCTGCCCGGCCCCGGTCTCCGCGATGATGCGCTCCTTGCCCATGTACTTCGCCAGGAGGACCTGTCCCAGCGCGTTGTTCAGCTTGTGCGCGCCGCCGTGGAGGAGGTCCTCGCGCTTGAGGTACACCTCCGTGTCGTACCGTTCCGAGAGCCGGTCGGCTCGCTGGAGCGGGGTCGGCCGCCCGCCGAAGTCCGCGAGGCGCTCGCGGAACTCGTCCATGAACCCGTCCTCGTTGTCGAGGACGTAGCGCTCGTAGGCGTCGGTCAGCTCCTCGATTGCCGGCATCAGCGCCTCCGGGACGTACTGACCGCCGTAGCGGCCGAACTTCCCGTCCTCGCGGCCGCGCTCGCGGCCGGGGCGTCGCGCCGTCTCCGTTTCCTCCGTCGTCCGCGTGTCGGTCTCGCTCATGTTGGGTGTTCCGTGGTGTCTCGGTGGTCCTCGTCGTCCGCGTCGCCGTCCGCCTCCGCCCGCACCAGTTCGCGCGTGTTCGCCTCGACGTCGCCGTCCATGATCGCGCTGCCGACGAGGAGCGCGTCCGCGCCGGCCGCGCGCATCCGGCGGGCGTCGGCCGGCGACCCGATGCCGCTTTCCGCGATCAGCGTCACCTCGTCCGGGACGTGGCGCGCCACGGACTCGAAGGTTCCGAGGTCGACGACCAGCTCCGCGAGGTCCCGGTTGTTGACGCCGACCGTCGCCGCGCCCGCGTCGACCGCGCGCTCCAGCTCCTCGCGGTCGTGGACCTCGACGAGGACCTGAAAGCCCCGGTCGCGGGCCGCCGCGAGCAGGTCCGCGAGGTCGTCCTCCACGAAGCGGGCGATCAGCAGGACGACGTCGCTCTCGACGGCGTCGAGCTGGGCCTCGTCGACGACGAAGTCCTTCCGCAGGACCGGCACGTCGACGGCGTCGCGCACGCGTTCGAGGGTGTCGACGCTCCCGCCGAAGTGGTCCGGCTCGGTGAGCACGCTCAGCGCGGCCGCGCCGCCCGCGACCATCCGCTCCGCGAGCGCGACCGGGTCGTCCTCCCTGGTCCCCTCGGTGGTCGGACTGGTCGGTTTCACCTCCGCGATGAGCGGGACGCGCCCGTCGGCCTCGGCGCGCTCGAACGCCGCGTCGAGGTCGCGGGGCGAGACCGAGACCCGCTCGCCCGGTCCCGAGCCCGCGCGTTCGTGAGCGGCGGACAGGATCGATCTGACCGCCGGTGCCAGCTCGTCTGGATCGTCCATTACTATACACTAATGTACGCATCTGTTCATAAGACTTGCGGGGGACCCGGCCGGTCGAGCCGCGGCCCCGCTCCGCCGTTCGGTCCGTCGCGTCGGTCGTTAGCCGACTGTCGGCCGATATTTTAACTGATCGACCCGTCCAATGAAGGGTATGAGCCTGTCGGGTACCTCCGGCGTGTACGCCCGGGAGTTCGACGAGATCGGCCGCACCGTTCAGGTGGGGTTCGCGGGCGGCCGCGTCATCTCGGTGTCATTCCCGGCCGAGCCGCCGGGCGACGCGGAAGACGACCACGACCTGCTGGACCGCATCGGCGCGTACGTCGGCGGCGAGCGCGACGAGTTCCCCGAGGTCGCGCTCGGGCTGACGGTGCCGACCGACCAGCGGGCGGTGCTGGAGTCCCTCCGGAGCGTGCCGTACGGCGAGGAGGTGTCGGTGAGCCGGCTCGCGCGGCTCGGCGGGTTCGACCCGAACGACGCCGACGACGTGGCGACGGTGCGGGACGCGCTGGCCGACAACCCGATCCCCCTCCTGTTGCCCGACCACCGCGTGAGCGGCGGGCCGCACGCGACGCCGGGCGACGTCCGAGCCGCGCTCCGGCGCGTCGAGGGGATCGAACGCTGACGGCGCGTCGGCTCCGTCGGGAATCCTCTACCTCCGCCTCTCGGCGCGCCGCCGCGTGCGGCGTCGGTCCTACTCGGAGCCGTGTTCCTCGATGTTCTCCCAGACGACGGTCATTAGTTCGCCCGTCTTCTCGACGAGCGCCTCCACGTCGGCCGACGACTCCGAGGGGGCGCAGCCGAGGTCGCGGATCGCCTTCGTCGCCGAGACGTGGTGGACGTGGACCCGGTCGTCGCCTTCGCGCTCGTAGACGATCGTCGTACACGGGAGCATGCCGGCGAGCGTCGGGTCGATCCCGAGGGCGTCGTACGCTATCTCCGGGTGACAGACGACGATCAGCGCCGTCCGCTCGACGTCGTCGTGACCGAGCATCCCCTCGACCATCTGGTCGAGCCGCGTGACCTGAACCGTCTCGAAGTCGGCCAGTTCGTGTTCGATCTGGACGAACGGCACCGCGTCGTCGAACGGCATGTCGAGGGTCGTGTGGAGGGCCTCCTCGGCGGTCGGTGCCGGAGACCCGGCTGCGGCGTCGCTCATACTCTCTCCTTCCGGGGTGAGGGTAAAAATACCCGTGCGGGTTCAACGACTGCCGCTACCTCCGACGGAGGGGCGGCACCCGCCGAGCGGATCGGATTTATCCGGCGGCCGCCCGTCACCCGTCGTGTGATCGAACTCCCCAGGGCGGTCTACGACGAGATCGTCTCGCGGGCGTACGCCGGGGGCGACGCGGAGGTCTGCGGCGTCCTGGCCGGCACGACCGTCGACGACGCCGGAGCTGGCGACGACGGCGGGGCTGGCGACGACGCCGAAGCTGGCGACGACGCCGACGAAGCGGGCGTCACCGGCCCGACTGCCGTCGACGAAGTGACGGTCGTCGAGCGCGCCTACGCGGCCGACAACGTCGCGGAGCGGCCGCAGATCCGGTATCGGATCGATCCGGAGGAACAGCTCGAACTGCTGGAGGCGATCGAGGCCGACGGGCTCGACGCGGTCGGCTTCTACCACTCGCACCCGGCCGGACCGACAGCACCGAGCGAGACGGACGCCGCGCGCGCGACGTGGCCGGACCGCTCGTACGTCATCTGCGCGCTGGACGGCTACCCCTTCGTCGGGTCGTGGCGCTGGCGCGCGGACCCGGAGGCGTTCGAGCGGGAGACGGTCGCCGTCCGCGGCGAGCGGTAGCCCCGCCCTCACTCCTCGCGTCCGGTCCGCGTCCCTGCGGCGGAGGCGTCGGACTCCGCGTCGCGGACCACGATGACCGGGCCGACCGAGGCGGCCGCGACCCGCTCCCCCTCGTCGCCGAACACGAGCGACCGGAACGACGGGGCGCGCTCCGCCATCACGACCGCGTCGTGTCCGGCCGCGGCGTCGATCAGCGCGTCGAACGGCGAACCGCTCTCCGCGAGTTCCGTCGTCGCCTCGACGCCCGCCTCGCGGAGCCGGTCGGCCGCCGCCTCCAGCCGCGCACGGTCCGCGTCGTCGGGCGCGGTCCCCTCCGGCGCGTCGGCCGCGGCGTCGGCCGGCGATCCGGCTCCCGCCGCGAGGAACAGCGTGACGCCGACCTCGCGGTCGCCGACGAGCCGCTCGACGAACGAGAGGACGCGGTCGACGTCGACGTCGCCCGAGAGCGACACGAGCAGCCGGTCGACGTCGCCGACCGCCCCGGTGACGGCGAAGGCGTCCGCGTCGACCTCCGCCGCGACGCGTTGGACCGTCTGCTCGCGGTCGCGGGTGAACACGAGCCGGTGGTCGGCCTCCCCCCCGGCCGCCGCGAAGTCCTCTCGCAGGTCCTCCAGCGCGGCGGTCGCGCGCTCCTCGAACTGGAGCCGGGCCTGATCCGGCGGGGTCTGCTCCGGCAGGACGTGGTAGCCGAGCAGCGTCACGTCGACGGTCCCGAGCAGCGATATCAGTCCGGGCGAGACGCTCTCCCGCTCCAGTACCGCGACGGGTACGAGTACGCGTGTCATCACAGGGCCCCCTTGAGCGACACGTCGCGGGCGTAGTAGAAATACCATCCGGCGGTGACGGCGATGACGGCGACGCCGACCGCTATCGAGAGGCGGTCCATGAACGCGATCAGCCCGAAGCTGGCGAGCGCGCCGAGGACGGGGACGACCGGACCACCGGGCACGACGAAGTCGGGGTCGTACCACTCCGGCCGGTCCCGCCGGATGGCGACGAGCGCGACGCACATCAGCCCGTACATGATCAGGTGGAGGAAGGAGGCGACCTCCGCGAGCAGCTGTACCTGCCCGGTCGCGGCGAGGACGATCACCGGCCCGCCGGCCATCCCGAGGGCGACGTGGGGCGTGCCGTACCGCAGGTTGATGCGGCTCGCCCACCGCGGGAGCAGCGCGTCCTTCGAGACGCCGTATATCGCCCGCGAGGTGCTGAGGATCGACGCGTTCGCGGACGACATCGTCGCGAGCAGCCCGCCGACGATGATCACGAGCGCCCCGGCCGGCCCGAGGAGCGCCCGGCCGACCTCGACCATCGCGGTCTCGCCGGCGGAAAGCAGCGCGTCCCGCGTGAAGATGTTCGTCGCGATGAAGATGGTCAGCACGTACAGGACCGTCACGATCAGCACCGAGCCGACCATCGCCAGCGGGAGGTTCCGGCCGGGGTCTTTCATTTCCCCGGCCACCGTGGCGACCTGCGCGAAGCCGAGGTACGAGGTGAACACGAGCGCGGCGACCGAGAGGATCGGGACCGCCTCCCAGACGTCGACGGCCTGTCCCGGCGGCGTGTCGACGGCGACGAACCCGAACGCCTCCAAGAGCCCGTACCCGAGGAAGGCGACGAGCATCGACAGCAGCAGCGCGACGATGGCGTTCTGGAGCTTCGCGGCGTTCTCGGTGCCGGTGACGTTGAGGACCGTGAACGCGACCCCCGCGAAGACGGCGATGGCGGAGACGAGCGCGTCGGTGCCGACGCCGACCGTGACCCCGACCTGCGCGAGCGCGTCGAGGGCGTAGTAGCCGAGACCGACGAGGTAGAAGGCCGTCGCGAACACGAGCCCGAGCCACAGCGACAGCCCGATCACCGTGCCGGCGAGCGTCCCGAGCCCCCGCGAGATGAAGTAGTACCCGCCGCCGCTGCGGGGCATCGCGGTCGCCAGCTCCGAGGTGGGGAGCGCGACGAGGAGCGCGATCAGCCCGCCGACCGCGAACGAGGCGCTCGCCGCCGTGCCGATCTCGCCGCCGGCCAGCCCGGGGAACACGAAGATCCCGGCCCCGATCATCGTCCCGATCCCGATCGCGAGGCCGCCCGTCAGCCCGATGGTGCGTTCGAGCTCGGCGTCCTCCGTGATCGTCGCCTCCTCGGTCTCGACGACGGCCTCCGCGACCGGCGCGTCGCCGTCGAGGTTGCGGCCGCTCGGCTCGTCTGTCATTCCTTTTGACATACGAACAGCTCCGGGATAAGTGTGGGCCGGGGGTCCGCGGCTCGGACGGTGCCCGGAGTGTTCCGGGGTGAAATCGGGACGTGTCGGGACCGCCGGGCGGCGTTCAGACCTCGAAGTCCGGGGTGTCGAACGCGCCCTCGTCGGACTCGACGTCGTACCCCTCGATGCCGGTGAGCGCCAGTTCGAGCGTCGACTCGGCGTCCCAGCGCCCCGTATTGATCACGAGGTCGTAGATCGACCGGTCGGAGAGGTCGATGCCGTAGTAGGACTTGTACCGCTGCTCCTCGATGACCTCGCGCACCTGCATCTCGGAGGTCATCTCCGCGCGGTCGGCGGTCCGGTCCGCGCGGACCTCCTCGGGCGCGTCGAGCCAGATCCGGATGTCGGCCCGGTTGCCGGCGATCCACCCCGCGAGCCGCGACTCCAGCACGAACGCCTTGTTCGCGGTCCCCCACTTCTCGGCGATCCGACGGAGCCGCTTGTCGAGCGCGCGGTCGATCTCCTCGGACTCGCCGGTCTCGGCGATGAGCTGCGAGAGGCTCATGTCGCGTTCGGCCGCGATCTCGCGGAACAGTTCGCCCCCGGAGACGTAGCCGCAGTCGAGCGCCTCCGCGATCCCCTCGACGAGCGTCGTGGCACCGCAGCCCGGCGGGCCGGAGACGGTGACGAACAGGTTCCGGTCGATCCGTCGGTCGGGCTCCGGCGAGGTACCGCTCATGCGTGTTCCGTCACGGAAGCGCGGCGGATAAACGGGTCGGTCGCGCGAATTGCCGCCGAGACCGACGGATGAGGGGTCGGTCGCGCGAATTGCCGCCGAGACCGACGGATGAGGGGTCGGTCGCGCGAACTGCCGCCGAGACCGACGCAACCGATTTCCCTTCCCGAGCCCTCGTGATCGGCGTGAGCGAGTCCACGGACCGCGACGCCGAGGCGACCGCGCGGTCCCTCCTCCGCGACGCGGTCGTCCGCGGCGCGGTCGCGGCCCCCGGCTTCGACCCGGAGACGGTCCCGATCGGCGACGCCGACGTCCTCGCCCGGCTCTCGCCGCCGGTCCGTCGCTGGTGGGTCGAGCGGTTCGGCGAGTACGTCGGCGAGAACGGCGGCTTCTTCACGCCGCCACAGCGGGAGGCAATCCCGCACGTCGACGACGGGGAGAACTGCCTCGTCGCCGCGCCGACCGGCAGCGGGAAGACGCTCGCCTCGTTCCTCGCGGTCCTCGACGACCTCTTCGCGCGCGACCGCGCCGGCGAGTTGGAGAACTCCGTCTACTGCCTGTACGTCTCGCCGCTGAAGTCGCTCGCGAACGACATCGAGCGCAACCTCCAGACCCCGCTTGAGGGGATCGGCGAGGCGATCGCTGCGGCGGAGGCGGACGGGGACGACGCGGGGGCCGAGCCCGACGCCGACGGCGACGCTGACTCCTACGACCCCGGCGTCAGGCAGGCGATCCGCCACGGCGACACCTCGAAGGCGGACCGGCAGGCGATGCTCTCGGAGACGCCCCACGTCCTCAACACCACGCCGGAGACGCTCGCGATCCTACTCAACTCGCCGAAGTTCAAGGAGAAGCTCCGCACCGTCGAGTACGTGATCGTGGACGAGATCCACTCGCTGGCCGCGAACAAGCGCGGCACGCACCTCTCGGTGTCGCTGGAGCGATTGACCGAACTGACGCGGGACGATCCGGCAGACGACCGCGAGCCGCGGGAGACCGACGGGATCACGCGGATCGGCTGCTCGGCGACGGTCGAACCACTCGACGGGATCGCCTCGTTCCTCGTCGGGCGCGACCGCGTCGACGGCGCGGTCGGCGACCCCGACGGGTTCGAGACGCGCCCGTGCGAGGTGGTCGACGCCCGGTTCTCGCGGGAGTTCGACCTCGAACTCAGGACGCCCGCCGCCGACCTGATCCACACGCCGCGGTCGGCGGTGACCGACCGCTTCTACGAGTCGCTTCACGACCTGATCGAGGGCCACGAGAACACGCTCGTGTTCACGAACTCCCGGTCCGGCGCGGAGCGAACGCTGCAAGAACTGCGGCAACGGTTCGACTACGACGAGTCGGACTCGGGCTGTCACCACGGCAGCCTCGGGGAAAGCCAGCGGACGCGCGTCGAGGAGGGGCTGAAGGCCGGCGACCTCGACGTGGTCACCACCTCGACGAGCCTCGAACTCGGCATCGACATGCCCCACCTCGATCTGGTGGTCCAGGTCGGCTCGCCGAAGTCGGTCGCGGCGCTGCTCCAGCGCGTCGGGCGGGCGGGCCACAGCCCGGGCGAGACCGTCGAGGGGCGGGTGTTCGCCCTCGACCGCGACGAGCTGATCGAGTGCGCCACGCTGCTCGCGCGCGCCGAGGACGGCTTCGTCGACCGCGTGTTCCCGCCCGAGGGGGCCTACGACGTGGCCGCCCAGCACGTGTACGGGATGGCGATAAACCGGATCCGCCCGGACCGCGAGGTCCGGGAGGTGCTGCGCCGGGCGCACCCGTACCGCGACTTCGGAGGGGACGACTACGAGCGGCTCGTGCGGTACCTCACCGCGGACTACGACGGGCTGGAGTCGAAGAACGTCTACCCGAAGGTGTGGCGCGACGCCAACGACCCGCCGGACGCCGAGCATCACCACCCGGAGTTCCCGGTCGGCGAGACCCTCGTCGGGAAGCGCGGCCGGCTGGCGCGGGTCATCTACATGACGAACGTCGGGACGATCCCCGACTCCTTCTCGTGTGACGTGTTCACGCGCGACGACGAGTGGGTCGGCACGCTCGACGAGTCGTACCTCGACACGCTGGAGTCGGGCGACGTGTTCGCGCTCGGCGGCGAGCGGTTCGCGTTCCGCTACCGCCGCGGCTCGAAGGTGTACGTCGACCGCACGAGCGAGCGCCCGACGGTCCCCTCGTGGTTCGCCGAGCGCCTCCCCCTCTCCGCCGACCTCGCCCGCGAGGTGCTGGCGTTCCAGGCCGAACTCCTCGACCGGCTGACCGGCGACGACCCGAACGCCGGTCCCGCGGCGGTCCGCGCGTGGCTCCGCGAGTTCCCTCTCGACGGGAACGCGGTCCGGGCGCTCGCCCGCATGTACGACGAGCAGGTCAAGTACGCGGGCTCGGCGGGCGTGTCGACGCCGGACCGCCTCGTGGTGGAGGAGGAACTCGACCGCAGCGAGTACAAGCGCCGGTTCTACGTCCACTCGGTCTACGGCCGGCGGTTCAACGACGGGCTCTCGCGGCTCGTCGCGAGCGCGGTCGCGAACCGGACGGACGCCAACGTGGCGGTCGCGGTCGCGGACCGCGGCTTCAGCCTCGCGCTCCCGCTGAACCGCAAGGTCGACGTGGCAGGGATCCTCGCCGACCTTGACCCGAAGACGGTCCGCGAGGACCTCCGCGGGGCCGTCGAGGGGACCGACCTGCTCCAGCGCTACTTCCGCATCAATGCCGGGCGCGCGCTCATGATACTAAAGCGATACAAGGGGTACGAGAAGTCGGCCGCCGAACAGCAGGTCTCCGCCGAGATGCTGCTGTCGTTCGCAGCCGACTTGGAGGAGTTCGCGGTGTTAGAGGAGACGTACCGCGAACTGCTGGAGGACCGCCTCGACGTCGAGGGGATCCGCGAGGTCGTCGAGCGGATCTCGGCCGGCGGTCTGGCGGTGGAACACCGCGTCGTCGACTCGCCCAGCCCGCTCGCGTTCGGGCTGGCGACGCTCGTCGACTCCGACACCGTCATCGCCGACGACGAGTCGGCCGTCCTCCGGGAGTTCCACGCCCGCGTGATGGAGGAGATCGGCGAGACGCCGCAGAGAGCCGAGGGCGAGACCGACGAAGTCGGTGGGAGCAGCGACAGAAACGCCGAGACCGCCGACCGCAACACCGAACCCCCGGCGGACCGTCGGACCGACTGAGATGGCCGGACCCGGGTCGCAGGCAGCGCCGCTCCGTCGCCTCCGCCTCCGGTTCGTCGCCGTCGCGGCGCTCGGCCTCCTCGGTCTCGCGGCGCTGTGGCGGCCGCTCGGGACGGGGTGGATCCTCGCCGCGGCCGCGCCCGGGGCGTATCTGGCGATGTACGCGTGGACGAACCTCGACGCGAACCGCCCGTCGGACGGGGGCGACCTCGACCCGCGGCTCGGTCCGGCGAACGCGATCACGCTGTTCCGCGGCTGGCTCGCCGCGGTCCTCGCGGGCGCGGCCGTCGCGCCGCCCCCGTCCCCGTGGACCCCAGTCGCGCTCTTCGCCGGCGCGGTCGGCCTCGACGCGGTCGACGGCGCGGTCGCCCGCCGCACGACCGAGACGGCCCTCGGCGCGCGCCTCGACGGGGCCACCGACGCGCTCGCCGTCCTCGTCGGCGCGGCGGTCGCCGTCGCGTCCGGGTCGCTCGCCGGGTGGTACCTCGTCGCCGGCGGCGTCTGGTACGCCTACGCCAGGTCGCTGTGGCGGCGCAGGCGGACCGGCGCGCCGGTGTACGAACTCCCCCCGAGCCGGGTCCGGCCGTTCGTCGGCACCGCGCAGTTCGCCGTCGTCGCGCTCGCGCTCCTCCCGGGCGTCGGCGGCGCTGTCGGGGGCGGAGAGGCCGTCTGGCTCACCGCGCTCGCGGGGCTCGCGCTCGCGGCGCTGCTGGGGAGTTTCGCCCGGGACTGGGCGGCCGCGACGGGTCGGCTGGGCCGCGACGATCCGGCGGTCTCGGCGGAGGGGAAGGGAAGCTAAGTCGGTCGGTAGCTGGGAACGGCGGCTGAGTCGGCCGGCGGATGGGAACGCCGCGGGTCGTGTCGCGACGCTTCGAGGGAGAGATCTCGCGGCGACGTCAGTCGTCGCCGGGGACCTCGGCGTCGCTGAGCGAGGCGTCGGGCTGGAAGACGACGCCCGGGTCGAGGTCGTCGAGCGGCTCGCCCGTCCGGACTCGGTCGGGCCAGTCGTGGTTGGCGAGTGCGCCGGTCCCGAGCGTGATCAGGTCGGAGCCGTCGGCCAGCGCGGCGCGGGCGCTCTCGGGGTCGCCGAGGCTCCCGTTGGCGATCACGGCGACGCCGTCGGCGTGGTCCGCGGCGAGTTCCGCGAGCGTCCGGTCGGTGTCCGGCACCTCGGGCGCGGTCGCGTCGCCGCCGGTGACGTGGACGTAGTCGGCACCGGCGTCGGAGAGCGCGGGGAACAGCGCGGCGGCGGTCGCCTCGCCGTCGGGCCACACGCGCTCCTGATCGACCACGGCCGCCTGCGAGGCGCGGACGCCGACGACGAACCCGTCGGGCGTGGCCTCGTCGATGGCCGCCGTCACCTCGGCGGGGAACCGCGCGCGGTCCTCCGGCGACCCGCCGTACTCGTCGTCGCGCTCGTTGACCTGCGGGTCGACGAACTCGTGGAGGAGGTAGCCGTTCGCGGCGTGGACCTCGATCCCGTCGAAGCCGGCGTCGACCGCGCGCTCCGCCGCGGCGACGAAGCCCGCCTTCACGTCGTCGAGCCCCTCGGCGTCGAGTCCGTCCGCCTCGGGGAACTCGCCCGAACCGCCGTACATCTCGGCCATCTCGCCCGGCGGGCGGTGCGAGGAGGGGGCGACGGGACCGTACCCGTAGCGGTTGCCCTGCGCCTGCGCCCCGGCGTGCATCAGCTGGGCGAAGATGGGGCTGCCCTCCTCGTGGACGGCGTCGACGACCGGCTCCCACGCCGCCGCCTGTTCGTCGGTCGCGAGGCCGGGCTGGTTGGGGTAGCCCTGGCTGTGCGTCGCGTCCGGGTGGACGCCCTCCGTGACGAGGAACGAGAAGCCGCCCCGGGCGAAGGAGGCGTAGTACCGCGCCATCCGGTCCGTCGGGTGCCCCTCGTCGGTCGCGCTCGTCCGCGTCATCGGCGCGAGACCGACGCGGTTGTCGAGGGTGTGTCCGTTCAGTTCGAACTCGTCGAAAAGGGGGTCGTCGGCCATCGCTTTTCAGTACCGGAGTCGGGAACATAAGCGGACGGCGGCTGTGCGCGTCCGGTCACACAACACGTGTGGTACCACGGCTCGCGACCGCGGGTCACGCGGGTCCGACAGCGGTCAGCGGGCTCACGACTCCCGGGACAACAGGACCGCGAGGACCGCGATCAACACGACCTGTGCGACCTTGTCGACCGCGTGGCTCGTCGGGATCGGCGGGACGTCGTTGAGGACGTACCACAGGACGATCTGTCCGGCGGTGAAGGGGATGCCGAGCGCGTACGCCAGCCGTCGACGGTAGTCGAAGACGACCGCCGCGACGCCGGCACCGAACCCGAGCGCCGCGAAGAGGAACAGGACCAGGTACGTCCCGCCGGCCCGGACGCCGAGGACGACGTGTGCGGTCGCGGTCACGGCCGCCGCCACGATTCCGACCCAGTGCAGCGGCGTCAGCGACCCGCCGTCGACGCCCGCGTTCGAGTGTGCCATGGACACGTGAAGCACGGACCCCGTCGGCTTATGTCTACTCCCGAGCGGCCGCGACGCCGGCGTCGCCGACCGACCGACGCCGCCGGGGCTTTATGTTCGATCGACCCGTGTTGTCGGTAATGTCACACGGTCGCGGTCGTCGGACGTCGAGGGGTGTCCCCCGGTGAGCGGGGGCGACGCCGGACGCGCGGTCGAGTTCGTCGGCCCGGAGCGCGTCGACGTGGTCGGCATCGACGAGCCCGACCCCGCCCCGGACGAGGCGGTCGTCGAGGCGTCAGTCTCGGCGGTCAGCGCGGGGTCGGAACTGCTCGCGTACCGCGGCGAACTCGACCCGGAAACGGTCGCCGACGAGGAGTTGCCGTCGCTGGACGGCGACCTCTCGTACCCGCTCCGGTACGGCTACGCGGTCGTCGGGCGCGTGACCGCTGTCGGCGACGCCGTCGACCCGGCGTGGCGCGACCGGACCGTCTTCGCGTTCAACCCCCACGAGAGCCGATTCGCCGTCCCGCCGGACGGGCTCCGACGGGTCCCCGACGGGATCGGCCCGGAGACCGCGACGCTGTTCGCGAACGCGGAGACCGCGGTCACCCTGACGCTCGACGCCGCCCCGCGGATCGGCGAGCGCGTCGCGGTGTTCGGGGAGGGCGTCGTGGGACTGCTCACGACCGCGCTGTTGGCGCGGAGCGGGGCCGAGACCGTCGTCGCGGTCGAGCCGAGGGAGGACCGGCGGTCGCTCGCGGCGGAGTTCGGCGCGGACGCCGTCGTCGACCCGAGCCGACACGACGGGCGGTCCAGCGCCGTCGACGCGGTCCGCGAGCGGGCCGGCGGCGGCGTCGACCTCGCGGTCGAGGTGTCCGGCCGCCCGGAGACGCTGGAGACGGCGGTCGAGACCACCCGGTTCGACGGCCGCGTCGTCGTCGGGTCGTGGTACGGCACCAAGCGCGCAGACCTCGGGTTCGGCGACCACTTCCACCGGGGGCGGGTGACCGTTCGGAGCAGCCAGGTCAGCACCATCGCGCCCGAGCTCCGCGGGCGCTGGGACCGCGAGCGCCGCCGCGAGACCGCGTGGCGCGAGCTCCGGCGGCTCGACGACGACCTCGACGTCACCGACCGACTCGTCACCGACCGCGTCCCCGTCTCCGACGCGCCGAGCGCGTACCGGCGGCTCGCGGACGGGCGGGACGCGACCCGCCAGATCCTGTTCACCTACCCATGTACGAACTGACCGTCTCCGAGACGTTCGTCGCACAGCACTTCCTCACCGTCCCGAACCCGCCGGCCGACGAGGCGACGCTCCACTCGCACACCTTCACCGCGGAGGCGACGTTCCGCGGCCCCGAACTCGGCGAGTACGGCTACCTGCTCGACATCGACCTCGCGACCGAGGCCCTCGCGGAGGCCGCCGACCGCTACCGCGACGAGACGCTCAACGAGCACCTCGACGGGAACCCGAGCGCCGAGCGGCTGGCCCGGCGGCTGTTCGACGCGCTCGCCGGCGTCGACGCCCCCGCCGCGACCGAACTGACCGTCACCGTCCGCGAGGACGACGCCGCGAGCGTCTCGTACACGGGCGCGCCGGAGTGACGGGGATGCGCGTCGCCCTCGTGCTCGCCGGCGACGTCGAGTCGGAGTCCGGCGGCTTCTACTACGACCGCCGGCTCCGCGACCGCCTCCGCGAGCGCGGCCACGCGGTCGAGGTCGTCTCGCTCCCGCGGGGCTCCTACCGGGAGCGTCTCGCACCGAACCTCCGTGCCGATCGGCTCGCGGACCGGCTGTCGGAGTTCGACGTGGTCGTCGAGGACGGGCTGGCGCACCCGTCCGTGCTGCTCGCCAACCGGTCCCTCGACGCGCCGACGGTCGCGCTCGTCCACATGATCGCGTGGCGAGCGCACGCGGCCCGAGCGCCCCGAGCGCCGGTGGGGACTGGTCGCGTCGCGTGCGTCCGCTCCGAACTCGCCCGCCGCGGAGTCACGGCGATCGAGCGCCGGTTCCTCCGCGGGGTCGACGCCGCGGTGTACAACGCGGAGACGACCCGGCGGGACGCGGCCGACCTCGGCGGGCCAGCCCGGAACGTGGTCGCGCCGCCGGCCGGCGACCGGTTCGAGTCCGGGATCTCCGAGGAGGCCGTCCGAGACCGGGCGCGGTCCGGCCCGCTGGAGGTGACGTTCCTCGGGAACGTCGTCCCCCGCAAGGGGCTCGACGCGCTCGTCGACGGCGTCGCTCGGCTCGACCGGGACGAGGTCGATTGGCGGCTGACCGTCGTCGGCGACCGGACGATCGATCCCGGGTACGTCGAGCGCGTCGAGCGCGCGGTCGCCGCGACCGGAATCGGCGACCGGGTCCGCTTCGCCGGCCGGCTCGACGACGGGGCGGTCGCGGCGCGGCTCCGCGAGAGCCACGTCCTAGCGGTTCCCTCGCGGTACGAGCCGTTCGGGATGGTGTACGCGGAGGCGATGGGGTTCGGCTGCGTCCCGGTGGCGACGACCGCGGGCGGGGCCGGCGAGTTCGTCCGCGACGGCGAGTCCGGGGCCCTCGTGTCGCCCGACGACTCCAAGGCCGTTGCTCGGGCGCTCCGAGACCTCGACGACCGCGACCGGCTGGCCGAGATGGGGGTCGCGGCGCGCCGCGACCACGAGGCGCGGCCCGGGTGGTCCGAGACGCTCGACTCCGTGGTCGATTTCCTGGCAGCGGAGGCCGGAAGCGGGGCAACCGCGGACGGGGAGCCATCCGCGAACCGCGAGACGGCCGCGAACCGCGAGACGGGGAGTGACGCCGCGTGACGGACCACGCCGCGTACCTCGACGCGAAGCGCGCGCTCGACGACCGCTCGCTGAACCGCGCGGTCCTCGACCGGTTCGCGGACGAACTCCCGCCCGAGCCGGAGATACTGGAGGTCGGTGCCGGGACGGCGACGATGGTCGAGCGCCTCGCCGAGTGGGGCGTGATCGAGGGCGGCCGGTGGGTCGCGGTCGACGCCCACGAGGAAGCGCTCGCCGCGGGCGAGGACCGACTCGGCGACGCGGTCGGCGGTGTCGACGTCGAGTACCGCGTCGCCGACGCCTTCGCGTTCGCGAGCGACGCGGCGGCCGCGGGACAGCGGTTCGACGCGGTCGTCGGGTGCGCGTTCTTCGACGTGGTCGACGCCGCGCCCGCCGTCGACGCCCTCGCCGAGGTCGCCCCCGTCGCGTACGCGCCGATCACCTACGACGGCGAGACGCGCTTCGCCCCGCCCGACCCCGACGACGACGCGGTTCTCGATCGCTATCGCCGTCACATGCGGGAGTTCCGCCCCGGCGGCCCGGAGGGCGCGGCGTCGCTGGCCCGCGCGGCGACCGTGATCGCCGAGGGACCGTCGCCGTGGGAGATCGAACCGCCGTACGAGGCGGGCGAGCGGACGGTCCTCGCGCACCTGCTCGACACCGTGGAGGAGGCGGTCGGCGAGACCGGCCTCGACGCGGGCGAGTGGGCCGACCGCCGTCGCGAGGCGCTCCGGGCGGAGCGGCTTCGCTACGAGGCGGCGAACCGAGACCTACTGGTCCGACTGGAGTGAGGCGCGGAACCGCCGGACGGATCGTCGACTACGGTCCGAGCGGCTCGGTCGGGATCGGGTCAGGGAGGCCCTCCAGGACCAGCGTCGTGTAGTGGAGGAAGACCGCGAGCGCCGCGACCGACAGCAGCAGGAGGAACAGCAGGATCATCCGCTCGTCGCTGCGGACGACCGCGGCGGTGTCAGCGAGGAACTCCGTCCGCGCGCGACGCTCGGTCATCGCTCCGTCGTTTCGGTCGCAGTCGGTTAAAGGTAGTCGATAGCGCGGCCGAGACCGGCGCTCAGTCGTCCGACGGCGACGGCCGGGACCGGGTGAGCGGCTCGCCGTCGACCGGCTCGTCGGGGTTCGCCTCGACGGCGGCCTCGGAGAGGCCCAGCTGCGCGTCGACGTCGACTTCTTCGCGGACGTGGACGGTACCGCGGTGGACCGCGATGGCGTCCGCGAGGTGGAGCCGGACCGCGTCGAGCAGCACGTCGGCCTCCAGCGGCTGCCCGCGGCGCTTGATCGCGTCGACGTCGGCGTTCGGCGGCACGTCGAAGGCGCGCTGGGCGATCACCGGGCCCTGGTCGAGGTCGGTGGTGACGTAGTGGGCGGTGACGCCCGCGATGCGGACGCCCGCGTCCTTCGCCTGCCGGTACGCCTCCGCGCCGGGGAACGCCGGCAGCAGCGAGGGGTGGACGTTGATGATCCGGCCCTCGTACCGGAAGACGACCTCCGGCGAGAGGATCCGCATGTAGCGGGCCAAGGCGATCAGGTCCACGTCGTACTCGGCCAGCAGGTCGAGCAGGCGCTCCTCGTCGGTGTTCCCGTTGCCGTCGCCCACGTCGTAGAAGGGCTTGTCGTACCGTTCCGCGAGCGACCGGAGGTCCCCGCGGTTGCCGATGACGACCGGGATCTCGGCCTCCTCGCCGTCGTCGGCGAGGTCGCCGTTGGCCTCGGCCTCCAACAACGCCTCGGGCGCGTGGGTCTCCTTCGTGACCAGCAGCGCGATCCGGCGCGCGTCGCGGTCGCTCGGGAACCGGACCTGGATGTCGACGTCGAGTTCGCGGCCGAGTTCGGCGAGCGCGCGGCGGAGTTCGCCGCGGGAGGTCTCCATCTCGGCGGTGTCGACGCGGGTCGTCATCCGGAAGACGCCCTCGCGGACCGCCTGATCGAGGTCCTCGATGTTGATTCCGCGCTCGAACAGCAGGGAGGTGACCCGCGCGATGAGTCCGGTCTTGTCTCCTCCGACGACCGTGATCTCGGTCAGTTCGCGGGTCACGCGACGATCACCTCCGCGGGTTCGAGCGGCTGCATACGTCCCCTCCAGCAGTCGGAGGGTTTTGCCCCTTTCGTTCCGCGCGGTCCCTGCCTCCCGCACGGTCGACCGATCTGTATCCACGAACGTGCGTATAAACGCGGTTCCAAAACGGTTTTTACACACGACTCCGCACCAACGGACATGACCGACTACACGGCGACGGTGACGGTCCGGCTGAAGCGGGGCGTCCTCGACCCGGAGGCCGAGACGACCCAGCAGGCCCTCGAACGGCTCGGGTTCGACCTCGACGACCTCCGCTCGGCGGACCGCTTCGAGGTCGACCTCGACGCGCCCGACGCCGACGAGGCGGCCGAGCGCGCCGGCGAGATGGCCGAGCGGCTGCTCGCGAACCCGACGATCCACGACTACGACGTGGCGGTCGCGGAGCGATGACGGCCTCGATCGTCGAGACGACGCCGACCGTCACCGGCGCGAGCGGTGCCGACGGAACCGCCGCGCCCGCCCACGCGAGGTGGGCGGCGTGACGGTCGCCGTCGTCCAGTTCGGCGGCTCGAACTGCGACCGCGACGCGGTGCGCGCGCTGGAGCACGTCGGCGTCGACGCCGAACGGGTCTGGCACGGGGACGGCCTCCCGGCGGACACAGACGGGATCGTCCTCCCCGGCGGCTTCTCCTACGGCGACTACCTGCGCGCCGGGGCGATGGCCGCCCGCGACCCGATCATGGACGAGGTGCGCGCCGCGGCCGACGAGGGCGTCCCCGTGATCGGGATCTGTAACGGCGCGCAGATCGGCTCCGAGTCCGGGCTGACGCCCGGCGCGTTCACCACCAACGCCTCCGCGCGCTTCCAGTGCGAGCCGGTCCGCCTCCGCGTCGAGCGCGCCGACACGCCGTGGACCGCGGCCTACGACGAGGGCGACGTGATCGAGGTCCCCATCGCCCACGGCGAGGGGCGCTTCGAGATCGGCGAGTCCGCCCACGCCGACCTCGTCGCCGACGACCGCGTCCTCTTCCGCTACTGCGACGCCGAGGGCAACGTCACCGACGCGGCCAACCCGAACGGCTCCACCGACAACGTCGCCGGCGTCCTCGGCGAGCGCGAGACGGTCGCCGTGCTGATGCCCCACCCCGAGCGCGCCACGCTCCCCGACCTCGGCCGCAGCACCGACGGCGCGGGAATCCTGACGGCGTTCGCCTGAACCGACTCCCGGATCGACTTCAGCTCACCGCGCTCGCGCCGCCTCACCGGCGGGCTCCGCCTCGGCGGCCCCCCTCTCGTCGACTCCGTCGCTCCCCTCGCGCTCCAGTTCGCGCTCCAGCGCCCGCTCGAACTCCGCCTCCGTGAGTTCCCCCGCCGCGTACCGCCGTTGAAGGCGCTCGACCGGGGTCTCGTCGGGGTCACTCGCGTCCGGCCCGTCATCCGTCTCGTTCGCGAGCAGCTTGATCCCGACGAGGCCCACGGCGAGCAGCGCCGAGACGGTGAACAGCGCGACCAGGGGAAAGGCGAACAGCCAACCGCCCATCCCGCCCGCCATCCCCGAGCCGGCCATCCCGCCCATCAGCGGTCCGACGGCGACGTCAAAAGCAATCATGTGCGGTAGTTACACGTCTCCGATTAAATACTCAGCGGCCGTTGGCAGGCCGCGAGACCGCGCGTAGCCGTCCCGAGTCGGCGAACCGCCGTCGGTTCGCTCGCCGACGTTGGGTGGCGAGAGTCGCGCCGCTCCCCCCACGACTTTTGCGCCCGGACGCCGAATCGACCACCGTGAACGCGCGCCACATCGACCACGTGAACCTCCGGATCCCCGCCGACGGCGTCGACGACGCCCGCGAATTCTACGGCGAGGCGCTCGGCTTCGGGATCGAGGACGCGCTGTACGCGGCCGACGAGAAGCCCTTCTTCGACGTGCGGCTCTCGGCGACCGCGGTGATCCACCTCTGGCCCACCGACGAGTTCGAACCGCCGACAAAGACGAACTACGACCACGTCGCGGTCGTCGTCGAGGAGTCGGTCGAGGCGATCGAGGCCGATCTGGCGGCGGCCGGCGTCGAGGTCGAGAAGACGCTCGACTCGCCGCTCGGCGCGACCGGCGAGGCGGGCGCGGTGTACGTCCGCGACCCGTTCGGCTATCGGGTGGAGCTGAAAGCGCGGGTGTGAGATCGAGAACGATTCGATGCTTCACTTTTAAGACGAAACGCACGCGACATATTCAGAAGATGGACGAGGAGGCGGTTTCGGACTACGTCGAACGCTCTCAGTCGCTCGTCGACTCGTCCCCGCAGATGGACGAGCAGAACACGCGATCGCGACTGATAGATCCGTTTATAAAGGACCTTCTCAGCTGGGACTTCTACTCGACCGAGATCGAGATGGAGTACTCGGTTCGGATGGGATCCTCGAAAAAGAAGGTCGACTACGCGCTGTTCGCCGACGGCTCACCGGCTCTATTTGTTGAAGCGAAAGGTTGCGACACGACAATCACAGACACGCACGCCGACCAACTGCGGAGTTACATGCGACAAGAGTGGGTCGACTGGGGGCTGCTCACGAACGGAAAAAAATTTCTCGTGTTTCGACTCCAAAAAGACGGTGACAACCCCGACGTAGAACGTCTCGGAGAAGCCGATCTCGCGGACCTTACTGTAAACGATTGGATGCTTGCCGCGCTCTCGAAGAACTCGATTCAGTCGGGTGCCTCAACAGAGATTTATCAGCGAGTGGAGCGCCGACGACAAGCTATCGCAACGTTGTCCGAGCAAAAAGACGACATCGCCGATTCTATTCGTGAAACGGTCGTGGATCGAGTGGGCGAAGTTGTTTCCCAGCCGGCGGAGTCACTCTCGAAGACGCTCGTTGACGATCTGATCGCAGAACTGGAACAGAATGAGAATGAGAGTCAAATAGACGCCAGAAGCGATGACCAACCAGCAGATCCAACGGTAGCCTCTGAACGACCGGAGGTATCCGGATCGTACGTCGTTGAAGTCACCACCCCCGCCGGATCGACGCACGTCAGTGGCGATAGCCAGTCAGATGTTATGGAAGAGACTGTAGATCATCTCATCGAAAATCACGGCCTGATAGCGGCATACGAACCACTTCCGTACGTTCCCGGGCAGAAAATTGCGCTACTGAACGACGAGCCGAACCACCCGACCGGAGACGAGATGCGAACGTACCGGAAAGTCGGTGGCGACTACTATGTTTATACGTCGTTTAATAAGAAGGATAAGAAACGCCATCTCAGCAACTTTGCGGACGCCTGCGGCGTCGATATCTCCTTCGACGGTAAGTGGTGACTTCGCCCTGTCCCGAACCCGTTCGCCCCACGGAGCAACCATCGCCCCGACGGGGCGGTTTAAGAGTCCCGAGCGACAGGGGCGAGTATGAGCGAACAGCAGCCGAGGTCCGACGACGACGAGCGGCGTCGTCGCCGGGAGGACACCGATCGATTCGCCGGCGGGAAAGACGAGGACCTGCGGAGCCGCGAAGTGACCGAGGGGCCGGACAAAGCGCCGCACCGCGCGATGTTCCGCGCGATGGGGTTCGACGACGAGGACCTCTCGTCGCCCATCGTCGGCGTCCCCAACCCGGCCGCCGACATCACCCCGTGTAACGTCCACCTCGACGACGTGGCGGACGCCGCGCTCGACGGCATCGACGCCGCGGGCGGGATGCCCATCGAGTTCGGGACGATCACCATCTCCGACGCCATCTCGATGGGGACCGAGGGGATGAAGGCGAGCCTGATCTCGCGGGAGGTGATCGCGGACTCGGTCGAACTCGTCTCCTTCGGCGAGCGCATGGACGCGCTCGTCACGGTCGCGGGCTGCGACAAGAACCTCCCCGGGATGATGATGGCCGCGATCCGCACGGACCTGCCGAGCGTCTTCCTCTACGGCGGGTCGATCATGCCCGGGCAACACGAGGGCCGCGACGTGACGATCGTCCAGGTGTTCGAGGGCGTCGGCACGTACGCGCAGGGCGACATGGACGCCGACGAGCTCGACGACTTGGAGCGGCACGCCTGCCCGGGAGCCGGCTCCTGCGGGGGGATGTACACCGCGAACACGATGGCGTCGCTCTCGGAGGCGCTCGGGCTGGCCCCGCTCGGGTCCGCCTCGCCGCCCGCCGAGGACGAGGAGCGCTACGCGGTCGCCGAGCGCGCGGGCGAACTCGTGATGGACTGTATCGAGAACGACCGCCGCCCCTCCGACATCCTCACGCGGGAGTCCTTCGAGAACGCCATCGCGGCCCAGACCGCGATGGGCGGGTCGACGAACGCGGTCCTCCACCTGCTCGCGCTCGCCGGCGAGGCGGACGTCGACCTCACGATCGAGGACTTCGACGAGATATCGCGCCGCACGCCGAAGATCGCGAACCTCCAGCCCGGCGGGAGCCGCGTGATGAACGACCTCCACGAGATCGGCGGCGTCCCCGTCGTCCTCCGCCGCCTGCTGGAGGCCGACCTGCTCCACGGTGACGCGATGACCGTCACGGGGCGGACGCTCGAAGCGGAGATAGCGGAGCTGGAGACGAACGGCGACCTCCCGGACGACGACGAGATCGAGGCCGACTTCCTCTACACCGTCGACGACCCGAAGGAGGAGGAGGGGGCGATCAAGATCCTCGACGGCAACCTCGCGCCGGACGGCTCGGTGCTGAAGGTGACCGGCGACGACGAGTTCTACCACGAGGGCCCCGCCCGCGTGTTCGAGAACGAGGAGGACGCGATGGAGTACGTCCAGTCGGGCGGGATCGAGTCCGGCGACGTGATCGTGATCCGCAACGAGGGGCCCCGCGGCGGGCCCGGCATGCGCGAGATGCTCGGCGTCACCGCCGCCGTCGTCGGCGCGGGCCACGAGGACGACGTCGCTCTCCTGACCGACGGTCGCTTCTCCGGCGGCACCCGCGGCCCCATGATCGGCCACGTCGCGCCCGAAGCGGCCGTCGGCGGCCCGATCGGACTCATCGAGGACGGCGACCACATCACCGTGGACATCCCCGAGCGCGACCTCACGGTCGACCTCTCCGACGAGGAACTGGACGAGCGCCGCGAGGACTGGGACGCGCCCGAGCCGCCCTACGATGGCGGCATCCTCGCGAAGTACGGCCGCGACTTCGCCTCCGCAGCCGACGGCGCGGTGACGAACCCGCGGCTCACGCGGGATCTGTAACCGGCCGTAAAGCCGCGAAGTCGTCGGAGCCGTTCGATTTTACTGCGGTTTGGTATCGACGATTCCGACGCTACTTTCCCATTTACACGACGGCGCGCGCCTCCGAGGCCGCATCGCGGCCGAGGAGCGCCGCGCGAGGGAGTCGGTGGTCCGGAGCGAAGCGGAGGACCACCGACGAGGCTGGGG
>NZ_AOJD01000087.1 GCF_000337415.1 Halorubrum tebenquichense DSM 14210 | reverse complement strand
GCGTCTCGTAGTCGTTGTCGGCGAGCCACGTCGCGGTCGCACAGCTCACCGTGCTCTTGCCGACACCGCCTTTCCCGCTGAAGAAGACGAACTCTGTCTCGTCACTGCTCGGTTCGACGACCTCACGCGCGCTCGTCGCTGTCGACTGTGATTGTGCCATTCGTTAGGCCTCCTGAGGCGTGGCAGTCCCGTCGACCGCCGCAGTCAGCTCGTCGTACGAGAGGTACTCGCCCTCGGCGACGATCTCGTCGTCGACGACCGTTATCGGGAGGATCGACGGGCCGTCCTCTTGGACGCGGTCGTAGATCCGCTGCGTTTCGAGGAACTGGTCGATGTTGTGTTGCATGTTCGCTCGATTGACTTCGAGGTCGTCGAACGCGTCCTCGAGCTGGTCGAGCGCCGCGCTGACTTCGACGAGTTCGTCGTCGGGGTCGGGACCGCAGACGCCGGTGGAACAACACATCGCTTCTTCGTACAGGGTGAGTTCGGTCATGGTGGAGTCAGATTGCCGTTGATCGTCTGAGTCGTCGTTCACAGGAATGCGCACCGATAACGCGCCCACTGCGATCGATTCATTTGAACAATTTCTCATATAATTATAAGCCCTTCGGTCGGGGCCCGCGACGACCGAGGGCCGGCACTCAGCCGACGAATCCGTCGATGACCCACGATCCCGGTTCGTCGGGGCACGTCGCGGACCGACGGTCCGTCGCCGGGCCGCTCACGAGGACGAACGCGCTCTCGACATCGCCGTTCCGGATCTGTCGCGTCGCAGTCGGCGGGATCCAGACGGCGTCGCCGGCCTTGAGGTCGACGGGTTCGTCGTCGATGACGACGGTCGCTTCCCCGTCCAAGAGGACGTTAATCTCCTCGTGGTCCTCCGCGGCGTGGTCGTGCGGCTTGCTCCGCCAGCCGGGCTCGCAGCGGGCGATCGACACTCCGACCCGCTCGCTGTCGAGCGAATCCGTGAGCGGCCGCATCGCGCCCGAAACAGGCTCGATGTCGGTGTAGTTCACTCGGTCATACGATTCCGTCACACCCGACACCCTGCGTTCGCACTGGCTGACCCCGTCGCGCTCGCCGGCACACTCGGTGTCGATCCGGCGGTCCCCGCGCATAAGGTCGCGTCTCTCATACAACACAATAGCTGAAGAATTGCTATATCGTTTTCGCTGAATGTCGGGCTCGTAAAAGCGGCGGTCCGCAACGCTTAATCCCGAATCAGCTCAATCGTACCGTATGTCATCGACCGATCGGCTCCAGCGGTACGTCGCGGACGAGTGCGGCTCCTGTACGGACGAGGACCTTTCGGAGCGCCTCGCGGAGCTTGAGGAACTGAACGAGAGCGTCGGCGGGTCGGACTTGGAGACCGACGTCGACCTGCTGTCGGCGCTCGCGAACGAGACGCGGTACAAAATCGTCCGCATGCTCCACGCGGCCGATGACGACGAGCTGTGCGTCTGCGAGCTCTCGCCGCTCTTGGACGTGAGCGACAGCGCGATCAGCCACGCCCTCTCGCAGCTCACTGACGCCGGCCTCGTCACGCGCCGGAAGGAGGGGAAGTGGCGGATGTATCGCGCTACGCCGCGTGCGAATGCGGTTCTTGTGGCGCTCGACGGGTCGCGGTCGCTGTAAGAATGGTCCCGGCTCAGAGGAGGCCGGCGAAGACAGTGTTGAATAGGACACCGACGGTGATCCCGATCGTGACGACCGTCGTCGCGTAGATCGCGATCAGTCGGCGTTCGAACAGCTTGTTCAGGAGGATCAGGTTCGGGATACTGATCCCCGCGCCGCCGATGACGAACGCGATCACCGTTCCGATCGGGATCCCCGCCTCGGTGAGCGAGTGGGCGATCGGTAACATCCCGCTGATGCTCACGTAGATCGGTGCGCCGGCGAGCGCGGCGACCGGCGTCGCGAGCGGGTTCCCCGGACCGGCAATCTGTTGGAGGAACTCCGCCGGCACGGCGCCGTGGATCAGCGCGCCGATCGCGATCCCGACCGCGATGTACGGAAGCGTGTCGCGGAAGAAAGAGAGTGCGCCCTCCCCGGCCGCGGTCACGCGTTCCCTGTGGGTCCGGTTCGCCGCCGTCGCGCCGCACTCGCCACAGCCGCCGGCGTCAGCTGTAGCCGAAGCGGATGTACCGCCATCAGTCGCGATCTCGCGGCCGCCCGCGGTGATCCGGACGTCTTTGATATAGCCGTCAAGATCGAGCGTGCCGATGATGAGTCCCGCGACGATCGCCGCGAGCAGGGCAGTCGTCACGTATGCGACGGTGACGCCGGTTCCGAACAGCCCGAACAGCAGGAACACGGCGATCCAGTTGACGATCGGGGAGGCGAGCAGGAACGAGAAGGCCATCCCCGTCGGTGCACCGGCACCTAACAGGCCGGCCAAGACGGGGACGGTCGAGCACGAGCAGAACGGCGTCACCGCGCCGAGCCCTGCCGCGAGAACATTTCCGCTCCCGTGATCGCGCGCCCGCAGCATCTCCTCGACGCGCTCCGGCGGGAGGTATTCTTGTGCGAGCCCGACGAGGAACGACGCGCCGATAAACAGCGGTGTGAGAACTATCGCGAGATGGAGGAAGTAGTCCCACGAGTCGAGCAGCGCCGCTTCGGTCCCCGGCGGGATCATCGGTCCTCACCTAACGCCGCGGCCAGGTCGAGCAGCTGAAGGCTCGCCGTGTCCGCGATCCGGTAGTACGTCCACTTCCCCTCCTTGCGCGTGTTGACGATGCCGGCGTCTCGGAGCTTCCGGAGGTGCGACGCGACCGTCGACTGGGGAGCATCGAGGACGGTCTCCAACTCGCAGGCGCAGAGTTCTCCATCCCGCAGCGCGTGAACGACTGCGAGTCGCTTCTCGTTGGCCAGCGCTTTGAACGACGACAGCTCCGCCTCGATAACCGCGTCGTCCACTCGCCGAGTGGCCGGGAATGGTCCGTCACAGCAAGTCCCCTCCTCCATCCGGCGGAGCGTCCCGCTCGCGGATTCGGATCCCGCTTGAGCCGCCGCGTTCGGTTCCTGCGACATTATCGATCAGTCCTCCGTACGGTCGACGCGCTCGTCTTGTGCCTCCGCGGCGTTTTCATCCGGGTCTACCTCCTCGATTTACATGTCACAGCAGCTCTCGTCGTCGTTCGACTCGCCGCCGAGCAGTCGGTCGAGTATCGACATACATATCGATATAATCCGATTTGACTTAACTCATTTGGTCAGGTGTTCAGCTGACTCGAGAGAGCACTCGACTCGGTTCTATGTTCAGATGTGTTTGTTCGACGCAGTTCTTCCACCGAACTATCTACATACGAGATAGTGTGGTAAACCGGATTATTCAAGGGTTCTACCGTGCTTTACGAGTATTAATCTATAGCAGATTATATTGATACCGAGTAGATTACCTCGGTCTCAACACAGTAGAACCGAAAGGCCCTTTAACATATGAAGAAAAACTAAATTGTATGTCGCAGCAGATAGCGGCTCAAGATGATCGGACGGACCGTGAAAACGAAATATCGATTAACGAGTCGCTGAGCGAGGAGAGCAAACGTCAGCGCGACAGTATCAACAACGTCGGCGCATTCGGCATGCGAACCGGTGGGTCGGATCTGATCTTCTTCCAAGGTATTCTCCCGGAGATCAACGGGACGATAAGGGGATCAGAGCCAGTTAACGAGCAGATCGAGATGTGCTTGGATCGGCTCGAACTAATGTTAGAAAACCGTAACGCGTCGCTCTCGGACGTCATGAAGATCGAGATTCAGCTCGCAGACGCAGACGCAGCCGAGGCTGTGGATAGCGCGTACAAGTCACGATTTGATGATGTGGCGTTCCCGCCGCGGAGTGTCGTCGGTGTCTGCTCGTTGCCTGGCGGTGCGGACGTCCAGCTCGACGTGATTGCCGCCGAAGAGTAACCGTCGCTGTCCGTGTAGTTCGATAATAGTGGCATTTCGCTCGTTTTTTTGCCGTCTTGAAGGCCGACAGAACAATTATTCCGGTCGCAGCGAATACGTCAGTTATGCCCGACTCCTCTTCAGACCCGATTGCTGGGACAGATCTCGACAAACTGATCGACGACGCGACGACGACTGTCGACGTCAAAGCGCTGTCGGCGTTCGGATACGAGACGCGATATCGACTTGTTCGCCTGTTGGTCGAAGCGGACGGCGCGGTCAGATTCGACGAGATTACGCCCTACGTGTCAATAAGCGACAGCGCTGTGAGCCACGCTTTGACACTTCTGTGTGATGCCGGACTTGTAAAAAAGCAAAAAGATGGACGCTCGCGCAGTTATTCGACCACGGAACGGGCGGAGGCGCTCGTCGAGGCACTTGATCGGACGCGATAGGCCAGTAATCGTGCGTTCACTATCGAAATAGACGGAGGCTAACTCCCGCACGGGAATCACCGTTGAGTGGAACTGAGACGGGCTGGATGAGTCTGACTGCGTGAACGTTTCAGTTGCTGTGAGTCCTCCCTCGATGTTATCCATCTCGGAGTAATTCACAGAAAGTGCTACCAAACTCCTTTTCCGAAGCTCATACGATTTAGTTATAACTCATTCGTACTGAGAAATTAGATAGTATGTTGTGATTAGAAAATTGTTTATTCGCTCTTGAACGACCGTATAATCTACATTCGATAATAAATTTCCGGTGTGAGGGATCCGTTTCGTTTTAATAGATGAATAGATATAAATCTATTGGGGCAGCAGAATGCATCCATACATTGCCGAGATCATCGGAACAGCGATCCTCATCATATTCGGTGGGGGCGTCGTCGCCAACGTCGTGCTCAACGAGACGAAAGGGAACGGCGGCGGCTGGATCGTCATCACGTGGGGATGGGCCATCGGAGTGTTCATGGGCGTGTTCACCATCAGTCAGGTCAGCGGCGGTCACATCAATCCCGCCGTGACGGTCGGCCTCGCTGCCGCCGGGCTGTTCGATTGGGCGCAGGTTCCGGCGTACGTCGCCGCACAGACGGTCGGCGGATTCCTGGGCGGCGTAGTGGTGTGGCTGGCGTACAAAGACCACTTCGCCGCGACCGAAGACGAGGAAGTGAAGCTGGCGATCTTCTCGACCAGCCCTGAGATCCGAAACTATCCGGCCAATCTGCTGACCGAAATCATCGGCACCTTCGTCTTGGTATTCGGCGTCCTCTACCTGAATTCCGCCGGATTCTTCGACGCTCAGTCGGGTGAGGTGCTCCGGTCGATCACCATCGACGGCCAAGCGGTGGGCTTCGGTCTCGGGGCACTGTCGGCGCTTCCGATCGCCCTCGTCGTGCTCGGTATCGGACTCTCGTTAGGTGGCCCCACCGGATACGCGATCAACCCCGCACGCGACCTCGGACCGCGCATCGCCCACGCAATTCTCCCGTTTTCGCACAAGGGACCGTCGGACTGGGCGTACTCCTGGGTGCCCATCGTGGGACCGATCCTCGGGGCACTTCTCGCAGCCGGACTGTACCGTCTGCTGTGATGTCGTCCGGGCCCCATGAGTCTTGACCCTCCGTTCCGCGCCCCGGAGCCGAACTCCCATCCCAGCTTCCGACTTGCTCCAAAGAGTTTTAATATATGAATAACTGTTCATCTATTATGGGCCAGCAGACAACCGAGGTCGAACCGGAACCGGAGCAGCGTGCCGAGATGGATATCGACCCCACACTAAGCAAAGAGAGCAAGCGCCAGCGCGAAGGGACGGGCAATATCGGTGCGTTCGGAAAGCGAACGGGCTCGTCCGACCTGCGTTTTTTCGAGGGGATACTTCCCGAGATCGACGGAGAAATATTAAGTGATCACTCAATCGAGGAGCAGTTCTCGACCGCGCTCGACAATCTAGAAGCCGCACTCGCCGACAACCGAAACGCGACGTTCGGCGACGTGATGAAGCTCGAAATCCAGCTCACGGATCCGAGCGCCACGGAGGCGATCGATCACGTGTACGAGTCCCGGTTCGACGACGTCGAACTTCCCCCGCGGACCGTCGTCGGCGTCTGTTCGCTCCCCGGCGGCGCTGACGTACAGCTCGACGTGATCGCGGCCGAAGAGTAGTCGTCGCCTTCGATACACCACTTATGAACGCGCATCCGCGTACACGCCGGTATCGCCCGCCAGCCGACTTTCCCGAGACTCCGGAGGTGAGGCCGTCGTGAGCGACGCCGTTCACGAACACGGGCCGAACTGCGACTGCGAGGCCTGCGGGGATCCGAGGTCGATGGATTTCCTCGACAAATACCTCACCGTCTGGATCTTCGGCGCGATGGCGATCGGGATCGGTCTCGGCTACGTCGCACCGTCGGTCACCGGCCCGATACAGGACCTCCACCTCGTCGAGATCGGACTGGTGTTGATGATGTACCCGCCGCTGGCGAAGGTCAACTACGGACAGCTTCCCGCCGTCTTCAAGAACGTGAAGGTGCTCGGACTGAGCCTCGTCCAGAACTGGCTCATCGGGCCGACTCTCATGTTCGGGCTAGCAATCGTATTCTTCAGTGGCCTCGTTCCCGGACTCCCCGCTCGTCCGGAGTTCTTCCTCGGACTGGTGTTCATCGGGATGGCCCGCTGTATCGCGATGGTGCTCGTCTGGAACGAGCTCGCCGAGGGCTCCAACGAGTACGCTGCGGGCCTCGTCGCGTTCAACAGTGTCTTCCAGATCCTCACCTACGGCGTGTATATCTGGTTTTTCGCGCTGTTCCTCCCGCCGCTGCTCGGTATGGAATCGCTCGTCGCAGGCATCTCTGAGTTCGGGATTAGCCCACGTCAGGTGTTCGAGGCGATCGCGATCTTCCTCGGGATCCCCTTCGCCGCCGGCATCCTCTCCCGATTCGTCGGCACGCGGGCGAAAGGTGTTGAATGNTCGCGATCTTCCTCGGGATCCCCTTCGCCGCCGGCATCCTCTCCCGATTCGTCGGCACGCGGGCGAAAGGTGTTGAATGGTACGAGGAGGCGTTTGAACCCACGATCAGCCCGCTTACGCTGATCGCGCTGCTCTTTACAGTGATCGTGATGTTCGCGATGCAGGGCGAGCGCATCGTCGCGCAGCCAAGTGACGTCCTACTCATCGCGGTGCCGCTGACGATCTATTTCGTTGTGATGTTCTTCGTCAGCTTTGGCATGGGTCGTGGAATCGGTGCCGACTACTCGACGACGACGGCTATCGGCTTCACCGCCGCCTCAAACAACTTCGAGCTCGCGATCGCCGTCGCCGTCGCGGTGTTCGGTGTCGGCTCCGGGGTCGCGTTTGCCACCGTTATTGGTCCGCTTATCGAGGTACCGGTGCTGCTCGCCTTGGTGAAGGTCGCGTTGTATCTCCAAGACCGGTACGACTGGCGGGGATACACGACCGGGCGGCTAGACGAGACGACTACGACCGAAGATGGATCCTCAAGCTCCACGGCTGATGACTGATACTTAACCACCCATTCGCCACACGCTTACAATCCATTTGACGATGAAGAGAATATGTTTGTAGTCATGTCGGGGTGGTAAATTTGCTATCGACCTCACCATTTTCTAAATGAGTGGTTCCGGCAGTCCTCCTTCCAAAGATGACCCCCGTATGCAGTCTCTGTGCGAAGCGTACCAGCTCGGGATCACCATCCGGGACAAACTCAAAGAAACCGATCTCGTCACCGTGTTCGAGAATTTCGATCACGCGATAGACGCGATCGAAGACGGGTATCCAGCATGGCATCCTGCGCCACTCTCGTTTCGCGCGATGGTGCTCTCGTTCGTGTTCATGGAGATAACGGGTGACTCATACGCCAACTTCACTCGACGACTCACCCGACAACCAAAAGTAGCGACTATCCTCGGCTTCAGTCGAGTGCCCGACGAATCAGCATTCTCGCGAGCGTGGAGAAACCGATTCGACGACACAGCCCACGAATACGCCCACGCTGCTGCCCACTTCGTTGTCAAAGAAGTCCACGATCGCGACATCTCAGCGCCGGAGGTGCGGCCTAAGGCAGAGATCGTCGACGATGAGCAAGATGATACAGACCCAGTAGAAGACGAACTCTTCTCACAGGAGGAGATTATCCAGACGACACGACTCGTGCGTGATCACGCCTTTAGACAC
Organism: Halorubrum tebenquichense DSM 14210; assembly: GCF_000337415.1. Lineage (GTDB taxonomy): Archaea > Halobacteriota > Halobacteria > Halobacteriales > Haloferacaceae > Halorubrum > Halorubrum tebenquichense. The sequence continues at coordinate 18,618 of NZ_AOJD01000087.1, read as the reverse complement.
GTCGACTCTGATCGGGCGACGAACGCCTCGTACGAGGACACGCAATTCTTCGAGTTACAGACGTTCATGGGGATGGTCCGCTGTGGCACCGCCCAAGGAGCGACTCGCTTCCAGTACCGGCGTGGTGAAGAGTACGGTCCCCACGGTGATACTCATCTCCGCGCAGTCAAACAGTTCGATCCTGACGATCTCGTCGACGGCTTCAACGAGACGACGGATCGCTTGCTCTCCGTGATCGCCTCTGAAGCATCATTCCGCCGGCCAGTCACTGCCGCGATCGATATCACGACTATCCCCTATTACGGGGATGTCCAAGGGATGTCGATGGTTAGCGGGACGAAGGATAGAGACGGTCGAGCGTTCAAATTTGCGACGCTTTCGGTCATCGGACAGAACATTCCGCTGATCTTAGCTGTCGAGCCGGTCCGAGAGAGCTCTGAGTGGGATGATAACCCATCGAATCAGATCCATCGTACTGTGCGACGGCTCGTTCGACGAGCGAAAGAACACGTTCCAATCGAGACAGTGCTGTGTGACCGGGAGTTCGATTCGATACAAGTGTTCCAGACGCTCTCAAACCTCGATGTGAACTACCTCATACCCAAGCGGGTCTCCAGCTCCGAACGGGATGTACTCGAACAAATGGACGAAGACGACCAAGAGGTGGCTGTTGAGTCGGCTTCTGTCTATGTGGAATCTGGATCGCATCCAATGCGGCTTCTGTACGTGCCGTCGACGAGTGGGGAGGGAACAGCCGTCTTCGCGACGAATCTACGAGTCGGTCCCGAGGAAGCCGAGACGTTCTGTCAGCGCTACAGCCGCCGGTGGCAGATCGAGAGCGAGTACAAATCGATCAAAGGTGACTTTCTCGCCAAGACCTCCTCGAAAGACTACCGCGTTCGATTGTTCTACTTCGTGTTCGCGGTCCTCTTGTACAACATCTGGCGGCTCACCGACTTCTTGCTGAAAGCGGACGTCGACGGCGAGATGGACTACGCACCTTTGTTGACTGCGGGTGAGTGTGTTGAGCTCGTTGCCTCGGCGTTGATCCCGCACGACTAACCGGCTGATTCCCCACTGAGCCCGCCGTTTGGGAGTGACAACCCTAATCAGGAGCGACAGAATCTACGCAATTTCGCACGTTCGTCCGGTAGATGCGACCGGTAGGGATCCAAATCAGGACTGGTCGGTGAGAAGAACCACGAATAGATGCTAATTCGGCCTGAAACTGGCCCATCCTCCGAAACTGTGGCGCTGAAGCCGGTCCGAGGGGAGCGGTTTCAGCCCACCGACGTGCTGCGATGGAGAAAACCGGGGGCAGAACGGTCGGTCCCGGCCGAGACGGTCGCTATCGGATGAATCGAGACGGCGAACGGCGGCGATTCGCGAGAACACGGCCGAAGAGAACCAGTGCGGAGTCGGACGGTCGATGCCGCGCGCTCGCCGGCACCGACCGGGGCTGGTACCGACCGAGGTCAGTCGCGGGCGGCCGAGACGGCCTCGACGACCGCCCGCGCGTTCGATCGGATCTCGTCGAACGCGCCGTCGGCGATCGCCTCGCCGTCGACGATCGAACTCCCGACGCCGACAGCGACCGCGCCGGCCCGGACGTACTCGCCGGCGTTCTCCGCGCCGACGCCGCCGGTCGGGACGAGCGGGATCTGCGGGAGCGGGCCGCGGATCGCCGCGACGTGGTCGGGACCGCCGGTCTTCGCGGGGAACACCTTCACGAGGTCCGCGCCGGCCTGATACGCGTCGAGCGCCTCGGTCGGCGTGTACGCGCCGACGGCGATCGGCGTCCCGTAGCGGTTCGCCGTCTCGATGACCTCGGCGTTCACCGTCGGCGTCACGAGGAACTCCGCGCCCGCGAGCTGTGCCGCCCGCGCGGTCTCGGGGTCGAGCACCGTTCCAGCGCCGACCAACGCGTCGTCGACCCGGTTCGAGATCGCCTCGATCGAGGCCGTCGCGTCCGGTGTGTCCGCGGTCACTTCGAGCGCCGTCACGCCGGCGTCGACGACGGCGTCCGCGACCGCCACCGCGTCGTCGCGCGCCACGCCACGGAGGATCGCGATCACTCCGCCGTCCGTGATCCGGTCGAATCGGTCAGTTCGCATGGTGGTATCTCCCCCCGAGGGGTCTTAAATCGGACCGGGTCGGAGAGCGCGGCGCGTCACAGCAGTTCGAGTTCGATCGTCTTCGCGGCGCTGGAGACGAGTCCGGCCGTGTCCTCCTCCAACCGCTTCCCCTGCATCTCGTCGGACGGGCCGGAGACGCTGACCGCGCCCACGGGGTCGCCGTCGACGACGATCGGGGAGGCGACGCACTGCCAGTTCTCGTCCAGCTCGCCGCGGTCGAACGCGATGTTCCGGTCCCTGATCGACCGAAGTTCGGAGCGGAGCGTCGCCGGGTCGGTTACGGTTCGGTCGGTCTCCCGGTCGAGACCGTACCGGGAGACGTACTCGTCGACCCGCTCCCGCGACCGGGACGCCAGGATCGCCTTGCCGGCGGCGGCGGCGTGGAGGCGGACGCCGTCGCCCACCGCGACGGGGTGGTCTCGGGCACCGATCCGATGGAGGTAGACGGCCTCGGCGTCCTCGGGCACCACGAGGTTCGCGACGGCACCCGTGTTCCGCGCGAGCATGCGGATCTCGCTCCGCGCGGCGTGGTAGACCGGGTTCCGTTCTCTCGTTCCGAACCCGATCTGGAGGAACTGATGGGTGAGTTCGTAGGTCCCCGCGGCGTTTTTCACGTATCCGAGGTCACAGAGCGTCGAGAGGTGGTTGTGTACCGCGCTCTTCGAGACATCGAGCGCGTCCGCCAGTTCGGTGACGCCGCTGCCGTCGCGGTCGTACAGCTCTTCGACGATCCGGAAAGACGTCGCGGTCGCCTGAACGGCGACGGTGTCCGTGTCCCCCATCGTTTCGTAGAGTGGTATGGTCGACAGCCGTATAACATTTGTTTAGTATGGGAGAACGAAAGCATGGAGCGAGAGATAATATCGTATTGTTACAATATAAATGAAATATATTTAGAGTAGAATGTGTGTCGGGGCGGGGCAAATAGGCCAAAATAGTATATAATAGAGATTCGTTCACTCCAAGAAAACGTTCAAAACGCGGTTCTGAGACGTTTTCAGCACTCCCATACAGTAGTTTTATATACTTGTAATGAAAGAGACGGATAGTCAGGGACGATCATGACTAACAAACCAGACTACGCACGATACGGGCGACGTCGGCTGATCAAAGGCGCGGGAATCGCGGGGCTCGCGGGCCTCGCAGGGTGTGTCGGAACCGGCGATCCCGGAGACGGGGGCGACGGCGGTGACGGCAGCGACGGCAGCGACGGCGGCGACGGGATGGACGGCGAGGACGGCGGTGACGGCAGCGACGGCGGCAACGACATGGCGTCCGAGATCGACGTGTGGGGATGGGACGTCGCCGCGCGGGCGCTGACGATCACCGCCGACGAGTACGAGTCCGAGAACGACGCGACGATCGCCGTCGAGGAGTTCGGTCGGTCGGCGATGAAAGACCGGCTCCAGACGAACCTCCTCTCCGGCTCCGGCGCGCCCGCGGTCTCCATGCTGGAGTCCGTCGACGGCCCCTCGTTCATCGACACGGGCTCCGTCGCGCCGCTCACCGACGAGATCGAGGAGGCCGGAGTACAGGAGGACTTCGTCTCCGGGAAGTGGGAGGCGCTCACCGTCGACGGGGACATCTACGCGCTCCCGTGGGACACCGGTCCGACGGCCGTCTACTACCGGCGGTCGGTGTACGGCGAACACGACATCGACCCGGACAGCATCGAGACGTGGGAGGACTTCATCGAGGAGGGCCAGAAGCTCCCGGACGACCAGTACATGCTCAACCTCCCCGAGGGAGACCTCTCCGGCGTCTGGCGGTACCAGTTCCGCCAGCTGTCCGGCGAGCCGTTCCTTGAGAGCGGCGAGGTGAACATCCACAACGAGAAGTCGCTCCGCGTGGCCCGCAACATCAAGGAGATATACGACGCCGACATCGCGGCCAACATCGAGGGGTGGACGTCCGCTTGGTTCAGCGCCTACGGCGACGCGACCATCGCGTCGCTCCCTTCGGCGGCGTGGATGGAGGGGACGCTGCGCGACGAGCTCCCCGACACCGCGGGCGACTGGGGCGTCTTCAAGATACCCGCGCTGGAGTCCGGCGGTCCGCGGGCGTCGAACTGGGGCGGGTCCAACCTCATGATCGCCGACCAGGTGTCCGACGAGGCGCAGGCGCGCGGGTGGGACTACATGGAGTTCACGCTGGCGACCGAGGAGATGCAGCTGGCGATGTACGACGAGTACGGACTCTTCCCGGCGCTGGAGACCACCTACGACGACCCGGTGTTCGACGAGGAGCTGGACTTCTACGACGGACAGGCCGCGAGAGCGCTCTTCGCCGAGGTCGCACAGGACGCGCCGGGATACCGGTTCACCGCGGACACGCCGGAGGTCTCACAGGCCATCGAGACCGAGCTTCAGCGGATGATCAACGGCGAGCAGTCGCCGGAGGAGGCCGTCCAAGCGGCCGCCGAGACCGTCGCCGAGAACACCGATCGGGACCTCGCGTAATCCGGAGGGACCGATCGAATGGCCACTTCTGACGAGACGGACGAGCGCGTCGGAGAGACGTATCGCCGCCGCGCCCGGATGAGGGTACGGCGCACCACGAGACAGATTAGGCGGGCGGCGCGGCCAGCATGGGACCGAGTGCGATTCGCCAGACAGGACCTGACGGCCGCGGTTCCGACGCTGCCGCGGGTCGCGTACCTGTTCATCGCGCCCTTCTTCGTGCTGTTCGGGCTGTTCTTGGCCTTCCCGGTGGCGTACACGCTGTACCTGTCCTTCTTCGAGTACCAGGGCGTCGGCGAGGGCTCGCTGTTCTGGATCGACCTCGGTCCGGTGTATATCGAGATCCCCCAGATCGCACAGCTGAGCTTCGTCGGGGCCGGGAACTACCTTCGGCTGCTCGGCAACGACCTGTTCTGGCAGTCGATGTTCAACACCTCGTACATCCTCGCGATACAGGTCCCGCTGATGATCGGGCTGGCGCTCGCACTCGCGCTCGCGCTGAACGCGTCGTTCATGCGGTTCAAAGGGGTGTTCCGCACCGCGATCGCGCTGCCGGTCTCGGCGAACCTCGTGGCGTACTCGACGGTGTTCCTCCTGCTTTTCAACGAGCAGTTGGGGTTCCTCAACTACGTCCTCTCCGGCGTCGGGCTCGGCCCGGTGCCGTGGCTGACGAGCGAGTTCTGGGCGCGGAACACGATCATCGCCGCGGTGACGTGGCGGTGGACTGGATACAACATGATCATCCTCCTCGCCGGACTCCAGACGATTCCACAACAGCTGTACGAGGCGGCCGAGATCGACGGCGCGAACCGGTGGGAGAAGTTCCGGTACGTCACGCTCCCGCAGCTCAAGCCGGTGTTGCTGTTCGTCGTCGTACTGTCGACGATCGGGACGTTCAAGCTGTTCGCCGAACCGTACGTCATCACCGGCGGCGGTCCGACGAACGCGACGATAACCATCGTCCAGTACATCTACCGGCAGGCGTTCGTCAACTTCAACCTCGGCTACGCGAGCGCGCTCACGGTCGTGTTCGTGGCGGTCGTCAGCGTCTTCTCGATCCTCCAGATCAAGCTCGGAGGTGAGGACTGATGCGCGAGCAACAACGAAAAGACGCGGTCTGGCGGTTCCTCACGTACGCGTTCGTCATCACGATGGTCGTGGTGATGATGGTGCCGCTGTACTGGATGCTGGTGGCGGCGACGCTGCCGCAGGAGCAGTTCCTCCAGTTCCCGCCGCGGCTGATACCCGGGACCGCGTTCCTCGACAACTTCGCGGCGCTACAGGAGCGGCTCGACTTCCTCCGGACGATCCGGAACAGCGTCCTCATCGCCGTCGTCTACACGCTGCTGTCGCTGGTGTTGTGTTCGATGGCCGGCTTCGCGTTCGCCAAGTACGAGTTCAAGTACAAGGAGCCGATCTTCTACGCGATCCTAGCGACGCTCGTGTTGCCGATCCAGCTGCTCGTCATCCCGCTGTTCCTGCTGATGGCGCAACTGGAGTGGACGAACACGTTCCGGGCGATCATCCTCCCGTGGGCGGCGAACCCCATCGGGATCTTCCTCATGCGGCAGAACATGAAGTCGATCCCGGACGCGCTGCTGGAGTCCGCCCGAATGGACGGCGCGACCGAGTTCCAGATCTTCTACCGGATCGCCTTGCCGACCATGCGGTCGTCGCTGGCCGCGCTGGCCATCATCCTGTTCCTGTTCCAGTGGGACCTGTTCTTGTACCCGCTCGTCATCTTGGAGTCGGCGGACATGTACACGATCCCCATCGGACTGGCGCAGCTGACCGGGTTCCAGCGGATCTACTACGACCAGATCATGGTGGCGGCGACGCTCGCAATCGTCCCGATGGTCGTGTTGTTCTTAGTGCTACAGAAACAGTTCGTCAGCGGCATCCTCGCGGGGTCGCTCAAAGAGTAACCAATGTCAGGAATCAACATCACTGAACTAGACAAGGTGTACGACTCCGGAACCGAGAACGTGGTCGCGGTGGAGGGCCTCTCCGTCGACATCGACCACGGCGAGTTCCTCGTGCTGGTGGGACCGTCCGGCTGTGGAAAATCGACGACGCTCCGCTGTCTCGCCGGGTTAGAGGACGTAACGGACGGGTCGATACGGTTCGGCGACGAGGAGGTCACCGACCGTCGCGCCAGCGAGCGCGACGTGGCGATGGTGTTCCAGAACTACGCGCTGTACCCGCATATGACCGTCCGAGGCAACATCGGCTTCGGGCTGAAGCTCTCGACGAAGCTGTCCGGCGACGAGATCGAACGGAAGGTCGAGAGCGTCGCCGAGATGCTCGGGATAAGCGAACTGCTCGACGAGAAGCCGAAGGCGCTCTCGGGCGGGCAACAGCAGCGCGTGGCGCTGGGTCGGGCGATCGTGCGGGAGCCGTCCGTGTTCCTGATGGACGAGCCGCTCAGCAACCTCGACGCGAAGCTCCGGTCAGAGATGCGGACCGAGCTACAGGAGCTACAGACCGACCTCGACGTGACGACGGTGTACGTCACCCACGACCAGACGGAGGCGATGGCGATGGGTGACCGGATCGCCGTGATGAACGGCGGCGTGCTCCAGCAGGTCGGGTCGCCGGAGGAGGTGTACCGGTCACCGGTGAACCGGTTCGTCGCGGACTTCATCGGATCACCGAGCATCAATCTGCTCACGGCCGACGTCGAGGGCGACACTCTCTCTGGTCCCGGCAAGTTCGCGTACGAGCTCGATGACTCGGACCCGGTCGCCGGACACGACCGCGTCAGCGTCGGCGTCCGGCCCGAGGACATCAAGGTCGTCGAATCGGGCCGGAACGCGGCCGACGTGACGGTCGTCGAGCCGATGGGGAACGAGAACTTCCTCTACATGGAGATCGACGGCCACGAGCTCACCGCTCGCGTCGATCCGACGGTCCGACCGGCGGAGGGATCGCGCGTCGCGTTCGACTTCGACGAGACGGCGCTGTACCTGTTCGACGTCGAGACGGGCGACGCGCTGAAAACCAAAACGGACTCCGTCGACAGCGCCGTCGTCGGAGCCACGGAGAACTAACATATGTATATCACCGACTACGAGCTGTTCGAAGTACCGCCCCGCTGGCTATTGTTAAAGCTGACGACGAGCGACGGCACCGTCGGCTGGGGAGAGCCGATCGTGGAAGGACGCTCCCACACGGTCGTCGCGGCCGTCGAGGAGCTGCTCGACAACTACCTGCTCGGCGAGGACCCGACGCGGATCGAAGACCACTGGCAGGCGATGTACCGCGGCGGGTTCTACCGCGGCGGGCCGGTGCTGATGAGCGCGATCGCCGGGGTCGACCAGGCGCTGTGGGACATCAAGGGCAAGCAGTTCGGCGCGCCCGTCCACGAGCTGCTCGGCGGCCGCGCGCGCAACCGGATCCGCGTGTACCAGTGGATCGGCGGCGACCGGCCGGCGGACGTGGGCGAGGCCGCCCGCGAGAAGGTCGACGCGGGGTTCACGGCGCTGAAGATGAACGCGACGGCGGAGATGCGCTCGATCGACAACCCGGCCGCCGTGGCCGACGCGGCCGACCGGATCGCCGCGGTGCGGGAGGCGGTCGGCGACGAGGTCGACATCGGCGTCGACTTCCACGGGCGCGTGTCGAAGCCGATGGTGCGGCGGCTGGCGGCGGCGCTGGAGCCGTACGACCCGATGTTCATCGAGGAGCCGGTGTTGCCGGAACACAACGACTCGCTGTCGGGGATCCGGGAGTCGACGACGATCCCGATCGCAACCGGCGAGCGGATGTACTCGCGGTGGGACTTCAAGGAGGTGTTCGAGGCGGACGCCGTAGACCTGATCCAGCCGGACGTGTCGCACGCGGGCGGGATCACCGAACTGAAGAAGATCGCGTCGATGGCCGAGGCGTACGACGTGTCGGTCGCGCCGCACTGCCCGCTGGGACCGATCGCGCTCGCGTCCTGTATCCAGGTCGACGCCTGTACGCCGAACGCGCTCATTCAGGAGCAGTCGCTCGACATCCACTACAACGAGACGAGCGACGTGTTGGACTACCTCGCCGACCCGTCGGTGTTCGAGTACCGCGACGGCTTCGTCGACATCCCCGACGGCGACGGGCTGGGGATCGACATCGACGAGGAGTACGTCCGAGAGCAGCGCGGCAACGTCGACTGGCACAACCCCGTCTGGCGTCACGACGACGGCTCCGTCGCGGAGTGGTGATCCGGATGTCGAGGCGAACGCGACGCGGGCGCGAGTCGGCGGTCCGCCGGTGCGGAGTAGATCGATGACCCGCCGACATGAGTCGCCGACCGAACACGCGGTCCCCGGGCGGTTCGCCGGGCAGACCGCGATCGTCACGGGGTCGACCCGCGGGATCGGTGCCGGCGTCGCGGAGCGGCTCGCCGCCGAGGGGGCGAACGTCGTGGTCAGCGGCCGCTCCGAGGCGGCCGGCGAGGCCGTCGCCGAGCGGATCGCGGCGCGGCGCGAAGCGGAGTCGGGCGACGACCGGACGACCGGCAACGCGACGTTCGTCCGCGCCGACATGCGCGACCCGGACGACGTGGCCGCGCTGGCGGAGGCGGCCGCGGAGCGCTACGGGTCGGTCGACGTGCTCGTGAACAACGCCGGGGTCCAGACGGAGACGGCCGCGGACGAGGCGACGCTCGACGACTGGGAGTTCGTCGTCGAGACGGACTTCCGAGCGTACTGGCTCGCCGCGCGGGCGGCCCTCGAACACATGGACCGGGGGGCGATCGTGAACGTCTCGTCGAACCACGCGTACGCGACGATGCCCGCACACTTCCCGTACAACGCGGTGAAGGCGGGGATAAACGGGATGACGCGGTCGCTCGCGGTGGACTTCGGTCCCCGGGTCCGGGTGAACACGGTCGTCCCCGGCTGGGTCGAGATCGAGCGGACCCGCGACGAACTGCCGGAAGGACGGTTCGAGGAGGTGGAATCGATCCACCCGACCGGGCGGATCGGCACGCCGGCCGACGTCGCCGGAGCCGTCTCCTTCCTCGCGAGCGAGGACGCGGCGTTCGTCACCGGGGCGGCGCTGCTCGTCGACGGCGGCCGCGGCGCGGTGATGCAAGACGACGTGCTGCCGGACTACCGGGCGCGAGAGCGCTCGGAGTAGCCGGCGGGCGCAGTTGCGGCGTTTCGACTCTGCGTGCCGGCACTTTTGACGGAGCGTTTCAGCCTACGACCGAGTCGCCCGCAGGCCGTCGACGCGATCGCCCTCGACGACGGCGACGCCGTACGGACCGACCACGACGCCGTCCGCGACCCCTCGGTCGCCAGAACTGTCCGGTTCCGCGTTCACGACATCCCGGTCCGCGTCGTCGACCGCGAGCGCGTCCGAGTCGATGTCTGGGAGTCGGAGCCGGTCGCTCGTGAAGTTCGTCACCCACGTGTGGCCGTCGCGGTGCCCGACACGGACGCCGTCGGGGAGCGGATCGGCGCGCCGGACGCCGGCGCGCCCGAGCAGGTCCGACGCGAGCGCGTCCGCGAGGTCCGACTCGGGCCACACCCCGCAGTAGGTGACCGCGCCGTCGCCGACCTCGTTGGCGACGACCGCCGGCCGACCGTCGCCCGGGCCGTCCACGTCGTACGCGTACCGGGGTTCGGCGGCGTCGGGGGCGAGCCACTCCGCCCAAGTCCGGAACGGGAGGGCGGGAGTCTCGCCGTCGGCGGCGTCCGCGGCGGAGCCGTCGACGGGGCGGACAGCCGTGTCGAGGCGTCGCGGGAGCGACTCGTGCTGGTCGACGGTCGCGCCGACGAGGTCGGCCAGCGGTCCCGGTTGGGCCGCCGGTCGGAGCTTGTTTTCCGCGTCCTTCACGCCGGTCCGCGGACCCAAGAGGAGCTGCCCGCCACCCGCGACGTAGTCCGTCAGGCGGTCGGCGGTCTCGTCGGTGACGAGGTGGAGGGCGGGCGCGACGACGGCCGCGTAGCCGGAGAGGTCGGCGCTCGGCGAGACCACGTCCACCTGAACGCCGCGGCTACGGACGGCACCGTAGAACGCCTCCTGTAGCGCCCAGTAGTCGAAGTCGGGGGCGTGCGGCTGGGCGTCGAGCGCCCACAGCGAGTCGTAGTTGAACACGACCGCCACCGGGGCGTCGACGTGGCCCGCGCCGCCGAGCGCCGCGAATTCCGCGGCCGCGCGCTCGGCGTCCTCGTACCCGCGGTCGGGCGAGCCGTCCGCCTTCCGGAGCCCGGCGTGGTACTGCTCTTGGCCTTCGAGGCAGCGCCGCCACCGGAAGTAGAGGACCGCGTCGGCCCCGTGGGCGGCGGCGTGGTGGGCCCACAGCCGCATCGCGCCCTCGCCGGGCTGCGGGCAGTGCGGCGGCCAGTTGACGTCGCCGGGCTGCTGTTCCATCACCCAGAACGGGCGGTCGAGCGCGCTCCGGTAGAGGTCGTGGTCCATCCCGACCTGGTCCGGGTCCCCGGCGCGCAGCTGGTCCGGCGACGCCTCCCCGTCGAAGCGGTCCTGAACGAACCCCGTGGGGTACGAGTCCCACGCGACGCGGTCGAGGTCGGCGCTCACGTCGTATGCGTTCAGCGTCGGGAACCGCCCCATGAAGTTGTGGGTGACGAACCAGTCGGCGTCGGCCTCGCGTATTAGGTCGGCGTGGAGGCGGTTGTAGTCGACGACGGAGTCGCTGGCGAAGCGCGCGTACGCCAACAGCCGCGAGGGGTGATGCTCCGCGGGGGTCGGGCCGGGCGGATCGACCTCCGCGAAGGAGCCGTACTGCTGGCTCCAGAACGTGTTCCCCCACGCCTCGTTGAGGCTGTCGACGTCGCCGTACCGGTCCGCCAGCCACGACCGGAACGCCTCGGCACAGTCGTCGCAGTAACAGCGGACCGTGCGGTGACAGCCGAACTCGTTGTCCGTCTGCCAGCCGGCGACGTGCGGGGAGTCGGCGTACCGCTCGGTGACCCGCTCGACGATCCGTTCCGTCTCCTCGCGGTAGGCGTCGGAGTTGAAACAGTAGTGCCGGCGGCTGCCGTGTTCGCGGACGGTGCCGTCGGGGTCCTCCTGCCGGATCGACGGCCGCTCGTCGACCAGCCACTTCGGCGGCGTCGCCGTCGGCGTACACAGCACCGCCTGCATGCCGTACTCGCCGATGAGTTCGACCGCCTCGTCGAGCCACTCGAAGTCGAACTCGCCGCGCTCCGGTTCGAGGACCCCCCACGAGAACTCCGCCATGCGCACGTATTCGAGACCGGCGTCGGCCATCGCGGCGACGTCGCGTTCCCACTCCTCGTCCGGCCAGTGTTCGGGAAAGTAGCAGACTCCGAGACGCATAGCTCACACTCACAATCGCGCCACCTAAGCGTTCGGATGGTGGCGACCGCCGTCCCGCGGTCCCGCCGCGTGACAGGGTATTTGTGGGGTCGACAAGAGGGAGTGGTATGGACGAACGCAGGGCGGGTGCCACCGCGGTCACGCACGACCCCGACAGACGCGAGATCACGGTCGCGGACGACGCCGGCGACGTACTCGCGGGGCGGATCCGTGCCGCGACCGACGGAGACGGCGGGCAACTGCGGGTCGCAGACGTGTCTCTGTCGACCGAGGGGGACGGCGTGACGGTGACCACGACCGTCGAGAACGCGGGCGACGAGCCGGTCCGGGCGGGCGACGTGACGCTCGCGTTCGAGACCGCCTTCGGCGCTGACGCGCGCGTCTACCGGCACGGCTACCAGTCGTGGTCGTCGACCGGGACGCTCCCGGTGGGCGAGCGGTTCCCCGCAGAGGACCCGGACAACGCCCCGATGATGAACGACCTCGCGGCGTCGACCGACGCCCGGGTGAGCAGCTACCTGACCGGACTGGTTGAGGGAGACCGGAGCCTGACGGTCGGGTTCCTCGAACACGACCGCTACTGCACGCGGTTCGAGGTCGACGACGGCGCCGACGGGGTCGGGGCGCTGCGCGCGGTGTGCCCGCTGGAGGCGACGCGCCTGACGCCCGGCGAGCGACTGGAGCTACCGCCCCTGTGGGTCGACGCCGACCGCGACCTCCGGGCGGGGGTGGCCGCGCTGGCCGACCGCGTCGGCGAGCGGATGGACGCCCGCGTGCCCGAGACCGCGCCGACCGGCTGGTGTTCGTGGTACCACTACTTCACCGACGTCACCGAGGCGGACGTGCGGGAGAACCTCGCGGAGCTCCGCGAGTGGGGGATCCCGGTCGACGTGGTTCAGATCGACGACGGGTACATGGAGGCGTTCGGCGACTGGCGGTCGATCGCCGACGGGTTCGAGGACATGAGCGCCGTCGCGGACGACATCGCGACCGCCGGGTACCGCCCGGGGCTGTGGCTCGCACCCTTCTACGTCGAGTCCGGTGCCGATCTGTACGCCGACCACCCGGAGTGGTTCGTGACGGAGCCGACCGACGCGGGAGCGGACGGGCCGGGGACGCCCGTGGACGGCGGCTTCCGCGCCGGATCGGCGCTGTACGGACTGGACACGACGCACCCGGAGGTCTTGGAGTGGCTCCGAGAGACCGTGTCGACGGTCGTCGACGGGTGGGGGTTCACCTACCTGAAGCTCGACTTCCTCTTCGCGGCGGCGCTGCCCGGCGAGCGGTACGACCCCGAGGCGACGCGCGTCGAGGCGTATCGACGGGGGGTCGAGGCGATAGCCGAGGCGGCCGGCGACGACGCGTTCCTCCTCGGTTGCGGCGCGCCGATGGCCCCGAGCGTCGGTCTCTTTGACGCGATGCGGGTCGGCCCGGACACCGACCCGACGTGGGAGACGCCGGGGGAGTCGGGGAGCCAGCCGGGGCTGAAGAACGCCGTTCGCAACACGCTCACGCGGAACTTCCTCCACCGGCGGTGGTGGCTCAACGATCCTGACTGCCAGCTCGTCCGCGATACGAGCGACCTCACCGCGGCCGAGCGCGAGGCGTTCGCCGCGCTCGTCGCCACGACCGGCGGCGTGAACGTGTTCTCGGACCGGCTCGCGGAGATCGGCCCGGCCGGCCGGCGGCTCCTCGAACGCTCGATCCCGCCCGCGACCGACGGCGAGGTCGCGGGACTCGGCGAGGAGCGGTTCCCCTCGCGGGTCGTCTGCGACCGCCCGGGCGACGGGGCCGCGACCGTCGCGCTGTTCAACTGGGCGGACGAGCCGTCGACCGTTCGGTTCGACGCGCGCGAGTACGGCCGGGAGGACGGGTCGGTGGCGGATCGGGTCGTCTGGGACGGACTCGCGGGGGAGGTCGTCGAGGGGCCGGTCGTCGAGCGGGAGCTGCCGCCGCACGGGGCGGCGGTGTTCGCCGTCGTTGACGCCGAGACCGGCGACCTCCTCGGCGACGCCGCGACGCTCACGGGCGGGTCCGACCGCGCCGCGGAGGCGACCGTCCGGGACGGGACGCTGGCGGCGGCCGTCGACGGCGAGGACGTGACGTTCGCGCTCGACACCGAGTGACGCCGCGCGCGGTTGGCGGTCGACGCCGATCACCCCCTCTTATAATCGGGCGAGCGTACCACGAGGTATGAATCCGTTCGCGGCGCGTGCCGTGGGGTGGCCTCGATGACCGACCTCGTGACGTTCGGCGAGACGATGCTCCGGCTGTCGCCGCCGCGCGGCGAGCGGCTGGAGACGACCCGCGACCTGAACGTCCAGGCCGGCGGCGCGGAGAGCAACGTCGCGGTCGGAGCGGCGCGGCTCGGGGCCGACGCGCGCTGGCTCTCGAAGCTGCCCGACTCGCCGCTCGGGCGGCGGATCGTGAACGAACTGCGGAGCCACGGCGTCCGGCCGGGCGTCGCGTGGGCCGACCCGGACACGAGCCGCGTGGGGACCTACTACCTCGAACACGGGGGGTCGCCGCGGGGGACGAACGTCATCTACGACCGCGCGGACGCCGCGATCACGACCGTCGAGCCGGACGAACTCCCGACCGACGCGGTCGAGGACGCCGAGTGGTTCCACACGACGGGGATCACGCCCGCCCTCTCGGAGGCCGCGGCAAAGACGACGACCGAACTGCTGCGGACTGCGGGCGACGCGGGGACGACGCGCTCGTTCGACCTGAACTACCGGTCGAAGCTCTGGGACCCGGAGACCGCGCGGGCGGCGTACGAAGACCTGTTCGAACACGTCGACACCCTGTTCGTCCCCCGGCGCGACGCACGGGAAGTACTCGACCGCGAGGGCGACGCCGTCGAGATCGCGCACGGTCTCGCCACGGAGTTCGACTTCGACGCGGTGGTCGTCACCCGCGGACTCGACGGGTCGGTCGCGCTCCACGACGGGTCGGTGTACGAGCAGGCGGTGTACGAGGCGGAGACGTTCGACGCGATCGGCACGGGCGACGCGTTCGTCGCCGGGTACGTCGCGGAGCGGCTCCGCGGCGGCGACCTGCCCGCGGCCCTCCGGTGGGGGTCGGCGACGGCGGCGCTGAAACGCACCACGGACGGCGACCTCGCCGTGACGACCCGCGCGGAGGTCCGGGACGTCATCGAGGGCGAGGACGGGATCGACCGCTGAACGTCGAGGACTGGATCGGCCGCCGAGCCGCGAGCGCAACCGCTTTCGGAGCGGCGACCGAGGGTGACGGTATGACCGCGCCCGCCGTCGACTGGCGGCTGATACGCGAGGAGTCCCGCCCCGGTCCGCTCCAGATGGCGCTCGACGAGGTCGCCGCCGAGACCGCCGCGGCCGGCGGCCCCGCCACGCTCCGCACCTACCGCTGGGAGCCGAGCTGTCTCACCCTCGGCCGCCATCAGGACCCGGAGACGGTCGACTGGGCGTTCTGCGAGCGCGAGGGGATCGACGTGACCCGCCGGCAGACCGGCGGCGGCGGGATCTACCACGACGGACGCGGCGACGTGGCGTACTCGATCGCGGTCCCGGCCGAGTCCGTGCCGGGCGAACTGCTCGACTGTTACCACCTGCTGTGCGAGCCGGTCCTCGACGCGTTCGACCGGCTCGGTATCGACGCCGACTACGTCGACGAGGCGGTGCCGGAGCTGTACCACCCCGCCTGCTACCTCCGCGAGCTTCACCCCGCACACGACGTGGTCGCCGCCGGACCCGACGGGACGCAGCGCCGCAAGATCGCCGGCAACGCCCAGTACCGCAAACGGGAGGCGGTGATCCAGCACGGGTCGCTGTCGTTCTCGGTCGACGCCGAGCGCCACCTCGGCGTCTTCGCCGACCCGCCGGTGACGCCCGCGGCGTTCCGCGACCGCGTCGTCGGCATGGACGAGTTGGTCGGCGTCGAGCGCGCGGACGCCGTGGCGACCGTCGAGGCGGCGCTGCGGGAGTGGGCGGCCGCGACGCCGGAAGCGACCGTCGAGTCGGACGGCTCGTGGACCGACGCGGAGCTGGAGCGGGCCGAGGAACTCGCGGCGGAGAAGTACCGCGACGAGGAGTGGATCCGGACGCGGCCGGGGGACCGCTCGTAGGGCCGCGCGCCCCCGGGCGGCGTTCCGAAGGGGCTTTTTCGACCGGTCCCGTGGAGTCGGTATGAGTCTCAAGGTCGGCGCGCACGTCTCCATCGCGGGCGGCGTGGACAACGCCGTGGCGAACCAGGTGGAGGTCGGCGGCAACTGCGGACAGATATTCACCCACTCGCCGCAGGTGTGGCAAGACCCGAACATCGACGACGGGGAGGCCGCGCGGTTCCGCGAGGGGACCGAACGCGACCTGGAGGGGCCGTGGGTGATCCACACCTCCTACCTCGTGAACCTCTGTACCCCGAAGGAGGGGCTCCGCGAGAAGTCGGTCGACTCGATGCAAAAGGAGGTCGACGCGGCCGACAAGCTGGGAATCCCGTACGTGAACGTCCACCTCGGCGCGCACACCGGGGCGGGCGTGGAGGGCGGACTGGACAACGCCGCCTCGGTGATCGACGACCTCGACGTGCCCGACGGCGTCACGATCCTGATCGAGAGCGACGCGGGCGCGGGGACGAAGCTCGGCGGCGAGTTCGAACACCTCGCGGGCGTCATCGACCGCACGGACACCGACATCGACGTCTGCGTCGACACCGCCCACGCGTTCGCGGCCGGCTACGACCTCTCGACGCCGGAGGCCGTCGACGAGACGATCGCGGAGTTCGACGACGTGGTCGGGTTAGAGCACCTGAAGTACGTCCACCTCAACGACTCGAAACACGAGTGCGGCACCAACAAGGACGAACACGCCCACATCGGCGAGGGCCACATCGGCGAGGCGGGGATGGAGCGGTTCCTCAACCACCCCGACCTGACGGACGTGCCGCTCGCCCTGGAGACCCCGACGGAAGACGGGAAGAGCTTCGCGTGGAACATCGACCGGGTGCGCGAACTCCGCCGCGACTGACGGTCCGTCGCGGCGACGGATGCCGTCCGTCCCCGCGACCGACGCCGTCCGTCCGACGCGGATTTAAGTTCCCACGAGAGCGATCCACGGACATGCCCACCACGAAGGCGCTGCTCTTCGGACGCCGCCGCGACCGCGCGGTCGGGCTGGTGGTCGGGTTCGCGGCGGTCGTCGCGCTGGCGCTCGTCGCCGCGTTCGTCGCCGAGTCGGCCGACCTGACGGCGGCGAGCGCGCTCACGGACCGGCTCCTCCCGCTGTTGGTGTTCTACGCGCCCGGACCGCTGGCGGCCGCCGGGGCGTACGCGCGCTGCGGGGGGCCGGCCTGTCTGGCCGTCGGCGTCGTGCCGGCGGCCGTCCTCGGCGTATTCGTCCTGTTCGGGACGGTCGTCGGCGTTCCCGGCGTCAACGGCGGGAGCCCGGCGATCGGCGACGTGACGGTGAGCTTCGCCGCGGTCGGGGTGACGAGCGCGTTCGTCGGTTACTGCGCCGGCGTCACCGCCGTCCTCGCCGCCGACCTCTTCGGGCTCGGGACTGGCGACGGCGACGAAGAGGCCGGCGGGGACTGACCCGCGACCGACTCCTGACGTTTATTTTCGCCCGCCGCGAATCGGGGCCGTGCGACGCTTCTCCGCCGAGTACCTCGAACACACCCGCCGCGGGATGTGGGAGGACGGCCGCGACGCGCTGGCCGACCTCGAACTGTCGACCCGCGAGCGCGTCCTCGACGTGGGCTGCGGCACGGGCGAGCTGACCCGCGTGCTGGCCGCGGAGGCGACCGGAGACGGGACCGGCGCGGCCGGGGACGGAAGCGGTGCGAGCGGAGACGGAAGCGGTACGGCTGAGGACGAAGGCGACGCGACCGTGATCGGCGTCGACGCCGACCGCGACCTCCTCTCGGTCGCCCGCGAGGAGAGCGGCGGGCGGATCGAGTACCTGGCGGGGGACGCGACGCGGCTCCCGGCGGGCGACGACGCGGTGGACTTGGCCGTCTGTCAGGCCCTCCTTATCAACCTCCCCGATCCGACCGCGGCGGTCCGGGAGCTCGCCCGCGTCTCCGACGACCTCGTCGCCGCGGTCGAGCCGAACAACGCGGACGTGACCGTGGCCTCGACGGTCGACGCCGAGGAGCGACTGGAACGGGAGGCGCGCGCGGCGTACCTCGCCGGCGTCGACACCGACGTCGCCCTCGGCGACCGCGTCCGGGAGGCGTTCGACGAGGCGGGGCTGACCGACGTGCGGACCCGCCGGTACGTCCACGAGAAGCGGACCGAGCCGCCCTACGCCGAGGCCGCGCTGAACGCCGCGGCGCGGAAGGCCTCCGGCGCGGGGCTCGCGGACAACCGCGAGGAGCTGGTGGCCGCGACCTCGGAGGCGGCCTACGACGACCTCCGCGGGCGCTGGCGCGAGATGGGTCGCGAGGTGATCGCGGCGATACGCGACGGTGAGTACGAGCGCGTCGAGTACGTCCCCTTCGACGTGACCGTGGGACGTGTGGGGTGAGCGGGAGGACGTGCGCCGATGCGGGCGAGCGATTATTTGTGAGTGAGTGACAGCGGCCCGACGGCGAACACCGCCGAAGCTTCAGCCGTTCGTTTATAAACGGTTGCTGGCGGATCGGCGACCGCCCCTTTGAGTCCCGCCCGACCGCCCCGCACAGCGACCGCACCTCACGCCTCCCCAGCCTCGTCGCTCGCTCCGGGCTCCCTTCGGTCGCCCGGGCGCTCGCGA
>NZ_AOJD01000086.1 GCF_000337415.1 Halorubrum tebenquichense DSM 14210 | reverse complement strand
CGCCCGCGACGTCGACGGACGTCGGTTCTTCCCACGCAAACCCCCGAGTAAAGACGTCACCAGTCGCTCGAAACCGGAGAATTTGGAGTAATGCAATCTCTCGCGCTTTTGCTTGTAGCTCGTCCTCGGGAAGGTCCGCTGTCGCCCGCTTGAGGTATGCCTCGGTCGTACGCTCGACGTCGTCGCGTTCTTTCTCGGAGAGTCGCGCCTCGAGCTTCTCGAGGTCGACCCACGCACCAGACTGAACCGCGTTCGTGTTGAGCTTCGGCGCTCCCCCACCCGAGTTACCTCTCGCAAAGTCGTTTTCCTCCAGGTACTCGGTATTCTTCGGTCCACTACTCTTGCCCCCGTGAAACCCACACTTCCCATGTGGTCCGATTGCTGGTCGACCACACCGCTTTCCCGTACTCTTAGCTGTCGCGGTACATCGCCCGAACCGACCGTAATTCATCTTACTACTCATGGGGGTTCATGTGGTCCGTGTTTGTCTCTTGCCTCAAGATTCCATGGGGGGTTGTTGTCCGACCGCGATTCATAGGTTCAGAGTTCGTCGACCCTACTCTAATCATGAACGTACTGTCTCGAGAGATACCACGAGATTACGAGATACCCGAATACAACGCATATCACGAACATATTACCAAAGGTTAGTTCAATCACGAACCTGCCTCCGTGAGGGGTTGCTGTGCAATCTCCGGCCCAATAGACAGCGTCTGAACCGTCTCGTCTCGTTCTTCGGTTAGACTCGACAGTAAGGGACGTACCCAGTCTACCCAGTCGTACATCGTATGGAGACGGTCGATGTCCGGTAGCCCGTTAGGTCCGCATTGTACCCATATCTCGATTACCTCCTCGGTCAACTCATCAAGCGCTTCTAGCGTCTCAAAGAGGACGTCTCGAGTGAACGACTCGGTCAGCATGAACGATGGAAGAATCCGCTTGTGGCGTTCTTGCTCGTCTGTGAACGAAAGGTTCAGTCGGCACTGACCCTCGGTCTCGTCGACTAACCCCATTGCTACAAGTGTCGGTAAGTGGTTCCGAACCGACTGCGTCGAGATTCCCGCTTTCTCGGCTAACTCTGTCTTGCTAAGGCTCAGATTCGTCGCGAGCAACGTACTAATCATCGCCCGAACCGTGGGGGTTGCGTCCTCTAAGAGACGCTTCGACGGGAGACTCGCGAGTGAAAGCCGTACTTCGCTACTCCGAATC
>NZ_AOJD01000085.1 GCF_000337415.1 Halorubrum tebenquichense DSM 14210 | reverse complement strand
ACGATCGAGCCGATGCGGGAGCTACTCGGTGAAGAGGAGATCCAGACGGTCGAAGAGCAGCTTAACAGTCCCTGCGTCGAAGAGATCGCCGCCTTCGACAATTTTGTGGACTTCATGGACAGCCCCGAGTACGACGTCGTCGTCTTCGACACCGCACCGACGGGCCACACTATCCGGCTAATGGAGCTTCCCTCCGACTGGAACGCCGAACTGGAGAAAGGCGGCTCGACCTGTATCGGGCCGGCGGCATCGATGGAGGACAAAAAACAGGACTACGAGCGCGCCATCGACACGCTCCAGGACGACGAGCGAACCTCGTTCTCCTTTGTTGGTAAGCCGGAGGACTCCTCGATCGACGAGATCAAACGCAGCGCGAGCGACCTCGGCGAGCTTGGGATCGAGTCCCAGCTGTTGATCCTCAACGGCTACCTCCCCGAGTCGGTGTGTGACGATCCCTTCTTCGAGGGGAAGCGAGCGGACGAGCAGGCCGTCATCGAGCGCGCCCGCGAGGAATTCGACGCCGACGCAACGGCGACGTACCCGCTCCAGCCCGGCGAGATTGCTGGCCTCGACCTGCTCGCGGACGTGGGTGGTGTCCTCTACGATGGCAAAGAAGCGACCGTCGACGTCGGGACCGCGACTGATGTTGATGCTGACGGCGCGGCCGAGTTCGATTCGATGGCGGACCATGACGCGGTAGTCGATCAACTCACGCCCGGCGAGGAGACGCAGTACCTCTTTTTCACTGGGAAGGGCGGCGTCGGGAAGAGTACGGTCGCCTCGACGGCGGCGACGAAACTCGCCGAGGCGGGCCACGAGACGCTCGTCGTCACGACTGATCCGGCCGCGCACTTGGAGGACATCTTCGGCGAGCCCGTAAGCCACGAGCCCACCTCGGTCGGCCAAGAGAACCTCGACGCGGCGCGGATCGACCAGGAGAAAGCGCTTGCGGAGTACCGTGAGCAGGTCCTCGACCACGTCACCGAGATGTACGAGGACAAAGAAGACACCCAGATCGACGTCGACGCTGCGATCGCGAACGTCGAGGAGGAGCTGGAGTCGCCGTGCGCCGAGGAGATGGCCGCCTTAGAGAAGTTCGTGAGCTACTTCGACGAGGANGTCGAGGAGGAGCTGGAGTCGCCGTGCGCCGAGGAGATGGCCGCCTTAGAGAAGTTCGTGAGCTACTTCGACGAGGACGGCTACGACGTGGTGGTCTTCGACACAGCCCCCACGGGACACACGCTCAGACTGCTCGAACTCCCGTCCGACTGGAAGGGGTTCATGGACCTCGGCTCGCTGACGAAAGGTGCCGCGCCTGCGAAGGGCGACCAGTACGACGAAGTCATCGAGACGATGAAAGACCCCGATCAGAGCACCTTCGCGTTCGTGATGTACCCCGAGTACACGCCCATGATGGAGGCGTACCGCGCGGCTGCCGACCTCGAAGACCAGGTCGGTATCGAGACCTCGCTGGTCGTCGCCAACTACCTCCTCCCCGAGGAGTACGGCGACAACGCCTTCTTCGCGAACCGTCGCGCGCAACAGGCCCAGTACCTTGAGGAGATTCGTGACCGGTTCGACGCGCCACTGATGTTGGCACCGCTCCGGCAGGACGAACCGATCGGCCTCGACGAGCTGAGTGCCTTCGGAGAAAAGATCACCGGGCTAGCGAACATCGCCGAGGCGGACGCGCCGGAGGTGACCCCGTCATGAGCGACGCCCAGAGTTCGGACGACATGACAGAGAGCGCCGCAGACGAAGGTGTGGAAGCGAACGTCGAGGCGGCGCTCCGGGAGTTCCTCGACGTCCTCGCCGAGTCGGAAACGTACCGCCGGTTCGTCGCAGCCGACGAGGCGCTCCAGGAGGATGCCGATGCGATGGCACTGCTCCGCGAGTACCAGCGGAAACAACAGCAGATGCAACGCGGTGGCTTCGACGAGTCGGTGATGGAAGAGCTGAAAGAACTCAAATCGGAGCTGTCGTACAACGAGACGATCCAACGCCAGCAGGCCGCACAGGCTGAACTCGTTAACCTCCTCCAGCAGACGAACGACATCATCAGCGAGGAGATCGGTGAGGAGTTCGCGCAGTCTACCGGAGGTGGGTGCTGTTGAGCACCTCCGAGCAGAATCCCGATACAGACGGAGCCACCGACGAGGAGGTCCTCGCAGCCGCCGAGACGCTCGGTGAGGAGCTCGCCGCCGCAAAAGACGAGTCGTCGGAGTTCGCGTTCACCACGATGGTGATGCAGTGTAACGAGGCGATCGGCGACGAGACGGGGATCGATTACGGTAGCGTCTGCGGTGCTGACGACGACGGCTGCTGTTAGCGGAGATCGGCTGCTGGTGGGGAAGACCGGCTGCCGGTAGCAGCGTTTGATAGGATCCGAGTCGGGTCGACTACTCTCCCCCGCCTTATTCCGCAGATGGCGTCTCCGACAGGAGTTCGTTGAACAGCTCGACGACGCGTTCTTCAATCTCGTTGCGGATCTCACGGACCTCTTCGATCGGACGTTCGTGCGGGTCGTCGAGCCCCCAATCACGGCTCTCGCCGTTCCACGTCGCTGGGCACACGTCCGAGGCCGAACAGCCCATCGTGACGACGAGGTCGACCGCCTGTAGCTCGTCGGGGGTCACCTCTCGGGGCGTTCGGTCGCTGATGTCGATGTCCACTTCTGCCATCGCCTCAACGACCATGTCGTGGACGTGATCCGCGGGCTGTGTCCCGCCGGTGACGATCTCGATCCGGTCGCCCGCGCCGCGTCGGTCGCGTTCCCGCTCGGCAAACGCGGTGGCCATCTGGCTCCGTCCCGCATTCTGGACGCAGACGAAGGCGATCCGATGGGCCGACTGATCGTTGTGTTGAGTCACAACACACTATGCGGAAGGTACCAGTATAGTCGTTACTTCACATCGATATAGAGCCCTATAGAGCGATATACAACGAGAATTTCACCGACCCTGGTTTGTTCACAGAAACAGTATTTGAATACAAGGCACGCATCAGAGTCATCCTCCGATACTATGCAGCGCGCTGAGAGCGATTTGATATCGCGGTATGTACTATATTAGTCGCCTCGCCGAACGCACGCCCCTTTTAGGAATCGCCGGAGTAAGGGCGCGTATGGTGCGAAACGTCGCCGGCGACATGGCGGAGCTCGACCCCGAGGACTTCTATCTCCTCTCGGGCGTCGAGCAGGGGATGCGCTTCTCTGAGTGGGTCCGCCGCGACAAGCTCCCGGACTACGCCGACCTGACGCGCGAGGAGGTCGACTACCGCATCGACCGGTGTCTCGACCGGGAGCTGATCGAGCGGAAGACGATCCAGTACGAGGGGTACCAGCTCACCTTCGAGGGGTACGACGCCCTGGCGCTCCGGACGTTCGCCGAACGCGAGACGATAGACGGCGTCGGATCGCCGCTCGGACTCGGCAAGGAGGGGGACGTGTACGAGGCGCAGTCGTTCCGCCCGCTCGCCTTGAAATACCACCGGGAGGGGTACACCAACTTCCGCGAGGTGAAGCGCGACCGCGAGTACACCGCCGACCGCGACCACGTCTCGTGGCTCTACACCGCGCGCAAGGCCGCCGAACGCGAGTACGAGGCGATGGAGGCGCTCTACCCCGACGTGAGCGTGCCGCGACCGGTGGACCACAACCGCCACGCCATCGTGATGGAGAAGTTCGTGGGCGTCGAACTGTCGCGCGCGTCGCTCGACCCCGAACAGGCGGTCGGCGTCCTCGATCTGATCTGCCGCGAGCTCGCGACCGCCCACGATCTGGGCTGGGTCCACGCCGACGCCTCCGAACACAACGTCGCGGTCGCGGAGAGCGGCGTCACGATCTTCGACTGGCCGCAGGCGGTCTCGGTCGACCACGAGAACGCGCGCGAGTTCCTCGAACGCGACGTGGAGAACCTCGTCCGGTACTTCGCCCGGAAGTATCCGCACGAGGTGCCCCGAGACGCCGATACCGACGGGATCGCCGCCGCTATCGCCGACGGCTCGTTCGAGACGGTTCGGGCGTTCGGCGGCGAATAAACTGAATACCGATATACGAAATCTGTTCTCACCCGTTCGGTCTCGGCGGACGGCTGCCCCCACGCCGACAGCTTTTGTTCGCCGGCGTCGAACGGTGAATCGATGGCGTCACGGTCGAACGACTCGTCTGCCGCGTTTCTGGTGACGGTCGCGGCGAACGTCGTCCCGCTGGTCGGCGTGTTCCTCCTCGGGTGGAGCGCACGGACGTTCGCGGTCGTCTACGCGGTCGAACTGGTCGTCGCCCTCCCGTTCGCCGGGGCGAAGGCGCTGTTCGCGCGCCGCCCGCCGAACTACGACGAGCTGGAGCGCTCCGGAGAGGGTGACCCGCCCAAGTCCGACGAGCGGGACGGGGCCTCCGTCGGACCGAGCGATCTCAGACGCCGGCGCGGGAGCGTCGCGATCGCCGACTCGCTCCCGCCGGTCTACCCCCGGAACGTCCCGTTCGCCTCGCGGGCGTTCGGGGCCGCCGTGTCGTGTACCGGAGTGTTCCTCTTCGTGTTGAGCCGGTTCGTCGACGTGCCGGCGACGCTCGCCGACCCGAGCGTGGCGGCGAGCGTCGTCTTCCTGATCGTCTCCCACGTCGGCATCGTCGAGCGCGAGTACTTCCGGCGGCGACGCCACGAGGCGAGCACCCCCCGAGACGTGGTCGCGAGCGCGACGACCGAGGCCGGACTGGCGGCGATGGTGCTCATGGTCACGATCGTCGGCGGCCCGGCCGGCGCGCTGGTCGCGTTCGTCGCGGTGAAGCTGTTCGCGGAGTGGCGGGGCTACCGCGGCGAGGCGGCGTTCGACCCCGAGGAGGGGGAGGGAACGCTCCCGCCCGTGGCGGCCCCGGACGTGCCACCGGCGGCCGAGGTCCGTCCGGACCGGCGATCCGTCCGCGCCACCGCGCTCTGGCGGGGCGCAACGTCTGCGGTCGGCACGGGCCCGGTGTACCTCTTCGCGTGGGCCGGGCTCACTGCCGGGTCGGTAGGGCCGGTCGCCGCCACCGTGATCTGTTTCGGCCTCCTGCCGGCCGGCGTCGGCGGGCTGAAAGCCGTCGAGTACGCCCTCACTCACGGCACGCTGGCGTACCAGCGCCGCGACGACGCGGTGGTCGCGTACGACGACCTCACCGAGACGGTCCAGTGGGCGACCCCCGTCGACGACGTCCGGGACGCCGAGGTGCGGGAGGGGGAGCTCGTCGACCGCGCCCGCGACACCCGGACGTTCTCGCTCACCACCTTCGCGGGCGAGCACGACCGCAGCGTCGCGCACCTCCGGGAGTACGGTCGGGCCGTCGAGGCGTTCGAACTCTCGGTCGAGACGACGGCGTTCGGTCCGCTCGACCGACGCGCTGTCGGGGCGGCGGTCGCGGTCGGAGCCTGCGGCGTCGCCGCGGTTGCCGGTCTCGCCTCCTCCGCCCCCACCATCGCGGCGATCGCCGCCGGGTTCGGCGGCCCGTTCGGCGTCGTCACTCTCGGAAAGGCGTGGCGGTGGGCGCTCCCGGCCGCCTGACGCGACGCCGAGGGCGGGCGGCGGACCACAGGCGCGACGGGGGCGCATCGCGGGCGGTCACCGACGGAAAACACGTGTCGGACCAACTCCCGAGACCGTTCGCTCCGGCTCCGTCCCGCAGTTCGCGTGAGCCCGCCGAACGCGACGACCGTTTAGGCGCGCCTAACATTCGAAACCGCTTTAATCCTTTAGGGTGGCCTAAACCGTATGGAACGAGACGCGGACCGACCCGCCGGCACGCGGCGCGACGCGATCAGGTACTGCGGAGCCGTCGCCGGCGCGGGGTTACTCGCCGGGTGTAGCGGCACCGAGTCGACGCCGAGCGAGTCCGGATCCGGCGGCGGAAACGGCTCGGCGGACGGAAACGGCTCGTCGGGCGAGGGCGACTCGTCGGGCGAGGACGACGACGCGGGGTCGTACACCGCATCGCTCGCGCCCGTCGGCGAAGTCGAGTTCGACGGCGTCCCGGAGAACGTGTTCACGATGTACAACCAGTACGCGGACATGGTGGTCGCGCTCGGCCACGGCGACGCCGTCAACTCCATGTTCGTCCCGGAGATGGGCGGCCCGACGATGAACAACTACTACGAGCGGCTGGACGGCGTCTCCTTCGACTGGAAGGGGCTCCCGAACCCGTACGACAACTTCACGAAGGAGTTCTTCTACGACCTCGACAGCGACGTCCACCTCCTCGACCCCGCGTGGGCGGTCACGCAGGACAACTGGGGCGTCGACGACGTGGCCGACGTCAGCGAGTCCGTCGGCCCGTTCTTCGGGAACTTCTACAGCGGGACCCGCTCCCCCCCGACCGAGGCCTACGCCGACGCCTACGAGTACTACACGCTGTGGGAGATGTTCGGGCGCGTCGCCGACGCGTTTGGGGAGCGCGAGCGCTACGAGCGACTGCGCTCGGTCCACGAGAACCTCGTCGCGTCGATCCGGGCGGACCTCCCGCCCGAGGACGAGCGTCCGACCGCCGTCCGCGTCACCCTCGGCGACGGCCAGTTCTGGGCGTACCACCTGAACCGGCCGGGGTTCTGGCTGGCCGACACCCGCCCGCTCGCCGCCAACGACCCCTTCGAGGACGACGTGTGGGACGGCCTCTGGGGCGGCGTCGGCTACGAGCGGATGCTTGAGGCCGATCCGGACGTGATCCTCCACCTGTGGGGGGCCACCCCCCGGTACGAGATGGCGAGCGTCCGCGAGCGACTCAGGTCGCACTCCGTCGGGAGCGAACTCACCGCGGTACAGGACGACCGCGTGTACGCGCAGGGGATGCGCTACCAGGGCCCGATCATGAACCTGTTCCAGATCGAGATGACGGCGAAACAGCTCTACCCGGACGTCTTCGGCGAGTGGCCCGGCTACGAAGACGGCCAGCCGTACCCGGAGATCCCGGCCGACGAGCGGCTGTTCGACCGCGACGAGGTCGCCGCCGTCGTCACCGGAGGGGCGGAATGAGCGCCCCCGACCGCGACGTCGTCGTGGTCGGGGCCGGTCCCGCGGGCTGCGCGGCAGCGGTGTTCGCGGCGCGCGACGGCCTCGACGTCGCCGTCTTCGACCGCGGCCGGTCGTCGCTCGCGCGCTGCGCGCACTTAGAGAACTACCCCGGGTTCCCGGCCGGAATCGACGTTGGAACCCTCTCGGACCTCATGCGCGCGCAGGTTGAGCGGGCGGGCTGTGCGCTCGTCGACGACCTCGTCGAGTCCGTCGAGCGTCCCGGCGACGACTCTGACGGCTCCGCCGGCTCCGACGGCCCGCGGCTCGTCGTCCGCCCGCAGGAGGGCGACCCGGTGACGGCCCGCCGGGTGGTCGCGGCGACGCGCTACGACGGGGAGTACCTCCGCGGCCTCGACGACGACGACGCGATGTTCGAGGTCCGCGACCGCGGCGGCGAGACCCACGAGCGCTTCGACCGCGAGTACGCCGACCGCGACGGGACGACCCCCGTCGACGGGCTGTACGTGGCCTCGCCCTCCGACGCGGACCGACAGGCGATCACCGCCGCGGGCCGCGGCGCGCGAGTCGGTAAGCGCGTCGTCGCCGACGCCCGGATCGACGCCGGCTGGTGGCCGGACGCGGCCGAAGGGGTCGACTGGGTCCGCCGGGAGAGCGAACTCGACGACGAGTGGGCCGACCCCGACCGGTGGGTCGAGTGGTTCGACGAGACCCACGCGGACGGCCCGGTCGCCCCCGACTCGGAGCGGTTCGCGCGCGTCCGCGAGGCCGCGGTCGACGACGCGCTGTCGTCGTACGTCGACGCGGACGAGGAGGCGGCCCGCGCCGCGGCCGGGCACCGCGCGCTCGCGGAGCGGCTCGACTCCGAGGCGGTCGTCGACGCCCACGGGGCCGACGCGCTGCTCGACGCGATGGACGACGAGGCGGTCGCGGCGCACGTCGCGGGAGACGAACAGAGCGCCGAACGACCCGACGAGGCGTCGCCATGACCGGCGGGGAGACGCGGACCGACGGCGGGTCCGTGGCAGAGGGAGAGGGCCGGACGGTCGGCGGCGAGTCCCCCGCACGGCGGCCGGGCGAGGGGAACCGGCTCGGGTGGCTGTTCGAGCAGCGCCTCGCCGCGGTGATCGCGGGGAGCCTCGCCCTCGTCGTCGTCGCGGGGCTCGTTCAGGTGAGCTTCGGGACGTACTCGATGACGGTCGGGGGGGCGTGGCGGGCCGTGTTCGACCCCGCCATCCTGCTCGACCCGCGGTGGTTCCTCAACTTCCTCCTCGGCGAGGAGCTGATGCGGGCGGCCACGGGCTTTCAGGGCGAACTGCCGCGGCTCGCCCGCGAGACGCTCGTCGTCTGGAACATCCGGCTCCCGCGGGTGCTCGTCGGCGTCGTCGTCGGCATGAACCTCGCGGTCTCGGGCGCGATCTTTCAGGCGGTGACGCGCAACGAGCTCGCCAGCCCGTTCATCCTCGGCGTCTCCTCCGGCGCGGGGCTGATGATCCTGCTCACGCTCGTCGTGTTCGGCGGGCTCTCGACGTTCCTCCCGATCGTCGCGGCGCTGGGCGGCTCGGTGGCGTTCCTCGTCGTCTACGCCATCGCGTGGAAGAACGGGACCAGCCCCGTGCGGCTCGTGCTCGCGGGCGTCATCGTCGGGACCGTGTTCAACAGCCTCCAGACCGGGCTCTTCTTCTTCGCCGACGACATCGGCGTCGTCCAGTCGGCGATCCAGTGGACCACCGGGTCGCTGACCGGGACCGACTGGGAACAGGTCCGGATGGCGCTCCCGTGGACGCTCGTGGCGGTGACCCTGTCGCTGGCGGGGTCGCGGCAGCTGAACCTCCTGCTGCTCGGCGAGCAGACGGCGAAGTCGCTGGGGATGTCGATAGAGCGGGTGCGGTTCGCGCTCTCCGGCGTCGCGGTGCTGGCGGCGGCCGCCAGCATCGCGGTGGCGGGCATCGTGAGCTTCGTGGGCCTCATCGTCCCCCACGTGGTCCGGAACCTCGTCGGCAGCGACTACAAGCGGGTGATCGTCGGCTGCCTCTTCGTCGGCCCGGCGCTGATGGTCGGGGCCGACGTGGGGGCGCGCCTCGGGATGAGCGTGCTGACCGGCGCGGACGCGCAGGTCCCGGTGGGGATCGTCACCGGGCTGGTCGGCGGGCCGTACTTCCTGTACCTGATGCGGCGACAGCAGAACATGGGTGACCTCTGAATGTCCATCTTCGGCGCGAACGCGACCGAACCGGAGGAATCGAGCGGCGGGAACGAACTCGACGGCGCGGACGGACCGACCGCCGTGGACGAGCCGGCCGACCCGGACGGACCCGGAACGGGCGGCGACCCGAGCGACCTCGACGCCGAGGAGCTCGTGTTGGGCTACCCGACCGCCCCGGAGCCGGTCATCGACGGCGAGTCGATCGCGGCCGAGCCGGGGGCGGTCACCGCCCTCGTCGGGCCGAACGGCTCCGGGAAGAGCACCCTGCTGAAGGGGTTGGCGAACCAGATCGCGCCCGAGGACGGCTCCGTGCTCTTGGACGGGCGCGACGTGCACTCGATGGACACGAAGTCGCTCGCGAAGAAGCTCGGACTGCTCTCACAGGAGAGCACGTCGCCGGACAGCATCACCGTCGAGGACCTGGTGTACCACGGTCGCTACCCGCACCGCGGGTTCTTCGAGCGGACGACCGACGAGGACGCCCGCGCGGTCGAGCGCGCCATCGACCTCGCCGGCTGCGGTCACCTGCGCGACCGGGAGGTCGGGAGCCTGAGCGGCGGGCAGAAGCAGTTGGCGTGGATCGCGATGGTCCTCGCGCAGGACACCGACGTCCTCCTCTTGGACGAGCCGACGACGTTCCTCGATCTCCACCACCAGATGGAGGTGATGGAGATCATCGAGACGCTCCGCTCGGAGAGCGAGGTCACCGTCGTCGTCGTCCTCCACGACATCGAGCAGGCCGCGCGGCTCGCCGACCGCGTGGTCGCGCTCAAGGACGGCGAGGTCCGGGCGCGCGGCCCGGCCGAGGAGGTCGTCACCGAGGAGCTGCTCACCGACGTGTTCCGCGTCGACGCCGACGTCGTCGACACCGACCGCGGCCCGCGCGTGACGCCGATCCGGGCGCGACACGAGGAGTAGCGCGCCCCGAAGCGCCCGAACGGCGATCGGCTGCGAATTATTTAGGCTGGCCTAAAGATCGGAACGGTTTTAATTGTTTAGGTAAGCCTAAAAGTATGCCCAGAGACGACGCGGCACGCGGAGAGCCGACCCGCAGAGCGTTCGCGAAGTACGGCGGGACGGTCGCCCTCGGCGGCCTGCTCGCCGGCTGTACCGGCGGCGGCGACGCCGGCAACTCCGCCGACTCCGCGGGCGGCGGCGGGAACGAGACCGGCTCCGACGGCGGCGACTCCGCGGGGGCCGACGGCGACGCCGAGAGCGACGAGGACGACGGGAGCTACACCGTGTCCATCTCGCCGACGGGCGAGGTGACGTTCGACTCGCCGCCGGAGACGGTGTTCACGCGGCTCACCCATCACGCGGGCATGGCGTTCGCGCTCGGCCGAGGAGACGAGATCACCGCGATGCACGCGCCGGACTACTACGACGGCGTGTGGAACCAGTACGTCGAGCGCCTCCCGGGCGTCTCGCTCGACTGGACGGGACTGTACTCCTCGTGGCAGCCGAGCAAGGAGAAGCTGTACGAACTCGACAGCGACGTTCACCTCGCGGACCCGGCGTGGATCACCCGGCAGGACGCGTGGAGCCGCGATGACGTCGACGAGATCGGCGAGCGCGTCTCGCCGTGGTTCGGCAACTCCCTCTCCGACCGCCACCAGGACCCCCCCGATGATTGGGCCGACGGCTACCGGTACTACGGCCTGTGGGAGCAGTTCGAATTCGTCGCCGAGGCCTTCCGGGAGCGCGAGCGCTACGAGGCGCTCGCGGGCGTCCGCGAGGACCTGCTCGCGACGATCGACGAGGACATTCCGCCGGAGGGGGAGCGCCCGAGCGCGATCATGGTCGCCGCCGCCGACATCGACGAGATCTACGCGTACACGCTGAGCAACCCCGGCTTCCTCACGGCCCACACCCGTCCGCTCGGGCCGCGCGACGCCTTCCAGGGGAGCATCGAGTCCGGGACCGTCGTCGACTTCGAGACGATACTCGACGCCGACCCCGACGTCATCCTCTACCTCGGCGGCATGGAGCCGGGGACGGACATGGCCGGGCGGCGGACCGCCTTCGAGGAGGACCCTGTCGGCTCGGAGGTCGCCGCGGTCGAGAACGACCGGATCCACCCGCAGGGCGCTCGGTATCAGGGGCCGATCCTCAACCTGTTCCAGATCGAGATGACCGCGAAACAGCTGTACCCCGACGCCTTCGGCGCGTGGCCGCGCTACGAGGAGGGGCCGTACCCGGAGATCCCGGAGGACGAGCGGCTGTTCGACCGGGGGCGCGTCGCGGACGCGATCAACGGGGACCTGTAGATGCGCGCCCGCGAGTGGACCGTCGCGGCGACGTACGGCGAGCCGACCGACTACGACGTGCCCGCGCTGCCGACGTGGCGCGTCGAGCGCGGCGCGGACGGCGACCTCGCGTTCGCGGCGACCGACCGCGACGAGCCGTTCATCGCCGCCGAGCGGCCGGTTCGGGTGCGCCGGTGACTGATTCGGGTGCGCCGGTGACCGGCGCGGGACGGGCCGTCCCGCCGTCGGGGTCGAGCGCCTCCCGCGACCGAAGCCACTACTTCGGCGCGCCCGTGCCGACGGGTATGGACCAGAGCGATATTCGGGCGGCGGACCGCCGCCGGAGCCGACGGGTGTTCGACCGATGACCGACGGGCCGACCGCCCAACGCGACGTGGTCGTCGTCGGGGGCGGCGTCGCCGGTCTCTCCGCGGCCGTCTTCACGGCCCGGAACGGACTGGACACGCTCGTCGTCGACCCCGGGGAGTCGATCCTCCGCCGGAACGCGCGCCTGGAGAACTTCCCCGGCTTCCCGTTCGGCGTCGACCCCCGCCGGCTCCTCGACCTCCTCGGCGAGCAGGCGGACGGAGCGGGCGCGGACCGACTCGACGCGCGGGTCACCCGGATCGAGGCGGTCGATCCGGGCGACGCCGTCGCCGACCCCACGGACGCCGCGGACGCCGCCGCCGGCGCTCGGTTCGTCGTCGAGACCGACGCTGACGACCGTGACGGCCCGGTCCGGGCCCGGTACGTCGTCGCGGCGACGAAGAACGAGGTCGGCTACCTCGAGGCCGTCGAGGGGGTCGGAATCCTCGACCGCGGCAAGTCGTACGTCGACGTCGACGAGCGCGGCCGGACCGGCGTCGACGGCCTGTACGCGGCGGGGCGGCTCGCGGAGAAACCCCACCAGGCCGCGGTCTGCGCCGGCCACGGCGCGGAGGTCGGGGTGACGCTGCTGGAGGACGACGACGCGCCGTTCTACCACGACTGGGTCGCGCCCGACGGCTACTTCACGGCCCGCGGCCGCGAGGTGCCGCCGGGCTGCGAGGAGGTCGACGCCGACGAGCGCCGGGAGCGCGAGGCCGCCGCGCTCGACGCGACCCGCGAGCGGTTCGCCGAGCCGCACCCGGACCCGCAGGAGACCCACCCGAGCATCGAGGAGTGACTGACCCGCCGCCCCGAACCGACACGTGATCGGAACCACGCTACTTGACATCGCGGACCACATCGAGTCGCTCGCGGCCGCGGACGGCGAGTTCTCGCTCGTCTGCGCGCGGTACGGCGACCGCCCGGTCCCCGCCGCGGGGCTGCGGTTCGACAGCCGGGAGGCCGCCCGCGCGGCCGCCCGAGCGACGGAGCAGTACCGCGACGCGCTCCGTCGATACGACCCGCGGCTGCCATTCTACGACGTCGTCGTCAGACAGGAGTTCGCCGGCCCGGAGCCGCCGTTGACGGACGAGCGGGCCGACAACGCGCGCCGTTTCGTCCCGGGCCCGGGCGACCGACCGACCGATGAACTCTCCGACCGCGTCGTGGACGGCGCGGCCGGGGGATCGCGCGCCGGTGACCGCGACGGTCGGGCGTCGCCGCTCCCCCGGTCCGCCGGCGACTCCTCGGGACGCGGGCCGCGCCGCGACCGCGTCGAGTTCTGTCACGCCGCGGCGGCGGCGACGTTCGAGGCGCTCTCCGCCGGCGGCCACGACCGCGCCGAGTCGGCGGTGATGGACGCGTACTTTGCCCTCGCGGAGCGGCGCTCCGACCCGGACGACCTCTGTCTCTGCCTCCTCGAAGCGATGGCGACGGCGCTCGAACGCCGCCTCGATCCCGAGACGCAGGCGGCGGTGCTGTCCGCGGCCGCCGACCGACTCCCCGACCCCGAGCGGTCGCCCGCCGCCGATCGGTCGTCGTCGGCCTCCGATCCGTCGGCGTCGTCGGCCTCCGATCCGTCGGGGCCGTCGGACCCGGTGACCGCGGCGTTCGACCGACTCGCGGCGGTCGGGCTCGTCGACGACTACGAGCGCGTCGCCCCCGAAGAACGGCCTCCAGAGCTCCGGTCTTCGGCCTCGGACGGCGGGACGGTCCGCGTCTCGGGGTACGCGCTGTCGCCGACCGACGGGCGTCTCCCGACGCTCCCGGTGGCGCTGGCGGTGACGCGACGGGACCCGCGGGGACGGCCCGCGGGGGTCGCGCTCCTCGCGGCCGGGAGCGAGGCGACCGGCCCGGACTGGCGGTTCCGGGTCGCCCACGACGACCCCGTCCGCGACGGCGGTCCGGTGACCGCGCCGATCCCCTCGGAGGAATAGCGCCCGTGAGTCCGGTGGCGGTGGGCGGCGTCGACGCGCGCCCCGACCGGCCCGCGGTCCTCACTCGTCGTCCGGTTCGATCCGGACGAGGTCGGCCTCGACGTCCTCGACGAACGCGCCCTGCCCGCCAACGGTGACCTCGCCGTCGTCGGTCTCGACGACGAGCGAGTGTTCGACCGGGAACTCGTTGTTCGTCGGCTCCACCATCCCCTGTCTCGTCTCAACGACGCGCCCGACGAGGTCGACCGACTCGTCGTCGTCGGTCCGCCGCCCGGCGACGGTCACCCGAGGCGGGTCCCCGGCGCGGAGCCGGAGCGTCGCCTGAAGGACGGTGTGCCTGAAGTTCGTGTACTCGGCCGGGAGCGCCGCGGGCGCGGCGACCGCCAGTTCGGTCGCCGCGGGCCAGTAGTTCCCGAGGAAGGAGCCGACGATCACCGGTGCGAGCTGCTCCTGCGCGAAGGCGATGGCCTGCCGGTCGGTCGTCGACCGGCGGAGGAGCTCCGGCGGGGCGACGACGCCGGCCGCGGAGTCGACGGTGAGCAGCGTCGGCATCGCCTCGCTCCACGTCCGCACGACGTTCGCGACCCCCGACAGGGCGGGGTCGTCCGCGGCGAGGTCTCCCGAAGCATCGGAGACGACGAGCAGGACGAGGACGCCGCGGTCGACCGCGTCCGCGAGCTCGTCGCTGACCTCCGGGAGCTGTCCGGCGGTGAGCGACAGCGTCACCTCGGCCTCGGCGTCTTCGAGCAGCGACCGGACCCGCTTGAGGACGGTGACCCGCGACTTGATCACCTCGAACTGCTCGGCCTGTCGCTCCACGCGCGAGTACCGCTCCGCCAGCCCGGGCCGCATCGCGTCGACGTCGGACCGGAGCCGCTCTATCACCTCCTCGGGCGGGTTCGCGCGGATGGTGGTCGGCACGACGTGGTCGTTCACCTCGACGAAACCGCGCTCCGCCAGCGACTCGCTCACGCTGTAGACGTACCGCTTCGAGACGCCCGCCGCGTCGGCGACGGTGCTGGCCTTCGCCTCGCCGTGTTCGAGCAGACTGAGATAGGTGTCGACCTCCTTGTCGGAGAGTCCGAAGCGTCGGAGGAGGTCCGTCAGCGTCCGGTCGTCCATACGCGTTCCCGGTCCGAGCGGCACTTATAAGGGTCGGTCCGGGACTCGCCCCTCGGCGGCGACTACCGAAAGACGGCGACCGACTCGACCGCGATCACAGCCTCGCCGTCGCCGACTCCGTTCCCGTCCCCGTCGCGGACCGGATCGCCCCCGAACAGGTCCGCGTCGACCGAGTCGGGGACGGCGACGGTCGCCGGCTCCGCGCCGAAGTTGACGACGACGAGGAGCGCGTCGCGGTCGTCGGGACTGCCTCCACCAGTCCCGGTCCCTTCGGACGGCGTCCGCTCGTAGGCGGTGACGCGCTCGGCGTCGCCCTCGACCACGCGCACGTCGGCCGCGCGACCGTCGAACGTCACGGCCCCCTCGCGGAGCAGCGGTTCGGACGCCCGCAGCGCGGCCAGTCCGCGGTGGAACTCGGTGAGGGCGTTGTCGCCGTCGTGCCACCGGATCGGACCGCGGTACGTCTCGTTGCCGCGCTCCTGTCCGGCGTAGATCATCGGCGCGCCCGGCAGCGTGAACGTCACCGCCGCGGCCGCGCGGAAGGCGTCGCGGCCGTACGCCGCGAGGTACCGGTCCTCGTCGTGGTTCTCGACGTACCGCATCTGCTCGTGTCCACCCTCGCCGAACCCGAGCCACTCGCCGCGGGCGAGCGCGGTCTCGACCGCGTCCGCCGGCTCCTCGCCCGCGCCGATCGCGCGGAGCGTGTCGTACAGCGAGGTGTCGTAGTGGCGGTGGAACTCGCCCTCGCCGTAGAACGGGTCGTGCGGCAGGGTCTCGTCGAGGAGCAACACGTCGTCGGGGACGCGGTCGGCGACCTCCTTCCAGAAGCCGTGCGGGACGCCCCACGCCACGTCGGCGCGGAACCCGTCGACCACGCCGGCCCACTCGTCGACCACGTCGAGCAGCCACTCGCGGACCGTCGGGCTGTCGTAGTTCAGGTTCGGAATGCGGCCCCACTCGAAGTAGTAGTCGGGCACGTCGCCGTCGCCGAGTTCCGCCCAGTCGATCCCGGTCACGTCGCGGGCGGCGACGGTCCGGCGGTAGTGGTCGGCGTAGGCGTCGACGCCGGCGGCGTGGAGTTGGAACGCGGGGTGGTCGCGGGAGGTGTGGTTGATCACCAGATCGAATATCACGCGGATCCCGGCGTCGTGACACGCCTCGACGAGCGACTCGAACGACTCGCGGGAGCCGAGGTCCGCGGCGGTGTCGTAGTAGTCGGTGACGTGGTAGCCGTGGTCCGTCGGCGAGGCGAGGACGGGCGTGAGCCAGAGCGCGTCGACGCCGAGGTGACCGAGGTACTCGACCCGCCGCTCGATCTCGCGGAACGTCGTCGGGAGCGTGTCGCCCGCGAACGACCGGACGAAGACCTCGTAGATCGTCGGCGACTCGGCCCACTCCGGCGTCGGGTTCGCGTCGGTCGCTTCGACCGAGACGCCGTCTCCGCCGGTCTCGACCCGCACCGTCTCCGCCGCCCCGTACCGCTCGCCGTGCGGGACCGCGCGGATCCGGACGGCCTCCTCGACGCCGTCGCCCCGGAGCGCGTCGAGCGGGACCGAGAGCGTCCGGCCGTCCGCCCGCGACTCGATCGCCGCGACCGCCTCGGGGTCGGCGTCGCGGTCGTCGACGAGGAACGTCGCGTCGAGCGCGTCCGGATCGCCGCCGCGCTCCACGTCGTCGACCGCCGGAGCCGGCTCGACCGCGGCGGTCAGGCGGAGTCGGGGAGTCTCGTCGGGGTCGTCGGTCCCGACCACGGCGGCGTCCAGCGAGACCCGCGGCCGGCCGGGACCGGGCACCTCGCAGACGCCGTGATGTGCCGCCCCCCGGTCGTCGTCGGGGACGAAGGCGAAGCCGTGGCTCCCCGGCGGGACGCGCACCCGCGCCACCCAGTCGTCGCCGTCGCGCTCGGCCCGGTCGCACGCGAGCCGGTTCTCGTTGAGCGGCCACAGCAGCGAGACGCGGTCGACCTCGTCGTCGGGGTTGCCGCCGTCGCCGCCGCTCCCGCCGTCGGCAACCTCGTCGCCGTCGCCCGCGAGATCGGACGCCGAGACCCGAATCTCCGCCTCGCGCCGCTCGTCGGGGAAGGCGCGCACGCGTTGGCGGTGGACGCCGTCGGGCGCGTCGAGCGCGAGGACGTAGGTGCCGGGGACGTCGGGCGCGAGGTGGACGACCGGGTCGTCGTCGCGCCCCGTCTCGCCCGCGCGCAACGCCGCCGTCGGACCGTCCGGGTCGGTTTCCGGGGCCGCACCGTCCGGTGCGACCGTCGTCGCGGAACTCGGCGGGCCGGTCGCGTCCGGGTCGGGGGCGTCGCCGGCCGACAGCGCGCTGTCGGCGGGCGCGTCGCGGACGCTCCACCGGTACGTCTCGTCGGGGTCCGGGGACCGCGGCGCGAGTTCGACCGACTCGCCGACGCTCGTCGTCCGCGGGGGGCCGGGTTCGTACACGCCCGGCCCCTCGTCTCGCCGGGGCTTGAGGGTTTCCGTTCCCGGAACGCGTGAACAATAATTACACCAAAGCTTCATACGCGGCGACCGCGTGTGTTCGCGTAATGCAGCTCCGCGACGCGCTCGACGACTACAAGCGCCACGCCGGCGACGGGACGCGCTTCCCCGGCGAGCGGCGCACCGTCTCCGGCCGGTTTTCGGGCGGCGACGGGCGGCTCGTCCACGTCGGCGGCGACGGCGAACTCCGCGACTTCGGCTACCCGCTCACGGGTCAGGCGGGGCTCGTCCGGTCGCGGATCGGCCTCGCAGTCGACGGCGAGGTGACGTGGCTCGACGAGACCCACACGACCCAGCGGTACGTCGGCGACACCGCGTTAGTCGAGACGGTCCACGAGACGCCGCACGCGACGGTGACGCGCCACGACCTCACGCTCGGCGACGCGCACCTCACGCGCGCGACGGTCGACGCCGGCGAGGACGGCCACGCGAACGTCGACCCCGAGGCCCTCTCGCTCGTCGTCTACGCCCGGTTCGCCCCCGACGGCCGCGACGACCGGGTTGGACAGCTTCGCTTCGACGACGCCGTCGAGGTGTACCACGCGGACGAGCACGACTTCCTCGCGAGCGCGACCGGCCTCGCCGACCTCCGCGGCCAGCTCCCGGCCACCTTCCCCGAACTGCTCGACGAGGACCCGACCGACCTCCCGCGCGCCCGCGACGGCGATCGCTACGAGGAGGAGCGCCTCTCCGGCGAGGTGATCGCCGACGTCCCCTTCGAGGACGGCGTCGCCACGGTCGCCACGCTGTTGACCGACCGGACGGAGACCGACCGCGAGGCGGCCCGCGACCGCCTCGACGCGCTCTTCTCGGACCTCGATAGCGTCGACGCCCTCGCCGACGCGGCCGCCGCCGAACTCCCGTCGGTCCCCGAGTCGGCCCCCGCCCGCGAGTCCGTCGTCGCCGACCTGCGCGTGCTCTCCCTGCTGTCCGCGCCGTCCGGACTCCGGATCGCCGGCGCGGACTTCGACCCGTACTACGCGCACTCCGGCGGCTACGGCTACACGTGGTTCCGCGACGACGCCGAGATATCCGGGTTCCTGCTGGGCGCGGCCGACGCCGTCGGCGTCGACCTCGACGACCGGCACGCCCGCTCCGCGCGGATGTACGTCGCCACGCAGCGCCCGGACGGCTCGTGGCCCCACCGGGTGTGGCCCCGCGACGGCGCGCTCGCGCCCGGGTGGGCGAACGCCCGGATCGAGGACGGGCCGGACGTCGACTACCAGGCCGACCAGACCGGCAGCGTCGTCGCGTACCTCGCGCGGGCCCGCGACGCCGGCGTAGACGCGGACGGCATCGACCGGACGCTGGTCGCCGCGCTCGCGGGGCTCGACCGGACGCTCGAAGTCGACG
Organism: Halorubrum tebenquichense DSM 14210; assembly: GCF_000337415.1. Taxonomy (GTDB): domain Archaea; phylum Halobacteriota; class Halobacteria; order Halobacteriales; family Haloferacaceae; genus Halorubrum; species Halorubrum tebenquichense. The sequence continues at coordinate 31,058 of NZ_AOJD01000085.1, read as the reverse complement.
GCCGGCCGGTGGTCTGTCAGAACGCGTGGGAGGACTCCGCCGGCCGGTTCACGCACACGGCCGCGACGTTCCTGGAGGCGTACAGCGAACTCGGCCGCCACGGCGAGGGGCTGACCGTCGACGCGCTCGACGATCCCGAGACCGTGCCCGGTGCCGCGTCGCTGCCGGACGACCTCGCCGCGCACGCCCGCGACCGGGCCCGCGAGGTGTACGACGCCATCGACGACCTGTGGGTGCCCGAGCGCGGCTGCTACGCGCTCCGCGAGACGGTCGACGGCGGCATCGACGACCGCCTCGACTCCTCGACGCTCGGGCTCGCGGCCGCGCACCGCTCGTTCGACGCGCTCGGACGGGAAGACGCCGAGGGCGACGAGAAAGCGGCAGAAGGCGGCGCTGTCGACGACGAGCGCCTCGACCGGCTCGTCTCGCACGTCGAGACGGTCGTCGACGGGCTCTACCACGAGACCGACGCGATCGCCGGGCTGACCCGCTACGAGGGCGACGGCTGGCGGCGCGCGGGGCAGGCGTCCGAGAAGGTGTGGACCGTCTCGACCGCGTGGGGCGCGAACGCCTGCGCGGAGCTCGCCGCGCTGCTCGCGGTCCGCGACGACCCCCGCGCCGCCGAGATGGTCGAGCGCGCCCGCGACCTGCTCGCGCACGTCTCGCCCGGCGGCAGCCTCTGCGAGCCGACGACGTACCTCCCCGAGCAGTTCTTCGACGACGGGACGCCCGACAGCGCGACCCCGCTCGGGTGGCCCCACGCCATCCGGCTGGCGACCGTCGCGCTGCTCGACGACGAACTCCCGCAGTTCGCCGACCGCGCCGCCGCGGACGACTGACCGACTGCGACGACTATTCTATACTCCACCGTGCGGTCGGCGCGCGCCGACGAGCGCCCGAAGGGCGCGAGTCGCACGCGCGAGGGACGCGGTGAGCGCTCGGAGAGCGCGAACCGCGAGGCTGGGGAGGTGTGAGGTGCGGTTGCGGTGCTGTGCGGGGCGGGAATCGAAGGGGCAGCCGCGAGGCGGACAGAGGCGACGTAAGCACCACAACGAGGGAGCGCAGCGACCGAGTGAGGAGCGCAACGAGCGTCTGTCCGCCTCGCGGCTGGGGCTTCGGTGGTGTTCGTGCCGATCGGCTGTTTAAAGGCAGAACCAACACCGTATAGCCGAGCGGCTGGGGCTTCGGTGGTGTTCGTGCCGATCGGCTGTTTAAAAGCAGAACCAACACCGTATAGNTATAGCCGAGCGGCTGGGGCTTCGGTGGTGTTCGTGCCGATCGGCTGTTTAAAAGCAGAACCAACACCGTATAGCCGAGCGGCTGGGGCTTCGGAAGCAGTCGCTATTCGGTCACGGCCGACCACGCACGAATAAACGCAGAACTCGAAACGGTATCGCGCTTATCGCCACTCCTCTCGCGGGATACAGTCCGACTCCCGGACCGTGACCCAGCGGGTCGTCCGCTCGTCCGGGTCGACGTCCCGCTCGAAGAACGTCACCTCGCCGGTGCCGTCGCCGCCGTCGGTCCGCTTACAGACGAGTTCCGGCGACCCGTCGCGAACACGTGCGGATGACGTGGACGTGGACATACGTCACGATTCGCGCTCCGTCTGATAATAACTGTTGGTTTCGTGCGCGGAAAAAGATAACACTACGAAGGTAGTGAACGGCGCGTCAGCGCCTGACCGGCACGTCGCGCTCGTCGAGGTACGCCTTCGTCTCCTCGATGGAGTAGTCGCCGAAATGGAAGATGGAGGCCGCGAGCCCGGCGTCGGCGTTCGCCTCGGTGAACACCTCGTACATGTCCTCCGGGCTCCCGCAGCCGGAGGAGGCGATGAGGGGGGTCGACACCGCCTCGCCGACCGCCTTCATGAGGGGCACGTCGTAGCCGTCCTTCGTCCCGTCCTTGTCGATGGAGTTGACGAACAGCTCGCCCGCGCCGCGCTCCTCGGCCTCCTGCGCCCACGAGACGGCGTCGACCCCGGTCCCCTCGCGGCCGCCCTTCTTCGTGCACTCGAACCACACCCGTTCGCCGTCCTCGTCCTCGTAGAAGTGGTCGCCCGCGTCGTCGTACCGCCGGCGGGCGTCGACGGAGATGACGATGCACTGGCTGCCGAACGCGGCCGCGCCCTCCTCGATGAGCTCCGGTCGCTCCAAGGCCCCGGTCGTGATCGACACCTTGTCCGCGCCCGCCCGGAGCGTCTCCTTGATGTCCGCCTTGGTGCGGATCCCGCCGCCGACCGTGAGCGGGATGAAACACTCGTCGGCGACCGCGTTGACCACGTCGAGCATCGTCTCCCGGCCGTCAGCGCTGGCGGTGATGTCGAGGAAGACGAACTCGTCGGCCCCCGCCTCGTTGTACTTCTTCGCCAGTTCGACGGGGTCGCCGGTGTACTCCAGGTTCTCGAAGTTGACGCCGGTGTACACGGCGGCGTCGCCCTCGTCGTCGAGGTCGACGTCGATACAGGGGATGATACGCTTCGTGAGTCCCATTCGTTGCCGAAGCGTTGTCCGTCGGCCGGGTTAAAAGGCGCGGGGCGCGCTCGCCGGGGTCCCGGGACGCGACCTCACTCGGCGTCGTCGACGCCGGTCGCGGCCGCCTCGGCCTCGCCCGACTGCTCCCGCCTGTCGTACTTCGCGACGGCGCGGTCCGCGCGCGTCGAGACGCCGTTCGGGTTCCGCGCCGGGCTCCGGTCCCGCCGCCGCGCGACCAGTCCGTCGGAGCTCCCGCCGGTGAGGCCCAACAGCACGTCGCGGCCCGTCGCGGCCCACCGCGAGGGGGTCGACTCGCCGCGCACGACGTCCTTCGCCGCGCCGATCGCGTCGCTCAGGGCGTGTGACCCCGTGCGGAGGAGGACGGACGGCCGCACCCCGTAGTTCTTCAACAGCCGGTAGGCGAGCGCCCGGTACTTCCAGCCCCACTCGCGGGCGCTCCGCCCGCCGTCGGCGGCGGCCGGGTTCGGCAGTTCCTTCCGCGCGGACAGGTCCGGTCGCCACGCCACCTCGCGGTCCATGCGCGCGAGCCGGTGGGCGGCGTCGCGCGCGCCGCCGACCCGGAGGTACTCGTCGAAGCCGTCCAGGTCGCGCAGGGCGTCCCGCCGGAAGGCGACGTTGCCGCCCTCGAAGTAGGTCACGTCTCGACCGGCGATCCGGCTGCGCTCCGGCTCGTCTGGGTCGTCGGCGTCCGCGCCGTCCGGAAGCTCCGGCCCGCCCCCGTCGCCGAAGTCGGCGTCGGCCGTCCCGCCCGGCGGGACCGGCGTCACCGGTCCCGAGACCACGGGGGCCGCGTCCAGCCCGGCCGCGACCGCGGCGCGCCAGCCGGCCTCGATCCGGTTGTCGTAGTCGACCAGCGCGACCGCGTCGCCCGTCGCGGCCTCGATGCCGGCGTTGCGGGCGACGTTCACCGTCCGGTCGGAGATTTCGACCAACACGTCCACGTCGTCGCGGTCGCGGACCATGCCGGTCGTGCCGTCGGCCGAGGGACCGTTGACCACGACCACCTCGGCGTCGGGGGCGTCGGCCGCCAGCGCGTCGAGGCAGGCGGCCAACCGGTCCCGACCGTTGAGCGTCGGGACGACGACCGAGAGGTCCATACACGCTGATAAGGGAGCGAGAGGGTAAAAAGGACTGCGTGTGTGACCGACCGAGCCGACCCGGACGGTTCGTCGGAGCCGATCGAATTTGAACGGCGAAAACGGACGCCTCAGACGGGGTAGTCGTACTCCTCGACTTCAGACGGCGTAGTCGTACTCCTCGACTTCAGACGGCGTAGTCGTACTCCTCGACTTCAGACGGTGAGGTAGTACACCTGCTTGCGGGCGTCCTTGAAGCTGTACCGCGAGTCAACGAGGCCCTCCTCTTCGAGGCGGTTGAGCGCGTAGCGGACCGTGCGGTCCGGCAGCAGCGACTCCTCGGCGAGGCCGCCCTGCGAGAGGGGCGCGTCGCCCTCCAGCACTTTGGCGACGAGCTTCGCGCTCGGGGGCAGCTCGCGCAGGCGGTCGCGGTACTCGGTCTCCGACAGGCGCTCTTGGTCAGCGGTCTCCGCGGGACTGGTACTCATGTCTCACACGAATTCCACGAGTAGTGGTAAAGGTTGGCTACATATAGGGGAATCTGCCTCTGATAATATAATGTGTTAATATCACGCTTGGCGCGGATCGCCCCCGCCGATCCGCCCGGCACTTTTCCGCCGAGCGCTCGTATCCGGCCGCGTGATCCCCGAGTCCCACGTCGACATCCTCGAAGCCGAGTCGTACGCGCACTTCGCCACCGTCGGCCCGGACGGCCTGCCCCACGTCACTCCGGTGTGGGTCGACCACGAGGACCGGGAGTCCGTCCTCGTGAACACCGCCCGCGGGCGACGCAAGGAGCGGAACGTCCGCAACAACCCGAAGGTCGGCGTCAGCGTGCTCGACCCCGACGACCCGTACCGCTACGTCTCCGTCCGCGGCGAGGCCGAACTGACCGAGGAGGGCGCGCGCGAACACATCGACGAACTCGCCCGCCGCTACTTCGGCGTCGACGAGTACCCGCACCACGACGAGGAGGAGGGCGCGCGGGTGATCGTCAAGATTCCCGCCGAGAACGTCGCCACGAGCGGGTGAGCGAGGCGACCGCGGCGGAGCCGTCCCCGTCGACGCGGACCACTGACGGTGGACAGCGAGCCGCCGCACGCGGGTCGACGCCGGAGACGGCAACCCGTCGCACGCGGGCCGTCGCCGGACCGCATCCAGTACGGTTTTGTCGGTCCGGCTTCCATCACGGACAACGTGAAGGGACAGGACTGGTACCAGGCCGACGAGGTCGCCGAGGAGTACGACGACGTCCGGTTCTCCGGCGGGGGACAGCTCATCGACCGTCGGGAGAAAGAAGCCGTCCTCTCCGCGCTGGGCCCCATGGACTCGGGCCACCGCGTGCTGGAGGTCGCCTGCGGCACCGGGCGGTTCACGACGATGCTCGCCGATCAGGGCGCGGACGTCGTCGGACTCGACGTCTCCCGCGAGATGCTCGAACAGGCCCGCGAGAAGGTCGCGGCCGCCGGCCACGCCGACGCGGTCGAGTTCCTCCGCGGCGACGCCTCACGGCTCCCGTTCCCGGACGACCACTTCGACACGGTCGTGGCGATGCGATTCTTCCACCTGATGGACGACCCGGTCCCGTTCGCGCGGGAGCTCTGCCGGGTCAGCCGCGATCAGGTGTTCTTCGACACGTTCAACAGCCGCAGCCTGCGGACGCTGTACACCTGGCTGCTCCCGATGGGGTCGCGGCTCTACTCCGAGCGACAGGTCGCCGCCATGCTCGGCGAGGCGGGGCTCACGCTCGCGAACGAGGAACACGACTTCGTGTTACCGTACGGGTTCTACCGCGAGCTTCCGGGCGCGGTCGCGAAGCCGTTCCGGACGCTCGACGAACTCGCCGGGAACACGATCCCCGGCGACTACGTCGCGTCCGTGTCGTACTGGGACGCCAGAGTGGCGGACGAGAAGTAGCGACCGGGGCTCAGACCGCCTCTTCGACGACCTCGCCGACGGCGAAGTTGGACTTCACTTCCGTCACTTCGATCTTCACTCGCTCGCCGACCTCGGTGTCGGGGACGATGATCACGTAGCCGCGCTCGACGCGGGCGATCCCGTCGCCCTGCTTGCCGAGGTCCTCGATCTCGACGTACCGCATCTCGCCGGGCTCGACCGGCGGCTGCGGGCCGTCGCCGCCGTGCGACGCGGAGTCGTCGGCCTCGTCGGCCGCCCCGTCGGCGGACTCGTCGCGCGCGACGAGCGCGACGCGGTACGTCTCGCCCGGCTCCAGCGCACCGGTCTCGACCTCTCGTTTCGGCACGTCGACGACGAACTCGCCGTCGTCGGTCTCGCGAACGTCCGCGCTGAACAGACAGAGGAGCTTCTCGGAGATTTCCATAGTAGACTCCATCGGGAGCAGGGTGCGAGGTAGTATAGTTGTACCGCCGACACAGTCAGGACCCGCGCGGTCGGCGGCCCGTCACGCGCTCAGGAACGCGTCGACCAGCGCCGACTCGGCCTTGCGGAGGTGCGTTCCCGCGGTAGACGACGAACAGCCGACCGCGTCGGCGACGTCGCCTACCGACCCCGTCCGCGGCACCTCGTAGTACCCGACGCGTCGCGCGGCGCGGACCACCTCGCGCTGGCGCTCCGTGACCTCGACCCCGGCCAGCCGCCGGCCGCCGGCGTACGACCCGATCCGCCCGATTTCGACCTCGATCCGGTCCGGCATCGAGGCGAGCGCGTCGCGCAGCTGGTCCGGCGGTCCGATCAGTCCGAACGACAGCCGCCCGCCGGACCGGTACACGAGCGGGGGAACCGAGATCAGCTCGGTGTCGGCGAACGCGCCGAGAAACGCCTCCAGCGGCCCCCCAAGCCGTTCGTACGCCTTGAGATAAAACGGGGGATCGCCCGGTGCGGTCTCGAACCGCTCGATGGTGTCGACCGCCCGCAGTCGCTCCAGGTACGGCTCGCGTGGAGCCGCGACTCGGAACAGCGTGGCGAGCGTCTCGTCGGGGAGACGCCGCCAGGTCACCATTTCGGTCCGCCAGCCGTCGCCGTCGTCGAGAAACGCGTGCATCGGGTGCCGGACGGACGGCGGAAACGTGACCGTCACCTGGACGTATCGCATGCGTGGCGTCCCGCCCGCCCGGCACTTATATCTTAAAAACGCACGGACGAATGCGTGCGAAGGCTCAGCGGGCTGCGCGCCCGACCGTTTCACATGGGCCAGTCGACGACGCGGTCCGACGCGGACGGTGACCGGTCGCGCCCGCCGGACCCCGGCGGCGTCCCGGTGTTGGGTAACGTCCACGAACTCGCGAGCGACGCGCTGGGATTCTACGAGCGCCGGTCGGCCGAACACGGCGGCGTCGTCGGATACGACGTGTTCGGGACGGAGAGCTACCTCGTCACCGACCCGGCGGCGATCCGTCGCGTCCTCGTGGACGATCACGACCGGTACGAGAAGGGAGCGATGCCCAGAGAACAGCTCGGCGGGCTCCTCGGCGACGGGCTGTTCCTCGCCGAGGGCGACGACTGGCGCGAGCAGCGGACGGCGATGCGCTCGGCGTTCTTCCGCGAGCGAGTGGCCGACCACGGTGACGCGATGGTCGCACACGCCCGCCGCACCGCGGCCCGATGGGACGACGGTGACGTCGTCGACGTCCACGCCGCCGCCACCGACTACGCCTTCGCCGTCCTCGCCGAGAGCCTCCTCGGGAGCGACGTGGAACGCGAGCGCGAGACGGTCCGGGCGGCCGCCGAGAGCGTCACGGAGCGGTTCGACACGGGTCGCCTGACCTCATTCCTCCCGGAGTGGGTCCCGACGCCGACGAACCGCCGGTACCGCCGGCGGCTCGCCGCGCTCCGCGCCGCCCTCCGCGGCCTCGTGGCCGAGCGCCGCGCCGACGGCCCCCCGCCGCCCCCGGAGAGGCGGACGACCTCCTCGGGACGCTGATCGCGGCCGCGGAGCTGGGGGCGTTCGACGACGACGCGCTCGTCGACAACGCGGTGACGTTCCTCTTCGCCGGCCACGAGACGAGCGCGCTCGGGCTGACGTACGCGCTCTACTGCCTCGCTGACCGCCCGGCGTTCCAGCGGCGGCTCCGTCGGGAGATCGCGGCCCTCGACGGCGACCCCGAGCCGGAGAACCTCCGGGAGTGCCCCGCGCTGACCGCGGCCGTCGACGAGGCGCTCCGGCTGTACCCCCCGGTCCATTCCTTCTTCCGAGAGCCGACCGAGCCGGTGACGCTCGGCGGCTACCGCGTCCCGGCCGGCGTCGTCCTCACGGTCGCGCCCTGGGCGGTCCACCGCGACGGTCGTTGGTGGGAGGATCCCGAGTCCTACCGGCCCGAGCGGTGGCTCCGAGAGACCGGCGACGGCGAGGTCGTCCACGGCGACGACCGCCCCGGTCCGGCGGTCGGCGAGCGCCCCGAGTACGCGTACTTTCCCTTCGGGGGCGGTCCCCGCCACTGTATCGGGATGCGGTTCGCCAGACAGGAGCTCCGACTCTCGGTCGCGACGCTCCTTCGTCGGTTCCGTCTGGAGCGGGTGACGACCGACCTGTCGCTCCGAGCGAGCGCCAACACCCGCCCCGCCGAGCCGGTCCGGGTCCGCGTTCACTCCCGGGGCGTACCCGACGATCCGGCCGCGGAGGTGAACGAACCCCGCGGCGGCCGCTGACCGCCGTCGACCCGACACGAAAGTTCATATAATCCGACATTAACATCCAACGCATGAACCCTTCACCAGCCGTCACCCGTCGTCGCATCGCAATCGCGCTCGCCGTCGTCGCGCTGCTGTCCCCGCTCGCGACCGGTCTCGCGGCCGCGCAGTCGACGCAGGGCACCGGCGGCGCGGTCGTCGTCGCCGAGGGAGAGACGGTCGACGGGCTCCAGACCGCGGCGGGCACTGTCGTCGTCCGCGGCACCGTGGCGGGAGACCTCTCCGGTGCCGCCGGTTCGATCCGGATCGCCGAGACCGGACGGATCGACGGCGACGTCTCGGCCGCCGCGGGGACGATAACCGTCGAGGGACGAGTCGGCGGCGACGTCGAGGTCGGCGCTGGCGCGTTCGAGCTGACGGACACCGGCCGGATCGACGGCTCGCTCGACGTCGGTGCGGGGTCGGTCCGGGTCGACGGCGCGGTCGGCGGCGACGTCAGGGCGACGGCCGACGACGTCGTCATCGGCCCGAACGCCGACGTCGGCGGAGAGTTCCGGTACGACGCGGAGACGTTCACGCGCAGTCCCGACGCGACCGTCGCGGGCGGGATCGCAGAGGATACGAGCCTCGGCGGCGACTCCGGCGTCGGCTTCGGCGGCGACCTCGTCCCCTCGTGGGTCGGCGGCGTCTACGGCGTCGCCGTCAACCTCGCCCTCGGCGCGCTCCTCCTGCTCGCGTTCCCCCGGTTCTCGCGCGGTGTCGCCGACCGCGTCGCCCGGGGAGCGCTCCGCAGTACCGCCGTCGGGCTGGGCGTTCTGGTCGGCGTCCCCGTCCTCCTCGCGCTCGTGGCGATCACGGTCGTCGGGATCCCGCTCGCGCTCGTCGGGATCGCCGCGTACGTCGTCGCGCTCTGGGTCGGGTCCGTCTACGGCCGGTACGCTCTCGGATCGTGGGTGCTCGACCGCCTCGGTAGTCCGAACCGCTGGCTCGCGCTGGTTGTCGGCGTGATCGGCGTCGCCCTCGTTGGGCGGATCCCCTGGATCGGCGGGCTCGTCGACCTCGTCGTGCTGTTGTTCGGGGTCGGCGCGCTCGCGCTCGGACTGGCCGGCCGCTACCGGAGCGGGGGCGATTCCGCCCTCTCGGGGGGAGATCCGGGCCCTATCGAGTGACCCCGTCCGAGGACGTTCCACGCTTCGCCCGCTATCCGTACGCTTCGGCCCTCTGTCCCGCACGCTTCGGCCCTCCCCGAGGGTACCTCGCCCCGGATCAGTCGCCGTCGACGGGCGTCCCGTCGGCCTCCTTCGGGCCCTCGGAGTCGAAGACGACCACGTCGCCGTCGGCGCGGTCGCTCGCGCCGGGGTCGTAGCCGTCGCGGACGCCGATCGCCTCCTCCAGTTCGCGGACCGCGCGCTCCTTCAGCGCGGCGGCCAGCTCCTCGGCGTCCTGCCGGGTGATGTCGCGCCCGAGGCCCTCGCACTCGTGGGCGCGGACGACGCCCGCCTCGTCGACCGCCTCGCCCATCGGCTGGCTCGTCCCCTCCAGCGCGACGCTGAACGGGTAGGTCCGACAGATGAGCGGCCGCGCGTCGTGGACCGTACACGCCCCCCGCCCGTCGGACTCCTCGTAGAAGGTGCAGTCGCCGCAGTCGTCGGTGGCGAGCGCCCACTCGAACGTCTCGCCGACCGGGTCGCCCTCGGCGTCGGCGTCGAGTCCGAACGGCATCGGCCGGGCCACGTCGCGCCAGTCGTACGCCTCGCCGAACTCCCTCTCGGCGGCCTCGGCGACGCGCCGGACCTCGTCCGGGAAGACGGTCGCGGTGTGCGGCTCGCGGTCGACGTCGCCCCCGTCGCCCCCGTTGCACCCGCCGGTGTCGTCGTCCGCTTCAGATTTCACGTCTCCGCCGGTCTCGTCGACCCCCGCTCCGGCCGGCGCGCCGCCGGGTTCGTCCGGGGCGTAGCCGGTACAGCAGCCGCCACAGCGCGTGCACTCGAACCCGATCGACTCGATGGCGTCGGCGAGGGCCGCGACGTCGAGGTCGCGGGCCGCGGCGAGTTCGGATTCGAGCGTCTCCATGCCCGTCGATCCGGGCGCGCCGGAGTTAACGTCGTCCCTTCCGGGCGAAGGAGCGAAGTGCGACCGCCCCCTACCGAGCGGGCGTGAAGGAGTACGAGCGAAAACAGCTCTTGGAGCGGGTCAACCGCGAGTCCTCGACGGTGGGCGTCGAGATCCCGGAGTCGATCGAGATCCAGGGCGAGGATATCGACCTCCGCTCGTTCGTCTTCGAGATCAAGCGCCGCGACTCGGTCCCGCCGGGCGAGCGCGACCGCGTCGACCGCGCGAAGCGGAACCTCCGGCGCGAGCGCCTCGACCGGCTCGAACCGATCGAGGAGAACGAGGTGAGCCGCGAGGAAGGCGAGGAGCTGGCGTCGGCGATCATCGGCATCGACCGCGCGCTGGAGGCGCTGGAGGGGTTGGACGCCCCCGATCCGGAGACCGAGGCGAAGCGGCAGGAGGCGGCCGACCAGAAGCGGTGGATGAACTTCCTGAAGAAGGCGCTCGGGCGCGAGGACGCCGGCGGCGGGCGCACGAAGTTCTGACTGGCCGCTCCTGCGGCCGTGCGGGCGACTCAGTTCCCGGTGAAGTCGATCCGCGAGCCGCCGCCGTCGCCCTGCTTCGCCGAGGGGCCGAGCCGGACGAACTCGTAGTCGTCGTCGGCGAGGAACACGCCGTCGCCCTCGACGCTCACGTCGACCGATTCGAGGACGGCCCCCTCGCAGGGGCCGAAGTTACAGTAGCCGCCGTCGGCCTCGAAGGTCGCGCCGTGCTTCTGGCAGAACACCTCGCCGTCGCGGACGAACGCGCCGTCGTCCTTGTCGAGGCGCACGTCGGTCCAGTGCTGACAGTAGTTGCGGAACGCGCGCACCTCGCCGGCGGCCCGCGTGAGGATCGCTTCGACCTCCATCGCCCCGTCCTCGCTTTCGCCGATGTCGCCCTCGCCCTCGTCGACCGCCGCGGCGTCGACCGGTCGCAGCGTCGCGAGCAGCGTGCTCTCCTCCGGAACCTCCTCGACGCCGGCGATCCGGCGGCTCTCGTCCATACGGATGCGAGGCCGGCGGCCGGCTTCAACGTTGTGCGTCCCGGCGTTCGGGACCTCCCGGCCGCTCCGACGCGCACGGTCCCGGGATCCCGTCCCGGCTCAGACCCCGAGCCACTCGTCGTCGCGGACCTCGTAGCCGTGCGCCCGGCAGTACTTCGCTCCCTGTCGGCGGAGGTCGCGCGACCCGGGGACCGACTCCTTCTCGCGGATCCGGTCGACGACCCAGTCGGCGATCGCATGGACCCCCTCCTCGTCGTCGAGTTCGTCGACGTCGCTCAGCGCGCGGAAGGTCCGCTCGAACGCCTCGTGTTGCGACCGGCCGAAGTCGACGTTCTCCAGTTCGGCGGCCGCCTCGACGACCCGTTTCATCGCGGCCGCGACCGCGGGGCGACGCACGCGCTCGCGGACGGTCGCGGGCGCGTCGAACGCCTCCAAGTCCGCGTCGGGGACCAGGTCGGCGACGGTGTACACGCGGGCCTCCGTTTCGAGTTCCCGGTCCCCGACCGCGGCGACGACCTCGCGGCCCGTCGCGGGGAACGTCAGCGGTTCGAGCGCCGCTTCGAGGGCCTCGGCCGTCTCGTCGTCGAACGCCGGCTCCGGCTCGTCGCCGCGGCTCAGTTCCGCCTCGACGTCGCGCTCGCGCTGTCGTCGGTCCTCGTCTGCCGCCTGTTTCTCGCGTCCGTCTTTGTCGTCTGCCATCCGTCATTTAGGATCCCTGACGGGATAACGCTGTGGGCGAACTCCGGATCCCCCGCGGTTTCAGCGGTTTCGGACGCCGAACCCCACGCTCACAGCCGCTCGCCGTCGTAGTGTTTCTCCTCGATCCGCCGGTCGAACAGCCGGGAGATAAGGGTCGTGAGCGGCCCGGCGACCCCGTCGCCGTCGCCGTCGACCGCGATGCCGTCGACGGTCGCCACCGGGCGGACCTCCCACGTCGAGTTCGTGAGGAAGGCTTCGTCGGCCTCGCGCACCGCGTCCGGCGCGTACGTCCCCTCTTCGACCGGGATCCCTTCCTCTTCCGCGACCTCGATCACGGTCGCCCTGGTGACGCCGGGGAGGATCGGCCCGTCGAGCGAGGGAGTCCGGAGCGCTGCGCCGTCGGCGAAGAAGAGGTTCGAGGTCGCCCCCTCGGCGACGTGGCCGTCCGGGTCGAGCATCAGCGCCTCGTCAGCGCCGGTCACTCGGAGTTCCAACCGGGCGAGGATTCCGTTGAGGTAGTTGTGCGTCTTGGCGGCGGCCGGGATCGCGCGGTCGTCCGCCTTGCGCGTCTTCGTCGTCTGGAGCGCGGCCGGCCCGCCGTGGACCGGCTCGCCCCCGACGCCGCCCCGCGGGAGCGGCTTCGCGATGACCACCACGGTCGGGTCGACCTCGGGTCTCGGGTCGAGCGTCCCGGGCTGGACGCCCCGCGTGATCGAGCACTTCACGTACGCGTCCGCGAGGTCGTTCGCGGCCAGCGTCTCGTCGACCCGCCGTTTCAGCTCCGCGTCGGCGATGCCGTGGTCGAGCCCGAGCGTCTCGCAGGTGTCGCGGAGCCGGTCGGCGTGCGCATCCCACCGGAAGGGCTCGCCGCCGTACGCGCGCATCGTCTCGAAGGCCGCGTCGCCGTAGGCGAACCCGCGGTCCTCGACGGAGACGGTCGCCTCGCTCGCGGGGACGAGGTCGCCGTCGACGTGGTAGCGCAGGTCGCGGTCGGCGTCGCTCACGGCTCGCACCCCGCGACGAAGTTCCGCACCAGCCGCTTCCCGCGGGGGGTGAGGATGCTCTCCGGGTGGAACTGGACGCCGACGTGGGGCTTCTCGCGGTGGCGCACGCCCATCACGACCTCGCGCTCGTCCTCGGTGCGGGCGGTCTCGACCAACTCGTCGGGCAGGTCCTCGCGCTCGACGCACAGCGAGTGGTACCGTCCGACCCGGAGCCGGTCGGGGAGTCCGGCGAAGACGCCCTCGCCGTCGTGGGTGATCGTCGACGGCTTCCCGTGGACGACCTCGGGCGCGTGGCCGACCCGGCTCCCGCCGCTCGCGCACAGCGCCTGATGGCCGAGACAGACGCCGAACACGGGCCGGTCGAGTTCGAAGACCGCGGTCGAGACGCCGGCCTCGGACGGGGTCCCGGGACCCGGCGAGACGACGACGCCGTCCGGGTCGAGCGCGCGGATCCCGTCGAGGTCGACCGCGTCGTTGCGCCGGACCGTCACCGCGCCCGCGACCTCGCCGACGTACTGGACGAGGTTGTACGCGAACGAGTCGTAGTTGTCGACGACGAGGACCCGCGCGTCGGTCTCGCCCGTCCCGGCGCGCCAGCCGTCGCCCGCTCCGGCGGTCGTCGCCGCGTCTGCGTCCGTCATCGCTCGACCGCCCCCTCGGTCGTCCCGTCGGGTGCCTCTCCGGCGGCCTCATCGCCCCTCGTCTCGTCGACCGCCATCCCGCCGGTCGCGAGCGCCTCGTCGACCGCGCTCACCAGCGCCCGCGCCTTCGCGAGCGTCTCCTCGTACTCGGCGTCGGGGTCGGAGTCGTGGACGATCCCCGCCCCGACCCGGAGGTGGTACTCGGCGGCGTGGCGGACGAGCGTGCGGATGACGATGTTGAGCGTCGCGCGCCCGTCGAACCCGGCCGCGAACATCGACCCGGTGTACGGCCCCCGGCGCGTCGGCTCCAGTTCGTCGATTATCTCCATCGTCCGCGGCTTCGGCGCGCCGGTGATCGTCCCGCCGGGGAAGCAGGCGGCGACCGCGTCCGCGAGCCCCACGTCGCTCCGCGCCTCCCCCTCGATCAGGCTCACGAGGTGCATCACCTCGCTGTAGCGGTCGACGCGGCGATACTCGCTCACGTCGACCGTGCCGAACCGCGACACCTTGCCGAGGTCGTTGCGCTCCAGATCGACCAACATCGCGTGCTCGGCGCGCTCCTTCTCGTCGCCGGTCAGCTCCGCTTCCAGCGCGGCGTCGGCCTCGTCGCCGTCGCCCCGCGGGCGCGTGCCGGCGATGGGCTCCGTGACGAGGCGCGCGCCGCGCTCGGGGTCGTCGGTCGGCTCCCGCTCCAAGAGCAGTTCCGGGCTCGCGCTCACGAAGTCGGTGCCGCTCGGGCGGTCCGTCCCGCCGGCTCCGCCTTCGCCCGCTCCGCTCCCGCCGAACTCGATCAGCCCGGAGTACGGCGCGGGGTTCACCTCTCGGAGCGCGTCGTAGGCGTCGACCGGGTGGACGGCGGCCGGCGCGGTCAGGCGCTGGGAGACGTTCGCCTGGAACGTGTCGCCCTCGCGGACGTACCCCTTGACGCGCCGCACCGCGTCGGCGTACCCCTCGCGGCCCACGTCGCTCTCGAAGGTCGCGCGCTCCGCGGTCGGGTCGGGCGGCTCCTCAGCGTCCGGATCGCCGGTCTCGATGCGGCGTATCAGATCCGCCGCCCGTTCGGCCCCCTCGTCGAACAGCGCGTCGAGCGCGTCGCGGTCGGCGTCCGGGTCGTCGAGCCCCTCGGGAACTCGGGGACAGGCGGTCACCCGGAGCGTGACGGTCGCGCCGTCGGCGTCCGCGTCGCCGTCCGCGCCGGTCAGTCCGTCGCCGTCGCTCCCGGTCGGACACTCCCACGCCGCGATCCGGTCGAAGAGGGCCGCCTCGAGCCGCGGGAGGCCACGGTCGTCGACCGCGCCCGGTCCCTCCGGCGCGGGGGCCGGGAAGTCCTCCAGTTCGCGGGCGGCGTCGTAGGAGAGCCAGCCGAACGCGCCGCACGGATAGGGGACCTCGCAGTCGCCGCGCGCGAGCGTCTCGCCGTCGAGGACGCCCTCTAGCGCGGCGAGCGACGGCGACGGGCGGCGGTAGTCGCCGGAACGCTCCGAGCCCGCGGACTCGATGACCGCCGCCTCGCCGGAGACGGTCAGCCGCTCGACCGGATCGACGCCGAAGTACCCCCAGCCGGACTGGCCGCCGGTCGTCTCGTAGAAGACGCCGCCGGGACCGTCCCGCGCCCGGCGGTAGGCCCCGAAGGGGTCGTCGACCGCGACCCGACGTTCGACCGGGACCCGCGCGCCGGCCGGCGCTGCGGCGGCGACCGCGCGGAACCGGTCCCGGTCGGTGTGTGCCGTTCGCCTCATGTGCCCCCCTTCGGCGGGGGCGGTGAAACAGTTGCGGTCGTCGAAACCGCCCGGCTTCAGAACTCGCTCGCGCGGTCGATCCACGTCGCGGCGCGCTTCTCGCCGACGCTCGCCCCCTCGGCCACGTCGGCGGCGTCCGCCCCCGCGAGCTCGTCGACCGTCTCGATCCCGATCGACGCGAGCCGCTCCGCGTACGCCGGGCCGATGCCCTTGATCTCCTCGACGCTCGGCCCGCGGTCGTCGTCGTCGACCGCGACGTCGTCGCCCTCGGCCCCCGCGGCCTCCGCCGGCTCGGCCGCCCCGTCGTCGGTCGCGCTCTCGGCGTCGTCGGTCTCGTCGTCGGCCGCAGCCTCCTCGTCGACGAGCGACTCGGTCGAGGCCGCGGCCTCCGTCCCCGCGGCGACCGGCTCCGCGTCGTCGGTCCCGGCGTCGCCGGTCTCGGCGTCGTCCGCGCCGTCGTCGCTCTCGGCGGCGGCCGCGTCGGCGGCCGGTTCCGACTCGCGCTCGACGGTCACTTCGGTCTCGGCCGACTCCCGTTCGGCGGAGCCGCTCCCGAATCCGAGCTTCTCTTTGAGCTTCTGAAGTAGGGCCATTGGCGACGGCTACACGTGCGAGATATTTAAAAACCGTCTCCGCCGCAAGCGCCCGTCGTCCCGTCCCGCCGGTTTATAAGTACGGTCGCGCCGTCCCAGCGGTATGGACGTCATCAACCCCGTCATGTGGTCGGTCCACGTCGGCTTCGCCGTCCTCTGGGTCGGCAGCGTGCTGTTCGTCACCCTCGCGATACTCCCGCCCGCGCTCCGCGGCGATGTCGGCACCGACGCGCTCGGCTCGGTGGTCGGTCGCCTGCGGTGGATCACCCGGATCGCCGCGGTCGCGTTCGTCCTCTCCGGCGGCCACATGGCCGGCAATCTGTACACGTTCGAGGCGCTGACCGGGACGCCTCGGGGCCACCTCGTAGTGACGATGCTGGGGCTGTGGTTCGTCGGGACCGGCCTCGTCGAGGTCGCCGGCTCGAAACTGGCGGACGGGCTCGATGCGGGCAAGCTCCGGGAGCCGGCCCGCGACGCCAAGCCCTTCCTCTACGGCGCGTCGGCGGTCTCGGTCGGGCTGATCGTCACCGCCGGGCTGCTCGCCAGCCCGACGCTGTTTTGAGATAGCCCGGTTCTGTCGCCGGTCAGTTTTACGCGGTTGTCTCGACTGAAACGACTGATCGTCACGCGGCCGTTTATAAACCGACGAGCGGCACGGACACTCCCGAAGCCCGGTGACAGCCGGCGCGCAGCGCCGGCGACCGCCCCTTCGAGTCCCGCCCCGCACAGCACCGCCCCGCACCTCACGCCTCCCCAGCCTCGTCGGGCGCGTCTCCGGGCTCCCTGCGGTCGCCCTCGTCGCGCCCGACTCCCTGCGGTCGCCCTCGTCGCGCCCGACTCCCTCGCGCGACGCTGTCTCGCGGTCGCCTGCGGCGACCGCTCGCAGGCGCGCGCCGCCACAGTTGTATTTATAACTGATCGCTCCGCGGAGTCACTCCAACACCGCGCGCAGCGCCGCGTTCATCGCGTCGACCGGGGCGTCCTCGCCGGTCCAGACCTCGAACGCCTCGACCCCCTGGTACAGCAGCATCCACGCGCCGTCGACCGTCGTCGCGCCCGCGTCGGCCGCCTCCCGGAGCAGGCGCGTCTCGATCGGGGCGTACACCGCGTCGAGCACCGCGAGGTCGCCGTGGAGGTGGGCGGCGGGGACCGGCGTCTCGTCGGGCGACTCCATCCCGACGCTCGTCGCGTTGACGAGCAGGTCGGCGGCCGCGACGCGGTCGGCGAGGTCGTCGAGCCCGCCGCCGGTCGCGTCGGGGACCGCCTCGGCCAGTTCGACCGCCCGCTCCGCGGTGCGGTTCGCGACGTGGACCGCCGCGCCCGCGTCGGCCAGCGCGAACGCGGCCGCCCGCCCCGCGCCGCCCGCGCCAACCACGAGCGCGTCGCGACCGTCGACCGTCACGTCGTGGTGTTCGAGCGCCCGCGTCACCCCGGCCGCGTCGGTGTTGTGGCCGCGCGGGCGGTCGGCGTCGCCCTCGCGGACCGGCCCGTAGTCGACCGTGTTGACCGCGCCGATGCGCTCGGCGAGCGGGGCGGGGTCGACCGCGTCGAGCGCGTCGCGCTTGAACGGCACCGTGACGTTGAGGCCGGCGACGCCGAGGTCGGCCGCGCCCGCTATCGCCGCGGCCGCGGCGTCGGCGTCCGGCTCGAAGGTCACGTACCGCGCGTCGAGTCCGAGCGCCTCGTAGCCCGCCTCGTGCATCGGCGGCGACAGCGAGTGGCCGACCGGGTTCCCGATCAGTCCGTACACGTCCATGCCCGCCGACGCGGGCGCGACCGACAAAAGGCGGTCGGTCGGCCGCGAGGCCGCTCGACCGTCACGACGGTACCCCGCGTCACTCCCGTCGCCCGTCCGCCTCCCGCTCCGCGTCGATGACGTCTTCGAGGGTCTCCGTGCCCACGTCGCTGGCGACCTTGACGCCGACGAGCGACACGACGATGCCGCTCACGATGAACGCCGCGAGCTGCTGGACCGGGGTCATCGCCATCCCGTAGACGGACAGGGGGTCCCGCACCGCTTCCTGCGCGAGAAAGTAGCCGGCGAAGCCGCGGACGACCAAGGCGACCGCGGCGATGACGAACGGGAGGTTGAGGTACGGCGTCCGGATCCCCTCGTCGCGGATCAGCTCGTCGAGCAGTCGCCCCACGGCCGCGGTCACGCCGGCGACCGCGAACCACGGGACCGCCGCGAAGGCGAACTCCACGGCCTCGACGAGGCGGGGCGACCCGGCGTTCAGCTCCGACGCGGCGAGGAACCCGAAGAACCCGCCGACCAGCGCCAGCCCGCCGGCGACCACGTACGTCACGACCGACACCTGCCCGGCGTACAGCGCCTCGCGCACGCGCTCGGGCATCCCCGCCACTCGCCGGTCGATCGCGAGTCCCTTGTACAGAAGCGCCGCGCCGAGCAGGCCGGCGACGCCCGCGATCGCCTCCCCGGCGGAGAACCGGGCGAAAAGCACCGGCAGCAGGAGGAGCGCGACGCCGATGGGGACCAACACCGTCGACCGGAGCTGCTCGTCGGCGAGGAACTGCTTGAGCAGGTAGTAGGTGGACTCGATGTCGCGGGCCTGTCGGACGACGACGCGGTCGACCGAGTCGACGGGGACCCGCGACTCCACGACCGGGAGGACGCGCTCGTCCTCGGCGGAGTCGACGACGACGATCGCCGCCCGCGGGTCGTACCGCTCCACGAGGTCGTCGAGTTGGGCCGCGATCGACCGGTCGGCCCCGACCGGGGTGTCGCTCTCGGCGGAGACGACCGCCACTACCGACTCCTCGCGTTCGTCTCGGAGGTCGCGCGCCACGCGCAGCGACTCCAGCAGGCAGTTCACGCTGGCGTCCTCGGGGTCGTCGAGGCCGGCGTCCGTCACCAGCGAGCGGACGGCCTCCCAGCCCGCGACCGGCATCGGGACGTTGGTGGCGCGACCGATCGCCCCCGACCGGTCGACGCAGATGACCAGCGTCGTCACGTGTCGTCTCACACCGCGGCCGGACAAAAATCCTCCCCGTCGTCCGTCCAAGTCCGCCGTCCGTCGTCCGAGGTCTCGCGCCCGCCTCGACCGTCGCTATCGCAGTTCCACGTCGATGTCGCCGCCGTCGTCGGCGAACACGCCCGCGACGCCGCTTCCGGCCGCGAACGCGACGCGCTCCGCGCCGATCCCGAGCCGCTCGGCCAGCCCCCGCTCGGGGGTGAACTCGCGCACCTCCGGCTCCGCGCCGAGCAGGTCGGCGAGCCGCTCCTCGACGTCGTCCTCGGTGCCGAGTTCGTCGACGAGGCCCATCTCGGCGGCGTCCTCGCCGAGGTACACGCGCGCTTCGGTGTCTCTGATCTCGTCGGGGTCCATGTCGCGGCCCTCGCTCACGGTCTCGACGAACTGCTCGTAGTAGCCGTCGATGATCCCCTGGAGGTACTCGCGTTCGTCCTCCTCGATCTCCTTCAGCGGGACGCCGGCGTCCTTGAACTCGCCGGCCGTGAACTGCTCGTAGGAGATCCCGAGCTTGTCCGCCAGCCCCTTCGCGTTCGGCCGCGAGCCGACGACGCCGATGGAGCCGACGAGGCTCGCCTCGCGCGCCCACAACTCGTCGCAGCCGCTCGCGATCCAGTAGCCGCCCGAGGCGCAGGTGTCGGTCGCGTACGCGACCGTCGGCCCGTCGAAGTCGGCGGCGGCCCGCCGGATGTCGTCGCTCGGTACGACCTCGCCGCCCGGCGTGTTGAGCTCGACGAGCAGCGCCTCGACGTCGTCGTCCTCGTCGGCCGCCTCGATCTGTTCGACCACGTCGTCCGCGGTCGCGCCGCCCGGTCCCGACAGCGGCGACGGCCGCCCCTGACTCCGCCGGATCGGTCCCGACACGGTCACCTTCGCGGTGTTGTACGTCTCGGCGTCACCGAACCGCCCGCCGGTGAGCCGCGCGAGGGCCGCGCGGCCCGCGATCGTCGTCGCCGCGCCCACCGCGGCGGCCGCGAGCAACCCCTTCCGTCCGTTCGTCGGCACGTCGTCCATACCGGCGGTTGGCGTCGCACGCGCTTATAAGCCGTGGCCGGGGTCGGTCGCCGCGTCGATCGGCCGCCGGCCGCCGCGCGGAGCCGTGGCTGGCGGCGGCGCGGAGCCGTGGCCGGTCGCGGCGCTATCGCGTGAGAAAAACCGCAGAAAACCGCGTCGGAACCGCCGGAGTCGCCGGCTTACAGGAGGCCGGTCTTCTGGAGCTTCATCAGGTCCTCGGTGTCGAGCGTCTCGCCCTCCTTGAACTTCTGATAGATCTCCTCGGCCTCTTCCTTCTCCTCTTCGCGCTTCTCGGCACGCTCGTCCTGGCGCTCCTCCTCCTCCTTCTTGTCGAGCTCGCGCAGGCGCTTCTGGACGCGGACGAAGTCCTCGTGGTGGCGGTCGGCCGCCTCCTGGGCCTCGACGAAGAGCTCGTGCATCTCGTCGGCCTCGTCGCGGATGTCGTCGGCCTCGCGGTAGGCCTCGATCATCTGGTTGTGGTGCTCCTGGGCCTTGTCGGCGAGCTCCGTCACCTTCTGGTGGTGCTGGGACGCCTCGGAGCGGACCTCCTCGGCCTCCTCGACGAGCTCGTCGAGCTCGCTCGTGTCGTCGACCTTCTCCTTCTTCTCGGCGAGCTTCTCGCGTTTGTCGTCGATCTTCTCGATCAGCTCGCGCTCGTCTTCCGCGTCGAGGACCTCCGTCTGCTGACGGAACTCCAGGTCCTCGATCTCCTCTTCGAGCTCCTCGATGGACTTGCCGGAGCCGAGTTCGAGGTCCTGTTTGAGCTCCTCGACCTCGTCGAACAGCTCGTTGGCCTCGGCGTTGAGCTCGTTGCGCTTGTCCTTGTGCTCTTGGACCTGCTCGTTGAGCTCGTCGCGGCTCTCGCGGTGTTCTTGGGCCTCGTCGACCTTCTCGCGCGTCTTCGCGTTGAGGTCGTCGCGCTTGGAGGCGCGCTCCGAGGCCATCTGGTTCAGCTCGTTGCGTCGGTCTCGCAGCTGACCGGCGCGCTTGATGAGCTGCCCCTTGGAGCCGTTGTCCAAGTCGTCCTCAGAAAGGTCCACGTTGTCCGCCTCGTCCATCGGTTCCACGTCGTACTGCTCGATGACTTCTTCTTTCGTTACCATTTGTTATCTCTCCATCACCGCTCCGGCGATAGCGACCGCTCGCTGTGGTGCGTCGGGCCGTCTGCAAGAACTCCCGTTCATTTCAGCGTGCGATTCCACCAGCGCCAGAGGCGTTCTGGTACCAGCAACTACCCCCGGGCGATACATAAATACTTCGGTGATTTGCGTGTACACCGGTGTCACGGACCGTGTACCGTCGGATTTCGTGGTCACAGTTCACACGATCCGCGAAGGAGGCCGGGAGGCCCCCCTACGAGCCGTCGCCGTCCCCGACGTCGTACGAGAGGACGACCCCGTCGTCGAGCCGCTCCGCGTCGGTGAGCGTCAGGTCGGGGAACCCCTCTGTGAACCCCGCCCCGTCCGCCAGCGTGGGCGCGTCGCGGCCGCCGATCACGAGCGAACCGACGTAGACGTGGAGTTCGTCCACCACCCCGGCCTCGAAACACGAGAAGATCACCTCGCCGCCCCCCTCGACCATCAGCCGGTCGACGCCGCGGTCCGCGAGCCGCTCGACCCCGACCGCGACGTCGACGCGCTCCTCCCCGGCGATGATCACCTCCGCGCCCGCGTCGGCGAGCGCCTCCCGTCGCTCCCGGTCGGTCGCCTCCGAGACGAGCAGGTACGTCGTCGCCTCGTCGTCCAATATCCGGGCGTCGGTCGGCGTCCGGCCGGTGGAGTCGACCACGACGCGGGCGGGGTCCCCGGACCGCCCGACCCGCAGGCGCTCGACCCGGCGGTCCTCCTCGTCGAGCGTGAGGTGCGGGTCGTCCGCGAGGACGGTCCCGACGCCGACGAGGACCGCGTCCGCGGCCGCCCTGACCCGGTCGACCCGGTCGAAGTCCTCCGGCCCCGAGATCCGGAGCTGTTCCCGGCGGCGGGTGGCGAGCTTCCCGTCGACGCTCTGGGCGGCGTTGACGACCACGTGCATGTGCGACGTGTCGTCCGGATCCGGGTTGGTCGTTTCGGTCCGATACGTTTACGACCTCGATTCAGGCGTATCGGAAGTGGAGGGGCTCGAATCGCTCGCCACCAGCCACTACGGAACCGGGGTCGTGACCGACACTACCGAAGCCCCGCACCGCGCCCGCAGCCTCACGCCTCCCCAGCCTCGCCGCTCACGCCCTTGCGGGCGTTCGCGGCGTCCCTCGCGCGTGCTGACTCGCGGTCGCCTGCGGCGACCGCTCGCAGGCGCGCGCCACCGCGTCCGGGTGGGTTCGGACTTCCCCGTCCCGCTTCGCGCTCGACGCCTGTCGACACGGTTTTTGCGCCGGTCGTCGACCGATCCGCCGTGACAGACCCAACCGCGCACCACGTCGGGGTCACCGTCGACGACCTCGACCGCGCCGTCGACTTCTACGCCGAGACGTTCGACCTCGACGTCGTCGCCGAGTTCTCCGTCGGCGGCGACGCCTTCGCGGAGGCGGTCGCCGTCGAGGGCGCGTCCGCCGAGTTCGCCCACCTCGACGCCGGCGACGCGATCGTCGAACTCGTCGCCTACGAGCCGGCGGGCGAGGCGGGTGCGGACCCCGAACTGAACCGCCTGGGCGCGACCCACCTCGGGCTGACCGTCGACGACGTCGAGGCGTTCTACGCGGGCCTCGCAGACGACGTGGAGACGCTGAGCCCGCCGCGGACCACGTCGAGCGGGACGACGGTCCTGTTCGTCAGGGACCCGGAGGGGAACCTGATCGAAGTGCTGGACGCCTGAGAAGGCGAGTCCGCGGTCGACCGCACCGCGACCGCACTATCGGTTCGCCTCGCGCATCACGAGCATCGACAGCGGGAGGCTCGCGGCGACGAGCCCGTAGACGCCGCCGATGAGCGGCTCCATGCCGAATTCGGGCGCGAGCAGGTAGCCCGCCCCGAACCCGATCGGGTCGAACACGACCGCGAGGAGGATCACCTGCGCCGGAAACGACAGCGCCTCGAACCGGCGGGGAAGGAGGGGCATGTCGGTCTCCGGTTCACACGTCAACCCGATAAAACTTCGAGAAACCGCGCCGCAGCCGACCGCGCCGCGACGGACCGCGGCCTCACTTCACCTTCGTGCCCGGTCCGGCGTCCTCGTAGGTGGTGAGGAGGTCGGCCTCCTCGCCGGCGGCCAGCACCATCCCGTTCGACTCGACGCCGAACAGCTCCGCCTTCTCCATGTTCGCGAGGACGATCACCTTCGTGTCCGGCAGGTCGTCGACGTCGTGGAGCTGCTTGAGTCCCGCGACGATCGTCCGGGTCTCCGCGCCGAGGTCGACGGTGAGCTTCACGAGGTCGTCGGCCCCGTCGATCCCGTCGGCCTCCTCGATCCGGCCGACCCGGACGTCCAACTCCTGGAACTCGTCGAAGCTGATGCGGTCGTCGCTGAGGGGTTCGATGTCGGTCATGTCGGCGTCGTCGGATGCGTCGTCGTTCGCGTCGTCGCTGCCGTCGTCATCGTCATCGCTGTCGCCGTCGCCGCCGTCGTCCTCGGACTCGGCGACGCGGGCGTCGAGCTTCTCGTTGAGCGCCTCGACGCGCTCGTCTTCGATCTGTTCGAACAGCTCGGTCGGCTCGCTCAGGTCGCCCGCGGGGGCCTCGCCGGCCGCCTCGACCGTCGCGTCGTGGACGGAGCCGGGCTCGCCGAGCTGGTCCCAGAGCCGCTCGCTCTTCTCGGGGGCCAGCGGCTCGAAGAGGACGGCGATGGCCTTCGCGAGCGCGACGCAGTCGTAGATGACCTGCTCGGCCTCGTCGGGCTCCTCGTCGACGAGCTTCCACGGCTCGTTGCGCTGGATGTACTCGTTGCCGAAGCGGGCGAGGTCGGTGACGGCGTCGCCGAGCGCCCGGACGGAGTAGTCGTTGACCGCGGCGGTCACGTCCTCGACCGCCTCGTCGATCCGCGCCGCCACGTCGTCGCTGGGGGCGTCGGCGTCGGGCCCGTCCTCGTAGTTCCGGTGAGCGAAGAGCAGGGAGCGGTAGAGGAAGTTGCCGACGGTCCCCACCAGTTCGGTGTTGACGCGCTCGGCGAACTTGTCCCACGAGAAGTCCACGTCCTGCTGGAACCCGCCGTTGGTGGCGAGGTAGTAGCGCAGCGGGTCGGGGTGGAACCCCTCGTCGAGGTACTCGTCGGCCCAGACCGCGCGGTCGCGGCTCGTCGAGAACCCCTTCCCGTCGAGCGTGACGAAGCCGCTGGCCATCACCGCGCGCGGCTCCGCGTGGTCGGTCGCCTCCAGCATCGCGGGCCAGAAGATCGTGTGGTGTTGGATGATGTCGCGGCCGATCACGTGAACGATCTCCCCGCCCTCGGGGAACTCGTCGCTCACGCCCTCCTTCCAGGCGGTCTCCCAGTCGAAGGCGTCGGACCCGACGCGCTCGGAGTGCTGTTTCGTCGAGGCGATGTACTCGATCGGGGCGTCGACCCAGACGTATAAGACGAGATCCTGCTCCCCGTCGTCGCCGGGGTAGTCGATCCCCCAGTCCATGTCGCGGGTGATACACCAGTCCTGAAGCCCCTGCTCGATCCACTCGCGGGGCTGGTTCCGGGCGTTCGAGGTCCCTTCGAGCCGGTCGAGGAACTCCGAGAGGTAGTCGGCGAACTCGGAGACCGCGAAGAACTCGTGGGTGCGCTCGCGGTACTCCGCGGGGTTGCCGGTGATCGTCGACTCGGGGTCCTCGATCTCGCCGGGTTCGAGGTGGCGCTGACACCCCTCGTCGCACTCGTCGCCGCGGGCGTGCGCGCCGCAGTACGGACAGGTCCCCTCGACGTACCGGTCCGGGAGGTACTGGTCGTCGACGGGGTCGTACGCGACCATGATCTCCTTCTCGTAGAGGTGACCGGCCTCGTCGAGGTCGCGGACCAGATCCTGCGTCAGTTCCGTGTTCGTCTCGTCGTGGGTGTGGCCGTAGTTGTCGAACTCGACGTTGAACTTCGGGAACGTCTCGGCGTAGCGCTCGTGCCAGTCGAGCGCGAAGTCCTCGGGGGAGACGCCCTCCTGTTCGGCGTTGACCGCGACGGGCGTGCCGTGCATGTCGGAGCCGGAGACGAACGCGGTCTCCTGGCCGAGTCGGTCGAGCGCGCGGCTGTACACGTCGCCGCCCACGTAGGTGCGGAGGTGACCGATGTGGAGGTCGCCGTTGGCGTACGGCAGTCCACAGGTCACCACCGCGGGGCGGTCGGTGGGGAAGTCGTCGTGGCTCATGTGGTGTGTATGTCGTGTGTCGGTCGATCGGGTCTAAAGCCCGCTGGTTCGGGGCCGCGCGGAGCGTCCCGCTCGCGTCGGTTCGACACCGCTCGCGTCGGCGGTTCCGTGCGCGTCGGCGGTTCCGTGCGCGTCGGCGGTTCCGTGCGCGTCGACGCTTCTCGGTCGCGTGTGGCGGGCGGTCGCGCCTGCGTCTCGTCGGCGGCCCGGGCGCTACGGGGAGGCGACGGGCTTCGTCGCCGCGCCGCCGCCGACCGCGTTACCGGTCGCCGCCGACGCGACGGGTCCACCCGTCGCTAGAAGGAACGCATCCGCATCCCGGGCCGCCGATGTCGCGTCACGCCCGGTCGTTCGCCGCCGCGGAAAATAAAAGCACCCGTGTCGGCGGCTCACAGCAGGCCGCGGACGATCCGCGCCGCCTCGGCCGCGGTGGGCGCGAGGACGTAGACGATCGGCTCGACGCCGACCGCCCCGGTCTGGTACGCCACGAGCGCGTCCGCGTCCGCCGGGAGATCGGCCGCCGAGACCGCGCCCGCGACCGCCTCCCGGGTCGGCCGCTCCGCGTCGAACTCGACGGTCGGGTGGTCGGCGGCGAGCGCCTCGACGGTCTCGGGGTCGTACCGGAGGTTGACCGCGCCGCGGACGGCAGCGTCCCCCTCGCGCGCCGCGAGCAGCACCGTCGCGACGTGTTCGCTCACGCCGAACTCCGGCTCGCCGGGGACCATCGCCCGCCCCTTCACGTCGACGAGCCGGCCGGGGACCGCGGCCACGTCGTCCACCGTGGCGGCGTCGGCGAGGCACTCCGCGACGTTCGCGCCGACGTTCGGGATCAGCCCGGCGAACCCGGAGGCGTTCGTCAGGGTCCGCAGTCCGCGCCGGACCGACGTGAGGACCCGCTCGCGCTCGCGGAGGCCGCTGTCGGGGTCGTGGACGGAGAACTCCACGTCGGCGTCGGCGAGCGCGGGCATCGCCTCCTCGTGGAGGTCCGCGAGCAGGTCGCCCTCCTCCAACTGCCGGATCAGCACCTCGATTTCGACGAGCGCGCCGACCGGCGTGAGATCGCCGCTCGCCAGCCCCTCGCCCACCCGCTCGACGAGGTCGCGTACGCGCTCGTCGGCGACGATCCGGTCGTGTCTGGCCACGTCGCCCGCGGCGTACTTCGAGACNCCAGCCCCTCGCCCACCCGCTCGACGAGGTCGCGTACGCGCTCGTCGGCGACGATCCGGTCGTGTCTGGCCACGTCGCCCGCGGCGTACTTCGAGACCGCCGACTGGGAGATGCCGAGCGCGTCGGCGACCTCCAACTGTGTGAACCCGCGGTCGCGGAGGTCCTCCGCGAGCATCGAGCGGACGGTCGGGAGGAACTCGTCGACGACGACCTCCTCGATGAACCTCATGGCTCTTCCCCCGCGGCGGTCTCCTCCCCGCCGCCGGACTCGTCTCCCTCCGCCGCGAACTCCGGATCGTCGCCGATCCGCGACGCCTGCGGGCCGTCCTGTCCCTGATACTTGGATCCCCGCTCGGCACCGTACGGGCGCTCGGCGGGCCGTTTCAGCTCCGTGAAAGTGAGCTGCGACACGCGCATGCCCGGCGAGAGCGCCACGGGAGCGGTCCCGAGGTTCGACAGTTCGAGCGTGATCTGGCCCTCGTAACCCGGATCGCACAGCCCCGCGGTCGCGTGGACGACGATCGCGAGCCGCCCGAGCGACGACCGCCCCTCGACGTGGGCGACGAGGTCGTCCGGGATCGCGACGCGCTCGGCGGTCGTCCCGAGGACGAAGTCGCCGGGGTGGAGGATGAACTCGTCGCCCTCGGGGACCGTCGTCTCGGTGACGTACTCGCTCACCTCGCCCGCGTCCGTCGGGTGGATACACGGGATGTTGGTGCGCTGGAACTCCAGGAACCGCTCGCCGAGCCGCAGGTCCACGCTGGCGGGCTGGACCTGCTGATCGACGTCGTCGAGCGGCTCGATCGCGAGGTCGCCCTCCGCGAGCCGGTCGAGGATGTCCGCGTCCGACAGGATCATGTCGGAACGGGGAGCGCCGTCGGCTTAAAAACTCCCGAAGTTCGCGGGCGCGGCGAGCAGGAGGGCGACCGCGGCGAAAACCGTCGCCACGCCCGCCGCCGCCCCGCGACCGAGGTCGTGGCGGGCCTCCAGCCCGCCGACGACGATCGCCCACTGGACCGCTATCGCGACTGCGGACGCGACGAGCAGGGGGCCGGTCGTGGTCGCGAGCGCGGCGACTATCTGCTCCGCGAGCGCCTCGAACGTCGACCCCGTTATCGCCGCGTTCGAGAGGGCGAACCAGATCGCCGCGAGGCCGGCGATCACCCGGAGCAGTTCGCCGACGAGCGCCCAGCCGGCGATCAGGAAGGAGTCGCCGACGGACCCCTCCCCGCCGGCGACGCGCGCGCCGATGTGGAGCGCGAGCGCGAAGATCCCCCACCAGACCGGCACGCCGATCAGGCCGTAGTGGAGATAGCCGTCCGCGGCGTCGCGGAGCTCCGCCCCGGCGTCGACCTCGACCCGCGCCGGCTCGTCGCACCGCTCGCCGAACACGGAGTCGGGGTCGTCACCGAACGTCTCGCAGGTCGACTCGGGGGGGCGGTCCGGGTTGTCGACGGTGACCTGCTGGTCGACTGTCGCGTCGAAGACCCCGCCGAGCGCGACGATCCCGAGCGTGACGCCGATCGTGACGACCACGAGGGTCGCGACGGCGACCGACGTGGCCCGGGGCGATTCGAAGCCGTCGCGGACGCGGTCGAGCAGGCCGCCGACCGGTCGCGAGAGGCGGGCGAACGGGGAGGGCATGGCCGGGCGATCCGCCGCGAGCGGCAAGTGCTTTTTTCTCGGCGGTGCGCGCCGCGGCGCAATCGTCCGCCCGCGTCACTCCCGCTCCAGTTCGGTCTCCGGGCCGGCGTCGCTTTTCTCCGACTCTCCCGCCTCGGCCTCGTCCGCCGCCTTCCGGGCGCGGTCGGCCGCGAGTTCGCGGTCGATGTCGTCCTCGACGTACCCCATCGACTCCACGGTGACGACGTTGCCCCCGCCGGGGTCGACGACCATCACCTCCTCGCCCTCCTCGATCTCGCCGTCCATCGACCGGGCGGAGTAGTGAGGGTTGAAGCCGCCGCCGGCGAGTTTCACCTCGCCGCCCGTGGGGGTCACCCGCTCCGTGACTGTCCCCGTCTTCCCCTTCAGCGAGTCGCTGTCGCTGGTCTGTTGCTGTCCCTTGCCGCCGTAGAGGTCGAACTCGTGGTAGCCGTAGAAGGCGGCCGCACCGAACGCCAGCGTGAGGACCGCCATGAAGAGCGTGAGGAGCGCGCCGGCGACCCCGAGCGAGGTCAGGAGCAGCCCCCCGAGCCCGGCCCCGATGAGCGCGATGCCGACGACGATGAAGTTCGCTCCGGGAGCCAGCGCCTCCGCCATCGAGAGGAGCAGTCCCGCGGTCAAAAGCAGGAGCGGGAGAGTGTCCGGCGAGAGGAGGCCGGCCTGTGCGAGCGCGTCCATGTTCGGTCCTACGGCCGCGGCCTGATAAGTGGTGGTGCGCGCCGTCGCGGCCCGAAGCGGTGGTGCGGTGTGCGCGACCGCGCCGGCCGCGCTCAGAACCCGACGACCAAGACGCCGACCGTGAGCGCCACGCCGAGGACGACGAAGACCGCGTGTTCGAGGGTGACGTCCCCCGGCTCTATCGGCTCGCTCTCCGGCGTGGCGGTGTCCTCGGTGACGCCGTCCGGCCCGACCTCGTCGACCGAGAAGCGCCACTCTCCCCCGTCGCCCTCGGCGTCGCCGGGAGTCCCGTCGCCGGCGTCGTTGGCCCGACTCCCGTCGCCGGAGACCGGGGCGTCGTCGCGGGCACCGTCGCCGGCGTCGGCGGCCGGCCCCTCGTCGCGGGCACCGTCGCCGGATTCGTCGCTCATGGACGCACGTAGGCGGTTCCGTAATAAATGGCTGGCGGGCGGTCGACGCGCGCCGGCGCGAGGCCGGGGGTTACCGCTCCCGGGCGGCGGCGATCACGTCGCCGTCGTACACGACGCCGCGCTCCCCGTCGACGGTCACCGTGGTCCCGTCGACGACCGACTCGGGCAGGCGAGCGCCGGAGACCATCGGGACGCCGAGCTCCCGGGCGACGACGGCCGGGTAGCCGGTCATCCCCTCGCGGGCGTCGACGATGCCGGCGATCCGGTCGAGGTCCCCGGAGAACTCCCCGTCGAAGTCGGAGCCGATCGCGACCACCGACCCGTCCGGCAGCGCGTCGATGTCGCCGTCCTCGGTCCGGTGGACCGGCGCGGCGACGCGGCCGGCGACGACCGCCTTGCCGGTCACGAGCGTCTCGGCGGCGACGTGGACCTTCAGGGTGTTCGTCGTGTTCGTCCCCTCGAACTCGGTGAGCATCCCCGAGAGGACGACGAGCGTGTCCCCGGACGCGGCCCCGCCGCGGTCGAGCGCGGCGTCGACCGCGTTGTCGAGGATTCCCTCCATGTCGTCCGCGTACTCGGTCAACACGGGGCGGACGCCCCACGAGAGCGCGAGCTGTCGGCGGACGCGGTCGCTCGGCGTCGTCGCCACGACCGGGACGCCCGGCCGGAACATGGCGGTCTTGCGCGCGGTGAAGCCCGACTCGGAGACGGCGACGACCGTCGACGCGCCGATGTCGCGCGCGAGGTAGCGCGCCGAGCGCGCCAGCGCCTCCGTGCGCGACCCCTCGTCCGCGGTCGGGACGCGCTGTTCGCGCGTCTCCGCGTACTCGTCGCTGGACTCGACCTGCCGGACGATCCGGTCCATCGTCTCGACGACGTTCACGGGGTCCTCGCCGACCGCGGTCTCGCCGGAGAGCATCACGGCGTCCGTGCCGTCGAGGACGGCATTGGCCACGTCGGAGGCCTCCGCGCGGGTCGGCCGCCGCGAGGAGACCATCGAGTCGAGCATCTCCGTCGCGGTGATGACGGGCACGCCCTCGTTGACGCAGGTGCGGATGATCCGCTTTTGAATGACGGGCACGTCCTCCAGCGGGCACTCGACGCCGAGGTCGCCGCGGGCGACCATCACGCCGTCGGCGGCGTCGACGATCCCCTCCAGGTTCTCGACCGCGCCGGCGCGCTCGATCTTGGCGACGATCGGGATGTCGTCGCCGCCGCGGGCCTCCAGTTCGTCGGCGATCTGGTACACGTCGTCGGCGTCGCGGACGAAGGAGGCGGCGACGAAGTCCGCGTCGGTCCGCGCCGCGAGGTCGAGTTCGGCCTCGTCCTCGGGGGTGATCAGGTCGACGTCGATGGCGACGCCCGGGAGGTTCACGCCCTTCCGCGACCCCAGCTCTCCGCCGGAGCGGACGGTCGCGACCACGGACTCGCCGTCGACGCGCTCGACGCGGCACTCGATCCGGCCGTCGTCTAAGAGGATCGTGTCGCCCGGGCCGGCCGCGGCGATGGAGTGCGTGAGCCCGACGCGCTCGGGGGTGGCGTCGTCGCCCTCCTCGAAGGTCACTTCCGACCCCTTCGCGAGGTGGATCGGCTCGTCGATCTCGGCGGTCCGGACCTCTGGACCCTTCAGGTCGACCATCACCGCGAGGGGGTCGTCGATCTCGTCGTCGACGGCGCGGGCGCGCTCGATCACCGTCTCCCGGTGGTCGGTCGTTCCGTGGCTGGCGTTGAGCCGGACGACGGACATCCCCGCATCCGCGAGGCCGCGGATCGTGTCCCGGTCGTCCGAGGCGGGACCGATCGTACAGACGATCTTGGCGTTGCGCATACCGCCGCGTTCGGCGTAGGGGCGGAAAAAGGGACACGGTTGAGTCGCCACCGAGTGAACGTTCTGTCTCTTATACACATCTCTG
>NZ_AOJD01000084.1 GCF_000337415.1 Halorubrum tebenquichense DSM 14210 | reverse complement strand
CGGTCGGTCGGTGGTCGTCCTCCCTCCCTCCCCGAGGGCGGTCCGTGATTACACGGGTATTGTGGTTTGGTTTTGGGGTGTTCGTAACGTAGTCCTGAAGGGCCTTTTGTCGCTCTTTCTCTTTGGCTAATTCTTCGAGGTACAACGCTCCTTTGTCGAGAATCTCGATTCGTAGGTTTCCGCGAGCGCCGTACTTCTCACAAAGACCATACTCGATTAGCTTCTCGTTCAATCGCCGCGAGACCGTGGTCCTATCGTACTGACTGAACGCCGATTGTAGGGCGCTGTAGGCCATGTGTCCGCTTTCAGTCTCACCTACCGTCCGAAGTATCTCGACAGCAAGTCCGTCCGTCCCAACCACGTCGACGAGCGTCGTAATGGAGTAATCATTACGGGTGTCGTTGCACGGATTCGTAACACTCGATGGGAGAATATCGCCGTAGTAGTTGTGCAAGTACACTCGGTCGATCTCTGACCCACCAAGGACCACGTCGACGCTCTCAGACAGCGTTAGAACGTACTCGATAATCTCGTCGGCCTGGTCGCGCCGCGTCTCTCTGAAAGCCGCATTGAGACCGATTGCTATCGTCTGTTGAGGGTTGCTATAGCCCAATAGACGAGTGAACGCGAGAGCGTCCTCTAAGGCGCTCTGTGGCTGTCCCATCTCATCATGTCCCAACCGTCGCGCATACCGAATCAAGTCCCACAGAGCCCGTCTCTCGCCGGCGACAGCTCGTCGTGCAAGTTTCACGACTGACCCATCGACGTCAAACCCACAACTCGACAGTCGGTGTTCAAACTCGAGTATGTCGACACCGTCCGCCGCTGTTTGTAGTGCCTCGAGAAGCGCAAATTGACTCTCTGTCTCGTCGAAGATTACTCGATGAACCCGAAGGGCGGTCCAGTCTGTAAGCGAGACGTCCGCCTCGAGGTCAGTCGCAAAGCGAAGGCTTCGCTTCTCAGTCGGTTCGTGTGCCGTCGTATCGTCCGTATCGTACATTTAGTGTCGCTTTTGTGCGAACACTAACGCCGGGTGAAAATCCGATAATCCCATAAGCCCCAACCACATTGGTTGAGTTAGGACAACGGGCCACCCGCCCGCCGTGTCCGCGTAAGCATCCTTCGACGCCGATAGGAGCGAAGTCCTGGCAGACTCGTGTGCTCCCGGCGTCGTTTGATTCAACTAGTTCGCTAGTCACGACTATAGTTTATTAATCCACCTTCTCAGAGAGATATGCGTCAAGCACCACCGCAATTGTCTCATCGTATGACCGTCGGCCTTCCCGCGCCTTGAGAACCCGGAGGTCGCGCCGCACATCCTTCGACACCGGAATCCGCGTGTCCGTGGCAGACATATATCCCGCTTTAGGGCACAACGTATAAAGCATTACGGACATGAAGATGTGATTGGTAAAGCATGAGTCTTGACGAAAGGGCAAGAGGGATTTTGTCACCGGCCG
>NZ_AOJD01000083.1 GCF_000337415.1 Halorubrum tebenquichense DSM 14210 | reverse complement strand
CTCTTGGAGTTCCTCGACGGAGATCTCGTTGAGGTGGTCCATTACAGACAACATAGTTTTCCGAGTAAAAAATTCTATCGACTACTATAACCATCCGTGATCTCGAGCGAGTTGCCGATCACGGGGTCAATATCGCTGCACGGACGCTGTATCTCGTGGAAAACGATCCAGAACTGATCTACTGACGATGGAGACAAGGAAAATCCAGAAGGTCGGCGGTGGGACTTACACTGTGTCAATCCCCGCTCAGTGGGCAAAAGATCACAATATCGAAGCGGCCGATACGGCATATCTCTATACACACCGTGATGGATCACTCGTGGTCCGCTGGAACGAAAACGAACACAGCGACTTGGCTACAACCCAGATCATACTCAGTGATACAGATTCTCGGGTTGCCAAACGGATGCTCCGTGCGGCGTATACTGCTGGGTTCACACAGATTACACTTCGTGCACAGGACGAACTCACGTCCGAACAACGCCGGGCAATCACTACTTGTACTCGTCAGCTCACCGGTGTCGAGATCTCTGAGGAAACGGATTGCAACATAACTGTACAATACTTATTAGATGCCGATGATGTTTCAATCCGTCAATCGCTCCTTCAACTACAGTCGATTACGCTGTCGATGCACGAAGCTGCAATGGAGTTCGCTGTGGGAGAATCAGATGAGTCTGAGTATATCATCAATCGAGATGAGGAAGCCGATCGTATCCTTCAGCTTATCACACGTCATTTCAATCGATCTCTTCTGGAACTCGCAGAACTCGATCAGCTCGGCGTAACTCGGCCACAGCTCTTTGAATACTACGTTACTGCACGTCAGCTCGAACGAATAGCCGACCACGCAGTGAAAATTGTGAGATGCGTACAGCGGACCGATCACGCTATTTCGGAGGAGTTGCTACCTGAAATGAGTTCAATTAGTGCCGATACTCACCAAGTTATCGAAGACGCCGCCGAGGCTGTCATTAATAGTACATCGACAGACGTGGTCCATTCGACTCTTAATCGGTGTGAGCGCGTTATTCAAGAAGCGAGGAAGGTAGATCAGACATTAGCCGACCGAGCACCCAGAGAAGCGTATGTATTGACCCGGGTTCTTGATAGTCTTATTCGAACAGCCAAATACAGTGAGAACATCGCTGAACTACGGCTTCGGACTTCGCTTCGTGTTTAACCGTGTTTCAGAACTCAGATGGGCTGTTCTGACGGATCCTCTCAAAGTGAGAACCCACGAATGCGCTATCTGTGTGAAGCGTACCAACTAGGGATCGCCATCCGAAACGAGCTTGATGAATCTGCTCTTGTTACAGTATTCGAGAATTTTGATTATTTGATTGATGAGATCGAAGACGGGTACCCAGCGTGGCATCCTGCCCCGCTCTCCTTTCGCGCGATGGTACTCGCATTCGTTTTTATGGAGATCACGGGTGACTCGTACGCCGACTTCTCGCGACGCCTCACGCGACAACCAGAAGTAGCTACTATTCTCGGGTTTAGCCGGGTGCCAGACGAATCGGCGTTCTCACGAGCGTGGCGGAATCGGTTTGATGACGCAACCCACGAGTACATCCAAACTGCGGCCCACTTTGTCATCAAGGAAGTCCAGGATCGAAATATCTCAGCACCCGAGGTGCGATCAAAGAGTGAGATCGTAGAAGATGCCCCTACAGAAGACACCGAAGACAAAACCTTCTCACAAGATGATATCGTCCAAACGACGCGCCTCGCGCGTGATCACGCCTTTAGACACTTCGACTCTGGTCGAGCTCGAAACGCCTCTTACGAGGACACGCAATTTTTCGAGTTACAAACGTTCATGGGGATGGTTCGGTGCGGAACCACGCAGGGAGCAGCTCGCTTCCAATATCGCCGTGGTGAACAGTACGGGCCTCATGGAGATACCCACCTCCGCGCGGTCAAGCAGTTCGATCCCAAAGAACTCGTGAACGGATTCAACGAGACGACGGATCGCTTGCTCTCCGTGATCGCCTCAGAAGCATCGTTCCGTCGACCAGTCACGGCCGCGATCGACATCACCACCATTCCCTATTACGGAGAGGTCGAAGGAATGCCGATGGTCAGCGGGACAAAGGACAGAGACGGCCGAGCGTTCAAATTTGCGACCCTCTCGGTCATCGGACAGAATATTCCGCTCGTTCTCGCCGTTGAGCCGGTCCGAGAAAGTTCTGAGTGGGACGAGAACCCGTCGAATCAGATACATCGTACTGTGCGACGATTGGTTCAACGAGCGAAAGAGCTTGTCCCCATCGAGACGGTGCTGTGTGACCGGGAGTTCGATTCGATGCGCGTGTTCCAGACGCTTTCGAATCTTGATGTGAACTACCTCATTCCTAAGCGGGTCTCCAGCTCTGAACGGGACGTATTCGAACAGATGGACGAAGACGATCAGGAAGTCGCTGTGGAATCAGCGTCGATCCACGTTGAGGCGGGTTCACATCCAATGCGACTCCTGTACGTTCCCTCGACGAGTGGAGAGGGAACGGCTGTCTTCGCGACGAATCTCCGAGTCGGTCCCGAGGAAGCCGAGACGTTCTGTCAGCGCTACAGCCGCCGGTGGCAGATCGAGAGTGAGTACAAATCGATCAAAGGTGACTTTCTCGCCAAGACCTCCTCGAAAGACTACCGCGTTCGGTTGTTCTACTTCGTGTTTGCGGTCCTCCTGTACAATATCTGGCGGCTCACAGATTTTCTACTGAAAGCGGGCGTGGACGGCGAGATGGACTATGCGCCTGTGTTGACTGCGGGCGAATGTGTCGAACTCGTCGCGTCGGCGTTGATTCCCCACGACTAACCGGCTGAGACCTCGCTGAGTCCGTCGTTTGGGAGTGACAACCCTAATCAGGGAGCGGCAGAATCTACGCAATTTCGCACGTTCGTCTGGTAGATGCGACCGGTAGGGATCTAAATCAGGACTGGTCGGTGAGAAGAACCACGAATCGATGCTAATTCGACCTGAAACTGGCCTATCCTCCGAAACTGTGGAACATCAGAAGCTCAGTTAAGTTGCGAATGACACGAAACGTTCACGACTTCATTTCATTCAAAACTCTCACCAAAATAACTGAAGTTACTGTCGGATTGTATAGGAGATGGCGATAACTCCGGTGTACCCAAATCGGTATCGATTCGATTACGACAATAAGGAACGAGATAGTATTCTATCCGCCATTAGATAGACTACGCACTATTATGAATGAGTGGAGTCATCATTATCGTAGTTGATACGATATGGAACCAATTACGCTCCGACTGCCAACGGACCTCCTCGAAGAGTTAGATACCGAATCGGAAGAAGCGGCTCTGTTGAAATCCTATTTATCAGACATAAACTCACGTGAAAACTGTCCTCTCAGCGATGCAAACACAGCGGCAGTTACTCAGGTTC
>NZ_AOJD01000082.1 GCF_000337415.1 Halorubrum tebenquichense DSM 14210 | reverse complement strand
CCCCACCTCTGCTAATCGATCTGAGAATATCCTATGCTGAGCGATTGAGGGTGTGAAACTATCAATTGCTGAGGATTTCAACAAAGCCCTATATCTGTATTCTTGTGTGTTGTCTACGTTATCCGAAGAGCTGGAATCTTCAACGAATTCGCTAACGATGCTTTCAGCTCCGAGTGTAGCATTCACATATGGGTTAGACGATAGAACACCGATAGCAGCCTTCACAGCTGTGTAGGCCAGATCTACGCCACCTGTGTCAAAACTATCGTCATCGCTACGCTCCGGATAGTGACCGAGTGATTCCGGATTCTGGTTTGGATAGAGTGATCCCTTCGAAACATCAATAATTGTACCGTGTTCGTAGATCCATTTAGGCGTATCCTCATTTTGTTCAGCATGATTCCATCCATAGAGACCTCCAGCGAGGTGGTTAAGTTCGAGATCCCCGCTTTGTAGAATATCAAGAAGATGTAATGAACTACCCATGTTAACCTCATCGAATCCCGATTGGTATTCTGTATCGCCTGACCAATCGTCAAAAGATTCCACTTCCTCAGGATCAATTGCAGCGACTGATGATGAGGCCATACCAATGCTTCCGATCGTTGCGATGGGGCCTACCCCAAGAACTTGAAGAGCTTTCCGCCGATTGATTTCTTTCGGTCCATCATCCGAGTTGGCATTTTCCTGTATTACATTTTGCTTAAATTACAGTAATCACTTATACTTTTCCCAGATAATTTTATAAATTTCCACCAAAAAGTGATAATATATTCATATATTGGAGAAAAAGCAATCTTTGAGTAAAGTTCCATGATCTGATGAACCAATCAAGTACTGATTATCCAGCTAGAATATTGGATATAGCCTCAAAGAGTAAAAACTAGAGAAACTTCTGGTCAAAACTTTTTTATACAATATACCCAATAAAAATCTATGGAAAGAAGGAACTTTCTCCTAACCTCAACTGCGACCTTACCACTCATAGCTGGCTGTCAACAACTTCGTTCTGAGAATCCAAGTATTGAATCTACTATTTCTATAGAGAACAGACTTTGTGATGGTAGTGGAGACGAAGTGGAGATCGTCCATTTATCGAATAAAAATATAATCAGACTTAATGGTATCATAGAGGACATTAACGGAGGTTCAAACATCAGTTCAACTGTCTATGGTCCATCTGACGAAAGAAAAGTAATTTACCGCATCTTCGCTACCGAGTCTACAACTTCTGAGAATAACTGCGATGGCAGTGTTGAATATATCAGTGAAATTTCTTATGATAATATAGAAATTCAGGAAGTAATTATTA
This sequence comes from Halorubrum tebenquichense DSM 14210, assembly GCF_000337415.1. Classification (GTDB taxonomy): domain Archaea; phylum Halobacteriota; class Halobacteria; order Halobacteriales; family Haloferacaceae; genus Halorubrum; species Halorubrum tebenquichense. The sequence goes on along the minus strand of NZ_AOJD01000082.1, from coordinate 10,365 downwards.
TCCATGGTACCGGGTCGGATCAAAAAGTAATAAGTAGTAAGTCACTCGCAAAGAACTAAACACCGCAGTTCGATAGGGATTCCCGACTCTGCTGACTCGATGGAAACGCTGCTATGCCTAGAGAACGTGAAACAAGATATGGGGCGCAAGAGACCGATAAGGATTCCGTGCCATCGAGCACGTTCTGTTGACTGGTCCATGCGCGAAAGAAGTCGAGTCATGGACGCTACAGCCCGGATGTCGCGCGCCGCGGCATCCGGGAAAACCCGAATACGTGAATCTCTGCTTCACGTGCTGGTGTCCCGAGTCACAAGATCGCCTCTCCGAATGATGATGACCACTGGCCGGGCAGACAGACGAGGGAGCTGAGGGCCGCCAAACCGGCGGCCCTCAGCGGTCGGTCGGGGCTCTGCTATCGCCAGACAGCGACCGTACCGCACACACGTTTCGACCGCCTACCGGCTGTGGAAGAGGCAGATCCGCAGACGGCTTAATCATTTTGTTGTTAGCCGTGGTTTGACTAGCTAGCAGCGTTTCCATACGTGAAACCTATTCTTCAGACAAGTTGTTCACCTGTAGTTGGCGTTTAGGAGTTTGTTTTCACTCACTATTCTCTTCGGATTGGTCGTCTGTGATGGGCTCGAGGGAGTCTTCCATCCGTTCGAAATGGGCTTCACGGGCCGCTTCCTCTGATGGCTCTTTCTGTACGATAGACGTACCCTCAGGCAGCTCTACGTCTTCATCCACCAATGGATCTACGTCGACTACCATTTTGCGAATCTCCATATCCCGATTGATTTTCCCGACCAGCTGCTCGAACGCCGTCTCGCGTTCCTGCCGAATCCGCCGGAGCTCTCGGACCTTCCGTTCGAATTCCGTCTGTACTGCCCAATCATACACGCGACGCCCGAGGATCGTGAGCGCATACCGCTTCTCTGTCCCATGCTCGGTTGGCCTGTGACTCACCGTGAACACGTCGTGCTCAACACCTTCCGAGAGCCGTGAGGACACCGTCGAGCCACTGACCGAAACCGCGTCGACGAGTGCGTTGAACGTCGCTGTTCCCGTCCCGATCTCCGTGATGAGTTCCGCCGCTCCCTTCTTCCGAAGAAATGATTCGAGTTCGTCCAATCCCATCGTACATCCCTGTCCTCATCTTATCACTATAAACCCAAGTGATATTCGATTCAAATTGATTCTTGACTTATACTGAATCATGGCGACAACCAATTCTCCAAGTATAGTATGTATATCCCTTCATATATCTCCTAATATAAGTCAAGAGCAGACTAACGACGCTAATGTCCGACCCTATTTTCACTATACTCTATACTGTTCTTTTCTCCTACGTAGCAGCTATATCTACACTGTATCACTCTAGTCTCCGGCTGATTACAGTCCAGCAGCGGAATGGTTTGTCTTGGAGGTGGCGCAGTGCCGACTGACCCGCCAGCTGTCGCTGAGTCAATCATTGTTCACGCGGAGACGCTTTGTGAGCGTGAAGACCATCTCTGGGACGTCATCCAGAAACTCTCAATCCCCATCGACAACCTTGAGGATGCTCGCGATCAGAACCGCGTTAACTTCGGGACCGACGAAATCTTCCGGACGCTCTTATTCAAGGGGATTCGCGGCATCTCCCAGAACGAGTTAGCCCAACGACTTGGCCAGGAGCCGAGCTTAGTCAAGAGCTTTCACCTCGATGTCACCGATCTCTCGAATACACCGACCCAACAAGAGCTCTCGTACGCGCACGCGCAGTTCAGTGAGGATACCCAGAAAGTCCTCGATCGGACAGTTGTTGGTATCCGACAAGCTGCTCTCGACAACGGTGTTCTCACGGAAGGGCTCGTCCCCTCAGTTCCAACGGATGATGATGAAGAGCCACAGAGTGCGAATGAGTACAAGAAAGAAAAAGCGCAGAAGACGCTGACGCTCGCTCGCAAACACGTCATCCCTGAGTTCGACACGCACCGGGCGGCCCACAAGAAGTACTCCGACGAGGTGATGCTGGATATGTTCGCGAGTATCTGTGCGAACAACGGCAGTGCTCATTCGGAAGCCGAGTACGGGTGGCTCACTGATGACGATCTGGTGTGCGACGACTCGACGTTCCTCCGCGCAATCAAAAAAATCGCGACGCCCAAGGGATCGGACGCACAGCTCACGTTCGAGGATTTCGAGGACGACGATTCGATGCCCGAGATCAACCAGATTCGGGATGCGACTATGACAGCGTTCAACGCCGCCACAAAGAACATCATCAACTCGATTCGCGGAGACGACCCGTTTGACTCTCGGGAGACTGTTGCAGCGATCGACATCACCCACGAGCAATTCCACGTCTGGCCGTGGGAAGACAAGGAAGCAGGAATCGCGAAGCCAGACTACCCGGAGATGGTGAGTGGATACAAGAAAGACGGCGAGTACAAACGCGGCTACAAGTACGCGACGATCACCTTGGTCGGAGATCACGCACCGATCGTCCTCGGTATCGAGCCTGTGAAAGAGGACTCTGTGTGGGAGTCAGACGATTCGCCATCGTACTCGAAGGCTGAGCTAGTGAGTCGACTGTTGGACCGTGCTGAACAGTTCGTTGATCTGGATACGGTGATGTTCGATCGTGGGTTCCACGCCAAGCGTGTGTACGCAGACGTTCACGATCGCGGGCTCACGTACCTCTCGCCAGTCCCGAGATATGAAGATGACTTGGCGGCGATTCAGGATATTCAGGCGCATCCGACGGCAGACGAAGCCGTCATGCACGACGTTCCGGTTGAAATCGATAGCGAGGTACACCACGAGGTGGAGTATCTCTATACGCCGAGTACGAGCGATGATGCTGACGGAAAGTACGCGGTGTTCGTAACGAACCAGGACCGCGTCGAGCCCGAGGAGATCTCGAGTGTCGTGAACGGGTATAGTCGGCGGTGGGATATCGAGAATCAGTACAAGTCGATCAAGGATTTCATGCCGAAGACATCGTCGACGGACTACCGGCTTCGGCTGTGTAACTTCGCGCTGTCAACGCTGATCTATAACCTGTGGCGGCTCACAGACTATCTGATCAAGGTCGCGCTCGACGAGCCGATCCGATCACCGCCAGTGATCACGGCGAAGACGTTCGTGCGAGCGTTGGGCGACTTCCTGCGTGAGTTCGGGTAACGCTTTTCTCACTCCGGGTTTACCGATTCGGTAGCAGCTGCTCTCTTGATATTTGCGGATTTTCGCAGATTTTTGCTCCTTCTGCCAGATTGTATAGGTATATTCGGCCGGTGATCTGAGCTCGACCGGTTGTCGGGGCGGTTTTCGTCTCACTGGCTCGTAGAATTCCCAGTTTCGTTTGTAGGTTTATATGCACGCGAAGAATGTGTGCGGTGGTATGGTGAGGTCGTCGACTCACCGGACACTCATCTCATAAGCCGCGCGAGGAGGGTGGCCTCAACGAAGAGAGGAACGTTATGATTCTCTGTCGAACTGTACCGAAAGGTCGACCACGGAACGATCTCACGGTGGAAGATCCAACGGACTATCAGAAACCGAAGGACAGCAGAGCAACAAGGGTGTCATTGTATCTCTTCTAATACCTCCGGCCCCCTCAGTATCCGGAAGAATTGCTCGTACTCCGTCTCGCTGACTACCTGAGATAGTGCGCGCTCTGCGTTCCTGTCGTCGATGATCAGCCCCACGGAATCGTGACCCTCAGACACCCGAATTTGAACAAGATTACCGGCGAATTTGGCGTCCGTTTTCGGGAGTTCATCTTCTCGCTCCTGTTCGAGCTTGGCTAATTCTCTGTGTGCTTCGTCAACCATCTCGCTCACGGTAGGGCCGTCACGGATTCGCGCACCGTAATCCGGCTCCGGAAGGGCAACAATCCAGTCCTCGTTACGTATTGGATCCAGCCAATCATTGACACCGTAGGGACCAGCCCATTCCTTGTCCAACTCCTCGACTACTCCACCGGAGACGTATAACTGCCTATCAGTCGACTGAATGTAGTTGATTAGCTGTCGCCGTTCTGGAGTAGATCGTCCGATACCACCCAAAACGCTCGAGTCAACGAGGAGCGCATCTGGGAGCGGGTAGAGGGGTGAAGAGTCAACTAATCTCGGCCGATCGCTCATTCCTGCTCCAACACGTACGGAGTGTTTCGAATCTTCCGATCATGTACGTCGTGTTCGAAGGAGTCATCCATGAGCCCTGCTTTGACAAACAGGGCAACGATTGGCTCCAGCGCCTGCGTGATGCTGATACCCTCGATCTCATCAACATTGAGACGGTCTGCTGCTCCACGACGTGTCACCTCGCCACTAAGATATGCCCGTGTCTGCTCAACCGCCATCAGCAGCTTCGCCTTGCCGTGCCGATCAAGGAAGAGTTCGATCTCACTGACCTCGCCGCTTGCACCGTAAGCGGCGATCGTAAGCGGGTCAAACAGTATCCGCGTCTCTCCCTCCCCAACGGGGAGAAGTAGTGAATCAGTCCGGAGCTGACTCTCTTTCCCGCTACTGACATCCTCGACAATGTCTAAGTTCTTGAGCTTTCCCACCCGCATTGAGGTTGTACTTCCGGCAAGGTCGAGCCTACGCTCGATACTGCTGTTCGTGGTAGGCTGATTCAGCAGGATATCAGTATAGACTCTGGCGATGTCGGGGTTCACCAGTATCTCTGAGGCTGCGATAAAGGAGCGTGCGGTGCCCTCTTTCGAGCCGTCCTCGTCCGCAGCCGGGGCGTTTGTTACCACCATCGTAATTCATGATACGTGAACCATGAACTAATATCTTGTGGCAGTTGTGGTAGACTGTATGGAGGCCCCTAGAAATTGTTCTTAGATAACTGATTTGTAGATACTGGCATTCGCATCCACGCCTTAGGAGGGTATTTCACCCAAATGAATTAATCTTAATCTTAATCTTAAGGTTAGTCTGACAGCTTCTTCCGGACAAACGGCTGCTATCCGGGTACTAGGTCGGGGTCACTGTTTCGTGGTCACCACCCAGTGGCCATGTCCCAGAGGAGGGCGACATCGACGACACCGAGAATAACCCCAGCCAGTAGCCACACATCAAGCAACGATGTGAGATCGAAGATCGGGCCAGAAACTGCGAGCTCGAAGGCCGACACCCAACTCGTCACCTCGAACAAGAGTACCCCAAAGATGGCCCAGAGTACATTCGCACCGGCGGCGATGAGAAGCTTGCTCTCGCTCATCCTTGATGCCCTAGCGACACCCAGCTACTGGCCATCGTACCAGGGAGGGGCACCGAACGCATCGGCGTAGCAGTCTGGGTGACACGGCCGCTTGCGGTTATCTGGCCATGCCCGGTCGAGTGGAACCTGCTCGCCGCAGAGCCCACACTCGGCGGTGTGACCTGCCTGACGAGCGTCTGGTGAGAGATTCCGCGCCTCGATGTAAATCTCATGGAGCGCCCACGGTGTGAGGCGAACGGCGACACGCTCGGCCGGCTCGGGACCCCCATCCGGCGTCGCAGCCGAGAGCGTAAGCACCCAGTCGTCACCGGGCTCGCCGTCAGTCGCTGGCCCGAGGGCGATCGTCCTCGCGAGGTCGTCGTCGACGTAGTACCACCCTGCGTCGCGGTCGACGTGGTAGTGGCCATCGGGGCGCGGATCCTCGGGATCGACGTCGTCGCCCATCGTGTATCCTCGCTGAGTCAGGCGTTCGCCTTCCGGCCCTGTCCCGACCCAGTCGTGAGCGGGATGTCGGCGTCGATCTCGTCGTACCACACGACCGGCCGCTTTGCCCGGCCATTCTCCTCGAGTTCGACGAGGCCGTAGTCGGCCAGCTCGTTCACGTTTTCGAGGACTTCTGGTGGGTTCCGATCAACAAGGCGAGCGAGCTCGCGGATGCTCTCCGGCTCGTGTTCGACGATTGCCTCCAAGAGCTCAAGGTTGGTCGAGCGGAAGACGCGACCGAACGTTTCGAGATTCTCGATCGAGAGCGTCGGCTCGCTGGGGTCGACGTCCTCGCCGGCATCAATCGCTTCGAGGCGCTCTTCGAGGTCGCTACGGTCGGCAGACTTGATCTGAACATGGAGTGTCTGGGTCATGGGTGAGGTGTGGGGTTGTGAGTCGGAATTAGTTGCGGGTCTGTACGTCGGTCACCGTACTTGAACAGGCTACCAGTCGTCGCACTTCTCTTCTGGGAGCGCCGCCCGCCAGGCGCGGAAGATCTCCGCAAGGCCGGGGTAGTCAATCTCGAAGGTCTCACCGCCGAACATCATCGCTTATCCACACACGTGTCAATGCACCCTGTTCGGATAAGTGTTAGACTAAACCCTAACAAAAGTATGGGAACAGATAGCACCGATGAAGGCAACACCGAGCGATCGCTCTGTCAGCTGTGAGGCTACACCCAGATGTGGCTGATACAGTACTACTCGTCGTCGGAGTCGTCATCGACAGAGACCCAGGGAAGCTGTCCGTTGCCTGTCTGAGCTACTGCCCGGCTGATGTCCTTCTCGAACAGGTTCTCGATTCTATCTTTGGACTCTCCCTTGAAAAACAGTAGATGATCCTTATCCGCCAGGCGTTTGGTCAAGTTCTAAGTATAGTCCGGTATTTAAAAGGATAAGCTTAATCTTAACCCTAATCATAATATTAATCTAGAATACTCTTCCTACGCCGTCTAGCGATGCTATGTGGAGTTCACACGAAGAAAAGCGTGAAATACGAGAGTCAAACAGTCCTCGAACGCAGCGGTTTGATCAACCGTCGTGGTCAATATACCCGGCTTCCCATTCAGTCCGAGCTTCAATCTCTCTAGTGCCACGACGAGTAGTGCTGTACTCGTTGGTCCGTCGGTCCCGCTGACTTTTTTCGATGAGTCCCTTCTCAACGAGCGTGTCGAGATTGGGATAGAGCCGACCATGATGGATCTCCTTTTCGTAGTAGTCCTCGAGCTCGTCTTTGACCGCGAGTCCGTGGGGCTCATCAAGTCCGGCCACGACATACAGCAGGTCTCGCTGAAAGCCAGTAAGGTCGTACATGTCGAAAATTACGTATTCGAGTTTTGAAATACTATTGATCTGGGGACTGCGTGTCATAGGATCTGTCTCACACCCTCTACGCAGTGGTTTTGACTGTTTCATCTCTCGCTTGAGTCGGAGAAGCGCTGTACTCTCCTCTCTATAGCTGGTAGCCATCGTGAGGTGGACGCTACAGCGGGGAGTGGATCTCGGTGGAGAGTGTTTTGAGGTCTGCTGTTGCGAGCTTGTCGGTTGCAATAAGCCGAAGTCGGGGACGGCCGATGTCCAAGGGGACTTTTTCAGTCTCAATGAGGTTAGCATCTTCGAGTGCTGATTTGGCTCGCGAGAAAGTCGCTTTCGAAGCGATGCCCACATCCTCACCCCACTTCGAGACGTCGTAGAGGAGGACCTCGTTGCGGGCTGCGAGGATGAGCATGACTTCGACGATACTGAGGTATTCGTTGCTGTTGGAAATCTCTTCAGCGTGTGCGAGGACTTCGTCGAACTCGTCTGCGATGTCGTCGCCGATCTCTTCTCGGAGCGTCTGTTTCACTACTGAGAAGGGAGGCGTCCGAAGATGATACTGCTCGGCAGCCTCGAATCTGGAGTCGAACTCACCGTAGACTGATGAGACCAGTTCAGGGTCCGAGCTCGAAATACTGTGCTTGCCCATCACAGGAACTACAGTCTCAGATTCGGTTGTGAAGATGGTATTCTGGACTGGCTCCGTGAGTGTTCGGAGGCTAAGTTGCTCCCGCTGGATTAGTTCGGCTATCTTTGAGGCCGTGAGGAAACTGTAGAGGGCGTCTTTGATTTCATCTGAGTCTGCGAGCAGCCGGACCTTGGGCTGGTCCTCAACCGTTACTGCTTCTTCTGCGAAGGCTGCGATTTGTTCAGAGCGGGGATTGATATACAGTGCTGGCTCGTCTCGGTCGGAGATCATCTGAGTGAAAATGTGTTGTTGGGTCATCTTCTGTAACTTTACGGATATGTACTTAATAGATTTGGTATCTAACAGGTGTTGAGAAAAGGTGGCTCTGTTGAAACACTACTCTTCAAACATATTCCTGTCTGAAACAGCCGGTCGATGGGGACTGCGAATTAGTCAAACTGTGAAATGAAGCTCGCACAAGATCGTTAACGCGCACCGCATCTGTGAGAACTTTTTACTCATATCTCGCATAGAACACCATATGGTAGAAACAACGATACTACGACAGGAAGTAAACCCGGATAAGGTGTCCAAACTGGTGGAGTGGGTGGAAGAAGCAGATAACAGAGAGTCAGAAATTATTGAAACCCTCCAAGATGAGGGTGTGAAAACGGAATCAGCATTTCTTGAACGGTCTTCACAAGGAATATTCCTTGTAACATATATGGAAGCGGATGATTTACAGCAAGTTCAAGAGATATTTGAGCAGTCTACCCACGATATTGATATCGAATATAAGCAGATTGTTCAAGAGTGTTTGACCGATGGTCAGACCGTAGGTAGCTCCGAGCCTCTTTATCACGCGGCAGATCCTGATAGATAGTACGTCTGTATTGGGGGATTAAGGGCATTAAACTACCAACTTCTGAGAATTCTAACAGATCTGAAATTGCTTTAATTTCTCTATCAGCACGGAACATGTGAGATTGTAGAAGTTAGATATGATTTGCTCCTATCAATTGAAATATTCTTGATCGAATCAACTGGCGGCACGACTTGTGTTAATATTCTCTTCCGCCACACTTGGCCTACTTCTGAGTACGGGTCTATCTAATCTCCTGTTCGCAACAATTAGCGTGGTAAGAGGAGATTCCAGTGTCGAAGAAACGCTGTCATGGCGACGAGAGCACCGGCGACGAGCGCATAATGGATACGATTCACTGACGACCAGTCATCGGACCGCCACCGATCCACCGCGAGTCCGACTGAGATAATCCCGGTTACCGCGCCGAGACTTGGGAGGATGAACAGCGTCCGATAGTGGACAGATGGGTCAGAGAGGAACCCGAACGTATCGAATGAGAGGTATAACATCGTCACCACTATAAACGCAAGAAACGCCGTACTCCCAGCATAAACGAAAGCTTTCGACATTTTCTCTCGGTCCTCACGAAGTGATACAACCCATTCCCGGCGAGTTTCTCCGTTTTCACGGGACGGCGACCAATACGTGTGCCCAGATGCCAGTCCGACAAGTGAGACACCGAGGAACAGGAGGTGTGCTGGTGTTGACTCGTTCCACTCGATGCGTTCTTGGGCTGTGACCGACCCAGAAATAAATAGGTGTGTAACCGATCCATCAGTCGTGCCAAACGCAATTTTTCTCCCCGTGTCTTCGTTCTGAAACAGCATCGGCTCAATCTCTACCCATCGCGACGGGTCGTCCTCGTCGCCCGTGAGCAGCGCACCGTCCTCAGCGATTCGTATCTCTGTCGTCGGTGCCTGTAGCGTCGTGACAAGACTGTCGTGTGTCGTCTCGCCGACTTTGAGCGACCGGTATGTTCCCAGCAACTCGTCCGCATGTGTAGGAGATCCCGTGGGTTCCGGCACTACGGTGTCATCCCCTGAGAAATACTCTTCGAGTATCGTCTCTGGGATCGACTCTCTGGGGGCCGTAGCGTTCGCGCTGTTGAACGAGATGAAGAGTCCAAACCCAACTTCTGGGACGAGAATCAGGTTACTGTGGAACGTCGGCGTCCCACCGTTGTGGCCGATCGCACGAATATCGGCATCGTGTCGCTCAATGAATCCTAACGCCGTTCCTGCGAGTGTCTCGTGGTGCGTGAACCATTGGCGCTGAATGAGATCGATGACCTCGGCATCGAGGACCTGCTCGCCATCAATAATCCCGCTATTCACGTGGAGCTGCATAAATCGGGCCATGTCAGCTGCGCTGGCTGAAAGGGCCCCTGCGGGTGAGATACCGAGGCCAGCAAATTTGGCGTCAAGTCCCCCATCGTGCCCGGTCGCGTGAGCGGAGTAGAGTTCATCTGAAAGTGGCTGGCGGAAACTACTCGTTTCCATGCCGGTAGGGCCGAGCAGTTCATCCTCCATCACGGCCGGAAATCGATCACCGGCAACCGACGCGAGCACCTGTCCGGCGAGCGCAGCGCCGTGATTCGAATACGATCCGAGAGTACTGGGCGCTCGGACCTGTGCCGGCATAGGCGCGAGATGTGACTGGAGAGATTGGACATCGGCCGGATCCGCGTACCACATCCCACGGTTGGTCGACTCAAAGCCGCCGGTGTGTGTCGCCAGATTCGCAAGCGTAACTGGGTCCTCCCAGTTGACCAAGTCGTCCTCAAGATACTCCGAAACTGGCGTTTCCAAGTCCACCTCACCATCGCCTGCGAGCCGAGCGATCGCCGTCCAGACGACGGG
>NZ_AOJD01000081.1 GCF_000337415.1 Halorubrum tebenquichense DSM 14210 | reverse complement strand
AGTTCCTCAACGCGGTTCTCGATACCGGTCAGATCAATCTGAGCCAATTCCCCGTAGTCGACGTCGGTGACAGAATCTGTCTGCGGAGATTCTGCCTTTGTGTTAACGGAGGGAACAACCGCTCCTGCGGTGGCCGTACCGACACCCACGATAACACTCCGGCGAGTAGTGGCTGGGGAAGACGTGGAGGGCTTATCAGTCATGTTGCTGGTTATGTCGTCTCTGTCTGGGATCATTTCCCGGTTGCCAGAAAACAATTTGGGCTAGGTATCTCACGTATTCCCCATCTGAGAGGTTTCGGCTCTCAGTGTGTTCGTTATCAGGCAAAGCGTTGCGATGGTACAATGAACCCACGCTCATAGGAAGCAGATTGTTGGTCGCAGTAGTGAACCTTGATCCGGGGTAGTAGATTCCGTGATTCGCCTACCGATACGCCCCGATCCGCACCCAAATCGCCCTCTCGCTATCCCAGTTCGACATGATCTGTCGTAGGCTTAACTAGTCGAAGCTACTATTCGCCTCGACTATCATCCCGAGCGCGAAGGCGCGAAGCGTGTCTGGCTCAACCAGACCGACGTGAATGACGAGGCCGGAGTTCTAATTGATGAGGCACAGTCCCCACAACAGAGGATCTTCTTTCGGCTCGGCGCACAGGCCAGCCTCCGGCGTGAGGAGACCCCGAGCGTCACAACGAATAATAGGACGAACTCGGTTCACAGATGCCTTCAGAAGCACCGAGGGGATAGGACCCTCAGCACTATTCTGTTCCTATGGGGTGGAGCTGCCACCCATAGAAGACGTGAGAGGCATATTGTACTGCTATTTCGGAAGGTGGTAAGCTGTCCTTCGCGGTGGGCCTTCGACGTGATCGCCACAGCTGTCGTTACAGATTCGAATACTGTTACAGGCTCTAATAGTTATTACGGATTCTGACACGTGTTACAGTCTATTCGAGAGTGTCATAGAACTCTGGTCATGGTGTTTATTTCCCGGTATTAATACTGAATCAGCCGTGAGAACTTGCCTGCTTACCTATCGTTTCGGATGGGCGCCACTATCCTAAACCGACGAGACCGTAGATCAGTCCGAAGAGACCGAGGTAGAATCTGATATACAAGGATCATATCTCATCCATCAGATCCGTGATCAATGTCGTGAAGCCGCGACAACTCAAGCAGGAGGGCATTTTATACTGAAATCCGTTTCAGTTTGTCCGTTCGACATGAACAAACTCACGATACCTGATTCAACTGTTTTATTCGGCGCATCAAATTCAAATAGTTCTTTGAGTCTTCCATGGTGATATTGATACGTAAACGTATACGACGACTATGGCCTCACTACTCCCTCTAAAACCAACAGCCAGATCAGCATCTGATCGTGGGTTAGAACCGAGACTCGTTGACTTCGAAGACGAATCTGCGGAACAGATTCTATCGGCAGTCGCATCAACAACGGCCCGTCGTATCCTTAGTCGAATTTATGAAGATCCGACGACAGCGTCGGACATTGCTGCTGAGATTGACTCGTCAGTACAGAATATTAGCTACCACCTCGACCGGCTACAAGACGCAGAGTTAGTGGAAGTGATTGAGACGTGGTATTCCGAGCAAGGACGCGAGATGGATGTGTATGCTCCGACGAATAGCGCGCTTGTCCTTTTTGCGGGAGCAGAACGAACAACCCCGTCACTTGCAACCGCGTTGCGTCGTGTCTTTGGCGCAGTTGGGATCGTCGGTGTTGTCAGTATCATCGTCCACGCACGCTGGTCAGTATCAACACCCACACCAATATCTCGGGGCGGAGAACCTCCACAGCCGGACCCAACTCTGTGGGAGACACTCGTTACGTTCGGAACCGGCCCTGGTGGATTCCTTTTAGGGGTCAGTATCCTTGTGATCTTGTCTCTCTTTGTGACGTGGTACTGGCGGACGTATCGTCCAACACGAAGTCACACTCACGCAGCGTGAGAGCGTTTCTGGGACTCAAAGACGCATTTGAATCTGGGATAGGACGATGTCTCCCCCCGTTAATGGTAGTGTATGAAACGCCGACTGTTTCTGGCAAGTGCTGGGATTGGCCTCTCAACAGCAGTAGCGGGTTGCACCTCCCAAGCACCGTTGAGCGCATCGTCCGAATCAGACTTAGAAGCGGGATCTAATACCTCCAAGACCATAGAAAACGAGACCGATCAAAAATTGGAACAGACACGTATCGAAGTTGGCGACACCACTGAGAGAACTATCGGGACCGGATCGCTCGAAGAGCGTGGTCTCAGAACAGCTCACCACGTCGTATTCGGGAATCCCACGGAGGCCACCCATCACGGAACGGTTACAATTTCGACTGCCAGCGAGACAGTATTTGAGGAATCGGTGGTACTCGAAGCAAACGCGAGTATCGTTGCGTCGCTTACCGATCTCGGCACGTACACCGTTCGGGTCACAGTTCCTGAGTTGGATGCGACCGAGGTAGTCACACTCGACGCTCACCAATTCACCTGTAACGTGACCAAAACGACGGTCAACGTTCAGGAGGATGGCGCACTCGGCTCCACGAGTATTTCGACGCGGATGGCGTGTCCCGGTGTTGTTTCCGAAACGGCTCCCTCCGACGAGGTTATGTCGCACACACTTGGTGACGAGCCAGTCCCCGCTGACACGGGGCAATTCACGCACACGTTCATGCTCCGGAATCCGTCGGACGAAACGTGGACGGCCAGAATGCTCGTTGAGGCCGACTCGACGGCGCAATTTGACGGGCTCTATGCGGTCGAACCTGAGAGCACAGTACTACTCACCCTCACTGAGAGCAGTACATACACGCTATCGGTTGATGTACTCGAAACAGAGATGACGGCCAGTGAGCAGATAACGCCCGAAAATTTCGACTGTAACCAGTCGTCAACACGGGTAGAAATTGATTCTGAGGGAGAACTCATAATGAATACCCTGTCAACGCTCATGGCTTGCGGCACCGAAACAAATTCGACGGACGAGTCGTCCTAGTATGAGGGCGTCATAGAACACGTGGTACACCAAAGAGCAGGGTGAACGCTGGGATGGATGAGTTCAGCGACCCTGTACTGAGCGATCGGGGAGATAAATTATCAGCCGCTGAGGATTTCAACAAAGCCGCCAGTACATGAGGCGGTCGAATTTAGTAGACGTTTTTGAGAATCGAGCGGTCATTGTAGAGTTAATTCAGGAGAAAGTGAAGGCTTTGATTCGTTGTTGAGACGCTGACGGCCTACGCGCCGTGTTTCTCGACGTACTCGCGGGCCGCCTCGCGGATGACGTCCTCGGGGCCTTCGACGCATTCGCGGCGGAGGTCGGGGTACTGCCCGTCAAGCGCGCGGGCGACGTGCCCGTCGAGGTCGGCAACGGCCTCGACCGCCATGCCCTCTAGGTCCTCCGAAAGGAGGCTGGCGACGGCCCGACTGACCGCACAGCTCCGGCTCTCGAAGGCGATCTCCTCGATGCGCCCGTCAGTGACCGTCACATGGAACTCGCCGTCGTCGCCGCAGGTTGTCTCCTCAGAGGACTTCACGAACGTCGGGTCGGTGAGCGCGCCCGAGCTGCGAGGGCGGTGGTAGTGGTCGCTGATACTGTCGTGGTAGCGGTCGGAGGCGAGGTACGCGTCTAGGTCATCGCGGGCCGAGTCGACGACCTCGAGGAGGCGGTCCACGTCTGCGCGAGTGTTGTACACGTAGAAGGACGCGCGAGCGGAGCCGGGGATGTCAAGGCGGTCGTGTAGCGGTTGCGTACAGTGGTCACCGGCGCGGATGGCTATGCCGCGGTCATTGAGGAGGCTAGAGAGGTCGTGCCCGTGGACACCCTCGACGTTGAACGAGACGAGGCCGGTCCGCTCCTCGCCGACTCCGGGGCCGTAAGCCCGGACGAACTCCCGGTCCGCGAGCTCTCTAAGGAGGTACTGCGCGAGGTCGTTCTCGTGGTCGCGGACGACGTCCATCCCGAGTTCCGCGAGGTAGTCGACGGCCGCGCCGAGGGCGATACCCTCCGCAATGGGAGGCGTGCCGGCCTCGAACTTCCAAGGCAGCCCGTTCCATGTGGAGTCAGTAAGCGTTACGTTCCGGATCATCTCCCCGCCAAAAAGGAACGGGTCGAGGTCCTCTAGCAGCTCCCGCTTCCCGTACAGTCCGCCGATCCCGGTCGGGCCGGCAAGCTTGTGCCCGCTGAACGCGAAGAAATCCGCGTCTATCGCTTCCACATCGACGGGGCGCGTCGGCGCAGACTGGGCACCGTCGACGATCGCGTACGCGTCGTGGTCGTGCGCGAGGGCTGCGAGGTCCGCGACGGGGTTGACCGATCCGAGCACGTTCGAAACGTGGGGCGCACAGAGGACTGCGGTGTCGTCGGTGACGATGTCGCTGGTGACCTCCATGTCGAGATGCCCGTCAGTCGTGACGGGAATGTGGCGGACGGTCGCGCCCGTGCGCTTAGCGATCTGCTGCCAAGTAACAAGCGAGGCATGGTGGTCCATCTCCGTCGCGACGATCTCGTCGTCCTCGTCGAGGTGTCGGCTGAGGCCGTACGCGACAAGATTGATACTCTCGGTGGTGTTCTTGGTGAAGACGACCTCCTCGCGGCCGTCGGCTCCGAGGAAGTCGGCGACACGGTCGTGCGCCCGTTCGTAGGCAAGCGAGGCCTCGTGGCTCAGCTCGTGGATCCCGCGGTGAACATTCGCGTTGTATCCCGCGTAGAACTCCTCGAAGACCTCGTACACCTGGCGAGGGGTGTGCGTGGTCGCGGCGTTGTCGAGGTAGGTGAGCGGATGTCCGTTCACGCGCCGGTCGAGGACAGGGAAATCCGCACGTATTGCTTCGGCATCGAAACTCATGATACTACCAAGAAATCAATTCTGATTAAATAAACCATGGGTAAGATTGCTACTCAATGACGCAGTTGACCGCGCTCACATGACCCGCAAGATTATCCACTTCTTCGCCGACACCGTGATCGATAATTCGAATCCGGCGGCTCCCTGCCAGCAGTTGGGAAACAACCTACGGTAGAATATACATGCTGCGTTCAAATGTTGCTTCTCAAAGTTTTTGACTATATTATCAATATATAATTGGGGTTTTATAGATCGGTTACATACCGCTCGTTATGCGACACCTCGGACTTAAAATACGGATGGCCGTCGTCGGCACTATCCTTTTCGCGTTCTATTCCGTAGCTGTCGCTGTAGCGTGGTACTTCTTCGGGCAGAGTCAGAGCACCCTCGCGCTTGTCATCGTCGGCAGTATTCTTCTCGTGGGCATCCAGTACAAGGTTGGAAAGTGGGCCGCGCTCAAGAGCGTCGGCGCTGAACAATGGATAAACAGCAATATCCAGAGATTTACCTGTTCGTCGAGAAGGTCTGCTACGAAAAGGATCTAAAGATGCCGAGTCTAAAGACCTCGAACATGGGCGCGCCGAATGCGTTCGCAGTCGGTCGCCGCGGCAACGGGACCATCGTTGTCTCCCGCGAACTCATTCAACTGCTTGACCGGGACGAACTTGAGGGCGTCCTAGCGCACGAACTCGCACATATCGACAACCGCGACGTTATTACGATACAAATCGGCCAAGGCATCGCCTCGATCGTCAGCATTGTCGCACAGTATATTGTCCTGTTTACGGGCGACAACGACATCATGGATTTCTTCCTTGCCACCGTAGTCGGGAACCTCGTACAGTTCTTCGTGATGCCATTTGTACTCGCCATCAGCCGACACCGCGAGTACGTGGCGGATGCCGACGCCCGCCGCGCAATCGGCTCCGGGGATCCGCTCGTTCGCGCACTTAAGAAGATCCACCAAGGAAATCAGCACGCCTCTCGATCTACAGGTCAGCGTACTGGTAAACCAGTAAATCAGCGTACCAGCAGATACGAGAAACCGCGCCGCCGTGATCAGGGTTCTCACCAACAAGTGGCTACTCTCTGTATCTCTAGCCCTGATCGCAACCTCATACAGCGGGCAATGTCCACGCATCCACCGATGGAGAAGCGCATCCAGCGCCTCCTATCATAGATCCCTTTGTCTAAAATTGAGACTGACCTATGCCCAAATCGACTTCTGACTCGAACCGTACAATGATCCCTGACAGATCTATCCCTGTGTTCATCAAATCGAGGGCAAACACCCTCCTGTCTCTGGTCTTTACTCTCGTACTAGGTGGGACAGCCTATACAGGATTCGTGACTGGTCGATATGAATCAGTCCTATTCAGCCTAGTGGCGATCGCGATTGTCATCATCCCAGCTATAATAGCTCGCGACCCGACAGTGACGCCTCCATGGTACTTTCTGCTTTTAATCTGCCTTCCCATTCTCTGGGACGTCAGGACTGTTTCCTCCCTTCGACTAGGAGTCGTCCCCAGTCTCTCTCTCGCCACCCTCGGCCTTCTGTTGATGGTCGAAATCCATTACCTGACGACGCTCCGACTGGCCCCGTGGTTCACCATCGTACTCACCGGTGTTTTCACACTCGCGATGGCGGCTGTCCTCAATATCGTCCGCTGGATCTCCGATGTTATGTTCGGGACGACGTTTCTGCTCAACGGGCGCACGCAGGACGCGATCAATACGGCGGTGATGGTCGAGTTTGTTGCCGCTGCTATCACCGGAGTCATCGCTGGCGGCATCTTCTATCTACACTTTCGACGGTCGTCAGTTTCGACTGATAATCAATTGCGGGTTGACCCACCGACACCCGGAACAGAGATAAACGCTCAATCACACGTCCTGAGCGACAGGTTAGGTATCTCACCACAGCGGCAACGACAAGCCGTCCGCATCATGCAAGTAGGGTTAGCGCTAGTGTTTGGATGCGCACTCTGGACAGTCCAAGTCCCGCTCATAATAAATTCGGGGGTTGCACTGGTCATTACCTTTGTCCCGGCAGTGATAGAACGGGACTACGGTATCCCAATCGAACCCGCACTCGCTCTTTGGCTAACTGGCGCAGTTTTCCTCCACGTTCTCGGGACCGTCGGGCTCTACAGCTTGATACCGGCATGGGATTCACTTACTCATACACTTTCGGCGACAGTCGTTGCCGCAGCAGGGTACACGTTCCTCAGGACGATCCACCTCCACGCCTCATCGATTCACTTCCCTCCTTGGGCGATGTTCGTGTTCACTCTCATGGTCGTCCTCGCGACCGGCGTAGTTTGGGAGATACTCGAGTTTGCCCTCGATCGAAGTGCGCTCCTCCTTGAGGTTGACCCTGTTCTCGCGCAACACGGAATTGACGACACGATTATCGACTTGATCTTTAATGGGATTGGTTCGATACTCGTCGCAATGTGGGGTACGGTGTATCTCACAACAGTTTCAAAGCGTCTCGCTAGTCAGCTCGCACATTGACTTCCTCCCGCGCCTAAAGTCCGGGAATCATTGTGGCGTAGCTTTTTGATGAACACTCATATAGATCCATTCGCAGGAAAGAGCGACGACACTTCCAACAAAGACCAGTAATCTGAAATTATATCCACTCTTTATATCCCATATTCTGCTCAAAATAAGCGTCAGTTAGGTCCAGAAGTGGTTCAATATCTACGAAATCTGGAAGTTCGTTGAGAGTGTGTATAGCTCCTCTAAAATGCCTTGCGCCGTACTGGCAGAGTTCGGATTCGTCGTACCGCAAATATTCAATAGCTGGCACAGACTTGTGATCGTTCAATTCAAGAATGTTAAATGCGTAATGTGCAGAGCTAAGCGCTCGGCCCAAGTTAGCGAACTCGTCAGCAAGGGCAGTGTTGTCTCCTGTAAGCTTGGCTCCAACAGTTGTTGCGCCTTCACCTAATGTGCCAACGATCTCATCAAGAAATGTATACGTATCGATTGGTTGAGTTCGTGTAGTGTTGAATGAATCTATCAAAGATTTTGATGTCCCAATGATAGCCTCGAGAGCTTTTTCAAATTGCTGATTATCCGCCTGTAAAAAGACTGTGTAAGCCGAGGAGTTGAGATAATCTCCCGCCAGCAGGGTTTTCACTGGGTCCCTAGTGAGAGAGTTGCGTTGACTCACGTGGAGTTGGTTGAACAGTTCACTTCGCAGTTGACAGTATCCGTGGAGTAACTCAGTTGCGGCCGATGCCGACAATACTACATCAGTAATCGGTTGATCAGCAATTGTAGCATAAGAAAGAGCCACCAATTGTCCGTACCATCGATCTGGACACGAGTCAACAGCTGAGTTAGCTAGACCCACCGACTCGTCATCAACGCTTCCTAACGCAACTTCAAGACGTTCGTCGATTGTGTTTCGCCGCTCGTCGATAGTTGATAGTGTAGTCATTTTGATCAAATCTCACCAACGTATTTAGCAGTATATTGCCGACAGAAATGATCGTCTGGTTGATGATTGTGATGGATCATCCTAATAGTTCTAACCAATGGCTTATCGTCCATTTTGGAGGATAGCAGATTGACTGTAATGTCAATATATAAACTTTGTGCTTTAGCTACTGTAGCTTACGATTTGGCATATACTATGTTACTATGACGGCTAGAACTGTAATGTCAAGCTTCTTGGGGCCCGGACAGAGATACGTCCCTAGCTCCTAGGCTTTCGTCCAGCGAGATATCTTACTTCTTTTGTACATCAGAGATGTCTTTTGAAAAACCACTAGTTTAAATACTGAATAGATATTCAGTAACAGGTAGGCAATGTCAGAAACAGCCACAACAGACCAGACAAATACACGTCAGTACCTCATACTTGGGACAATTAGTACAATCATTTCTGTCGTTCTAATCCCAATAGCAGGGCTTGTCTCAATTTACAGCAGCTATAAAATCCATGGCAAAACACGAAAGTTGTACACTTACCTGATGGGTGGCATTGGTGCCGCCTCAGTCTTAATCTGGATTGCGTACCTGATGACCTTGTGAACTAGGCTACCTTACGCATTTACCGAAGTAATAAGGAGAAAGCCTCACGCTTCAGCGGGGGAGGATGTCAAAACGGGCTCCACGGTCGGGGGAGTCTCCTAATCCGACATTCGAAACACGGCAAAAAGGATCTGTTGACTCTTGGTCTGCTGGTACGGTTGCTAAAAGACGTTGATGGACTCTGATCGGTACATAATCTTCAGGGACCAGAAGTTTCAGGTAAGAACCGATCTGAAGAAGAGGACTTCAACAGAGCCAACAGAGTCCAATTCGCAGAACAATCAAAAGGAACAGGCCGTTTGAAACAACATGTACATCTAATGAGTTTCGAAAACTACGGCGACGACATGGATCCCGGAAAACGGGACATCATGGAAGCTACCCACATCGCCGTCAAGAAACACGGCTACAGCGACCTCACTATCCAGCACATCGCCGATGAATTTGACCGTAGTAAAGCCCTTATTTACTACCACTACGACGGTCGAGATGATCTTCTCGTTGATTTCCTCAAATACATTCTCGGTGGATTTCTTGCGACCCTCCCCGAAGAAGGATCGTCACCTCGCGAGGAACTTGACGATCTTATCGAACTTCTCCTCCCAACGACGGTCAACGAAGAGCCCTATCGACTGATGTTGTCGATGTTCGAACTTCGAATGAATGCACCCCACGATGAGGCAGTTCGTGAGCAATACCTAGAAGTCGAAGAGAGGGTAAGGATGGCTCTCGAGGACATTCTTCGTCGTGGTATCGAATCCAACGAGTTTGTCGACATCAACGTTGAGGTGGAAGCAGAAACACTCCTCTCACTTCTTATCGGAATTCGTGCCCGACGCCTCACAGTGTACAACCCAGAGCAGTCGATTGAGCCATTGAAAGCCACAATCGATGCTTACCTCGACCGTATTTCAACGGCAGTCGAATAAAAACGACGTGACTGGTTTTTTGTCATCAGTTGAGCTCATCAGAGTCCACAAGTCCCGTTTGTCACCCCGGAATCAGGTGGATAGTGCTTGGGGACTGTCAGAGAGCGAGACGAGGTGGTAGCTCTTCAAGCGGGTTGTCAGAAATCTGTTCTCGGAGGGAGGTGAGACACTGCCGATCGGTAGCAGACACCGCATTCAGGATGGTCCGAACCTCTGTGCGCGATACCTTCACAGTCTCCGGAGCAAATGCGGCTCCGGGGTTTGTCCGGAGCTCTCGAAGAGTCCCAACAGCTAGAAGATATGGAACTGCCCATGCGACGACGGTGTTTCCGTTACCCAAGGGCATTTGTTCGATGTAGGATTGAGCAGCGTCGAGGTGCTGATTAGCCAACTCAAGGACTCGTGAAAGCACCGATGTAGCTTCCTCCCGGTAGTCCGTATGAATGATTTGATCTTGTGGAATTCCTTCAGCTGCTAGCCACTCACTTGGGAGGTACACGTTGTTTTCGGTTACGTAGTCCTCGTGGACGTCTTTTGCAATGTTCACCAATTGTAGGAGCCGGCCGAAATGTTCGGCATTCCTTCGCAGGGCCTCCTCGCGGGAAGTCGTGAGTGGTTGCTTTGCGAGGAGGTTCGTGATTAGTGCCCCAACAGTACCGGCGACGTAGTGACAGTAGCTTCGGAGTTCAGTATGCGTTTGGATTCGAATACCCGACTCGTCCGCGTATCGCCCGGTGAACCGAATCATCCCCGTGATCATTTCACGGATAGGAGGTCGCATTGCCTCCTGTGTCTCCTGTGAGAACTGTTCGAAGGCGGCCACAACGGTCTCCGTGTTTCCAACAAGCTCCCAGTCTGCTACAGAAGACCGATTTGGCATGTACTGTCGGGCCTGACGGGTGAACACTTCGCTCGACGCTGGTGATTCAGGGTCGAGGCTCGCGGAGTAGGTCCTCAAGAGCCTTTGTTGAGTCTCCGCCGAGATGTGGGTTGAATCCTCAATCGTATCCGGAATTCGACAAAGCAGGTAACCAACGCAGATCTGGTCGGCCAACGGTGGCTCGAGTGCATCGATGGTGAGAGCGAATGTGCGCGATACGTCTTGGACGGCGTCGTGGCAATAGGCAAGTGGAGGCTCAGACGGGGCTGATTGATGTCGCGTCATATGTTTGAATTGGTAGTCGCTCAGCTGTTTGAACTCGTCTATGTGAATAAACAGTTAATATATAAATATACCGTCTTCTCTTGGAAACAGAATAGCGACGAGGACAGAGATTTTAGGAGTTTACTGGAAATACCAAAAGCTACTTGACTATATATTCAGTATAAGTAGATGATGTACGACTATGAGAACTCTGTCGCACTCGTGACTGGCGCCGGTTCCGGTATCGGCCGCGTAACTGCCAACCGATTTGCCACTGAAGGAGCTACAGTCGTCGTTGCCGATATCGACACGGAGGCTGGTCAAGAGACTACTGAACAAATCAAAGAAGATAATGGCAATGCAACCTTCATCGAGGTCGACACCAGCCGCAGTGAGTCAATTGAGGCTCTCGTCGATGCCACGCTCAACAAACACGGGAGACTCGACTACGCTGTCAACAACGCTGCGATTGGAAACACGCCAGCCCCAGTCTCAGAAATCAATGAGGAAGAGTGGGACCGCATCCTCGATGTCAATCAGACTGGCGTCTGGGCCGGTATGAAATACGAACTCCCCGCATTAGAGGACACCGGCGGCGGGGCCATCGTCAACGTCTCCTCAAAGGCTGGACTCCGTGGGAGCCCCGGGCGGGCACCGTATGCCGCCAGCAAACACGGCGTAGTCGGTCTAACACGGACAGCAGCCTTAGAAACCGCTACAGATGACGTTCGCGTCAATGCAGTCTGTCCAACAATTGTAGAGACGCCAGCCTTGGAGTCGATGTCTGAAGCAGAACGCAGTTCGATTACCGAAGAAGTTCCGATGAAGCGGGCTGCGTCTCCAGAGGAGGTTGCCAACGTCATCGTTTGGCTGTGCTCCGATGAAGCGTCGTACATTACCGGGCAGTCACTCCCGGTTGATGGCGGCGAAACTCAAAAATAACGCAGATAGTTACGGTTCCACAGCTAGTCGCGTGAAATATGACGTGAGTTGTGGTAGACGGCGACGGCTTCGAGCTAGTATTGAGCTGTCTCAAGCGCAGTATTGCTGAACGCTCTTGTGGCGGAGATTGTTGATCCGGTTCTCCTCAGGAGAGTTAGAACAGAAGACAGGGGTCTAACTGCCTAACAAGCACCTTCCACCCTCGCTTAATCAAATACAGAATCGCAAGACAGCTCTACACCAACAATGTGCTACACATGAGCGTTCTGCTAATTATCGGGTAACTGGTTGTCGTGTTTGACCAGTTTTCTGAAAGAGAGCCAGCCGCTCTGGAGGGCCCTCCAGACCTCCAGAGAGCTGTTCTCTTTGTCCCACTTGACGTTGGGCCGCGATCCAAGAGAATCACAGCGAGGGAGATGGCGTCGGAGTGGGGTTGCTGGTGTAACCAGCACCCTAACTAAATAATTAGTCAATATAAAACTACCGGAACTTGACAACGCCTACCGGTGGAGCAGGCCGAATGACTCAAGACAGACTTCGAGTCGGGTCACAGTACTACTGCTGGCAACTACTGTTAGCACGAGGTGCTGTCAATACCGAATGAATGAATTCAGCTGTTAGTAACCCCCGTCGTCGTGAACAGCCCAGCAACGATCGTCTCGATCAGCGCATCTTCGATGGGCTCATAGTGTCGTCGGAGGCGACAGGCGCCTCGCGCGCCTGCGTGACGAAAAGCACGGACCGGAAAACGCCCCGTATTATGTCCGGATCGTTGATCCACACCGCCTCGCTTTCCACCCACTTGTCCGGCTGTGGGAGAACCCGCCCGTACGCTCCCGCCGATTCTGAGTAGTCGTCGATCAAGTCCCCCTCGGCGGTGGTGTCGTCCAGTTGTAACTCGATCCGCCGGATCTCGCCGTCAACAATTAGCTCCCGAATCAGAGGGTTCGACCGCACCTCTCAAGGACGTGTTGGATGAAGTTGTGAATCTCTCCGCCGCCGAGACGCGATAGGTAACTGATCTTATCCACTACGACGGCGTCGACGCCGTCCGCCGCGATTTCCGAGCAAAGTGTCTGGCTCTTTTCGGCTTCGTCGGTCGCCATACCCGATATGATGTCGACAAACTCTACGATCTCAGCGTCGGGGTACTCCCGCTCGGCGAAGTCTCAGAGTTCGTGGAGTTGACGGCTGGCGTCTTGGTCGCTCGTTGAGACGCGACTGTATATCGCGACAGTGTCCATACTTCTCGTTATCCACTGTCGAATATATAAGAGAAGCACCTTTTTGGAAATTGAGAGAAGGACTACCTTTTCGACACAATTGAGATTATGTATAGTAGAGTATACGTCCCCTCTCGTTGGCTGAACTGAACTAAAATCTCTTCTTGAACCTAGACGAGATTCGTTGTGCGAGCGCGCTCGCGCAACTCATCAGAGAGAAACGCTCTTTTGATCCGGTCAACAACTCCTGAATCTAGTGGTTAGTAACTCACAGCAGCTACCGGGTTTCTCTGACAGGTAGCCCTACCAGAATTCAGATCAGGAGACAGCGCTGGCGTGAGGCGTTAAATTACAATGGATGCCGGTTTCTCAGAGTTAGAGTTGACATCGAACACACGACACCCAACACGAGAGACAGAGACTGCTCACAGAATTAACTGTACTGTCAAGCCGCATCGGAAGCTAGTTGTGACCCGTTTCTTTCAGGAATTTATTAAGTGTTAATTCTTGAATAATTATCAGGATGGCGTCATCTGATATGTTGTCGAATCCGTGGTACCATCATCGAATTCGTATACAAGGGTGATTGTAAGCTGTTCCCCACTCATATTTATATTATCGTTTTGATAGTAAGGGAATCCCCCACCACCCTCCTCATAAAACTCATACATGCTAAGTTCAAGTTGTTGCCCAGACTGAATTCTAGATAGTGTATCAGAATTTATATCCCCATCCGTTCCCGGCGATATTGTTACTTGATCATCAATCGCGAGCGCCTCATTATCAGTAAATCGTCCAGGACTGGTGGTCCACTCTGAATACTGAATGCTCCCAGAACTATTTTCAGTCCAAATTTCGACTTCGTCAGCATAGGGATCACGGTTGCCGGTAAAATCGTTGGGCACGGCGTCATCTAGTTCATTGATGTCAGGGTTATCTGGATCGATTGTCATGCTCGTTATCGTGACTGGCTGCTCATACTGATTCGTGACCGAAAATTCTACCCCACCACTTCTGTCTGGACTAGGGTCATCATTTCCATCTACCGCGATAGCATCATCATTGTATACTAGTCCCATGGGCGACTCATCATCGGAATCATCCCCGCCGTCGCCACCGCCACCACCAAGACGTGCATTATCATTCTGACTTGGCTCTTCAGGTGCTTCTTGTACGCCGACCGTATCTACGGTCAGGTTGGTAGCGGTTGTCTCAAGTGTTAGGTTATATACATCATCTCCATTTTCATCGTCCGTGATACTGTAGATGTCGCTTGAGATGTCAGTACCATTCCAGTACTCTTTATCACTCACCCGCGTCGGAATTGTGACATTGAGATTACCCTCGGGAAGATCGCCAGTGATGCTCTCTGCTGGGCGGAGTTCAACTGTAACTCGACCGGTCCCGCTTCGCCGAAACTCGTTCTGGAGAGCTGTAATTTGTACCTTCCCGTCATTAACGAGATCCTGATCTTCGATCACCGCGATACCACCCCCCTGTTGACGAGCGTCAAGGTAGAGTACAGACGCATCGTACCACGTTGGGGACTGATCGATCTCGTTGTAGCCCGGCCGGTACTCGATGAACCGTGNCCCCCCTGTTGACGAGCGTCAAGGTAGAGTACAGACGCATCGTACCACGTTGGGGACTGATCGATCTCGTTGTAGCCCGGCCGGTACTCGATGAACCGTGTGGGGATAGTCTCGATCACCGTACCGTTTGACTCGTACGCAATTGTGATCGGATACGACTCCGTCGTCCGGATTGTTCCTGCTGGCGGTGGTGGATTTATTGTGAATACACGGGTTGGGTAGCTAGTACCTAACTGAACCGTCTGGTACTGCGGCTGGTCGATACTCCCAGCTTGTAGAATACCTGCTCTGAGCTCAACAAGATCGTTGCGGACCTCCCCGGAGTGTTGGAACTCCATTTCCGCATTTTGTTGTGGAACGATCTCCACTTGGTACAGGGAGAGCGCAAGGATCAGGAAGCCAAACAAAATAACGACCCCGATTACTGTCGAAACAGCACGATTGTCGTCTATTACGGGTGTGCCAAGTGGGTGGTCACTCATTGTGGATTCACCTGTACACGCTGTGTATCTTCTGCCGACGGCCAAATGGCTAGTCGAATATCTGCAGGACTTGGGACGATATAGAGGAGCCAGTACGCAATCATGAGATGGTGAAGATAGTATGGGTCAGCGGTTTTAATCTGCTGCCAAATACCGGTTTGGGTAGCGATGACAGCAGCCACGCTGCCGACAAATATAGGGGCAAGTGCAATCATCCGAAGTGTGGCTTTTGCCGGCACTTTCTCAAAATCAAGGCGAAGTCGGAGGGGGACCCATGAGGTCTGCTCAATTGAAATCGGGCAGGCAATCCGAGCGACTGCTAGGTGGGTGAGTTCGTGGAGTCCTATCGCAAGAACCGGGAAGCAGATAGCGAGAAAGATTGCTTGAACTCCAGCCATACTAAGTTACTATTTGCTAAGCATTTAAATCTGGTACTGAGATTTAACGTCCATGATAATCGGCTACAGTGCCACGTTCCGGGTTTGCGGCCCATATCCTCACATGTGGCTCGGCTGTCCAAGATATGTGGCGGCTGGGGCAAGTACGCCAGCATCAATAGAGAGATTGGGTCTTTTGAGACGCACCTGATAACGTGGACTAGGACTGTAACCGCCTCTGCACAGCGTGTCGTGTCCCCGCAGAAGCCCAATGTCCATCCCGCATCAGTTCCGGCACCGACACAGCGACGGCCACCACTACAGGCTGAGTTGCCTCGGACGGAACCCCCCAAAATCAACGTGGTGACCAGTTGGGCGCACAGGGAGATCATTCATTTTTAGCTAAAGACGGATGACCCGTTACTCTTCGACGTCAAGTTCGAACTGTTCGTTCTCAGTGACCGCGTTTAGTACGACATTCGTGTTCGACTCCCGGATATCCGCATCGGTGAGGAGGGATTTGATCTGATCGTTCATTTCATCGGTGTCGGTGAATTTCCCGACTGCGATGATGTCCGCGTCGCCCGTGACTTCATAGACGCTTACCATCTGCTCTTCCTGTCGAAGTTTATCAGTAATCTCCGGGAGTGCGTGCCCCTCAACCTTGAGCTGAAGGACGGCCGTTACGTCATAACCCAGCTTGTTGTAATCGACGATTGGTGTGTATCCTCGCACTGCGCCTTCGTCCTCAAGATCACGAAGATGATTAGAGACAGTCGTTACAGAAACGTCGAGTTCCTCTCCCAGACTTCGGAGGCTGTCGCGACCGTCTCCGAGCAGAGCGTTCACCAGTTCGCCATCAAGATTTTCATACGTCATATCATTCACCCATGTTTTGTAGGTTTATAATATAACGCACGTCCACCATATTGAGACGAAATCTGTCCTGGTTTCGATAATGCGGTTTTAGTTAGGCAGCGTGATCGATGTACTCAGATTCCCATTCAGCCCGCGCTTTGATCTCTCTGGTCCCTCGACGAGTGGTGGTGTACTCGTTGGTCCGTCGATCACGTTGACTTTTTTCAACGAGTCCCTTCTCGACAAGTGTGTCGAGATTCGGATAGAGCCGACCGTGATGGATCTCTTTTTCGTAGTAGTCTTCGAGTTCCTCCTTGATCGCGAGCCCGTGTGGATCCTCAAGCCCGGCAATAACATACAGGAGGTCGCGCTGAAAGCCAGTGAGATCGTACATTGTTCGTGCTTCGAGTTATATTCATGAAATACTATCGATTTCTGGCATATCGGAAGTAACGAACCATCTGGTGGGTGACTATTGCGTTTGGTATAGGCGTGAACTGCGCGATAAGAGAGAGAAGAGTCCAATAGACAACAGACGAATCAACTCGTCACGAGCGTGGTGGAATCCGAATTTCGTCACCAACCTCATACAGATAGCCCTTCAGGAGTAACTGTTCGATAATATCGCGTGCGTCGGCAGGCTTGATTCCTTGATCTTCGAGGTAGATGATCGCCGTCTCACGGGTAAGCGAGTCGGTATCGCCCATCTCCTCGAGATACACCTCAAGATGATCGAGAACATCTTCTTCAGCTGGCGCGATGGGCCGCCGCGAATTCGCCATTGTCAGCACCTTTGAAACGCAGGTAGTAGGGTATTGGGGTCATCGTCAGACCTCCCTCCCCACACAGATTTTCCAGTGTTCTCACCAGATTTCACTATTCATGGACCCCCCACACCGGTTTTCCAGTGTTCTCACCAGATTTCACTATTCATGGACCTCCCACACCGGTTTTCCAGTGTTCTTCGAATCTTTATCTGTCCTCCTCGTGTAGTGACACGTGGACTATTCACATGGCTTTGTTGAAATCCTCAAAAGATGATAGGTTCTCTCCTCCCCGTGGTCGATGTAGAGAATTAACAGAATGAGACCTCAATTATCAGCTGCGGTGATATCTATCTGCCGATCACCAATATACAAGCCGTTCTCTACACCCAGTATCTCTACCGCGATCTGGATATTCTGTGGATTGGGCTTCTGACATTCAAGGCCTGATGTCATAGAACCACTACTCTGGCCTAATCCATTTTACTAGGGGTGACACAATCACGTACATGACATAAAGAAGCACGGCGGATGCTAGGGCAAAGGATATCTGCTGGAACCACCGAACAGGTTCAATTCCAAGACTGTTTAGTAGTATAAATGCTAGTAATGTTACGGTTACAAGGAATCTTTGTCTCTCTGAAGCCATATCTGGTGTATGATAGTTCAATATAAATTCTTTTTGTTAGTATATTACTAATCTAAACTGAATTCCACTTGCTTTGATACAAATTCTTTAGCTATTATCTGGGATCTCTTCTATTGCACCCTCACTCCAAGAATCGGCCTCGAACGGAACCGAAATATCCACAGAACTAGCACCCTTCGAAATGCTGGTATTAAGAATCGGATCGAATTGTGATATATTCCCAACTGACCAGGTGTGTTCAAATAGAGTCTGAACGTTTGCGGGCCCATCGGCTTGGCGTTCAATATCTATCTCTGCAAAGCCAGTCTGTTCCAGTGGCCACCATGAGTTGGCTCCATCAGATTCTTGTGCGTGATCAAAAATTCGGAAGCCGATACCATTGTTGTAATCACCGATGAGTGGACCGTCAGAAACTTCAATATAGTCGATCTCCTTCCCACCGGGTAACTCATGGCCGTTCGTGTGGATCACAGTATCTCCGTAGATTTCATACTCATGGGTAACTTCATATTCGAGTGTTCCTGGATCGTATTTGAAGTGGCTATCATCCCATGCTAAAATAAGTCCATCTGTGGGTTCTGGTCCATCAATATCTGGATTGCGGCTCAAGTCCCAAGTCATAGCTAGGTGCCAAACACCATCTGTAGCTGTTTCGAACAGAATGGTATTAATACTGTTACTGTCTGGGTTTGTGAAGAAATCATCAGTCGACACATCTCCATCACCCTCTTTTGTCTCCCTCCCAGTGGGGTCCTCGGAAACTGGAGGAGATTGTTCGGTATGAAGGTGCGGAATACCAGCTTCATTTAGGACTGTGACAGCCTTAGTGGGTTGATACTGATGAATATAGGACTTGGCCTCTTCTCGAGCACTATCCTCCTCAGATGACGCTGAGACTGAGTTGATGCCCGTAATAGCCGCAATAGTACCAACACCAAGTGTTTGAAGAACGTTCCTTCTGTTGACTCTGTCCAACTCGTTTCGGGAATCAGGTTTTTCACTCATCCCAGTTTGCTAAACTGTGGTAATTCACTTATACCTTTCTCCAAAGATTTTATACTAAATAAACAAAAAGTGGATAAATATAGTACTACCTGAAGTAATAATCAACAAAAGAAAGAATATTCAGTTTCTGAGCGGATCTCTCAAAGCCTGACTGAGAACCCACAAATATGTAACGCCGTCTCCCTCATTCAAAAAAGTCGAAAAACGCGAACACACAGCCCGCTCCCCGTTCAGCTATCCTCCGTAGATACATTACCCAACGCCCCGAGACCATCCATATTGCTGGCTGTGAGGCTCTGTTGAAATCCTCAGAGAGTTACATGTTCGACCTGTAATTCGACGAGATGAAGTCCCTCCCGAAGTCGCAGATTCTCCGGTTTACTGAGAAGGCGATCCATCTGGCACGTCGAGCAGTCTCTCAGTACTCCTCGAAGTTCTCTAAACAACGCTATACACTCCCGCAACACGTTGTTCTGCTGTGTCTCAAAGTTCGGAAGAACACGACCTATCGTGGCCTGCTTGATGAATTAATCGAGATGCCACGCATTCGTCGAGTTCTTGGATTAGCTGAGCTTCCTACGCCATCAACGCTCTGTAAGGCGTTCAATCGGCTTGATATGGCTGTCTGGCGTGTCATATTGACTCTCTCAGCGACGCTACTTCCCACGAGTGGAATCGTTGGAGTCGATGCGTCAGGGTTCGACCGGAGTCACGCTTCAAAACACTACACGAAACGAGCTGAACTCACGATTCAGCAGCTCAAAGTGACGCTGTTGGTCGATGTAAAGGTGAACGCGATCATCGACCTACATGTGACAACAACACGAAAACATGACAGCCAGATCGCCCCATCTTTGATTAAGCGCAATCCCGAGGCCATCGATATTCTGCTCGGTGACAGAGGGTACGACGATCAGAAAATCAGGCGACTTGCCCGGCAACACGACATTCGGCCACTGATTAAGCACCGTGAGTTCACGCCACTCCACCGAGCATGGAACGCACGCTTAGACACTGATCTCTACGGCCAGCGGAGTCAATCCGAGAGTGTCAACTCAACACTCAAGCGGAAGTACGGTGCATTTGTCCGGTCACGATGCTGGTGGAAGCAGTTCCGTGAACTCATCATCGCCTGTCTCATTCATAACGTAGATCGATCACTCTGAGCGGTCAATATGCGTACTTTAGATAAAAAACCGCGTAAGTATTAGTGAAATATATTGTCGTTTTCCACGTCAAACAAGAGCGCCATAGATCCAAACCATTTTCATTGGGTAATACATTTCTCTATTTAACCGGCTGTTATATTCTCGCTTATGGATCAATTCCAAATTCTTCCGGGCAATTGTGTGGTACATGATGGCTATATCGAGATCGAAAGTAACAAAATCACTAGAGCTAAGCGTCTCCTGAAAAATAGCTATACACTACAAGTAATTCTGTCAGCAACAGCTTTCTACCTCATATTGTCTATTGTTTTTAACACTAGTATATTTATCAGAGAAGTCGCGGTAAATGGCTTAGTCAGCGGTGTACTTTTGGGAGTTTTATTATTATCAGGGAAATATATCTACAATAGGTATTTTGGAGTCTCTGACGAAACTAAAATTGAGCTTGGAACAATCCAACAGATCATCTTATCCAAACCAAATAAGATCGGTCACCCACATATGATCATACAGTATCAGGAAAATGACTCTGAAAAAATCCGAGTAGTTCAATTGATGCCGACGTGGTCTAAGAGTGAAACAGATACTCTATCAGATGTTGAGGATATATTAGTCCAAAATGGAATTGAATATGACTACCGTGAGAATCTTGAGTAACTTCTCGCTCAATCTTTTATTTCACTCCCTAAAAATAAGATACGGCATTTATTGAGTTGGCCTGTTGAAATCCCATCCTTCAGATACATTCTCGTCTGAAACAGCTGGTCGATGAGGACTGCTTGTTGACTGAATATGTCAGAACCAGTCCTTCTTCCTAAGATAGAGCATCGTAATTCCACAAACGAAACCGCTGCCAGTTCCTCTGATGACCGCACCAGTCAACTCACCGTCGAAGAGAACCGTTTGGATGGTACTAATGACTACGACCCAGGTAACGATGGTTGCGAAGAGGAATACCCACGGATTCTCCAAATCAAAACGGCGGACCTCGTTCATACTTCAATTACTGACTTCAATAGGAAATACGTTCCCTGTATTGAGTGATCCGTGGTTACCCTGTATTGACTGCAGAGGGAGCAGAACCTATCACCTTTTGAGGATTTCAACAGAGCCATTCACATGAAACTCGCATTGATCGGGGTTGGACAGGCGGGCGGGAAGGTGGTCGACGAGTTCTTGGCCTACGACGCACGGACGGGTGCGGATATTGTTCGTGGAGCGATCGCCGTCAACACGGCAAAAGCAGATCTTCAAGGCATGGATCACCTCTCGACGGACCGCCGGATCCTGATCGGACAGTCGCGAGTGAAGGGCCACGGTGTGGGCGCCGATAACGAACTGGGTGCAGAGGTTGCCGAAGAAGATATCGGCGAGATCCTCGGAGCGCTTGACTCGGTACCAATCCACGAGACCGACGCGTTCCTCGTTGTTGCAGGGCTCGGTGGCGGGACCGGATCAGGTGGGGCGCCCGTGATCGCCAAGAACCTCAAATGGATCTACACCGAACCCGTGTACGGGCTCGGAATTCTCCCCGGCAGCGATGAGGGTGGGATCTACACGCTGAACGCCGCCCGATCGCTCAAAACGTTCGTCGACGAGGTGGATAACCTCATGCTGTTCGACAACGACGCGTGGCGCAGCTCTGGCGAATCCGTTGAGGAAGGGTTCGACGCGATCAACGAGGAGCTCGTCCAGCGGTTCGGCGTGCTCTTCAGTGCGGGTGAAGTGGCCGAGGGAAGCGACGTCGCCGAGAGTGTCGTTGACTCCTCGGAGATCATCAACACGCTCAAAGGCGGCGGGATTTCCTCGCTCGGCTACGCTGACGTCGCGGTAGACGAACCAGAGCGGAAGAGCTTGCTCTCGCGGCTTCGCGGCGAGTCGGATGACGGGATCGACAGTACAGAGGCCACCAATCGGATCACGAGTCTCGTTCGGAAGGCGACGCTTGGCCGACTCACGCTACCGTGTGAGGTGAACGGTACCGAGCGGGCGCTACTTGTTGTCGCCGGCCCGCCAGCGTATCTCAACCGAAAGGGAATCGAGCACGGGCGCAAGTGGCTCGAAGAGCAGACCGGATCGATGGAGGTCCGCGGTGGTGACTACCCGCGCCGCGGAGAGGGGATCGTCGCAGCGCTCGTGCTGCTCGGCGGGGTGACGAATGTCCCACGGGTGAAAGAGCTTCAGCAAGTCGCGATCGAAGCACAGCAGAATATCGGTGAGATCACCGGCGAAAGCGAGGACAAGTTCTCGAAGCTGATGGATAGTGACGGGGAACTAGAGTCGCTATTTTGAGACTATAGTTGACTAGCTTCATTGCCTCCGCTGGGAGGTTCTCAAGTTCTTCCAAGAGCTTGTGCTATGAGGGGCACTCGCGAATCACGGTTAAGCCCCCCAAAGCAATACTTTCACTCCGCTCGCCCGAACTATAAGTCACAGAGCGCGTAATTTGAGGTGAGGGAGCAGAGCTGGCTCGACTGCGACGACCGGACCAGCTCCAAAACAGTGTCACACGCTCCCTCCCCCAAAAAGAGGAATGACCTCTAATAATCCCGAGACGGTCCGTGGCACCTGCTCGTTCTGCGGCGAGACAGTGACCGGTCGACAGGCGATCATCCACTATGAAACAGCTGGCGGTGAACCGGGCGTGTGGGCCGAATGCCCCGGCTGTGGCAAAATCGTCGATCCCACCAATGCTTAGTAAACAAATCATCCGGCAGATCGTCAGACCCGAGCCGTCGTCGACAACACTCTACGAATGCCGCCACTGTGGATACAGGGTAGAGAAAAGCGTCGACGAATGCCCACAGTGTGGCTCTCACGAGATTGCGGCCTACGATCTTGAGTGATCGCTGAAGAGTTCACAGTTGGTGGAGCGGAGTCACTACCTTATGTATCACCCGAGTGCTAAAGTGCCTCCAATTGTTACATAAGGTATGAAGCAGCCGTCACCACCGGCCTCGCTACCGAAGTATCTCGCGGAAGGACTCCCGAAACAGGATACAGAGACACTCCATGAGGTACAGAACTACATCGAGGCGCTGATCGGGTATCGCGACCAGTCGGTTGCCGCCGACGAACTTCCCGAGACCGCCGAGCCCGTCGACGAGTCCGACAATTCGGAGAAAGGAACCGTCGTCAAAGAGAAGGTCACCTGTGGCGACGACAGCTGCAAGTGCGCCAGCAGGAACCCCGCGGATATGCACGGGCCCTATCTCTATCGCTACTATCGTGAGAACGGGACGATGAAATCCGAGTACGTCGGCAAGCCGGAAAGTGAGTAGGGATGAGTGAGACGGTCGAGATGTCGGTGACTCCGGCCAACAGACGCTCGCCAGTACAACAACGCTACAGCGCTTGTGAATCGTTTTCGACGATGCTGGCAAACGCGACGTTCTCCTGGACTTGCTCGATCTCGACCGTCGGCTCATCACCGGGTTGTCCGTCGGGGACGATCACGACGTAGCCCCGCTCAACCTTCGCGATGCCATCGCCTTGATCACCAGTCGTCTCGATCGTCACGTCGCGGACCTCACCCTCATCCACAGGAGGACCGTCCGACGTCGGAGCTGCTTCCTGAACAGTCGATTGGTGTTGGTCTTGCTGGTTCGTACCGTCTGTTGGGGATTCTGATGCAAGGATGGCGATACGATACGTCTCGTCAGCGTCGAGCGCATCATGCTCGATTTCACTCGCCGGGATATTCACGACATATGACCCATCGCGTTCTTCGAGTTGAGCACTGAACAGAGAGCGAAGCGAATCAGAGATCTCGATCATCGAGTATCGTAGAGTAGCGAAGGCGGTGTACGTAAATCCCGCGTGTTACACCACCCGTTCTCGGCTATCCCTCACTTTGCGGGCAGAATGTTAAGTCACGTTCTGCGGGCAGAATGTTAAGTCACGTTCTGCGGGCAGAATGTTAAGTCACGTTCAGAATGTCGACTCAACTTCAGGAGATTTAGTCCTGATAAAACACTCAGAAAGAGATATATCTGCTCTGTTGAATAGCGGTGGTTATGTAGGCGGGCTAGATCTGAGCCACCCCGTGAGCAGTCGAGGAACATGATCTCAAGTCAGGTGTCGCCCCATCATAGCCCAGAGGGCGCTATTCAACACAGCAGATATATCTAATCTGGATTCTGGTCCTTACAGACCTGTTACTCATCGCTACCACCCTCCTCGAGAAGGAGCTTTTCGACCGTCTCAAACTTGTTAGTGCTGTAGATCGGGATTCCTGAAACGACAATTTCCCGGATGTCGTCGGTATACGTGGGAATCGCTTGGATCGCTTCAACGTCGATGTCGTAAGCATACCTGTTGCCGTCGAACTCGGCGTCTTCGAGGTCGCGACCAACAGCGTTCGCCTCCCGTTGGTTTGGGGCTCGTTCGTTCGTCGTGAGTACCCAGAGGTCGATGTCGCTGCGCCGATCGGCTTCGCCACGCGCCACGCTTCCGTACAGGACGATCCCGATGACACCGTTGAGACGGCCAGTGAGCTCGTCGACGGCGGCCTTCACGGGCTTGTGGTACTCTGGTTGCGGGATTCGGAGGAGCGGGTCGTCCGGCACAGCAAGTCGCTCTCGGTTGATCTGAACGAGCCGTTGATTGCCCTCGGGCGATTCAACCACTAATCCGTTCTCGACGAGGGTGTTGACCGCTCTCCGAACCGTCTGTTGGGAATGGTCAATCTGGTCAGCCACCTCGCGCTGTGAGAACTGTTTGAATCGGTGGTTCGTTAAAAATAGCAAGATGTCGTTCGTTGCCTTGCTTTTGAATAGATCCGCGTCTGTAACGGGTAATGGAACGGATATGGACACAACCTGTGTGGGGCTCGATTCCGTCTCATAGCTCATGTGCCATGTTACGGCTCACTACTATATGAACTTTATATAGAAATGCGGGCTGTACTTAAGTATAACCGGCTTGTTGAAATCATGTTCTTCGGACACAAACTATTCGGAAACAGCCGGTCACTGAAGAGTACATAGTGACCGCCGAGGGTTCCACCAGATTGGAATGGTGTTCTGAGAGTCGTGCGAGATACACCGCGGAGTTGGTCAGGAGAAAGCGACCTCGCTCGGGGAGTCCGGTCGGAAACCGCAGCAGCCAGATTGATGGGCGACTGGTGGCTACGGTTCGAACGATGCTTCGACTTCGTCAGCAATCGCTTGGAGATCTGACTTCCGGAAAGTAGAATCGTCGGCCGCCTCCATCGACTCAGCGATATCGACGTGCGAACGGATGAGCCGGCGCATTTGCGATGTTGATGGTCGCCCCGTGTCGTCGACATCGGTTCCAAGTAGCTCACAAATCGCTTGTAGCTCCTCCTTCGTGAACGACGCCTTGACCTCCCGTTCAAAACGACCTGTCGCTACTCGAATCGTGTTCCGAAGTTCCTGGACGGTAGGGCTCATGGCTCTCCACTCTCCTCCCATCTCCCTCAAAGTTCCTACTCAATTACGGTGAAACGGCTCTGTTGAAATCCTCAAAAGATGATAGGTTCTATCCCCCTGCAGTCAATACAGGGGAACTACTCTCCGATAGAACTGGTACTCACGCTTAAGTCCCAGCCAGAAGAATCACTGTTTGATGAAAACGGAACTTTTCGAATGCCCTGAATGCGGGGCAGAGGTAGAAGTACAAGTTGACCCTGAACCACCAAACGGTATCGCCGAATGTCCGGTGTGTGGAGGCGCGTTCGAGATATAGCGTCTTTCTCACCGACACATTCGCACGCTTCAGCTAACGGCTGTTTCAGGCAGAATCTGAAAAAGAGGATTTCAACAAAGCCTAACGAGACTAAGATTTATGATCGAGCACGATTGTGACCCACCACCGTTTCCGAAGCTTTCTGTAGGAAGATCGATCGACCTTAGCTAACAAATCAGAGCAAAGATATCGCGTTGTTGAGTAAGCATTCGCTCTCTTTCCGCGATCGTCGGAGGTCTGGGAGGACTTAGACCCTCCACTGTTTCCGAAGCTTTTCGGCAACGAGGTATGGTTCATCTCGCCTCGCAGAAAGCTGTGTTCAATAGTTGGAGATATCCGACTGAAGCAGATTGTTATCGTCGGCTGCCGAC
This sequence comes from Halorubrum tebenquichense DSM 14210, assembly GCF_000337415.1. Taxonomy (GTDB): domain Archaea; phylum Halobacteriota; class Halobacteria; order Halobacteriales; family Haloferacaceae; genus Halorubrum; species Halorubrum tebenquichense. Next base: position 4,796 of record NZ_AOJD01000081.1, on the reverse strand, counting down.
TGGATGACGAGCTCTTCGAAGCGAGTCGTTTCGAGAAGGATCTCAAGCACTGCTTTCAACGGGACATCAAGCTCGTATTCATGATACCGACCAGCTGAGATCCCCTCGTTCCGTTCATAGAGGTTGGTCAGTCCGAGTATGTTCATATCCAAGGGGTGGTCACGGACACGGCGTTTTACTCACGCTATCGACGTCGAGACGGCCGCAGATCTTCACGTATCGTTCGTAGAGATCACCGGACTGAACAGGAACTTCATCGAGCGCCTGGTGGTACGCAAGCCCACAGAGAACAGCATGCCCTTGGGTCGTGAGTTCTTGCATACCCTCGTAGAGTTGGTTCTTCAGTTACTGGTTCGTGTGTGATGACGATGTCGACAATATGATCGAGAGATATTGGTTGGGTCATACAGTGAATTCTCTCTGTCAACAAACGGAATGTCTACTGTAAACGGACAACAGGAGACGATATCGATAGCTCTCACACCCCATATTCGATATGAAATCGGAGATTGACGTAGTAGTAAGATAACTCTCACACACCGTCTTCGATATGAAATTGGTTCTTCCACTGAGAAAATTGCTCTAAATCTAATTTGTACGGTCTAATACGGCAGTATTCGTGTTTTGTTCAAGCATTTCATCTCGAAGAACCTGCTGCTATTCCTCACGATAAAATCTCATGGGCTGGCTCGCACACAGTGATTTTGTATTTCATTTCGATGATGGGGTGTGTGGATGAGGCCGATTTCCGGGCTAGATGGTTTCATATCGAGTGAGGGGTGCTCACTTCGAAGAAGATCTACCACGGCCAGGACTCCGGGGTGGGATTTCATTTCGAAGAAGGGGTGTCTGTCTTGGTGTCTGAGATTTCATATCGATGGAGGGGTCTTCATTTCGAAGTTGGTGTGTGATGATATGAAAGAGGCGGTGAATTCATTTCGACGGAGGGGTGTTCATATCGACGCTACCCCCTTCATTTCGACAAAGGTTATTAGGGGTTAGATCACAATGAACACTATGGAAGGCGACGAAACCGACTCGGGGCAACCAGATACCGAGTCTGGTGGGTCACAAGAGTCCGGAGCATCTGTCGTGGATAGCATCCTCGATGGCGATGTACAGACTGTTTTTGAAAACAAGGACCTTGTGGACTCGAGCACGATCGTCGATCAGGATCGGATCTACGGCCGGGACGAGCAACTTGCTGCCGAAGCTCGGGCGTTTCGGGACACTCTCGATGGTGAGCGACCGCCGGATCTACTTTTGTACGGTCCCAGTGGAACGGGCAAGACGCTGACGGTGAAAGCTGTCGCGAACAAAGTCAAAGAACGCGCTCAGGAGAGCGGTATTGAGTTCGACTTCGTGGCAGTCAATTTCAAAACGATGGAATCCCACACGCTCGACCGTGCTGTGTGGAAGCTAGGCCACCAGACGGCACGGAAAGCGGGCGTGGTTTGGGATGTCCCTCGGTCGGGTGTCTCGACCGATATGAAATACACCCGGCTCTATGAGATCGTCGACGATCACTTCGACTCGATCGTATTCATCCTCGACGAGATCGACGCGCTGACCGGCAGTACGGGCGCAGACGAACCGGCGTACTCTCGACTGCTCTATAGTTTGAGCCGAGTCATGTCGGAACAGCATGTTGATACGCAGCTGTCAACGGTGGTTGTCACTAACTACCCGAAGTTTCGCGAGAATCTGGACAGCCGGACTGACAGCTCCTACAATCCGAACGGAATACATTTCTCAGATTACGATGCCAACGAGCTCATCGAAATTCTCGAACGACGTCGAGATGCGTTTAAAGACGACGCCCTCGAAGACGGGGTCATCGAGATCGTGGCTGCGTACGGTGCTCAAAACGAAGGTGACGCACGTCGCGCGATCGATCTGCTCCGGGATGCTGGAGAGATCGCGAATCGGGCGGGCGACCCGGTGGTGACGCAGGACCACGTCAGATCGGCAAACGATTCTGTCGTGAAGAATCGGGTCCTCGAGATCGTTGGTGGGATGTCTGTCCAAAAGAAGCTGTCTCTGTACGCTGCCGCACTTGTCGCGAAAGAGAATGAGGGAGCGGCTCCGAGTCCTATGGTGTACGACATCTACAAAATTCTCTGTGAGGGAAGCGACATGGAGATATACACACAAGAAACAGTCAACAGCCACATCAACAAGGCCGGAACATACGGTGTTCTGGAAAGCGAACGGTCTAGTGGTGGATTCAAATCGGGTGTCCACTTGGTTTTCAAGTTCACCGAGCCCGTAGGGGCTGTTCTAGATACATTGGGCGAAGACGAGCGGCTTCAAGAGATTCCAGCGAAAGAACTTGGTGAGGTCGTGAAGAGGCGGTTGCGAGATTAGTAGTCCGGTCCGCACAGCCAATTCGCACTTTTCATCAACCAATTTTTCAGCCAAAATATATATGAAGAATAAGGTTCAAAAGAGCCAGTTGACCGAAGGAATCTACATGGAGGGAGAGCTGGCGATCGACGGAGGGGAAGTGGAAGATGTATCTAGAATAGGTAAGGGAGTAATCAGAGCCGGCACCATTGGAACAGCGAGAGTAGGAGACTAGCGGGTTCCGTAGTCACTGGTCCGCAGGTGACCTTGCTTTGGTTCATACACTTTGCCCTTCGTGCGGAGTTTCTCGATCTCAACTTCGGCTTTCCCGGGATCCATTCCGATCTCGCCTGCACGATCTAGCACATCATCGACGGGAGCGCCCTCCTCGTACTCCTGTTCAATATCTGCGATGAGGCTTGTGATGTTCTTGATCTGTTCGCGCTGACTCTCGGCAGAACCCGTCTCAACTACGTCAGCATCGAACTGCCCCGTGTCGGGATCAATGCCGATGTCTTTGAGACACGACTCGACAATCTCCGTCGCCCGCTCCGCATCCTCGCCCTCGACCGTCTCTGAGAGTCGTATTCGGGCGCTCGCTTCTGAGAGACGTACCAGTGCCTCCAATTTTCGGGCTGTAACTGGTACTGGGGCATCCTCGTCGGCTCCCTTCGAGCGAAGATCAACGTAGAACTCCGTGATGTGGTCTTTCGCTTCGTCTGTTAGCACTGGATGGAGATGACGAGCGGTTGCGATATGTTTCTGGATGATCTGAGTCTCTACCGGTGCATCAACGGACTCAGCTGGGTCAGGATCTGCACCCACCTCTCGTAATTCTCCCACCTGGTTGATGTCCAGTACGTGGTCCGCAGTGCGCTTATCTGTCTCCGGGTTGGGATTGTCGGTGACCGTGAATACGAGGTCAAAGAGCGTGAGTGACTGGTTATCCACGTCCAGTTGGTCCCCGATCGGCTCATATTGGTCGAACCTACCGTACTTGGGAGAGCCGGCGGCGAGTACTCCCACTCGAGTGTTGACGGATTCATGGATAGATGCCTTCGAAATCGTGATTTGCTGCTGTTCCATCGGCTCAGTGAGCGCACCCATCACGTCGTTGTCGAGGTCATCGAGGTTGTCAATTACTGCAAGGCCGCGGTCAGCGATCGGGAGTGCCCCCGCCTTCAACTCCCACGGACCATCCTGTCCACCTGTCCGAGCCGCAGCCGCCGTTACCCCTGCTCTCGACGTTTCGGCCCCGTTGCTATACGTCGACCGTGGAGAGACTCGTGCTGCAGAACGGAGAATCCGACTCAACCCGACCCCCGGATCACCTACTAATAGAATATGAGGGCTCTGTTGAAATCCTCAGAGAGTTACATGTTCACCATATAATCCGACGAGATGAAGCCCCTCCCGAAGTCGCAGATTCTCCGGTTTACTGAGAAGGCGATCCATCTGGCCCGCCGAGCAGTTTCTCGATACTCCTCGAAGTTCTCCAAACACCGCTATACACTCCCGCAGCACGTTGTTTTGCTCTGTCTCAAAGTGCGGAAGAACACGACCTACCGTGGCCTACTTGACGAAATGATCGAGATGCCACGCATCCGTCGTGTTCTCGGGCTAACCGAGCTTCCTACTGCTTCAACGCTGTGTAAGGCGTTCAACCGGCTTGATATGGCTGTGTGGCGTATCATTTTGACTCTCTCAGCGACGTTACTTCCGACAAGCGGAGTTGTTGGTGTTGATGCGTCGGGGTTCGACCGTAGTCACGCCTCGAAACACTACACGAAACGTGCTGAACTCACGATTCAGCAGCTCAAGGTGACGTTGCTGGTCGATGCAAAGGTGAACGCAATTCTCGATCTACACGTGACGACGACTCGAAAACACGATAGCCAGATCGCTCCGTCGTTGATCAAGCGCAACCCCGAGCGTATCAATATTCTCCTCGGAGACAAAGGCTACGACGATCAGAAAATCAGACGGCTCGCCCGGCAACACGAGGTTCGGCCACTGATTAAGCATCGTGAGTTCACATCACTTCACAAGGCATGGAACGCACGCTTAGACGCTGATCTCTACGGACAACGGAGTCAATCCGAGACTGTGAACTCAACACTCAAGCGAAAGTATGGTGCGTTTGTCCGGTCACGGCGGTGGTGGAAGCAGTTCCGTGAACTCACCATCGCCTGTCTCATTCATAATGTAGACCGATCACTCTGAGCGGTCAATACAGGTGAACCACGGATCGCTCAATACAATTGAAGTATGGATCGGTCAATACAGGAAACTCACAAATCGGTTAACACAAGTACGTTGGAAACGAAATATTATACAGTTTATCTGGTCCGATCAGTACAAAACGCTCTTGTGGCGGAGATTGTTGGTGAGTCATAGCGCAGTTTCGAGGATGGTTTTGAGTGCTTCTTTCCCCGGTTTTCGGAACACTT
>NZ_AOJD01000080.1 GCF_000337415.1 Halorubrum tebenquichense DSM 14210 | reverse complement strand
CGTCGGGTGACGCGGTTGCGTCACCCTTGCCTGCTGTGACTTCTAGCTCCAGCTGAGAACTGACCAACAATCCTCTACCCAAGAGCGTTATCAGTTTGTTGTCGTCGCGGAGCTGTTCGCAGAACGCGATCAGGACCGCCCACCTCGCTTACGTCCAGTCGATCTGTCTCCTCGAAGTTCCGTCCCGACCGAATCGTCGATCGCGATCCAGCCGTCGGTGTTTTCGCATTCGATGAACACTACCTTTCTTGAATAGTGGGACGGTTGTAGTCCTTGATCCTAACACTAGTGTAGAGATGGCCTTCTACGAGTGGAATGTTCCTCTCTGGACATCTCTGAGCGTATGCGAAATTAACAACGACGGGACCGAAGAGATACTCGTCGGATACGGTGGTGGGCGAGTTGTTATGCTTACCTATTCGTCGTGACTGACGTTCGCTGATCGTACCAGAATCGCCATACTACCACGCACTGTCTCTCATCCTGCAGTATGAGAACGCAACGATCTACACCGACTGATGATGAACCGAAGAACGACACTACAACGCGACGGCGCTACCTCAAGGGCACGCTCGGCGCTGCTACCACCGTTGCGGCTATCCCCGCTCTGAGTGGTGTTGCAGCCGCACACTTTCCCCTTGAACTTGATATCGATATTCAACCAAATAACGCAGAGAATTTTATTGACGTAGACGAACACGACTCAGTATCGGTTGCCGTCCATCCCTCGGAGTTCCTCAACGGTGATGGTGAACGAGAGACGTTCGACCCCACGGACGAACCTGTGCGCTATCGGTTCGGGTCCCGGTTCGTTGTTCAGGACGGCGAAGGTGCACGCCCACTTGCCGACGGGGAGGTCACTGAGATCGAAAGCTCTCATGGTGACAGTCACGAAGTGCTAGTTCTGGATTTCCCGGTTGACGACATGGGACTTGATGGTGAGGAGGAGACTGGATGGCTGTACTGGGAGCGTGATGACACCGGCGAACACGGCTACGCTGGCGTGGACTCCGTCAGAGTCTACGGTACGGAGACATCAAACCGAGAATCTCTAGATTTGCTGAGACAATTGGTGAGCGGACGCACTTAATCGCCAGGGCGCGAACAATACCACTGGATGGGAAATTCGGACAGACCGAGTGGCGACGATCATTTTGGAGAGCGACGATGAACAACGTTACCGGCGACTTGGCGGTCGCCACCGTGGTCGGTAAGTGGAACGACGCTATCGGCTTCGACGATGGCGTGTGGGCTCGGTGAAATAATCAGCGTCCGACATCCGTGGCCGGTGAGAGTCTCACAACCTCCAGAAACAACTCTATTTGTACTAGTACAATCGGACCAGTAGTATTTAGTACTGGCTTCGACATAGCATATATTGTGGTAAAACTGACTATCCCATATATACGGTAGGGTTCGAGAAAGGAATCCGACAATCAAACACATGAACTGCCCAGACTGCGATAACGACCGCACACGTGTCCTCGATACAGGCTCAAACGCGAGTGGAGATACTGTGCGGCGGCGGCGCGAATGCTGCCGTTGTTCGTTCCGATTTACCACATACGAGCGCCCAGAATGGGACTCGCTCCAAGTGAAAAAGCGGAACGGAGACATTGAGCCATACGACAAGCAGAAACTCCGTAACGGCATCATTCGAGCCGTAGAGAAACGACCAATAACAGACGAGCAAGTCGCAGAACTGCTGGAGACAGTCGAGGCAGAACTGCGGGCCAGAGACGAACGGATTATCTCGTCGAGTCTGATCGGCGATCTTGTCTCTGAGAACCTTCGGACACTTGATCAGGTAGCCTATATCCGATTTGTCTCAGTTTATAAATCATTTTCTGAGCCACAAGAATTCCTAAAAGAGCTTGATGCGGTCTTAGATGCGGAGCTAGACGATTTCGAAGACCCGAACAGATCACAATGACACAAACGCACACGAAACAGACGTACTAATGAGTAAGAACGAAACCACGAGTGGAGAAGCAGAGTCCGACATCTTCTCCGAACGAACACATCTGAAACCGTACGAGTACAGCGACTTCCGTGACTACACTGATGCGATACGCAACAGTTACTGGGTACATACGGAATTCAACTTCTCGGGCGATGTCCAGGATTTCAAGGTTAACACGACCCCTGCGGAAAAGACTATTATTAAGCGGACAATGCTGGCTATCGCACAGATCGAGGTGCAGGTGAAAACCTTCTGGTCAGATATCTACGAAGAGATGCCTAAAGCAGAGGTCGGCAATGTAGGTATGACCTTCGCGGAGAGCGAAGTGCGACACATGGACGCCTACAGCCACCTGCTTGAGATCCTCGGAATCGAAGACGACTTCGAGCAGGTGACTGAGGTTCCTGCTATCAAAAACAGAATCGAGTACCTTGACCGGTGTCTAGAAACCAACGAAGAGAATGACAAACAGGAGTATGTGAAAAATATCCTCCTGTTCAGTACGTTTGTCGAGCACGTCTCGCTCTTCAGCCAGTTCCTGATAATGACGAGCTTCGACAAGCACGAGAAGAAGTTCAAGGGGATCGCAAACGCCGTCGAAGCAACCAGCAAAGAAGAACAGATCCACGGGCTGTTCGGAGTTGAATTGGTCGAGACGATCAAAGAAGAGAACCCGGAGATGTTCGATGATGAACTCGAAGCGGATGTCCAAGAGGCTTGTCAGCAGGCTTATGAGGCTGAGATGGACATTCTCGACTGGATCTTCGAGGACGGCGAGCTGGAGTTCCTCCCCCGAGAGCACGTTGATGAGTTCCTGAAGGATCGGTTCAATCAGAGTCTGGAGAACGTCGACGTGGACCCAGTATTCGAGACCGATGACGAGCTGCTCGAAGAGACGCGGTGGTTCGATGAAGATATTATGATGACCAAGGACAACGACTTCTTCAGCAAGCGGTCGACCACGTACAACAAACACACACAGAGTGTCACGGCAGAGGAGATGTTCTAATAATGTCGCAAGCAGAACTCACCAAAGTAGAAAAAGAACACCAGGAACCGTTCTACTGGTTGAACGACGACAGCGTCGAGTTCCTCCGAGAGGGATACCTACTCGAGGGCGTTGATCCGAAAGAACGGATCAGACAGATCGCAGAGAACGCCGAAGAGATCCTCGACGAAGACGGCTTCGCAGACCGGTTCTACGAGTATATGAGCCGCGGGTACTACAGCCTCGCCAGCCCGATCTGGGCAAACTTTGGACTGGACAGAGGCCTCCCCATCAGCTGCTTCGGCAGCTACATCGAGGACAGTATGGAGAGTATCCTATACACCCACGCCGAAGTGGGTGAAATGACGAAGCTGGGCGGAGGTACGAGCGGATACTTCGGTGAAATACGTCCACGAGGCAGTCCGATCACGAACAATGGAAAAAGTAACGGGAGTTATAGTTTCACGGAGCTCTTCGACACCGCGATCAACGTCGTAAGTCAAGGTGAAACCCGGAGAGGCCAGTTCGCGGGCTATATCGACATCGAGCACGGCGACCTCGATGAATGGCTCAACATCAAGACCGAGGGTGACCCGGTGCAGGATATCTACTACGGCGTCATCATCGGCGACGACTGGTTCCAGGAGATGGTCGACGGCGATACCGAAAAGCGAGAGAAGTGGGCGAAGATCATTGAGACGCGGATCAATATCGGCGTCCCGTACATTATCTTCAGAGGCAACATGAATGAGGGGAAGCCGCAGGTGTACAAAGACAAGGACTACCAGATCAATGCGTCGAATCTCTGTACCGAGATCGCGCTCCCCGCTAACCCGGATGAGAGTTTCGTCTGCTGTCTCTCAAGTATGAATGCGCTCCACTACGACGAGTGGAAGGACACGGACGCGGTCGAGACGTTGACTCGCTTCCTCGACGCCGTGATGGAGGAATTCATTCAGAAAACGGAAGGGACGCAGTTCATGGAGCGAGCTGTACAGTTTGCCAAGCGGCATCGAGCTATCGGTATCGGTGTCCTCGGATGGCACAGCTACCTCCAGAGCAACATGATCCCGTTCGATAGTATGGAGGCGATGCAGAAGAACGAGAGCGTGTTCCAGACGATCAAAGAGAAGAGCTACGCAGAGAGTGAACGACTCGCCGACGAGTTTGGCGAGCCAGAGGTGCTCGAAGGGTACGGACGGCGGAACACAACCACGATGAGCGTGGCCCCGACAAAGTCGAGCAGCGTCATCCTCGGACAGGTAAGCCCGAGTATCGAACCGCTGAAGGCGAACTACTTCGTGAGAGACGGCGCGAAGCTCAAGTCAACCCAGAAGAATCGGTTCCTTGAGGCAATCCTGAAGGAGCGAGGGAAAGACAACAGAGAGGTCTGGGATAGTATCGCAAATAAAGATGGTAGCGTACAGCATCTCGACTGCCTGACGGATGAAGAGAAGGATGTGTTCAAGACCATGGCCGAAATCCCACAGATGGCCATCATCAACCAAGCAGCGCAGAGACAGGAACACATCGACCAGGCGCAGAGCATCAACATCTCGATCGACCCTAGCGAAGTCAGCACAAAGGAGATCAATCAGCTCTACATCAAAGCATGGGAGAAAGGCGTGAAAAGTCTCTACTACCAGAAGAGTGTGAATGCCGCACAGAAGTTCAGCCGAAATCTTCTCGAATGTAAGGCCTGCGAGAGCTGATCTTCTATTGGAGGTGTGATAGTATGATCGCATCTAAAAATTATTAGATTTTATATATCGCTCATGGGAAGCACGTTGTTGGTAGAGTAGAGCCGTCACTGTGAAAGCGTAGCGGGCAAGGGTGACGCGACGGTGAGCTGTGTTGAATCGCTGTAAGGTGTAGAGACTCACTGTTTGACGAAGCGCTTGATGTTGTAGATCATACACATCAGGGTAATCTCACGGAACTCGCGGAACCACAACCGCGCTCGCACGGCGAAGCCGAGCGAGCGCTTCACAGCTGAGTTCACAGTTTCGGTCATATGCTCGGAACAGCGCGTGAAGTCGGCTCGGCTGTGGGAACTTGTTTCCAGATCCGAATCCGCCGTGTTCGCGATCGGCCCGAGACGTGGCCGCGTCGGCGGCCGATTCGAAGTTGTTAGACACCAATCCGGTACTGACTCGGGGTTTCGTTGAGGGCCCCTCGAACTGCTCTCGGACGGCGTCCGTCACCTCCTGTGCGCGCGTCTCGATCCCATCTCGATCGTGTTCCCAAGACTCGGCGACCATTCGTCTTTACTTAAGTCTGATAGTAATATTTATCTGTAGCATCATGCCTAGTAGTATTTGAGAGCACTAATTGAACGAGCTAGACACCGTACCCACCGAAACCAAGCGATAAAGCAACCCTAGAAACACGGTTTTCTCGCCGTAGCGGGAGTAAATCGACAGAATTCGATCGGAAACTGGGCCCAGTTAGTATTACTGAGAGTATTAACTAAAGACGAATGTCGGCGGAGCGTTTGTCGGTATCGGTTTCAGAGTTGTTACGCAGTTCGGAACGCTACGTAGCCAAGAGTTCCTACTGGTCGGGACTGCGTTAGCCCTCTTAGGAGCGCTCGTCTACAGTATGATTTGGAAAGAGGGTGCGGTCGCTGATGTACGGTGGTGGGGAGCACAGCTCGTTGTAGGACTCGCCGTCGTGGGATTATTTGGACTCGCCTGGAGCGATATCGAGCGACAGGGCGGCACGACACTCGATATTGTCGTGCGAACGCTCCATCTGTGGGGTGTGGGCCTCTGGATCGGTGCTGCCCTCTGGCACAACGGGGTAGTCGTACCGGCGCTGGCGCGTGACGACAGTTCGATAGATCGGCCAGTTCAACGCTTTCAGCGATACGTTCCCCTCCTCGTGATTGGGGTGTTTGCGACTGGGGTGTATCAAGCAACTTCCTGGCTCGGAACGCAACCGTCGGTGTATCTTACGATATCGGTTGGGCAACTCGTCAGCCTCAAGCTAGTTCTCCTGCTCGCGCTCATTGTTTTTATCGGCGTGACACATCTCCGAACATCTCTCACGAACTCAAACTAATCGGCTGGAAACGGTATGGTATCGTAAATCTGGCTTCAGCACTGCGAATTTTTGTAACGACACGTTTGTCGAAATTGCTCTGTTGAAGAGCGATCTTATTAGCCGATATCACCGGTTTAGAAGGGTGAAGCCGAGGAAATCGAACCTGACATGGAGATCGACATCCTCGACTTCATTGAGCAATGTCGTGACCTAGCTAAACAAGCGTTAGGGAAGCACGCGGGCGAGCCCGCCAGCGGCGGGTTCGCCTGCTGGGTTCACGTCGTCTTACACTGTTTTCGGGTCGAAGACGAGCGCAGCTACCGTGAAACGCCGAATCGGCTGAAGTACATGGCCGAGGTTCGTGATGCGCTCAACTTAGATCAGGACGATCTCCCCGATCATACGACGATCTACAAGTCGTTTGATCGGCTATAAATGTGGGTGTGGCGGGCGCTGCTGCGCGTTTCCGCGCAGCAGCACCCGCAGTCTGGTCACGCTGCGCTCGACAGCACGTTTTTCGACCGCCGACGTGCGTCATCGTACTTCCGCCAGCGGGCAGTACGAACAATACAGACGCTCAAAGCGACGACATTGACTGATGTGGAATCACTTGCTGTTCTCGATGTTCACATCGCAGCACGGTGGAAGCATGATACAAAGACCGGACCGCAGGTCGTCCGCCGAAACGCGGACGACCTGCAGTCCGTCGCCGCCGATAACAGCTTCCAAGACTGGCATACCGAGTACGAAATCGCCGCACATGACGTTGAATACCTCGTTCACTACCGCGGCTCGTCAGCGAAAGCAGCCGCAAACAACGCACTCAACCGAGCAAATGGCTACTCTCAGCGGTGGATGGCCGAAACATCTTACTCGACAACGAAGCGCTCGCTCGGCGATGCCGTGCGAGCGCTGAGCTGGTATCGACAGTTCCGTGAAATTGTCCTCATGTTCGCCATCAGCAACATAGAACCGCTGTGTGAGCCGCTGTAACTGTGACTCAACGTTTATTCAACAGAGCATTATAATTAGTTCACTAATTACCAGATGGCAATGCGATATAGGGGTTCTATGATAACTACTAGAACTCGACTGACCTCCTTACTACATCCAGTCTCATTACCAGATGGCGGCAGGATTGCGAGTATCTATAATTAGATCGCTAATTACCGTACGGCAGCCGATTCAGATAGATTCATAATAAGCGGCCAAATTATCTTTCCAGTTCCTATAATTACCGGACGGTATCCGATTTGAGGTCTTATATAATAATATACATATAATATTTATAATATGGCTAATTACCAGATAGTGGCGGGATTCGGGGGATCCGTAATTAGTCTAACACCTCCGAAATCAACTACACACGTTCAGCCATACGATGAGAAAGCTTTAGAGATACTATGGGAAATCCTCTGGTTGTCACACATGTTCAGCCGAATTCACACAATTAGGGTTCAGGGGAGATGAAGTTCAGTAGATAGTCGCGTAGCGAACGATTCGGGACAGAGCCGAGAAACAACCCCGGAGAAAGAAAGAGCGGACGGAGCAGTGAGGCGAAGACTATCAGAATGATGATAGTGGATGGAACCCTCGGAGAGCGGCGCAGAAGATGGGTGTTGAGGGGACGACAGACCCATCCCCAAAAGCAGATGCGAGACAGACAGCGACGGGGGGAGACACACCACCGGCGGACAACGCCAGCAAAGAGAGACCACCGACGAGACGCACCAGCAGATCCGCGGGGGGCACCACCGACCGACTAACGAACGCGATCGACAACTAGCCCAGCTGGGGACGACAGGCTGAGAACAGCGCCGGCGAAGACCACCGACACATCGAACAGCGATCGACAACGATGACGGACACCGAAGCACCCCAGCGAGATCAGCAGAGCACTGAGAACGAATACCGAACCGCCTCAGCGAGAACAGACCAGCACCGACGACGGAGGGCGACCACCGAAACGAGACTGGACCAGCATCGACGACGAACAACGAGACGAGACCGACAGCGACAGCGACCCCAGGGGACACCTGTTACGACGCGACACCCGAGACTGAACCAGCGGCGGCGGGCGGCGACGACACCACCTGCGAGTCACCGTCGCGATGCGAGGGTGGGGGTGGGGACTGCGTCGACGACGTCGAGTGTTGCGGGCGCGATGCGAGATCGGGGGTGGGATGTATCAACGACGACACTGACACCACCGACTGCGGAAGCGACATCGCGACAGCACTACCACCGACAGCGACGTCAACGATGACCAAATCCCGAACCGACGAGCGCGAGCGAACAGCGAGGCCAGCCGAGACCTCAAACAGCGAACCGATGGCACAACCAACAACGACCGGACCAGCAGACGCGGGAGACAGCGATCAGCAGAGCAGAAGATGAGAGACGAGGGAGAGAGGTGGGGGTGTAGACTGACGAGGGATTATCGCTCTCGGATTGTCGTCGGCGATTCGTTCAGGGCGGAGCCAGTGAGCGTGTTCGGGGCGGAGCCAGATGGGGGCGTGGCGGCGGGGAGTAGCCGGGGCCGGTAGATACCAATTCGATATCTACTTGCCGGCATTAAGCCACTCACTCAAAAGCAGTCGAATCAACACAGGCACGAAGATCAGCTCATACACCGACGAGGGCCTAGATGGGATTATTCAGGCTATCTCTGAATACCATGACCGCTCATGTGTAGAAGATTGTTGATGGTCCGCCTTCTTGCGGTTTGACGGGTTTGTCTTCGGTTCGAGAATCATCTTGTAAACCGATTTCCGTGGGGTTTAGCACTCACTTCGAGTTCGACTGAGCTGTATCAACAATCTCCGCTAGAAGAGCGTACCATGACATCCCACAGTGTCGAGCAGTTGTACTGCTTCTCCGCGAAGGGGTCCAAGCACGCAAGATGCGATACCGGTACGAGCAGAGGGACTCGAAACTTGATCATCTCATCGACAATCTTGGTGTGAGTTCGACAACATCAGAGGTCGTCGAACGATTTGAGACGGCTAGCGAACGATCGTTGCCTGCCGGCGTCGCTGGTGTGGAGTTAACCGACAGTCCACTACCGTACTTTCAGAGCGTAGGGCATCATCCAGACCGATCGGACGAGGAGTCTGCTGTACAAAAGGAAGTCCTTGGTGAATGAGATGCGGTTGAGGAGACAGAAAAAATGATGACTGATCGACTCGTCGCTGGCGAGGTCTGTCGGGCATGGTGGGTCATCCTCACCACAGTCGTCCATCTCGGTACCAACATCAACGAAGTGATAGCGGAGAGAGTTAACATCAGTTCTTGCTACGCTAGACGTCGTTGATTTCAGACTCATCATCTATGAGAAGTATATTTTTAGCTACCAGTGGGAGTGGAGTGTGATTTAATAAGAGATTAAGACTACGGACTGATTCGAGCGGTACAGCCACTCAAAAACGAGAATACAGTGGACGCGATTTGTGACACGAATATAAAAGTCACAATCGCTCATTTGCCGGAATAGCACGATCCGAGAGAACTCCCCCGGCGCTCGGACGCCGGAGGAATCGTGCTGCCAGACCAATGACAGCAGGCCAAAGTACCCGGGTCAGGAGTCATAACTCTGTCTCTCAGAGCGCCACTCCACAAACGGACCCACTGACACACAGCATCGTACAAACCGCCCACCAGCGTGACGAAGCAGCCAGTAGCGCAGACATCCATACTATCGGCAGTCAACTTCCCGACTCAACCCGAGAGTCGCAGCCATGCCGACAGGACAATCTCGATGAGTACCTAGCTAAGTACGGCTCGTCAAAGAGACGGCAATCATATCGACGGACGACCCACCCACGGAGGCGAGCTGAATGACGAACACAGCTGACGAGACGGCATCGCTTGCTATCCCTATGGATCCCGATGTCGCGTTCAATGCACTCGGAAATAGTCGCCGGCGTCGCGTCGTCTTATCCGTATCACGCGCTTCCAAGGCAGTCCCTACTGATGAGCTCGCAATCGAGATCGCGGCCATCGAAAACGCAATTGACCCCAGCAAGGTCGGCAGCGACGAACGCACGTCGGTCTATATCGCGCTGACCCAACAGCATCTCGAGACCCTCGATGAAGTCGGTGCAGTCGACTACGATGACCGCTCCAAGACAGTAACCGCGACAGACGCAACTGAACCACTCGCCGAGTACATCCGCCGACTCCAGACAGCCTGCTACAAGCCAGATTCTGAGGAGACCGCATGACTGATACACAAGCCCGTGCTCTCGAGACGCTTCGAGACATCGACACCCGCCTCCATCGACTGTTTGAGGCGGTTGACGAAGCCGATGAAACAACAGCCACACCGGCAGACCCTCTCGCCACACTACGGCGAGCACGGTCACAGATCGATGCTGCGCTGTTCGAACACCAACGTCGAACGGATGACCGTACACTCCCCGACAATGGGTCATGTGTCCTCCAGTGGGACCTACCTCGTACTCCACCGCGACGGCTTATCCTCGACCCAGACAACGACGGCAACACTTGGACCCGCCGTGAACTCGAGTGGACAGGTGAAAGCTGGCGTATCTGTGGTCGCGACAGTGTCACCGACGTTGCGATCAGCGCACCAGCGGAACCACAATATCCGAATCCCATTGACCCGCCGACGATCGAGACACAGCTCGACTGGATTCGCGGTACGTGGACACATCCGGATCCAGACGTCCTCGTCTTCGACGCAACGGCGACAACTGAACAAGGTGTGCTTGGGGCCGTCGACGACGAACTGCGGTACCGGGAAGCCGACAGCCCTCAGTGGGTCACCGTCACCGACGAAGCAGCACTCTCCCACCATCTCCAAGAACAGGGTCAGCCAACCGTCCGAGCACTCTCAGAAACCTCACTGGCACGCCACCACTTCACCCCCAGCCCACTTACACGATGACCCCGGACAAATCTCACCTCCCAGACGGGTACGCAGATCACCTGCGCTCGCTCACGGAGACACTCATGTCACTCCGTGAAACACTCGAAAGCGACCACACGCTCACAACTGACCAGCGGATGTTCGCCCGCCGCCTCATGCATCTAACCAGCCAGCCGATTACGGAGGCCGAACGGATACTCCCTGACCCAGATTGTGATGATGACTCGACCGACGACAGTGTGCTAGATTCTGCCGACGACTACGCGAATGCGCTCGCTCACGTCGAAGAACAGTTATGCTGGCTAATCCGCTCACTGCGGGCTGCGCTGGTAGACGCCAACTATGACGAAGCACCCGCTGAGAAGTTCACAACAGCGCTTGAGCACGCTACAGCGCTACGCGACATTCTTCCCACGGTGCCAACAGAAAGTCCAGTACTGGCCACTCAAGCGGATATCAACCCTAGCAAAATCGACCCACATGTCGGGGGTCGTGGTGACAGTGATGGGCGGTGGCTTGAGTATCAACTCGATCGAGCACTCAACCGCTGGGGATACGGGGCGGCAAGACGCCAGCACATCTTCAGTCTCGAGGTTGATGTCGTCGCTCGGCGACGAACGAAACAGCAGGAACCTAGCGACTGGATCGTCGCCCAGTGTAAAGACTGGACGACGGATCCAATCACACCGCGTGTCCTCTTTCGGCTCTGTACGGTAGCGTTTGCCTGCCGTGCGATGCCAGTACTCTGTCACACAACCGAACTCACTCCGCGAGCCGAAAAACTCGCACGCGAACTCGAAGTACGGGTACTCACACTCAAGGATCTAGAGCGTGCAGAACTCCCTGCTCCACATGTAGCGAAGCCGACTACGGCACTTAACGAGTGGGGGCCGCAGTATCAGGCTCGAGAGGATCGCGGCTCGTTCCCACTAATGTTCCGTGGGGAGCCAGGGAAACGCTTCAGCTACGTCCCAGGGTTTGCTCCCGTTGGAAACGGTGCCGACTACGAGCCAATCGAGAGCGACCAAGACGACGATGATGCCCATCCTGCTGCTGGTCATTAAGCCCGGTAGGATAGAGTGTTGAGTAGCTAACTAGCCAGATTTGGACTTCTATTCTCAGAGTTTTTGATCTTCTTCGAAGCACCTCCGCGGTTGGTTTCACCGGCACTCATGGGGGTGTCCGATATTCTCAGGAACCCTACTTAATCACGATTTCTACAGAGGAAACAAGGTGAGTGCCTCGGAATCAAGCCCGAGGCGGGTCACCGACGCAGTCTGGGAGTAGCGACACGATATGCTTCCTATTCTATCCGGGACGACGACCCTGCGAAACTGTAATATCACCTTCTAATAAGTCGTAACAAGGATGCCAGTTCCCGTCGACGAACTCACAGCTAATGAGCTGTTCCCAGTTAAACCAGAATCAAACCAGTGTAAGGCTCTCAGCTTCCTTGTTACACACCACGAGTACGGATTCACGCCACGTGAAATCGCAGCTCGAACAGCCCTCGACAAGACAACTGCTGTGAATGCCTTGGCTCGGCTCTTCGAGAACGAACTCATTAATCGAGCAGACGATGTGTATTATATTGAGCCACATCAAGTCGAAGAGCAAAAACATCGTCTTGAGTCCCTTGATTCAGCCGTCCGCCTATTTGAGGCGACACCCAACGACGACAGCTACGCTGAAGAGGGCTGGGAACAAGAAGTTCCAAGCATCGATCCAGATAACTGAATAAAAATATCCAGTGAGGGGAGTCGAAAAATAGTACGGTTTGAGCGGAAGTTCTCATTGTGGGAATCAGGAGACACCCGTTCAAGGAGAGAAAGAGATATTCTTAAGATCTGATATAGGGTCGAAAACCCGGTATCTACCCCCACCCCCCTTTTGCGAAATGCAACGCGGGATCTGGGGTGGGGGTGGGTCCAGCAGAAGAGGCCGTGAGACCGCATAAAACACGGATATTAGCGGTTAGATTATCTGTGACGCCCGTTTTCTAATTAACCGTTTCTATAGGAAACGCTTAATAGAAAAGCGTTTGAACAGCACCCGCACTACAATTAACATGAGTGCCAACGAGGGATCGAGGACGGCACCCGACCAGCAGACAATACAGCAGTCTTTTCTTTTGTTTCTCGTGTTTAGAGACCGTCTCTATCGTGTTTTCACCGTGTGAACCGGCAACCACGAGCCCCCACCCACCCGCCGATTTCACCCAGAGCATTTCGCAAACGGGGGGTGGGTGTGATTTATTTCGAGATAGTGAGGAGAACGGTCATCACCCTACCAAGAGGAACCGTCTAGATCACTTAGTGAGGCCTTCGTCTGAGTCGATACACGATGAACCCGTGGTGGTGGCGGGGCGGTAGTGGTTAGATAGTTGGGGCGCTCTGGGCCGTGTCGTTTGTATCTCCCAAGGGAAGGTGCAGTTAGAAAGGGATGAGCGCGTTCGTCACTCCAGACATCGGTGATACTGATGTGGTCAGCGGCTGTTCCCCTCTCAAAGCTAAGCATAGGATGTCCACCGACAGACAGTCGTCTCGGTATTTGACTACCGCCACCCGACGACCGGAACGATTCTGATGACTGGGCGCGAGAGACGTACGCCCGAACGGACGGCCCGCGAAGCACTCGAGATGTATCTCGCACAGGCGATCACGCGGTGTGAGTCGCCCGTCGTCCGCGCGCATCTCGAGGCAGCCCGCGAACAGTGTCGCAATCTCCCGCCGACGCCGCTTGTGGAGTGTCCCGTCTGCGGAGCGACCGGGCTCCCAGAACGGATCGCCGTCCACGATCGCCCGGCGGTCGCTCGCAACCGCTGAGGTTGTCTTCTCTCCTTTTATACCGTGTCTTGGAATTTCGCTACCAGCATCGCTCGGAGTTATGTGGAGCTACAGAAAGATCGTGTTAACCAACGAATGCGAGACAACGCTGTTTACTGTTGGTTAAAATGATAGTTGGGATTGTCTGCTGACGGGTACGGTTCGCTCACATCGTAAACCAGCCAACAGGGACTCACTATTTCTCTTGTACATCGGGCGTATCCACATCAGCTAACCGGCGTTCAAGATCGTCGATTCGGTCAGAGACAGTTGCTGGCTGTTCGAGGGGGCCTTCGGCATTCAGCGCCTGCTCGTACAATTTCACGGCGCGTTCCAGCTCCTCCACTGTTGGCTCGTCAGCTTCCTCCCGCCAGTAGCTATCCGCGAGTTTCTTGTACGCCCACGGATCCTCGGGGTAGTCTCGAATGAGCGTCTCGAACTCGCTTCTGCTCTTGGTCACTCGTCCTAGATCTGTCAGCGAGTCAGCGACGAAGTGGCGGAAGTCTAGGAGGAACTCGTCGGGTGTATCCGGAAACTGGGTACAGATCTCTCGACAGAACTCGAGACGTCGCTCGTGATAGGTTGGGTCGTCCGCTGCCAGGGTGGCAAGGTCGTTGTCGAGTGATCGCAGAAATGCTTCTAGGGAAAGTACATTCGGAAGGTGATCGTCAGCCGCTTCGATTGTCGTGATGTCGTCCGGCGTGACGGCGACGATGATCTCCCAGGCATTCAGCCACTGTTCGCAGGCTTCGGTGTCGTCCCCCTGCTCACGGAGTTCTCGACCGTCCTGTACCAGGTCATAGATCCGTTCCCGATAGGGGAGATCGGGTGCCCATCGGCTCCAGAGCACTTCAGCTGCCATCCAGATGAAATCCTGATCGTACCCCGACGCGTTGACGTCGTGGTCGTCCTCCCACTGGTCGGCGAGTGCCGTTGTGGAGTCAACCGCGGCCGCACGGTCACAAAACGACGCTTCGGTCGTGTCGATACCGTGCTCGGCAAGCTTGTCCGTGATCTCCCTCGTCGATAGCGCTTGTACGTCATGTAACTCCCACCGCTCCTCCGACTGGCGGTTAGTCGCCGGGGTCATGCCTACTGCTTCCTCCGTGTCTTGCTGCGAATGGGTGGCATCGCTGTCGCTTTCTTTGAGGTCATGGTTGTCGAGGTACTGCTCAACCCGTTTGGTGTCGATCCGACCGAGTTCGTCGGACTCGTGGTCCTCGTAGAGATGCTTGCGGATATCGGATTCGTCCGCGAAGGATCGCTCACAGTACGGGCAGTCGGCCATTGACTGCGTGTTCGTGGAGTGTGGTAAAAAAGAGCGGGGCACCTGTCCGCTCGTGGCCATTGTTAGGGTCGTTTCTCGTCGATGATCGCGGCTGTCTCGGTCGCTGCGATCGGGTCACGTTCTTCGAAGAATTTCTCGATCTCTTCTGGATCGTACACCTCCCTGACGATGCCGTAATAGCGCGAGGGGGTTCCAAAATCGTAGACCATGCTGAGTTTGTCGCCGTCCCAGAGTGTCGCACGTTCGGCGATGTCAGCAATCGTTACCTCGCTTGCGTTCGTGTATGAGGGGTCTCTGACCTCGGTAAACTGCTGATCTGGGATGATATTGAGTGTTGAGTCGAGGTATTCGTCTTCGAGTCCATACATTCGAAGATGCAAGTCATTGAGCGTGGTGAACCGACAGACGAGCCTGTCGAGTTCTGTCATAGTTGTTTCGGGCCGGACGGCGATGTCATACCACTCTTTGCGGGCACGCCCCTTCTGTTTCCATCGGAGACGGTACCCGACTGTCCCGGTGCGTTCGTCGACGTCATCGCATTCGTGCTGTTCTCCTCGCTTCGCATGTTCGACTACCGCTGTCCAGCAATACGAACATATCTCGTCCGGCGCATCACCTTCGAGGGCCGTCTTGTCGAAACCTTTCCAGTCGGCGTAGTCCCGAAGTGTAATGTACTCGCTTGCGGGTGAACGTGTACTCCGGTCACACAGCTTTTTGCCTGGTAAGTCCTGTCGAGGTGCGTACGGCGACCCGTCCGCTGAGTCTGCTTCGAGGTTGACGATGTGGTCGACAGTGCCCACTTGGCTGACTTCGATAACAAATCGATCTGTGGTATCCGTGTCAGTCATTATCTCAATTGTGCTATCGATCTTCGAACTCCTCGAGTAACTCTTCCAACATCGGTCGGAGCTTGTACTTTTGAGAGTGTTCATTCCGGAGATCCTGTACGCAGGCCCGCCACTCGTTGAGCTCGCCCGCAGCGTCGGCCGCATTTCCGGCTGTCGCTAGCCAGTCTACGGCGTGTCGATACTGCTGTGATTTTCCCTCCTCGATGATCGGTTCGGCCTGTGCTTTACAGGCGTCGATCGTCCACTCTGGGCGCTCCTCGAAGACGGCGTCGGCGACCGGTTCGACCACCATGTCGTCAGAAAACCGGTCCGCGATGGCGATGGCCTTGTCGTACCGCCCGGCGTACAGGAAGATCTCGACATGTCGTTGCGCATTCCGCTTGCTCGTATCTCGGTTTGCAAGCGATTCCAGCATCTCCTCGCGAACAGCCGGCCAGTCTTCACTCGCGAGTTCTTTTGTCGCTTGGTAGGCCGCGAGTGTCGGTGCGGCTTCGAACGCGGCGACGGCCGCCTCTAGCGCCACCTCCGGTTCGTCCAAGCTGGCGGCTCTGTCGCGGAGCCACTCGGCCAGATCTGCCTTCCCGTTGCCGTCTAGGGACAATCCGTACTGGGCTATCTCTAGGGCTGCCTGTGGTCGGTCGTGTTCTCGGAGTGCTCTGGCCAGTGTGAGTGCGTTGTCGGGCGCGTGCAGGTTCTGCTGGCCATACTCGATCGCCTCGTCGATACGGCCCTCCTCTACGAGCAGCGTCGTGTAGTCGCCGATCTGGTCGGTGGCGGCCGCCAGATCCAGATATTCGTCGACATGGTTCTGTCGTTCGAGGACGTTGAGTCTGGCTTTAATGACGTCCTCGGCGTACCACGGTGGGTTACCGTCCCAGAGGGCAGCGTACCTACTGTTTGCTCTCATCTCTCGCTGGACGACGTCGAGGGCGACGCTGTACGGTGGTCGGTCCGTATAGCTCTCCATCTCACGCTGCCATGTTTGTAGTCTTGCCTCCCAGTCATCGCGTTCGGCGTCGGAGAGATCAGCCGTGAGGAGTGCCTCGGCCAGCGCCGTGTCGACCTCATCAAAAAACTTGAAAATGGCCTGGGAATCGTCGTACGAGAGCGCGAGCCACGCTTTGTTCATCAGTTCATCTGCGAGTGGTTCGAGAACATCCAAGGCCGTCTCGCCGTCATCTGTTTCAATAGCTGCCCACGCTTGATCGAGCAGGTCGCCAAGCTTCTTGACGTCGGTTTCGACTGCTGTATACGGATCCTGAGTTCGGCCTCCACGTCCCGTCGGGGGCTGGAGGATATACTGAACTTGCTGTCGAATCGAGTCCTGGTTTATCTCTGGGCTCTGGCTACCGGAGCCGTCAACAGTGGCGTCCGACTGGGCTGTTTCGAGTTGCGATTCGATCCACTCTCCTAAGTCGGGCTGGCGTTCGACGAGATCAACAAGGAGGTTCTGAAGTTCCGCTGGATCTGTGTCAGCGACCAGCTCGGAGATCGGTGGGCGCTGGCTGACCTCGTCGGGATTGCGGCTGTATGTCAGGAGGACGGCGACACGATGCTTACAGATTCCACCCTGATCGTACGGGCAGGAACACGTCGTGTCCACGATACCAGTCTCATCCACCTCGATCTGGACCTGATAGGGCTCGTACTGACTCCCTTCGACCGACGCTCGCAATCGGTCGCCTCGACACGTGATGTCACGGACAGCCCCCTGCTCGTAGTAGTCCTCGCCTCGATCGTATGACTGCGGTCGAGCGAGGGTGCGGATGGCTGCCTCGGTGATCGTTGGTGTCTGTGCCATCGGTGTCTCTTCTGTCTCCCTTCTACGATGTCGCTCGATAGAAAAGGCTAGGACATCGCGCTCGTTGATACTCTTTCATCGTCGACAGAATTTAGAACTCTGTGCGAACTGTATCGGTGGTTGCCAGTAGTTCATTGAGGAATGCTGTGACGAGATCATCCGGGTCGTGCGGAAGGCTGTCCGGCGGCCCTTCCCAGAGTTCGACTGTAAATTCTCGTGTTTCTGTTGTCTGTCCCTCACTAGCGATAACCATCAGAATCGCGTGCTGATAGATCACGATTGTCCGCTGGTCGTCGACATCAGCGAGGACCTGAAAGAGACCCGTTTGCAGGAATTGAAGGATCGACTTGCGGCCAGTGAAAGGGAGGAGGCAGACGTACTCCGCAGCGAGATCGAGGACTTGGAAGATCGGATCGATGAACTCACGAGCTTTCACACCGGCTCTGAGGTGCAGTAAGGAATGACGAGTATCGCTGTCGGGTGACTCCTGCACCGGATCCGGCGGCGACAGCTTCTCATTCGATCCTCCCAGGCTGGCCGCGAGTCCGATCAGTCTAAACGGTCAAGCGATCCATAGAGTTCCTCGTTCTGAATATGGGTGCAGAATTGCGCGCAGAGCCGACAGCAGTCCGCGGCATCGGTGAACGTCCGGACGCTGGCGTCCCAGCGTGTGTGGACGGCGCCAAGCATCGCACTTCGAACCGATGGTTCGGTCGCAACCATGACCCGTCGCGTCCGTGTTGGTGGCGTCGCGTCAGACGCCGGCCCCTGCATCCCGGCTGTCGATAGGAGGTCCTCGAGTACGCTCCCGATTTCGATCCCGACGCCGAGGTTATCGCCGACCTGTGGAGCGATAAAAATCGTTGCATTACTCGCCTGCGCAAAGGCGATACTCTGTGTGGCGGCATCCATCTCATCGAGCGGGATCCCGACGTCAATCGCGAGAAAGGCATTGAAGCCACGGTCGCGGAGGCAGTCCCGCGTTTCCTGCAGGAGCCGCAACACCTCGTCTTCGGCGTACTCGCCGCTGGTCTCGTCCCACGTTGCAAATGACGGGGCATCGGTTTCGACATCGGCGTCTGCCGGCAGCAGCGCGTCGACGTCGAACGTCCGGTATGGGCCCATCAGATAGACGAGAAACTGTTCCCGCTGGACTGGAGCGAGTGCCTCCGAGTCACCGACGGCACGGGAGAGATTGTCGATAATCCGTTGCCGCATTCGAGTCGTTGATTCAGGACGATAGTATATAAATATGGGTATTCTCAGAGATATTCTAGTCGAGAATGACTAAGTACATGGCGTCCTAACCTGTGGTCTGAGGCGCCCCCAAATGTCCGAAACTGATCGCCCGCCAACAGAGGACGTTCGTCGGCCGGACCCGCCGCTTCCCAAGGATAGCGGGCTGACCCTCGAGGAGTATCTCGCGATGCAACAGGCGATCGGCCACCCGACGCGGTTTCGGATCCTCCGCACGCTCGTCGCCAACGACGAACTGAGTGCTGCCGATCTCAAGGCCGCGGTCGACGTCGAATCCCACAACTTCCACTACCACCTCGACGAACTGGTCGATGTTGGGCTCATCGACAAGCGCCAGCGACGGACCGCTGACAGCCAGGGCTTCTATACGTACTATCGGCCGACAGCGATGGGGCGCGGTATCCTTGAGCACGGTGTTGAAGAGCTGATGCGTCGTGAACGGGAATTCAACGACGCTTATTCATAATATCCTCTTCCGCGTAGTCGCAGGCGGACGTCAATCGAGGGCACCAAACCCCTCGTTCCGCATCAGTTCAGCGACACGCTTGGGATGGTGAAATGCGGCGAGAAGGGCGAACTCTCGAGCGTCTGTTTTCGAGATCTCGTTCACTCCAAGCTGGTTGGCAAGTGTATTTCGGAATTCAGTTTCCTGATCCGCTACTTTATCTCGAACATGGATTTCGAGCCGTGTGTCGCGTTCGTCACCGACGTTGTTCCGCCGGACAAAATACGGATATTCCTCGGGTGGAGAACCAGCTGCTGCCTCTTCTGTGGCTCCTTGTGTCGGTGCGGTTGAAGAGGTCTGTTCCCTCGGTTTCGATTCAGGCTTTTCGTCCTCGGTTTGAGTCTCCGTTGTTTCGGCGGGAGTTTCGTCTTCTTCGTCAGTTTCGTCGCTCTCCCCGAAATCAAGATTCCCTGAACCGGATTTGAAATTGTTCATGCGGTTGTCACCTCCGTCGTATTAGCCTCTCGCAGGCTGATGATCTTCTTTTTGTGATCCTGAATCTCGAGTTCCAGTACTGGGTCGACGTCGGCGTCGAACGTGTCGGTCGCGATGAACCAGGCGAGTTCATACAATTTCTGTAGCGTCTCTATTTCCCTGTCACGCACCCGCCGCTGACCGGGTTCACTCACCATCTTACCATCCTTCTCGAAGGTTTTCCATCGCTCTTCGATCACCTTGAACGCCGACCCTCTGGCCTCCCACATGGCATCCATGAGACTTTCTCGATTCCCGATGGTGACGGGGGTGGCGAATGCCTCGGTGTCCTCGAACTGTTGCTGGTATTGCCGGTGGGCGTTCGTTTGACCAACACCTGATGGAACGACACAGGACAGTCCAATCTCGATATCCAATTGACTCTCCATGTTACCGACGAGTTCCTCCAGTCCTTCCAAACTCAGATTCCCCTTCCCAGCTGGTTTGACGGGTGCGACGAGTGTCCGTAGTGCGAAAATGGCGTTATAGAGTAGGTCCTCCGCTCGTGCGTTTGGATCGATAAGGACAGCGTCATATTCGTCGTGTAGTTCCTGCTTGTTCCAGAGCAATTCATATAGCAGTTCATACCGGGGATACTCTTCGCGGCTCATGTTCTGCATCCCTGTTTCGTAGGATATCTTCTGCTCTAGGTTGGATGTAAAGTCGCTGAGCATATCGTGGCTCGGGATGATATCGACGCCTTCAGCAGTTGTTTCGATGAGATCGTGGAAGTCTCCGTCTGGCATGTCGAGGATGTGTTTGACCAGATTATCCGCATCTGGATCACCCCGGCGCTCGCCGACATCGAAGAGACTGGTCAGATTCCCTTCCTGCGGATCAAGATCCAGCACGAGGGTGTTCTGACCCATGCGCTCGAGCGCGACTGCGATATTGGCCGTCATTGTCGTCTTGTACGTTCCACCTGACTCCGAGTAAACTACGGCCGTAATCATACGCCTCGTAATCTCACCTCCTATAGTATAAATCTGTGTCAGACATCTGTGCCATATATCTGTAATAGATATCTGCTACAGCTATCTGTAATAGCTTACTGTAATCGTGGAAACTCCGTGATCCGCAGCCACTCAATAATTACAGATAGTTGTTATAGATAACTGTTACAGAACTCTGTAATGATGTCCGTGGCGAACTTGGTGAGTATGTAGCTGGCATCTACCAGATTGTTACAGACGGCTGTTACAGGCGTTTATGATGGACAAATAATAGATTGCGATTGATTCCGGGCTTGCATTTGATAGGATGAGACTCTCGTAACTCATGCCGAATCCTATCCCTATGGGACTCCTCCGGTAGAAGATGCGATCGAAGCTGGCTGGGTACAGCTTCTCGAAGAGGTCGACTACTCAAATTCATCGTTTCAGCGACCATAGATCTGGTTCGCGAGTATATTTCTGCCGCCACCGACTGTCTCCGAGCACACGATAGAGCAAGCAGATGCGGAAGTGAGTGGGGGGAAAGCAACACTCCTCGAACAGGGACGGACAGAATCGATCGCTATCTACACGAATGACTTACCGGCGGGATCGAACGCGCCCTCTCACAGCATGGCTAAGATCGTAGTTCAGCTCGTCAAGGTCTTCGATTTCGTCACATTCGTCGAAAATCGGCACCAGTTTTCTGGATGATTCCTTTCTGACGGACTGACCGCAGAGGATATGGTCATCATTCGTCGTTGATCTCAACAGGGCTCTACCGGTCACTGATCCGCTGGTCGGTCTGTGAAAACGCCTCGGTCGCCATGTCGGCACGTTCGGCCGCCTCGATGTGCTGGTAGGCCTCACGGACCTGTTCCTCACTGTTATCGAGATACCGCGCGGCCGCGGCGTAGCCAAATTGTCGAACGAGAACCTCACCCCCCCCACGCCGACCGCCGTGGAGTTCGAGATAGTTGCCATCGAGTGAGAGATCCAACTCGTCGCGACGCTCCGCAAGCGCGTCGTGGGTCCAGAGCCGCTCCATGATC
Source organism: Halorubrum tebenquichense DSM 14210 (assembly GCF_000337415.1). Classification (GTDB taxonomy): domain Archaea; phylum Halobacteriota; class Halobacteria; order Halobacteriales; family Haloferacaceae; genus Halorubrum; species Halorubrum tebenquichense. Next base: position 1,594 of record NZ_AOJD01000080.1, on the reverse strand, counting down.
GACCGTGCGCCGTCCGTGGTGAGCGGCTTCGGCGCGTCGAGGTCGTGTTCGGCAGCCACGATCAGATCGGGTGCCCCTGCTCGGACGCGCTCGATCGTGTCGTCGTCGAGACCAGCGTCGGCAAGCCCCTCAGTGACGTGGGAGGCGAGCGACGGTCGGTGAAGCGTCGTGAACACCGGCCACGAGTCCGGTACGTCCAGCACCTCGGCGTACCGTTTCAGCGGCGTAATAACGGGTTCAGGCAGCGATGCTTCCTTCCACTCGCGACTCTTTCGGAACACGGTGACGCTGCTGTCTGCGAACGACACGTCTCGCCATCGGATGCCGTTGCGGCCCTCGCGGTCCTCCTTCGGCGCGGAGAGGAACTCCGAGCCACGCAGGCCTGTATAGGCGATAACGTACACGAGGGCCTGCTCACGACACCGCTGATACGCTGTGAATCGGGCCTTCTGCTTGGCCTGCCATACCTCGCTTTCGGGGTCGCCCCGGTCGGCGTGGGAGACTTTGATCGCGCCGAGCGCGTCGAACGCCTCGGAGACCCGGCGGTCGACGAACTGCGTGATCAGGTCGCGGTGGATCGGCTCCCACGCCTGCTGGTCGCCTGGACGTCGGCCGTCGTTTTCGGGAAGTGGGTCTTCCGCATCCGACTCCCGGGCATAGTGCCGCGGGAGATACCCCTGTGCGTGCGCCCAGCCACACCACGAGGCGACGTGTGCGTAGTAGGTGAGTACGGTCCCCGCGGCGTACCCGGCGGTCGAGAGATACCGCGCGTAGTCCGAGAAAACAGTCGTGTCGAGGTCGACAAACCGGACGGTGTCGCCGTCGACGATGCCACCCCACGACTCCGGCGGCGACGCGTTCGCGGAGTCGGACGTGTGGCCGAGACACCAGCGTCGGAATCGATGTAACTCGCGCTCGGCGTCCGCTCGGTACGCACCCTCCTCGCCGGCGTCGCCCTTCCCCTTGTCCGTGAGGTATTTCGTGAACGTATCCTCGATCGGCGTCTCGACGGAGCGACGACCCGTCATCGGGCTTCCAAGTAGGGGTTGTGCCGTCGGACCACCGTTGCGGACGCGGTGCTCCGGCTGGAGTGACTTTCTCGGGAAGCGTGGGCCATAGTTCTGAATCTGCCTCGTTTGCGGCCACGGGTGGGGGTGACTAAGAGTTTACTCTGTCTTACCGGAATAAGACAAAGTAACGTATTTCTCGTGATTTGCTCGGATGTGAACGCAGATCGCTGGGATTCTGTCGAGAGAGGAGTTGTACCCGGATTGGTCGTCTCGATAAACTTTATCTCGCTATATAGAATCTGAGAAGTGGAGTTGCGAATGGCGGTGAAAACGTTCACGGGATAGACGCTATTCGGGGCAATACCCGATAGAAACAGCCGAGATTACGCTCTAATAACTATCGAATAACCAGAATTAATACAATATCTAAACTTATCTGGTGAAATATACCTCAGCAACTAGTGATGCCTCTCTCGAAGGGCTAACCCAGATCGGGCTCTAAATGAGTGTGATCAGCTCCTTGTCCAGCCAATCAAGAAACCGGCTGAGCGTTATCCGTGGCTTCTTCCGGGTTTTGATGACTC
>NZ_AOJD01000079.1 GCF_000337415.1 Halorubrum tebenquichense DSM 14210 | reverse complement strand
AACTCCTTCGAGGTAGTCCACGCTGCTGCGTTCTTGATCGACGAGTATGAGTTCTCGATCGCTCCGCGGTCACTGTACTGTTCGATCTGACTTTTCGTCCAGCGCCGATCTAATGCGACCTCGTCACTCGCGTCGAGACTCGTAATGAAGGGCTGTGGCGATCCCTCTTCATGGACGTCATCATCTCCCGCGGGGGGTAACACGACGACGTTCGTATGTACTGCGTGGTTTGAGACGCTGTCCTTTACTGTACCGTGCATGACGAAATCCTCCTCGACATACAGCGGGGTGTCGTTCGATTCGTGATATCCCCGCTTCAGTTGGTCAAACTGGTCACACATCGGTCCAATCCGATGTTGATCTTTCTTGGCAGGGATTACGTAATCCAACCGCTTGTTAATANATCGGTCCAATCCGATGTTGATCTTTCTTGGCAGGGATTACGTAATCCAACCGCTTGTTAATAAGCGTCTGAAGGACGTCTACAGCGTGGAATTCACGATCGGCATACACCATCCTAATGTCGACATAGTCTTCGGCGATCGAGAGAAGTCGCCGTGCAACATCCCCAACGTAGTAGGAACTATCCTTACCGGGATAGGCGTCTGTCGCAGCGTAATCCGTACTCCCGAGCGGACACACCCCAACGACGTAATGAGTGTTCTCGCCGACGATCACGACCGTCGCAAACTTGTGACACCAGCTGTACTCTTTTCCTTCAGGTGCGCCCTGTACCCATTCCATCTCGTCACGATCGCCATAGTAGGCAACGTACGTCATATCTAGCGCGACTTTCGCCCGGGTCCCAAATCGTGAGCCGTTCCCGTGTTCGAGCTCTCTAATTCGGGGCTTCGCGCGTGTGTAGGTTTTCCGGAGAGCGAAATTCAGCACAGTCGCGATCTCCTCGACGGACATTTGCTTGAGCGCTTCCAACAGCGTCTCACCAGATGGGCCGTCCTCGTAGAACGGGTCATCAACAGCGGGGTCTGGATTTTTCATGTCGCCCAGCTTCTGGCCCGAATCGTGTGCCGCCTGCTGCTTGATCGACGCGATTGCTTCTAAGACGAGTAACTCATCGTCGTCGTAGATCGCGTCATCCGGCCGAGGGAGTGAGATTGAAGGGATGGCTACTGATTTCAACTCATCAAGCACCTCGTGGCCCTTCTTTCGTAGCAAGCGTTGGACGGTTCGATTTGACAGCGACTGTTTGTCCTCGTCGTCCGCTGTTTTGAGAAGATCATTCCCGATCGGTGCGCCCCGTTCAGCTGCAAGTGCTCGAATCTCTTTCACTCCCCGTTCAACGGGTNTTGAGAAGATCATTCCCGATCGGTGCGCCCCGTTCAGCTGCAAGTGCTCGAATCTCTTTCACTCCCCGTTCAACGGGTGACTGAAGTTCTTCGAATCGTCCTTCATCTAATCGCGTTGGCTTGAACGTGCTTTCTGAGGGAAGATCATCGAGGTCAAAACCCATAGTAGTGGCCAACTCTGGATTTGCTTCAAGTTGGTCCGGGATCGTCGTCAAGGAGATATCTTCGGCTTTCGCCCACACGTATGCGAGAAACATTCGTGGAAACGGTGTGGCAGTGTGCCAATCTGGATACCTGTCTCGTCGTTCAAATCGGTCGGTGTCAAACTCATCAATGAGATCTATCCATTCTGTCTCTTCGTCGATGATCTCATCTGCTTGCTTTCCAAGGACTGTGACCGGAGAGGAGGGGGTATCTGGGAGATTCAGCAGCATTTCCATTGAGTTAACAGAGCTCAACAAGATATTCTCACTTTATTCAGTCTCGATATAGATTACTGGGCGAAGTCTCATCAGATATTGTGAGATACAGTTGGTAGTAATTTTACCAAAACTGATGAATTCTCTAAGTTCGTGGTATTTCCACATTTTGTGAGAATATTTAACCCAAAATTTAATATCTATCCTATATATTTGAAATTGCAATGCGAAAGAACTCAAATTCGAGTTTAACCCGGAGAACTGCTTTAAAAACAATTGCCGGTGTGGGTCTCGTCGGCGTTACCGGTATGGGTAGAGTATCAGCAGATAACAATGACTTCCAGACATCATCCTCTGGGTGGGTTGAGTATGACGATGACGAATTCGTTTCACAAACAACAAGCGTAAGACTGGAATATGTCGTGAGTGAATGGCAGACCCGTCCCGATGGAAGTGAGGTTTATTCTCATATATTTAATTATGAAATGGTTGCAGAAGATTACGATGAAGATAATGATCAAAAATCGTATGGCATAGAAAAACAGGAATTTATAGCTGAGACTGATGGAACCGCATCCTTTGACCAAGTTCCAAATTCTAGTAAATACATACGGAGTATGGCAAAGCCCTACGATGTTGGAGATGGTAATTATAATAGTCTCGTACAGACAGCTACCACTGAACTTCTCTCAGAAACACCAGCGGGTTATCTTCTTTCTGCCGCAGATATTTACCAATCATTCTATGATCCTGGTGCGTTCGACACATCAGACCCGACAAAGTTTGAACTGACACAGGATTATGCTTTAACAAACTGGGCATCGTCATATTTCGTAGGCTTCCAAGCAGATATGGATACAATTAACAGTACTTCTGGAACAATGACTATCGAATCCGATACTGGATGGGAAAATATAGGTATTGATGTCACATTTGTTCCAGGCGGATCTGTTTCACCGAATTCACCCACAAGTCCTTCAATAGATGAGTTAGAGTATGATGATCTCCAGGATATGAGTAATAATGAATTAGCTGAGTATGGAATCGAGCGAATAACGACGGAAAAGATCCGAAATAATAAAATCAAGCATAAAGTTCCCAAGTGGAAAATCAGTGAATACCGGAGACAGTCAGGTCCAGCATATGTAACAACGGAATCTACCGATATAACTATCAATAAATCAGATTGACGACTGAACTATGTAGATAGTCGGTAATATTAGAGTAGAAAATTTTAATACTATTTAGCATCAATAATAACTTTGTGATGAAGTTGTACTGCTCACGACGGAACATGACTAAGATGATCTCAATACTTGGATTTGGTAGTATAAGTGGATGTCTCAGTACTTCCAACGAGAATTCGCCGATAGAATTACTTTATATTATGACCACAAATAATAGTGAGAAGAAACAAAAGATTGATCTACAGTTGCTCACGGGAGGGGAACGTCTTTTTACAAAAACCATAGAAATGCCACCTGTCGGGACAGATAATTCGGAAGTGCCCGGAACAACGACAGCGAGCCAATACATGTTTGTTCCGGATCTAGAAAATCCGATAACTGAACCCGTACTTAGGGTGCGCTATTCGAATACGGATTCGTGGGTTGAAACTGAACTCACAGATGCGGATCACCGTCATGTCGCGGGAATTGTTAAGTTGTGGCCTCAATCTCCGGAACTGGGGTACGTCGAATATCCAAAAGATCCAGATGGAGAAACTGGAGAAGTTGAAGGTGCAGGGTTAACTGCGAGTGAAGCCAAGGAGTTCGTTGATTCGTATCTCGAAGACCAAGGAGATCGTGACTACGAGGTTTGACTTGTAAACAGACTTCTTTTGGAGGATGTGTTTGTTGCGTACTATCTGCTTACTATTCTAGTTGTGAATTAAAGTAACGAATGATCTATCTATCTCATAACCCTTGAATTGTAGATTCAGTAATGAGTGTACCATTAGATTGATATCTATCGCAGAATGTCCTTAGCCACTCAACAGTTTGTTGAGAGTCATTCATCAGAATTCCTTTAATACCCCCTCCTGAGTGGAAAATAAGTACTCCGACCTCCCTAGATGGTGTGTTAATAACCCATCCCGTGTAAGGAATTGACTTATCAATCGAGAATAAATTCATACGGTCATCACTACATAATTGTTTTAGATCCTCTTTACGCATTTGTGCCATCGATTCAATCACATCTTTTTCAGCAATTATTTTAGCCTTCGTATTATTTCTATTAATAGTATTATGAATCATATCAAGATAATACGTAAGAGCTACTGTTGATGTTGCCTGAAATTGTGTCGCTGACTTAAGAATTTCAGAAATATGTTGAAGACAGGTTTCTGGCGCTTTGGGGTCTGCTATTCGATATTCAGCACCCCGAAAGATATCACGAGGAATTTGTTCTGCATCACTGAGCGAACAGACGAGATCTGTTGTACCTGCCAATGAATCCATGAAAGCATTATAGTCTTTGATCTCATCTCTCGCTAACTTACCCTTATTCGTAAGTTCATACTGTCCTCTCTCTGACTCTCGGATAAGCTGGTGATTTTTAAATGATTTTATACCACGATCAACAGTTGTTCTAGATTTTTCGCTATCTGTGACGATTTCTGGAATCGTTTTCTGGGAGTCACCAATACACTCCAAGATAGGGTACCGCTTGTGGATTACCTCACGCAGGGCTTCTCCGTCTGGTTGAGGGACCATAATACAGATCATAACTAATTAGAAAATAAATTCTTCTGTATATGCAATTTAATGAGATCTGGCACATACTTTCTATTATTTTAAATATATGTTATGAAAAGACGCGAACGTTTCTTGTCGTTCGCAACTCACATGAGAATTGGGAGCCACACAGTTTCGGAGGATGGCCAGAAATAGACTGTTTTCCGGGATTGACGAACCTGAAGAAAGGCTCTCAAAACAGTCCACTTACTGGCAGTCTGAGATCTCCAAGAACATCTGGAGAGTAAACGGAGAGACGACCGAAATTGTGCCTGAAGTGACAGCGTTGCCACTCATAGCCGCCACGAGAATCTGGGTCTCAGCTAAGCACTACCCGTACGGGAGAAGTGCTGATGAGACCAGCTCCGTTGTCTCTCCGGCTGTCAGAACTGGTGGCCGATCGAAAACTCCATCCTCAATTCCACCGACTTCTGCCTTCAACAGGAAATCTGTCATCCGCCAAATATTGTGTAATAACGCTCCGAACACGAAGTAGAACAACCGAACGCGGTAGTCTTTGGAGGATGTTTTAGCGAGGAACTCGTGTTTGATCGACTTGTATTCACTCTCAATCTGCCAGCGCGAACTGTATCTCCGACTGAGCGACTTTGCCTCAGCTGGACCGACGTCGACGTTCGTCGCGAACACGCTTGTCCCATCACTATTCTTTGATGGAACGTACAGGAACCGCATCGAGTGGGACCCATTCTTGAGATGGACACTGCTCTCCTCAACAGCAACCTCCTGCCCGTCATCATTCATTCGTTCAATGGCCTCCTTTTCAGGCGCATTGACCCGTGTCGGGATCAGGTAGTCTACATTCAGGTTCGACAGCGTCTGGAAGACATGTTTTGAATCAAACTCCGCGTCACAGAGGACCATCTCAATATTGACGTGTTCACGCGCCCGCTGAATTAGCCGGCGTACCGTTCTGTGAATCCGGTTTGACGGGTTCTCGTCCCACGAAGAACTTTCGCGAACAGGCTCTACTTCGAGGATGAAAGGAATGTTTCGGCCGACGATCGTGAGGGTCGCGTACTTGTACACGAGACCTTCTCCATCAGTATCGCCGCTCACCATCGGCATTGCTTCAACTTGGCCATAGTAGGGCACCTTCGTGATGTCGATCGCAACCGTTGCGGGTTCTCGGAATCCGGACTCGGCCCCGAGAAGTGACAATAATCGGCCAGAGGCTTCGTGGAACCCTTCGATGAGAGATTCCGTGGAGAACTGTTTTATTGTCCGTAGATGCGTGTCCCCGTGTGGACCCTTCTCATCTCCTCGTCGCCGCTGGAACCGAGACGCACCTTGGGCGCTTCCGCAGCCAGTCATCCCCATGTATGTCTGGAGTTCGAAGAACTGTGTGTCGTCGTATTGCGTATTCCTTGCTCGTCCAGAGTCAAATGAATCAAACCCATATGAGCGAGCGAGCCGCGTTGTCTGGTGAATCTCACTCCCCGTAAACTGTGAGTTTTGTTCGTTATCTTCTCTAATTGTCGGCTCGTCGTCTTCGATTTCTACTGGGGATCGGACCTTCGGTGTGATAATTTCGAAGTCATGAACAGCGCGAATGAGTCGATGTGCAGCAGCGGTGATGAACTCCTGAGTTGTTTCGTTGAATCGGTTCTCCCAAGTCCGTGACATGGCGGACTCGGACGGTATATTCTCGAGTCCGAATACCTCTGCCAGCTCGGGATGGCGGGAGATTCGCCGATAGCTCCAGCCGGAGATCTCACGGTAGAGGAAGAGTTTGAGCATCCCCTGAAACGAATGAGAGTTCGGATGCCACTCGGGGTATTCGTCTTCGAGCTTCTCGAACGGTCCCTCGAGTCTTGTGAGAATGGGATCGAGAGGAGCGCCAGCCCAAAGCCCGTCGAAAAGCTTCTCAGAGACGAGGTATGCATCGGAGAGCGGGCTCGATTCTTCCACGGATCTCCAGTCCACCATGTGTAACATTTATCGATCTCTTACTGATGAAGCTACTGAAGGTCGGAATTTTGTTGGAAATCTCACCTCAGAAATCAAGTGGTTGCCATAAGAGAATTACCGAATACAATGGTCTACTTTACTCATGGTCAAGACGAAACATAACAGGCTGGACTACTCTGCTGATATTCTTGTTAGATGATGAATTCTAACCCAGTTGCGGTCAGTACAGGTGGCTCACGAATCGCTCAGTATACCGTTTCAACGGACCCAAGAAACATCACATTTCGACTCAGATAGGATGGCATGGCTCTAATAAACGAGGACGATCTTGAGTGGTCTGAGCTTGACGACGGGGATATGAAACTTCGGCGGAAGCAGCTAGGGGAAGCGGCTGGCGGCGATCAACTCGGGTGTAGCCTGTATGAGTTGCCGGCGGGCGAATCGTCGTGGCCGTACCACTATCATACTGCAAATGAAGAGGCAATCTACGTGCTAGCTGGTCGAGGTACACTTCGGCTTGCTGGTGAGACGTACTCACTCAATGAACAGGACTATGTGGCACTTCCAGCCGATGCGACTGGTGGACACAAAATTATCAATGACTCGGATGGATCACTTCGATATCTCGCGTTCTCGACGATGAACGAGCCCGAGGTAACAGTCTATCCGGACTCGAACAAACTCGGGGTGTTTGTTGGGTCGCCACCCGGCGGACGTGGAGAACGAGCCGTTCACGGATACTACGCCATTGACGATGATATCGATTATTGGGAGAGCGAGTAATCTCATCCATTACTTCGGTTAGTAAGCAGGTCTCATCGACCGGCTGTTTCAGGCGAGAATCTGTTTGAAGAAGGCGATTCAACATAGCTGTTGAGCTGAACTTGAGCCCCCAATCGAATGAATATACCACCTTTTGACCGACAATGAACGCTGAAATGACACTAACCCACCCTATATATCAATATTCAGAGTTATATTTAATATTTACAATACCGCTAACTGAAGTCAGGGTCTAGGCTTTGTTGCTATCGCTGCTTCACTTGGTCACCTAGTCGGTGATGACGGCGGTCGAGGCTCAGATTCCTCCCTCGTTATAATCTATTCAAAAAACTCCGAAATTAAGGCACGCATCAAACACATCCTCCGAGACTGTGTCCAATCCACCGTTTCGGAGGATAGGCCAGTTTTGGGTTAAATTGGCATCAATTCGTGGTTCTTCTCACCGATCAGGTGCTGATGTCGAGCCCTCTTGGTCGTATCTATCAGGCGAACGTGCGAAATTGCGTGGATTTTGGCTCTGCTGAGCAGGGTTGTCACTCCCGAACGGCAGACNCCGAGGCAACGAGTTCAACACACTCACCTGCGGTAAGTACGGGTGCGTAGTCCATCTCGCCGTCGACGTCCGCTTTCAGCAAGAAGTCGATGAGCCGCCAGATATTGTACAAGAGTACCGCGAACACGAAGTAGAACAGGCGAACGCGGTAGTCTTTCGAGGAGGTCTTGGCGAGAAAGTCGCCCTTGATCGATTTGTACTCGCTCTCGATCTGCCACCGGCGGCTGTAGCGCTGACAGAACATCTCTGCTTCCTCCGGATCGACTCGGTGATTCGTCGCGAAGACGGCCGTACCATCGCCACTCGTTGAGGGAACGTACAGGAGCCGCATTGGATGCGATCCAGATTCCACATGGACGGAAGCCGACTCAACGGCCACCTCTTGGTCGTCTTCCTTCATTTGTTCGAGTACATCCCGTTCGGAGCTGGAGACCCGCTTCGGAATGAGGTAGTTCACATCGAGGTTTGAGAGCGTCTGAAACACGCGTATCGAATCGAACTCCCGATCACACAGCACTGTCTCGATGGGGACGAGCTCTTTCGCTCGTTGAACCAATCGTCGCACAGTACGATGAATCTGATTCGACGGGTTCTCATCCCACTCGGAGCTCTCTCGGACCGACTCAACGGCGAGAACAAGCGGGATATTCTGTCCAATGATTGAGAGCGTGGCGAATTTGAACGCTCGCTCGTCTCTGTCCTTGGTCCCGCTGACCATCGGCATTCCTTCGACATCCCCGTAATAGGGAATCGTCGTGATATCGATCGCGGCTGTGACTGGACGCCGGAACGATGCTTCAGAGGCGATCACGGAGAGTAAGCGATCTGCTGTCTCGTTGAAACCGTCCACGAGCTCGTCAGGATCGAACTGCTTGACGGCGCGGAGATGAGTATCTCCATGGGGGCTGTACTCTTCGCCACGACGGTATTGGAAGCGAGTCGATCCCTGTGCGGTTCCGCACCGAACCATCCCCATGAACGTCTGTAACTCGAAGAATTGCGTGTCTTCGTAAGAGGCGTTCGACGCTCGACCAGAGTCGAAGTGACCGAAGGCGTGATCACGCGCGAGGCGGGTCGTTTGGATGATCTCTTCCTGTGAGAAGGATTCGTCTTCTACTGAGTTTCGGTCTTCTTCGGTATCCTCGACGATCTCAGACTTTGACCGCACCTCCGGTGCTGGGATGTCGCGATCGTGGACTTCTTTGACAACGAAGTGGGCGGTAGCGTGGACATATTCGTGAACAGCGTCATCGAATCGATTTCGCCATGCCCGCGAGAATGCTGAATCGTCAGGCACTCGGCCGAATCCGAGTATATTCGCCACTTCCGGTTGTCGGGTAAGTCGCCGAGTGAAGTCGGCGTACGAGTCACCCGTTATTTCGATAAACACGAACGAGAGGACCATCGCGCGAAAGGAGAGCGGCGCAGGATGCCACGCTGGATACCCGTCTTCGATCGCGTCTATCGAGTGATCGAGATTCTCGAATACGGTGACGAGATCGGTTTCTTTGAGTTCGTCCCGGATGACGCTCCCGAGCTGATATTGTTCGATCGTCACCTACCAATGCGCCGATCGTCGAGGAACTGTTGCATCTGTTCGAGCGCGATCTGTGCTTCTGCCCGATTCTCTTTCAAATCCGATATCGCAGACTCCGGAAGCCCGAGTTCACCTGCCAAGAGAATCAGCCGATCAAGGAGCGTGATTTCCAGACGCTCGTTAATCATCCCGATGCTAATAACATCAAGATCGCGGAGGTCGTCGTCTTCGACATCGAGAATGAACTGATATTTCTCGGCAAGCAACCCCTCCATGATCGGACTCCCCTGTTCGCGGGGTTCCATATCAAGCGCCGCGAAGATGGCTTCAATACGGTCGATCTGGTCGACCGTATCGCCCTCGTGGCTACCGAAAATAGCCCGGACTTCGTCGCTCGCTGCGGCGGCGGCAAGATCGCTGTGAAGGTCGAGAATTTCGATCTCGGCGTGGTAGAGCTTCTGGAGTTCTCGATCGAAAAGTTCGCGCTTGGACGTGATAGACATCTCTATCGGACCTCCTCCGAGTCGTCTTCCAGTAATTGATCGCGCAGACAGTCTTGTACTACGTCGGTATCGACGGCCCCACTCTCCATCAGGAGGTAGAGACTACCGGCGGACATTGGCTCGTCCGATTGGAGGTCTTCAAGGAGTTCCGGAATCCCCACATCTGTCGCCTCAATATCCAGGGACACAGACTCGACGAGCAGTCCGTCCCGGTGGCCGGCTCGTCGAAGGGCTGCCGTGAACAGTCGCTCGGGAACCGTGTCTTGAGATTCCTGCCCATTACGCATCAGTGCGGCGACGCCGACCGTTCGAAGGAGAAAGGCGAGGCCGTCACGAACACCAGCTTGGAGATCTTCGTCCGCATTCTGCCACTGCTTCCCTTCATCTACTACTTCTCCGAAGATATCACGCCACTCGTCGTCATCCAACTCGTCGACCAGAATCGAAAAATCCAGCATCGAGCTATAGACGCGCTCACGGATGTCCCGTCGGCGTTGGTACCGTTGCTGTTTCGCGTGTTGCCCGTCGTACTCTTTTTCACCGTTTAACCACCGACGGTCTTCGGTGGTGAGCATCGCATTCTTTCGGCCGGTCATATACACCTCGATGAGCGACAGCATGATAAAACACGTCCGAAAGTAAATGGGATATACTACACTACTATAGAAATATTATTTACCCTGTGGCTGGATAGCCGTATATGAATCGTATCGTGTCTCAGTTGGGATTGCCGGCCACCAGCGACATTTCTGGGGTGTTCAGAACCGATGGCTGACGTCGAAACGAACAGTCCGGTAGAGGACTACAGCGGGCAATCGAGCCCTGCGAGACTCGTCGAGATCGCCCGCTATTTTCTCTTCATCGGTATCGTCGGATTCGGCGGACCGCTCGTCCACATCGCCATGATGGAAGACGATCTGGTTGGTGAGGACTCACGAGAATGGACTAACGAGTCGATCTTCATGGAGGGGCTGGCGATCTGTAATATGCTCCCTGGACCGGCGTCGACGCAACTCGGTATCTTCATGGGATGGATTCGCGCCGGTAATCCGGGCGCGATCGTCGCCGGGTTCTTTTTCATGCTCCCGACGTTCATCCTCGTCGTCTTTTTCTCTTGGCTGTACTTCGCGTATCAGACGCTTCCAGCCGTCGAAGCCGCCTTCTACGGCATCAACCCGGTCGTTATTGGGCTCATCGTCGGTGCCGCGTACTCGATGGCACAGAGCGCCCTTGCTGACGGCAAGTCACATGCCGAGTTCGAGATCGGTTCAGATACATGGTCAGTGGACTTCCTGCTGGTGGCGCTGCTGGTCGCTGCGATCGTTGTGACGGCCACGCTGAACCCGAATCCCGTCCTCGAATTCATCGTGGCCGGACTCATCGCTGTCGTGCTCTATCGGTCGGACTGGGTACGGACGAACGTGAAACAAATCGCCGCTACCGGCGTCGTAACAGCCATCTTCGGTGGCCTGTACGCGTTTCGAAGCCGCGTACTCGATCTGGTCGGTCCCCGTATTCGGACGGCAATCGAGGCGAGTCCGCTCTGGGGACTCGCGCTCACCCTCTGGGCGAACCCGTGGGTGAAGCTGTTCCTGTTTATGATCTACACAGGCTCGTTCATCTACGGTGGCGGTCTCGTCCTCATCCCGTTCATCGAAAAGTACGTCGTCAACGAGTTCGCGTGGTTGACCGCACGAGAGTTCGTCGACGGCATCGCTATCGGTCAGCTATCTCCCGGTCCGGTCGTGATGACGACGGCGTTTGTCGGCTACAAGTTGTTGTTGGACGTCTCCGGCGGGGTGCTGTGGATCGCCATCCTCGGAGCGTTGGTCGCCACGGTCGGGGCGTTTGGCCCGTCGTTCGTGTTCATTATGGGCTTCTTCCCATATTTCGCGCGAGTCCGGGAGAACGACATCATTCAGACGGCGCTGATCGGGGTCAACGCCGCTGTCGTCGGGGCGATCCTCGGTGCGACCGTCACACTCGCCGCGGAGTCGTTCGTCGACGTCTTCACCGTCGCCCTCGCCGTTGTTACGTTCGGACTGTTCGTCCGCGGGACGCACGCCGCATATCTGATTCTCGGCGGCGGAGGAGTCGGCATGGCATGGTACTTCCTCATCCTATGAGCCAGGTACCGCCAATCAGGTACGGAAACGTAAGCACGCAATTGAGTTCAGCAGGATTCCGAGTATGAGTCAGGATCAAGTCACGGTTGAGACGGACGAATCGGGACCACTAGATACATTCCGGCAGTTCTTCGCGCTGGAGCGAGACGTGCTGGTGCTGTCGTTGGCGATGTTCGCGTTTAGTCTCGGCTTCCAGATGACCAGTCGGTTTCTTCCCGAGTACATGGTCGCGCTCGGAGCCTCTGGGTTTGTGGTTGGTCTGTTCGGGACCGTTGGGAACATCATCTCGGCGGTGTTCCCGTATCCGGGCGGCGCTATCTCAGACCGCATCGGCTCCCGCTACGCACTCACGCTGTTCGGACTGATCTCGACGCTCGGCTTCGGGGTCTGGTTGGTCGCGCCGAACCTCGGAGCGATCACCGTCGCCGGCGTGACGATCCAGCCTTGGATCTGGATCTTCGTCGGCCTCCTGCTCGCACAGGGGTGGAAATCGTTCGGGCTGGGCGCGACGTTCGCAGTCGTCAAGCAGGCGACGGACCCCTCGCGGCTGGCAGCCGGCTTCGCCAGCACCGAAACCTTCCGCCGGACGGCGTTCCTCATCGGGCCGGTGCTCGCGGCCGTCCTCATCGGCTTCCACCCCGCGTTCACGGTGAGCTTCCAGTACGTTCTCGCCGTTGCCGTGGTCTTCGGAATTATCGGGACCGTCGCCCAGCATCTCCTGTACGACGCCGGTGAAGACTCTCTCGGTGGTTCGTTCGAGGGGATCGACCAGATCCGACGCGACCTGCGGGAGATGCCCGCCCCGCTCCGCCCGCTGTTAGTCGGCGACACGCTCGTCCGGTTCGCTAACGGGATGGTGTACGTCTTCTTCGTGCTGGTGGTCACCCAGTTCTACCAGGTCGGATTCGAGACGACTGTATCGCTGGCTAGCTTCTCGTATGCGATCGATCTCTCGCCGGAGGCGTTCTTCGGCTACCTCCTAGGCGTCGAGATGCTGATCGCATTGTTGATCATGGCACCGGCAGCGAAACTCGCCGAGCGGGTCGGTATCAAGCCCATCGTCGCGCTGGGGTTCGCGGTCTACGCGCTATTCCCGATCGTCCTCATCGGCGGGCCGGAAGTCCTCGACCCGGTCATGCCGCTCCAGTGGGCGATGGTCTTCATCTTCGCGTTCTCCGGGCTGCGGTTTGCGGGGCTGCCCTCTCACAAGGCGCTAATCGTGGGTCCCGCCGAAGCCGGTGCTGGCGGGCGTGTCACCGGCACCTACTACCTCCTCCGGAACACCGTCGTTATCCCGAGCGCCGCACTTGGCGGCTACCTCTGGGAGTTCGTCAACCCAGAAATTGCGTTCACTATCGCAGCCGTGATTGGTGTCATCGGGACCGGATACTTCCTCGCGTTCGGCGAGGAGTTCGAGGCCTACGTCTGAACGCTCAAACTAGGTCGCAGGAGATAATGAGATAGATATTCTTGCCACTTGGTCAGCGCGACCACGCGTCTCGAAGCGATCCGACGATCCCGTTCGAAGAGTTTGTAGTGGCTCGCATCTCGGTTGCTTGGCGTTCGACATCATCAAACAGTGTTTCTACTCTCGTCTCGATTGTGTCTCGAACCTCCCGTACCGTCTCCATGTCCTGACCATCGGGGTTAGCGAGATCCCAACTCTGCGACTCGACGCCGTACTGCTCGGGGTTGAACTTACTGATGGAACATCCCATCGTGATCAAATACTGGGTCTCCTTCAGATACTCGAGGTCGGCGACGTACTCCGGTGTTCGATCCGAGATATCGATTCCGACCTCCGCCATTGCCTCGACGACTTCCTTGTGGACCGTATCGGCCGGGTCCGTTCCCCCGGAGTGAATGTCAACGACATCGTCAAGTCCCCGTTCGCTGCGCTCGCGCTCCGCGAACGCCGCAGCCATCTGGCTTCGCCCCGCGTTGTGAACACAAACGAAGTCGATCCGAAGTTTGTTAGTTGTCATTATAATCAGACTCGGTCAAACAAATAAAATACTTTATATGTGTGGAATATTCACATACTAATCGATATAGATCCCAGATCCTGATTTCGCAGAGTGAGCGGAACCGATGATAGGCTACAGTGGGATCTGCTCGGAGCTGAAAATTCGTATCAAATGGTCTGCTCGTCGGTGAACTGTCCTGCTATCCAGGATACCAAGTCAAAACGTCGTACTGACGGTCTCAACCAGACCGCTACCGTCGGTCAAAATCAGAAATTCTTTCGTGTTCTGTAGGGTGATCAGTCGTCGTCTAACGCGGGTTCACTCGGTGATTCACTCACAGATTCGTTGAGGCTTCCGGTCGTGTACCCACGCCAGTCATAGCGCCCTTGGAGGTATAGCGCCACCTTGACTAAGGCGAGCAGCACTGGTACCTCAATCAGGGGACCAATAACGGTCGCGAACGCCACCCCGGAGCCGACGCCGAACACCGCGACAGCAACCGCGATCGCGAGCTCAAAGTTATTCGACGCCGCTGTGAATCCGATCGCCGTCGTCGTCGAGTAGTCGGCACCGATCCCGCGGCCCATCCCGAAGCTGACGAAGAACATCACGACGAAGTAGATCGTGAGCGGCACCGCGATGAGCAGGACGTCACTTGGCTGCGCGACGATGCGCTCGCCCTGCATCGCGAACATCACGATCACTGTAAAGAGCAGCGCGATCAGCGTGAGCGGGCTGATCGTGGGTTCAAACGTCTCCTCGTACCATTCAACACCTTTCGCCCGCGTGCCGACGAATCGGGAGAGGATGCCGGCGGCGAAGGGGATCCCGAGGAAGATCGCGANCATTCAACACCTTTCGCCCGCGTGCCGACGAATCGGGAGAGGATGCCGGCGGCGAAGGGGATCCCGAGGAAGATCGCGATCGCCTCGAAAACCTGTATCGGTGTAATATTGAATGCGGAAATGCCGGCAACGAGCGATTCCATGCCCAGAATCGGAGGGAGGAATAGAGCGAAAAACCAGATGTACACGCCGTACGTAACGATCTGGAAAACGCTATTGAACGCGACGAGCCCCGCGGCGTACTCGTTCGAACCCTCGGCGAGCTCGTTCCAGACCAACACCATCGCGATACAGCGAGCCATCCCGATGAACACCAACCCGAGGAAGAACTCAGGTCGGGCAGGCAGTCCAGGAACGAGACCGCTAAAGAAGATGACCGCCAATCCGAACATCAGTGTGGGGCCGATGAGCCAGTTCTGGATGAGGCTCAGCCCGAGTACTTTCACGTTCTTGAAGACGGCGGGGAGTTGCCCGTAGTTGACCTTCGCGAGTGGTGGGTACATCATTAACACGAGGCCGATCTCCACGAGATGGAGGTCCTGAATCGGACCGGTCACCGACGGCGCAACGTAGCCGAGGCTGATCCCGATCGCCATCGCGCCGAAGATCCAGACGGTGAGGTACTTATCGAGGAAGTCCATCGATCTCGGGTCCCCGCAGGCCTCGCAGTCGCAGTTCGGCCCGTGCTCGTGAGTGGCGTCGCTCACGACGCCATCACCCCCGTCGTGTTGGGTGAGTCGGGAGGAGAGCGATACCTGTGTGTAGGCGGGTGAGTGCTCATAATGGGTGCGTCGGCAGCGGTCGTTACTCTTCGGCCGCGATCACGTCGAGTTGCACGTCTGCGCCGCCGGGGAGCGAGCAGACGCCGACGACGGTCCGCGGCGGGAGCTCGATGTCGTCGAACCGCGACTCGTAGACGTGATCGATCGCTTCCGCGGCGCTCGGCTCTGTGAGCTGTATTTCGAGTTTCATCACGTCGCCGAACGTCGCGTTCCGATTGTCGGCGAGCGCGGATTCGAGGTTGTCGAGTGCGGTCGAGAACTGCTCTTCGATTGAGCGATCACTCAACACTTGGCCATCGATTTCAGGAAGGATGCCCTCGAAAAAGCGCAGGTCTGACGACCCGGTTCGCTTCCCGAACGCTCCGATATTACTCGTGCCTTCACGTTGGCGCTTGCTCTCCTCGCTCAGCGCCGGATCGATGTTCATCTTGCTCTCGTGCTTCGACTCTGACTCGATCTCGGTTGTCTGCTGACCCATAATAGATGAACAGTTATTCATATATTAAAACTCTTCGAAGAAACTCAGGCGTCGACAATGGGGCCATGTCTTGAACGACAGAACGCGAGCACAGCTCTGTCGGTGCCGAAACAACGCGCAATAGAGAACGGAAACAGCCTACCGCGGGTACTGCCGAACGAGACTGGAACGGAACCGATCGTCCGACGCCGCGGACGTCTACGTTGAATACGATTCTGTCACGGACAGCGCATCGACGGGGAGGAGCCGTCCCGCATCGCGGATGAACCCCCGACGTCGCCGATCGCGCTCTCGCGACGGGTCGGCCGCGGTGATCGAGACAGCGAGTCGGCCGTCTGAGAGCGTCGTCTCGGCGTCGAGTCCGTGGAGCGCGCGGAGCGCCTCGACTCGGTCGTGATCCGTGACCCGCCCGGCGACCGACAGGTCGTACTCTAACGTAACGCCCGCCAGCGAGTGGTTGTAATCAAGATGTGCGGTCTCGTCGTCGACGGACTCGATCACACACTCGCGGCCGGCGACGGAGATAGTCCGACCGGCCTCGCGCTGGTCTGCCGGAACGAGCGCGGACGGTACCGTCTCGCGCTTGCTCGAGTCACGCTCGCCGAACGCGTCGTCCGGCTCCACGGTGACCGTCGTCGACCCGCCGACTCCGACCGCTCGTATCGCGTCCTCGATCGGTTCGAACACGTGTCCCTCACCGAGTACGATGACGATTGGTCCCTCGGCGTCAATGCCATCTATGTCAGCGGCGGCGGCGACCGCGGGATCCGTGGTGTCCACGACGTGACCGCTCTCGGCGGCGCGGGCCGTGTATTCGATCCGGACGAAGTCTCCGTCTGCGAGCCCCTCCGCGTGTTCTGTGCTCGTCATTCTGGAGCGATGTTCATCGGCTTGAAGCTCATTTCGCCTTTGACCTCGCTCTCGCCGAGGCGTCTAATCCGCCCCTTCCCGTACTTGTAGCCGGGATTGGGGTTGGCGGGATCGAGGTACGCCGGGTTGACGTCGTTGTTGACTTGGTCCGGATACAGCCAGTAGGTGTATGCCAGCCCCTCCGAGACGGACTGCCCCTGAGCCGCGTCGTCCTCGTCGACGACATAGGCGACCGCCGTGAAGCTGCCCTCGGTGTTCTCGCCGTGGATGTTGAAGACGTCGTCGTTGACGATCTCGACGAGGTCGCCGGCTTCGATCCCCCGTTCGGCCGCGTCGTTGGGGTGAAGCTGGAGGATGTTCTGCGGGAAGCGTTTCTGGATGTACTCCAGTCGCTGGTGGGTGTACATGTTCTGCCAGAGGTGCTGGAGCCGGCCGTTCGTCACCCAGATCTCGTCCTCGCCGGGACTGAGCTGTTCGTAGACGTCACCGATCGTCGTCCCGTCGTCGGGATCGACGACCCGATCCCAGTCGACGCGCTGGAGGATCGCCTCGCCCGTGCTCGTGTGGAACCGGTGATCCATGACCTCGCGTTCTCCGTCCGGGGCATGGACCCGGGGCGTCCCCTGTACTTCACCGTTCTCCTCGTAGATCGGCTGTTGGACGCCCTCATCGACAGTTTCCATGTACTCCGCCGGCGTCATGTCGTTCGCTTCGGCGGCGGGTGCGATCCCTTCGAGGGAGTGATCACCCCCGGCACCCGGATACTCCTCGGCGATCAGGTTGAAGATCTCTCGGGAGTCCTCCCAGTCCATGTCGTCGGCACCGAGTCGTCGGCCCATCATCGCGAAAATCTCCCAATCCTCCTTCGCGCCGGAGGGGCCCTCCATGAAGCCCTGATACTGACGGAAACGACGTTCGCCGTTCCAGCGGTGGTAATCGCCGCCCTCGCCGGATTCGACCGCCGTCGCCGGCAGGACGATGTCGGCGTATTGGGTCGTCGTGTTGGCGTACAGCTCCTGATGGGTTACGACCATGCCGCCCGATTCGATACGCTCGCGGAACGCACGCTCGATCTCGTCGATGTCGGCGGTCTGCGGTTGCGCGCCGCTCGTGCGCTCCCGCATCGCATTCCGGAGGTCCTGCGTCGCGTACGACTGACGAGCCGGATCGTTACCGATGACGTGCCAGTGGCTGATCTCGCCGTCCCTGATGCGTTCGACCGTGTTCGGCGCGACCGTCGCGCCCTCGACCGTCTCGCCGTCGAAGGTCTGTGTCGAACTCTCGGCGATGACGTCGCCTTCGGCTCCGTTCGTCCAGAAGCCCTCTTGGTGGCCCCCAGCGCGGGTGATTCCGGTACCGGGGCGACCGACGCTACCGGTGATGAGCGTCAGGTTCGCCATCGCGCCGGTGTTCTCGTGGGACCATCCCCAGATGAGTCCCTTCTCCAGCATGAACAGCGTGTTCGTCTCCTCATCGTTGGGCTGGGCGATGAGTTCGGCGGCCTCGCGGATGTCCTCGGCCGGGACACCGGTCGTCTCTGCGGCGTTTTCGGGGGCGTAGCGGGGATCGTCCAGGAGGTCGTAGTACTCCTCGGGTGTCATGCCGAGTTCCTCTTGGTACCACCCCTCCTCGTCGATCGTCTCGCGGTCCGCCATCACCCACTCTTCGATGAACTCCTCGTCGTGCCAGCCCTGATCGACGATATGCCGGGCGATGGCGTTCAAGAGGATCGGATCCGTCGCCTCGTTGACCTGGAGGTGGATCCCGCCGTTGTTCTCGGCGTAGTTCGCGGTGAACTTCTTTCGCGGATCGATGAACACGATGTCGGCATCACCCTGCTCGTCGATCCATCGGCTGAAGATGACGTCCTGGTTCTCCTTGGGGTCCGCCCCCGCCAGCACGATGGTGTCGGCCTCCGCGGCGTCCTCGTAAGCATAGGACCACTCCGCGAGGCCGGCGTTGACCAGTCCGGGACACTCCGGTGTGAGGGCAGGGCGGTTGTGGCCGCCCCAGTTGGGTGAGCCGATGACATCGTAACAGAGCTTCGTCCCGGCGAAGGTGTTCTCGATGAACTGATAGAAGTACAGCTTCTGCCCGTAGCCGTTCGGGTTCTCGCCGTTTTCGGTGGCGATCTCGGTGGCGCGGGCCCACGCCTCGATAGCGGTGTCCCAGTCGACGGTGACGAGGTCGCCGCCGATCCGGATCTGCGGCTGTTTCAGGCGGTCGTCGTAGTCCTCGTTGTTCGGGGAGTACAGCGACTGCGCCTGCGTGCCCCCGCGAACCGAGTGCGAGCCGCTCTCGTTGACCGGATACTCGGTGTCCGGTTTGAACAGGACGTGGTACTCCCGCCCGTTCTCCTTGATGATCTCGTGCATGTTCGGCGAGGGCCATTCGCCGTAGCCCGCCGGGTAGTCGATCCCCAGCGCGTTCTCGTCGGCCGACGGACCACCCTCCTCGCCGACCGGCCACTTGTAGACCTCGTACCCACAGCCGACGATACAGTACCGGCACGATCGCGTGCTGCGCTCAGCGTCCGTGGGAGGAATGGGTACCTCGCTGGTGTTCGGATTGTCTGCGGCCATGATTACTCCTCCGCGGCGGCTTCGATCGGGGTTCCGTCCCGCAGGTTGTTTCGGTAGCCGTACACGAGCCCGTCGATCCCCGTCGCGTAGATGTCGCCGTCTTCGACGTCGAGGCGCACTTGGGGGAGGTCGGTCGTCGCGGCTCCGCTGACGACCATCCCGCCTTTCGAGAGATCGAACGTCGTGTAGTGACACGAACAGGGACCGGCCATCTCCTGACCGGGGTCGACCAGCCCTTCGACGCTACAGCCCATATGTGTACAGAGGCCGTTGTACGCGACAATATCCCCGTCCGAGCCGACTCCATCCCACGCCTCTCCCTCGATCCGAGTGAGGAAGTTACGCGTTCCTTCGAGGGGATACTCGAACGTCTCTACGTCACCGTCCCCGAGGTCGCCAACGCTCCCCACGAGGATACGGGGGTACCGATCGAGCCGGGCGACGCGTTCGGTCGGCGACTCGGCCGGTGACTCCTCCTCCGCGGTGGGCGCTTGGAACCCGCACCCCGCGACGGACGCCGCGCCCGCCGTTCCGACGGCACCGAGCAACCGCCGCCGGCTGATAGAACCATCATTATCATTCATGCTGTAATCCCGATTCAGTATATGAACACTTGTATCTTTCTCTTATCGACATCTCGATATGATCCGATCTATGAGAGTCATCATCGTAACCCGCAAGCAGTACAAACTAGATGATCCGGCTCGATCGAACTCGGAGTCGTTATCGGCACTCGATTGAGGATACTCCCAAACAAGTAGTGCTAGAGTCGACACCGTACGCCGTGGAGGGATGGTTGTCCAACCGAAATAGGTGGACGTGACACACCTGACTCTCAGCTCACAGCAGATGATAGAGCCCGGCCGCGAGGAGGGCTCCGAGGATCGGTCCCACGATCGGCACCCACGAGTACGCCCAGTCCGACGGTCCCTTACCCGGAAACGGGAGGATCGCGTGCGCGACGCGCGGTCCGAGGTCACGTGCGGGGTTGATAGCGTAGCCGGTGGGACCGCCCAACGACAGTCCGATACCGAGCACGACGAGCGCGACCGGAAGCGCCGACAGCGCGCCGAGGCCGAATCCGACCTCCTGGCCGTCGATGGTGATTGACTGGAGCACTTCACCCGACGCGGCGTCGAAGAACCCGGCGGAGTTCAGGTAGAGAACGCCGAA
The DNA here is from genome assembly GCF_000337415.1 of Halorubrum tebenquichense DSM 14210. Classification (GTDB taxonomy): domain Archaea; phylum Halobacteriota; class Halobacteria; order Halobacteriales; family Haloferacaceae; genus Halorubrum; species Halorubrum tebenquichense. The sequence goes on along the minus strand of NZ_AOJD01000079.1, from coordinate 38,345 downwards.
AACCAGGACGAACGTCCCGATGATCTCGGTCAGCAGGTTGGCCGAATAGTTCCGTATTTCGGGACTGGTCGAGAAGATCGCCAGCTTCACCGCCTCGTCTTCCGTGGCGGCGAAGTGGTCCTTGTACGCCAGCCACACCACCACGCCGCCAAGGAATCCGCCAACGGTCTGTGCGGCGATGTATGCGGGAACCTGCGCCCAATCGAACAACCCGGCGGCGGCGAGACCGATCGTCACGGCGGGGTTAATGTGGCCACCACTGACTTGGCTGACGGTGAACACTCCCATGAACACCCCGATCGCCCATCCCCACGTGATGACGATCCACCCGCCGCCGTTTCCTTTCGTCTCGTTGAGAACGACGTTGGCGACGACGCCTCCTCCGAAGATAATGAGGATCGCTGTTCCGATGATCTCGGCGATGTATGGATGCATTCTACTACTCCAATAGATTTATATCTATTCATCTATTAAAGTGAAACGGATCCCTCGCACAGATATTTTAATTCCAAGAAGCGTGAGATGAGCGACCGCTCACGTGAGGATGAGTAAGACGCCGAGTGGCGAATGAGACGCGGAGTTGTAGGCGATAGTCACGGAAGCGCGACTCTGGTCGCCGTATTTTGTAATCAGAAACGATGTAATAGATTACGGGGTCGGTATCCGCACTCATGTGTGAATATTATCTAATACGAATGTGTGGTCAATTCGAGACAAGAAACACTGAGAGATCACTTGCCGCGGCGGAGACGGTCACCCGATCGGACTGGGACAGTTTGTCTCGGTGCATCTCAACGGTTACTACCTCGCCCAAGTCGAGTTCCACACGGACATCGTAGCGGCGCCCCACGTCACGTACCCGCGTCACTGTACCTCGCATCTCGAGCGCTCTCGATCGGTCGTCAGATTGACCTCCGTCGGCCGATGCGCCCGACCGATCCAACGCGTCACGAGTGACGCCCGACGTTCCGTCGGGCTGCGTAGCGGCCTCGACCGTCAGATCGCTCGGTCGGATGTGAACCGTCGCGCGGGCGGTATCGGTGACCTCGCTCGGGACCTCGTCGAGGGCGACTTCAGCCCCGCCGATCGTCACCGTTGACGACTCGTCGCTCTCGACCCTCGCCGAGAGCTCGTTCGAGCGTCCGAGAAACGACGCGACGAAGCGGTTCGGGGGCGATTCGTAGAGCCGTCTGGGCGGTCCGGCCGCGACGACCACCCCGTCGCGGAGGACGACGAGCCGATCCGCGACCGACATTGCGTCCTCCTGATCGTGGGTAACGAACAGCGTCGTCACGCCCGTCTCCCGCTGGATGCGGACGATCTCGTCGCGGAGGCGCGCTCGAAGCCCCTTATCGAGCGCCGACAGCGGTTCGTCGAGCAGGAGGACGTCCGGCTCGGGAGCGAGTGCACGAGCGAGTTCGACACGACGGGCCTCGCCCCCGCTGAGCGACTTCGGAGACGCGTCTCGCCTGTCGGCGAGCTCGACCAGTTCGAGGTACCGATCGACGCGTCCGCTCACCTGACCGGCCGTGAGATCACCGCTTTCCAGTCCGTACGCGACGTTCTCTCCGACGGTCATGTGGGGGTACAGCGTCGGAGACTGGAAGACGATCCCGACGTTTCGATCCTCCGGCGGCACGCCGGTAACATCAGTTCCGCGGAGCGACACTCGACCGGACGCCGGGTCGAGGTGCCCGGCGATCGCCTGGACGACGGTCGTCTTCCCGCAGCCGCTCGGCCCGAGCAGCGCGACGAGCTCCCCGTCCTCCAGCGCGAGCGACACGTCGTTGAGGGCGCGCTCGCTCCCGTACCGATGGGTCAGCCCGTCGAGTTCGAGGGTCATCGGTCCACCACGGTCGGAACTCCGGCGAACCGCTGTACCGTGACGACCACGACGAGCGTGACCGCCAACAGAGCGAGCGCGAGCGGGACGATCGCGTCGATACCGCCGGCGATGAAATCGACCCAGATCCGTGTCGGCATCGTCCGGGGGTTGTACGCGACCATCATCGTGGCGCCGAACTCGCCGATTGCCCGTGCGAACGTGAGCACGACCCCGGCGACGATCGCTCGACTCGCGAGGGGAAGCGACACGCGCCTGAACGTGGCTATCGGTCCGTATCCGAGCGATCTGGATGCCTGTTCGAGACGCTCGTCGACGGCCCCGAATCCGGCGCGAGCGGTGATCACCACGAACGGCGCGGCGACGAACGTCTGCGCGAGCACGACGCCGAGGAGGCTGTCCGTCACCGGCACTCCCACGCGCGCCGCGGCGGCGCCGATTGGCGTGAACCGGCCCACCACGCTGAGCAGCATCGCCCCGCCGACGACCGGCGGGACGACGAGCGGGAGCACGACGAGCGCTTCGATGAGCCGCTTCCCCGGGAACGTCTCGCGCGCGAGGACGTACGCGAGCGGAACGCCCAACACGGTCGCGATCGCGGTGGCGACCGGCGCGGTGAGAAGCGAGTTCCGGATTGCGGTCCGGCTCCCGGCCTGCAACAGGGTCTCGACGACGGGGACCGATCCGGTTCGGCCGAGAAACGCCACGAAGGGAAGCGCGAAGTAGACGAGCAGGATCCCGCCGAGGAGCCCGAAGGCCAGCAGCGGCGGCAGCCGCCGGGAGTTCGTGACCGATCGGGTCGCGTCGACGAGGCTCATCCGTCCGTCACCTCGGCGGGAACGTCGCCGTGCGTGCTCGGGAACCCGTCCGTCTCAAACCCGTTCTCGCGGAGGGTCTCGTCGGCGTTCGCGAGGAACCGGACGAACTCGCGCCCGGCGTCCGGCGAGTCCGCGCTCTCGAGGACCGTCGCGTTGTACACGGTCGGTCTCCCGGTCGCCGTGTACCCCTCGTCCGTCGTGTACGAGACCTCGGCGTAACGATCGGCGTAGTCCGGGTCCGAGAAGTCGTACGCCTCCGGGAACGGCTGAAACGGAAGCCCGTGGTCCGTGGCCATGTTCCGGTAGACGACCGCCGCGGCGCGGTTCCCCGTCTCGACGCCGGCGAGCAACTGCGGCTCCTCAGGCTCTTGGTAGGCGGCGTCCGTGACCGTCTCGGCGAAGCCGTCGAGCTCGTGTTCCCGCTCGGCCAGTCGGAACGCGTGGATGGCGCGGTAGCCGAGGGGGTCGAGGTCGGGGTCGCTTATCGCGAGGGCACCGGGGTCGGCCTCACGCGCCACCTCGTACCACGGGTCGCCCGCCTCCAGTCGTTCCCCGAACCGCGTGTCGGGGGCGTAGGCGATCCCGACGACGTTGGACGCGAACGAGATATCCCACGCGGTGTGGCTGTCGTACAGCCGATCGCGCAAGAGACCGGCGTCCGCGCTCACGACGACGTCGGGATACTTCCGGCCGTCGGTCACCATTCGCATCACCGCGTTCGTGCCGTAGTACTCCCCGCGACAGGCGATCCCCGTCTCGGATTCGAACCGCGCGCCGAGGTGGTCATCGACGAGGACCGCGAGGCTCCCGGCGGCGAGGATCGACACGGCCTCGTCGCTGCCGAGACAGCCGGCGATCCCGAGTCCGCCCCCGGCGGCGAGCGCTGCGAGGACCGACCGTCGCGAACGCGATCGCATGGAGAACGCTTCGGTTCTCGGCGTCATATAACCCACTCTCGTTACTATTTCGTGAGAAGTAATGGTTTAAGATTACGCCATCGCCGGATCCGCGTCACCTGCGACCGAGTCCGGTTACGACGCCGAACCGGACGGCAATCGACCGACGTTCGACGTCCGGAGACCCCGTCGCGTTGCTACGGCTCCGGTTCAATCTCGACGGCACCCCCGGCGTGCGAGCGTCGCCGCTCTCGACCGACCTGATCCATCGTCTGCTCGGCGAGTTCTCGGAACGCTCGTGCCGGCTCCGAGTCGCCGTCGGAGACGATGGGCTCGCCGACCTCACATCCCTCTTGGATCGCTGGATCAAGCGGAATCTGAGCGAGAAGCGGGTGATCGAACTCGTCAGCGAGTCGTTGGCCCCCACCGCTCGCGAACACGTCGTGTCGTTTTCCGCACTCGTCACAGACGAAGCCGCTCATGTTCTCGACGACGCCCAGCACCGACGCGTCATGTCTGTCGAACATCCGGACGCCCTTCCGTGCGTTGTCCAGCGAGATGTCCTGTGGCGTCGTCACGACGAGCGCCCCCAACACCGGCATCTGTTGGAGCATCGTCAGCTGCGCGTCGCCCGTTCCTGGCGGCAGGTCGACGACGAAGTAGTCGAGGTCGCCCCACTCAGTGTCGTGCCACAGCTGCGTGAGCACCTTGTCGACCATAGCGCCCCGCCAGATGACCGGGTCGTCCTCGCCGACGAGGAAACCGATGCTCATCAGCTTGAGCCCGTGTCTCTCGACCGGGATGATCGTCTCGTCATCCTCCGCCATCCCCGGGTGGTCGTGAACGCCGAGCATCCGCGGGATGTTCGGGCCGTACACGTCGGCGTCGAACAGCCCGACGTTTGCCCCTCGCTCGGCCATCGCTGTCGCGAGGTTCACCGCGACGGTACTCTTCCCGACGCCGCCCTTGCCGGAGGAGACGGCAATCACGTTCGGCGCGCCGTCGACGACGCCGGCGGGCGTCTGGTCGTCGATGTCGACCGACAGCGACGGCTCGTATCCCTCCTCCCGAACGACGGCTCGAACGTCTTCGGTGATCTGGGTCTCGACCGGCGAGTGCGGTGCGCCAAGCGCGAGCGGGACGTGGGCGGTATCCCCGTCGATTTCGATGTCACCGACGAGGTTGAGCGAGACGATGTCGTCGTTGAGGATCGGATCGTCGACTCGGGCGAGCGCGTCGTATAAATCTACTGTCATTGTCATATCACTGGGTTCGATTGGGCCGCGTACGGTCGGATTTCACTGTCGTCGTCGACGGTCAGATCGAGCGACACGGAGCTGCGACGCCACAGCGCGGTTTCCGTCTCGGTCGTCAACGCACTAAGATTGTCGACTGCGGTCTCATGGGCGTCGCTCTCGACGAACGCCGCCCAGTCGCGGAGCGTGTCGAACTCGAAGACGAACTTCGAGTCCGCGGACGCCCGTCGGCCACCGGTGAGCACCTCGAAAGCGGCGACCGATTCGTGCCCGGCCCATTCGACGATGTCCGTCGCGACCCACGCGTCGAGCCGTTCACGGCGGTCGTCGGCCGCTTCGAACTCGATCTCGTAGACGACGTCGGTATTGTGCATCGTTACCTCCGTCCCTCGAGCCGATCGCAGTGGGCGTTCACCAGCGCGAGAGCGAGTTCGACGAGCCCCGCGTAGTAGTCGTGCGGGTCGGCCTGCTGGATCCGTGCCATGTAGGTCGGGACCCACTCGGCCAAGTGTTCGTACAGCAGCCACCACTTGGCGTCCTCGACGTCGGGCTCGTCAGAGTCGGCCTCGGTATCATCCATCGTCATCAGTTCACCGAGGAACTGTAGTTCGAGGCCGAGATGGTCCGGCGGCTCGTTGCCGGCAGCGGTGTCGACGTCCACGCCGGCCCACCGGTAGCCCTGCCTGATCTCGGTGGTCGTCTCGCTGTAGAACCCGCTGCCGACGTACATCGACTCGTACGGCGGGTCGGGGTCGCTCTCGGAGACCCCACGGAAGAGGTGCGTGTAGGCCGTTCGGAGCGGTTCGATGTCGGCCTCGCTTCCGTCGGCGATCCGCCTGAGAGCGGTTTCGATCTCCACCGGCAGCGAGTCGGCAGTCGCCAGCCACTCCCGCGCCCACGCCCCGACGGCGTCGACCCGCTCGCGGTCGGGCCGAGTGAGCAGCTGCTCGCCGAGGAGACGATACACCCGTGCGTCGACCGGGCTCTCGTCGAACGGCTTCTCCGGCTCCCGCGACGCGGGATCGTCCGCCTCGCGTTCCGTGTTCGTGGAACTCATCGGTCCGATCTCACCTCTGCGGGGTCGGAGACTATCGGGAGCGTCTTGGCGAACACCAGCAGGACGAGCGCGACGAGCGCGGTCGTCCCCATCAGGTTCAGCCACTCGTAGATCGAGGGCGTGTACTCGCCGACCGGGTACAGCAGGTCGGGGTACATCAGCCCGCCGACGATCAGCCACGTCTCCTGGTGAAGGATTCCGACGAGCATGACGCCCGTCAGGAGGACCGTTCCCAGCAGACTGAATCGGTCGCTGGCGTGCTGTATCGTGAGGTACGCCGTCGGAATGACGATTGCGATGATCGCGAGCACCAGCAGGGGCGCGAGCGGTCCCTCGAAGACGAGAGCGGTGACGTTCGGATCAGCCATGTCGGCCGCGAACGAGCCGGTCTGAATCTCGTAGAACGTTCCCAGCAGGTAGGTGAACGCGAACGCACCGGTCACGGCACCGAGCCGCCGGAGCGTGTAGTCGGTGAACACGTCGTCGAGCCCGTACGCATAGCGGAGCACGCAGCCGACGAACAGCACCGCGGCCGCGCCAGTCGTCATGCTCGCCGCGAGGAACGTCGGTCCCTGAATCGCACCGAACCAGTTGATGTTGACACCGAGGGGGCCCCACAGCAGCGGGACGACCCCGCCGCCGACGACCGGGATGAACACGAGGACAAGCGCTCCGAGCCACCACGCGAGGTCTTTCCCCGCTTTATTTTCCGACGGTTCGTAGCCGATCAGCAGCGCGTCGTAGACCGGATCGAGCGCCGCCGGAAGCGCGTCCCGCTCGGCGAGGTCGTAGACGTCCGCGCGGAGCGACGCGATCAGGTAGATGACGGAAATCGTCCCGAGTCCCGCCAACAGGATCACGTCCCACGCGATCGGCGACTGTAGGGGCAGGTAGATGAGCGTGTTGAGCACGCGGAAGGGCTGCCCGAGGTCGAAGACGATGTGTAGGAACCCGACCCCGAACGCCAGCGGCGTCAGCAGCTCGCCGATCCGGGCGTACGGTCGGTAGTCGTCGATGCGGAACACGCGGATGAGCGCCGACAACGCGATGGCGCCGACGCCCATCGCCGACCACCAGCTGAACGCGCCGATATCGAGACCCCACGGGACGCCGCCGTCGGTCCCCCAGTTGTGTAACCCGGTGATTCCGTGACCCTGTGTCAGGACGGTCACAAAGCTGTACACCATCGCGAGCACGACGAGCCCGGCGATCGCCAACATGGCGTAGTAGCGGGGGCCGGGATCGACGAGCGTCGCCGTCCGCCGGTCCGAGCTGGTCGGGGTACTCATTGGCCCACCTCCACGTCGGTCGAGCGGCTCTCAGGCGGGTTCTTTTCGATCTCGATGGCCTCCTGCGGGTCCTTGAACGTGTCCGCGTCCTCGATGGTGCGGGCGTCGTCACCGGGCTCGTCGCCGATGTAGACGACATTCGGCTCGGTGCCGCGGTCTTCGAGCAATTTGAACGTCGACGACGAACTCTTTTCTTTGAGGTGCTGTCGGGGTTCGCTATCCGGGTCTTCCATGTCTCCGAACTTGATCGCGTCGACGGGACATGTCTGCGCGCAGGCGGTCGTCCCCTGTTGGCCGCGTTCCGGGTTGTCCTGCCGGTGCGCACACATCGTACACTTGCTCATCACGCCCTCAGGCTGCGGGCCGGACATCTGCGTCCCCCGCGGCTCGACAGGCTGATCGTGGATCGGGTCGTGCCACGGCGGCTTACCCTCGCCGGGCGCCTCGTCGCCGAGCGCCTCCGCAAAGGTGCCCGAGCCATGCGTGTCGTCGCCGGCGTGTTCCACGGACTCGGAGCCGTAGCCGTACTGAGCGTCCTCAGGGTGTTCGAACTGCGCGTAGTTGACGCCGTACGGGCAGCCGATCTCGCAGTACCGACAGCCGATACAGCGGTCGTAGTCAGTGAGGACGATACCGTCCTCCTCGCGTTTGAACCGCGCCGAGGTCGGACAGGCCGACGCACAGGACGGCTCCGAGCAGTGCTGGCACGGCCGGGGCATGTTGGTCTGGGTGGTCTCCGGCGCTTCGCCCTCCTCGAAGCGGAACACGTGCATCCAGAACGCCCCGCGAGGCGTGCTGTTCTCGACCTTACAGGCCTCCATACAGGCCCGGCAGCCGTAACACCGCTCCAAGTCGATCGCCATTCCGAGTTGTGTCATCAGTTGTCACCTCCCTTGGGCTCGACCTTCGCACGGACCTGGAAGGCCTGGCCGTTGTCGAGGCCGAGGTAGCCCGGCCCGCTGGGAATCGCGAAGTTGATGCTCGGCCCCTCGTCGAGCGCCTCGCTCTCGGGGTCCTTCCAACTCCCGTGGTGGTGCGGGACACCGACCGTGCCGGGTTTGACGCCGTCTTGGATCATCACGACGCCCCCTACCTGATACGCCTCGTCGTTCTGGGCGTCGTGGGTTTCGAGGACGACCTCGTCACCGTTCTCGACACCGATACGGTCCGCGTCTTGTGGGTTCAGCCGAAACGCGCTCTTCGGCGCGATTTCGTTGAGCAGCTTGTTGTTCGCCGTCCGGGTCTGCTTGTGCTCGATCTGGTGCCAGCTGAACAGCGTCAAGTCGTACTCCTCGGGGGATTTTTTGAACGTCGGCTGGCGCCAGGTCGGGTACGCGTTGTAGTCTTGGAGGTAGGGGAACTCCGACTCGGGGTCGTCGAACTTCGAGTCGTCGAACAGCTCCTCGACGCGCTCGCCGAGTCGGAACAGCGTCTCGCTGTAGAACTCGTGTTTGGCGTCGTAGGGATTGAATTCGCCGTAGCCGTTGTCCATCCCCCAGGTGTAGGCGTACCGGTTGCCGTCTCCGACGTCCCACTCGTTGGTGATGACGTTGCCCTCGCGGAACCAGTCGAGGCTCTTGCCCTTGGTCTTCGCCCACCGGTCGAGTCCGTCACGCAGGAACTCGCTCGGGTCGTCGGGCGTCTCGTCAGCCCCGGAGTAGGCGTACTCGGTCCCGTCGAGTCCCAGTTCGTCGTTGATGTCGAGGACGTACTCCTCGTAGGCGTCGACCGCCTTGGCCATCTCAATGAAGATCTCTGCGTCGGGCTTGCTGTCCCACAGCGGGTCCATCGAGGGGAACCGGATGTGCTCGATGTCGGCGTAGCCGCTCCAGCCACCCGTCGGGCCTTGGAGCTTGTCGGCGGTTGCCGCCGGCAGCACGTAGTCTGCGGCGACGTCGGCCGTCTCGCTCAACCACGGGTCGACGACGACGGTCGTGTCGACCCTGCTCATGCTCTCGATGACGGTCTCGATTCCCGGAGCCGAGGTGACCGGGTTGGCCATCTGGACGATCCACGCCATCTCCTCCGGTTCGTAGGGGAGGTTGTACTTGTCGGGGTTCGTCTGGCTGACGTGGCTCTGGGAGAACGCCGTCGAATCGATCGGGTGGAACATGCTCCCGCCCAGCGACGGTCCGTCCGGGTTCGGTGTGATCTTCTCGGGATGGAACGCCTGATCGCGGAACGGCTCGCGGTAGTCCTTGGGACCGTCGTACTTGGCCTTCCGGACGCGCGTGGAGCCGACGACGTCGACCGCCCCGACCAGCATCGCGGCGTGGTAGTGCGCCATCGTCGTCGGGACCCCCATCTCCTGCTGGGCAACGTGGTAGCCGTGCATCCCCACCGGCCGGTAGGGGATCTCAATGCCGTCGACCTCGACGGTGGCACCGATCTTCGCCTTCTCGCCCCACTTCACGGCGAGCTCGTTGATGGTGTCGGCGTCGAGATCGGTGATATCGGCGGCCCACTCGGGGTCGTACTGAGAGATCTGGTCGAGGTACAGGTCGAAGGCCGGCCGCGCTTCGGTCCCGTCGACCTCGTAGGTCCCTTCCAGCGCGACGTTCTCGGGCGACGACGCCTCCTCGTGGGGAACCGCTTCACCGGCCTGTTCGTCCCAGACCAGTTCGCCGTCGGCCCAGGTGTACTCCTCGCCGGGGTCTTCGGCGTCGTCGGTCCGGAGGATGTGGCCTTCCTCGTCGCCTTCGGTCGCGACGAGACACGGCGCGTTCGTGGCGGTCGTGAGGTACTCCTCGTCGATGTACCCCTCGCGAACAAGGACGCTGTTGAACGCCAGCCAGAACGCCATGTCCGTGCCCGGCTCGATCGGGAGCCACTGGTCGGTGTAGGGCCCAGAGTTACGACGCTGTGGATCGATGGCGACAGTCTCCATTCCCTGGTCGTCGCGGGCGTCCGCGATCTGCTTCGGCCAAACGATCTGACACTGGTGTGCACCACCGCCCTGCGTCATGTTGTGCCCCCAGCCGATGAAGAACTCGCAGTTCTCGAAGTCGGTCTCCGAGACGCCGTGGGTGGCGAACATCAGCTCCTGGGCGCGGTATCCCGAGTCGGAACAGGTCGCGCCGTGGCCGTACTTCTCCATGCTGCCGTACTTATTGCTCGTCCCTGTGACCCAAGCGTCTTCCTGCCACTGCGGCGATTTCTTTCGGCCGACCTGGAAGACCACCCGCCGGGGGTCGTCTTCGAGTTTCGCCTTCAGGTCCTCGCCGATCTCGTCCATCGCCTGGTCCCAGCTGATCTCCTGCCACTCGCCATGCTGGCCCTTCTCGTTGGTCCGCTTCAGCGGGGCCTTGACCCGGTAGGGGTTGTAAACCTGCTCGATCTGGGCCTGTCCCTTCGGACAGAGCGAGCCCTCTGTCCGCGGATCCTCTGGATTGCCTTCGTACTTGATCACTCGGTTGCCGACCTTCTTTGCGGTGGCCGAACAGTCCATCTTCCCGATCCAGCAGGCCGTCGGCACCTCCTCGTACTCCAGGCTAGTCGACTGCGCTTCGGCCTCCTGCAGGAATGACGCGCTGCCGCCGATCCCCAGCGCCGCGGCCGCGACGCCGCCGGCCTTCAGCGCGTCCCGCCTCGTCAGGTCGAGTCCGTCGCTACTCATCGTCGAACCCCTCCGGTTTCGTCGGTCGATCGTCGACACCGAACTCGTTTTTTACCTGCTCGTGGTACTTCTCGTGGAACTCCTCTTCGCTCATCTCGCCCCGAGCAAGGCGGATGGCGTCTTTTCCCATTTTTTTGCCCAGTTCTGTGTCATGTTCGACGTCGCCGAGCCGGTTCTCGGCCCAGCCGTCGAACTTGGCGTCTTCGATATCGGGTGGAGCCTCATGGTCTCGACGCATATCTGTGAATTACAACCCGGCCCCCCAGTAGATACTCCTGAATACTACAGGTGTTTATATACTATTAGCAGATCCTCGGCGTTGCACAGCCGTACCGACCGGCGTGAGTGATCCCCGCGAGCAGGCACCGCGAAGCGCGAGCGTCGTGTTCGGGAGCGGAACGATGACCGTCAGGCGGATCCATCAGGATATTTAATGACCTACATAATTCATCGACATCGGTTTGATTCTTTCAGTACTATAGTATGAGTAGACAGACATACCGATGGCCACGAACGACGCGGACGATCACGGCGGCGGACACACGGTCTCGATAGAGATCGATCCCGGCGCCGACATCGCGGCCGTGCTGGGGACCATCGCGGACCTCAACGTCGACGGGGCGCGGATCCGCGATATCAGCGACGAGGAGCGGTCGACGGTCTCGATCGATCCCGAGGAGCTGACCGCGGTACAGCGTCGGACGCTCCTTCGGGCGGTGGAAGCCGGGTACTACTCCGACCCGCGGGAGGCGACGCTCACGGACCTCGCGGCCGAGTTCGACGTTTCCAAGTCCGCGGTCTCACAGCGGCTTCACGGCGCCGAGGCGACCATCGTTCGGCGGGTGGTCGAGGAGATCGCCCGCGAAGAGTCGTCGGATTCGACGGACGAGTTCGACCGGAGAGAGTGACCGGCCGGACCGATTGAGACGGTATCGTCACTTCGTGGCAACGGTCGTCTGGATTTTTACCACCGATTCCAGAATATAATCGTATGCCCGACGCTATCGAAGACACCGACGAACTCCCGTCAACGGCCGGCGACCTCGCGGCCGAGCATCCGGACGTGTGGGAGGAATACGCCGACTTGGGGAAGGCCTGTTCGGAAGCCGGTCCGATTGACGGCGAGGAGAAACGCCTCGTCAAACTGGCGCTGGCGGCCGGGTCAGAGTCGGAGGGGGCTGTCCACTCGCACGTCCGGCGCGCGCTCGAGGAGGGCGTCGACCCCGAGGCGCTGCGACACGTCGCCCTGTTGGCTGTGCCGACGATCGGGTTCCCGAAAGCGATGGCAGTGCTAACCTGGATCGACGACCTCGTCGACGCGGAGTGAGCAACGAGTTGACTTACTCCGTCTTCTCAGCCGTTCAGAAGGCCGATAACCCGAGACAGAATTTTATACTAGTTTGTCGAACGGACCGAGTATGGGACTGACAGAGCGATCATCGACCGGAGAGGATGACGGCACGGAGGAGACCCGTCGTCTCTACGTCGAGTTCGAGCTGTCCGCATCCGGGGCGGTCGCCTGTCCCGTCGAGGATCTCGGTCGAGACGCAGACCGGATCGACCGGCAGTCATCCGGCGGAGAGTGTCACACCGAAGCGACGCGCGAGCCCCACGACAAGACAGCGGCGGGGCCGGGTGATGCCGAGATCCGTCACACGAAAACCGAGATCACTTCTGAGTGTTACTGCCCGATATTCTTCGAGTACGACTGCATACCGAAGATTACAGACGTGACCGACGAGGCGGTCGTCATTGAGGCGTTCCTTCCGGACCGCGACCGCCTCTCTGCGCTGATAGACGACCTCAGAGAGGCGACGGACGAAATTTCGTTGCGCCGTCTCACGCGGATCGACTCAGTCGACGGCGACCGGTCGAACCGCGTCACGCTCGACCTCTCAACGCTGACCGAGATTGAACAGGAGACGGCCGCAATGGCGGTCGCGTCGGGCTACTATGAGACGCCGCGGGCGACGAGCGTCGGCGAGCTCGCCGCGGAGCTCGATATCACGAAGTCGGCGATGTCCCAGCGGCTGAACTCGGTCGAATCGAAACTCGCGCTCGCCGCTTTTCAGTAGGCCGTCCGCCTTCCGATAGAGCCGCAGACGCGAGGCTGTCAGGCCGCCGTGAAGAGTCGTCCAAGCGCTTCGCCGATCGCCTCGTTCGCTCTCGCGGTGTCGTCCGCCAGCACGACCAGATGAACAACGTCGTCAAGCTCGTCGAAGAGCGACTGCTGATGATGAACGCGGGCCTCGCAAATGCCGTCCACCGAACGGAGGCGCCTGTTGGCCGCATCGACTCGCGCCGTCACGTCGTCGGTGGGAGCCAGTTCGGCCACCGGCACGGTGGCTGTCGCGACGCCCTCGTGATCGACCGACTCGAGTGAGACACGAGTCTTCGCCACGAGGGACGCCGGGGTCTCGTACGACGGGAGCGTCTCGATGATATCCGTCACTTCGCCGAGGGCGAGGTCGTCGGCGTCGGCTGCCGTAGCCACCACCGGAGGCGCGGCCGATCGATCACCGAGTGACACCTTCGGAAGGCGGCTTTCACTGAACCCCTCAACGAGCGCGTAGTCACACTCGCGCGCGAAGTCGTTGAGCATATCTTCGAGCGTCCACCTGTCACCGGTGCCGAACCAGTCCCCATCGTCAGTGACGCCGACGGTACGCACCGACCCGGCCTCTCGGTGTCTGGCGGTATCCTTCCCGTCGGTATCGATGTCCGGCTCGTGGGTGAGCCGTTTCATGGTTCCCACCGTCCCACGGTCGCTGAGTCGGGCTGCGAGCCTCGCAACGACGGTCGTCTTCCCGGAATTCGACGGTCCGGCGACACTGAGAACTTTCATACCTCCATTTGTCCGTAGATCAATAAATAGCGTCCGGAGAGATTGCGGGGGCGTTGTCAGGACTCCAAGATCCTCGGTGAATTCATCACCGAGGAGCGTATCGATTCGAGCGATGGCCTTCTTCCGGATAGGTGTCCACCCGCTCCGCGGACTGAGCCGATGACCACGGGACTTGTCCTCGCCGGCGGGCGATCGGTGCGTTTCGGCGATGTCGACAAGGCGCTCGCCGAGTTCGACGGTTCGCCGCTAATACGACAGGTAATCGATACGCTCGATATGTCGACGGATCGGATCCTCATCAGCTGTCGGGAAGCACAGCGTCCCCGCATCGAAGCGGCCGTATCCGGAATCGAAACGCGGCTCTGTTGGACTATCGATACCGAGCCGATCGGTCCACTTGGCGGGATCAGAGACGGTCTCGAACGAAGCCGATCCGAGTGGACGTTCGTCATCGGGTGCGATTTCCCACTCGTCGATCGCCGTCTCCTCGCGGCGCTCGCCGCGACAGACGAAGGTGATGCGATCGTACCGGTAGACTGCGACGCACAGCTTCAACCACTCTGTGGACGGTACAGGACAGCACCGACCCTCAAAGCGATCCGGTCACTTCTCGAAACCGGTGAGCGGCGGCCGATAGAACTCCTCAACCGGCTGGAAACGACGACGATCAACGCCCGTGAACTGCCCGCTGCCGTGCGTGAACAACTCGTGAACGTCAACACCCCCGCGGATCTGGCTCAACTCGATTCCAGAACACGCGATCGCTGACCTATCGCGTTCGGATGAGAGCGTCTACGAGTGCCTCCGCCCGTTCCGTCGCCGAGTAACTACGCGACCGCCCATCCTTCCGTTTCTCCACCAGTCCAGCGTCACAGAGGAGCGTCAGCGCGTGGCTGACGGCGCTATCGCTCACCGACACATAGGGCGTGATTTCGTCGAACCTCACCGCGCCGTCCGCCTCGACGAGTAGTCGGACGAGTCGATACCGAGTTTCGTATCCGAACGCCGATAACGTCTTAACGTCGGCGGTCGTCGCCGCGTCGTCGATCAGCGCGTCAATATCCATTCCGGAAAGCGGATCAGACGAGGAGTCGGCCATTATCGACGTATTTCGCCGCGATCGGATTAATTGTTCTGTCGGTGTTCAACGATCGGCAGTGGAATAAAACAGGACCTACAACGGAACCGAACGGAAGACCGCTATTATTCTTTGGCCGCGATCACGTCAAGTTGGACGTCTGCGCCGCCGGGAAGCGAGCAGACACCGACAACAGTTCGCGGCGGGAACGCAACGTTGTCGAACCGCGACTCGTACGCCGGGTCGACGGCCGACGCCGCGTCCGTATCTGCGAGCTGGACCTCGACTTTCATCACGTCGTCAAGCGACGCGTTACGATTTTCGAGCATCAGTTCGAGCCGGTCAAGGCACATTTCGATCTGTTCTTCGGTCGTCTCCAGCCCCTTCACTTCCCCGTTGATCTCCGGAAGAATTCCCTGGAAAAAGATCAGATCCGACTCACCGGTCCGCATTCCGAACGCGCCGATGTTCTCGATGCCGTCACGCTGTCGCTTGCTCTCCTCGCTCAGCGATTCAGCAATAGATATTTTATTTTCTCGTTTTGCCTGATCACTAACGCCGACCATCTCGTTCGACATACAATTTAGTATTCTCTCAAACGTAAAGAGAATTTCGATCCGTACCATGTGTAATGTAGACGGGAGATCTAACTATGGTAACAGCGGATCCGCTGACGGATTCCGGAAATCAGAGATAGAGGCTGATTGCCGCTGAACGTAGCTATTCAAGCATCGAGGCATCATCGAGGGGTTCGGATACAGGACCTACGGTAGACCTATGAGCATCATATTGTCCATCTTGTTTGAACGTACTTACTCTGATTGAAGCACACGTACAGCTGAGTAGCTAGTAAAATAACATAGTTATATTGGGGTGATTTCGACATATATGCTGCCACTCAACCGATCGCTCGGCGCCGAGTCGACGCACGCCCCGGCCGACCGCAGCGCGCGGCGAAATCGGCCTCAGAACTCGAAGCCGACGGCGTCGACGTCGGGCTGCAGTGGACTCGCGGGATACGGCGGCGTCTCTCCCGGATCGTTGAACACGCTCGGAGCGACGTCGTTCGGGGCGTCCGGGTAGAAGAGGGCAGCGAGCGTCTGGATCGCCGTCCGACCGCTGGCGAGTTCGAACTGGCCGCCGCCGTACAGATCGATCCCTGCCTGCTGGCAGTACTCGATGGTCTCGAACAGCGATTCGAGCGACCCGAACCGCGAGGGTTTGATGTTACACCATCCCGGTTCGACCGGCAGCGACCTGAGGCTCTCGACCCCGTCGATCGGGGAGTCGAAGGAGAGCCGTTCGGCCCGCGACTCGACCAACTGGTTCGTCTCGGGAACGAACGCAGCGTCCTCGACGATCACCGAATCCATTCCGAACACGTCGTGGTACAGCTCGGGTTCGACGTCCGGATCAGGGCCCCCGTACCAATCTTTCAAGTCCATGATCCGGACGGCGTCGGTTGCTCCGAGCGTCGTGAATAGGTCCGTCGGCCACTCCTCGCTGGGATCGAGCTTGAACTCACGAGTGTCATCGAGGGCGAGCAGTCGCTCGATGCGATCGGAAGTCGGCGGCTCTCCCAGACGTGTCGAGACGACGAATCGGACGGGATCTGGATCGATACCGAGGGCCTCGCCGAGCGTTTTTCCTCGCTGTCGAAGCGCGAGGTCCAAGGCCGCACTCTCGATGGCCCACCGGCGGTAGTTACGGTAGTGCTCGTAGGTCGGCGCTTCGGGGGCGAACAGGTCGACGGTATCGAGGTGAGCCGACAGCGTCGCCACCGTCCAGTCGCCGGTGAGATCGATCGGCTCCGTCTCCGCGAGCGCGTCGTGGTCGGCCGTCTTGTAACAGACGTCCTCACCGCGGCCGACGGAGCCGTCGCCGGCGAGCCGACACTCGGTCGTCGTGCGGGTGAAACCACTCGTCGTCTCGCTCGTGTATCGTCGTCGATCCACCGAATCGATCGTAACCGGCAGGTCGGCGATACGGGCGTACAAACTCATTTTACGTAGTCTTTCCCGCGGTAATTAACGAGGTCGGGACGATAATTGCAATCGTCAGGACCGCCCTGCTGATGACTGCGAAGGGCGGAGACGTATCGGGCTTTACCGTATCGAAATTCATAGATATGTCCCATAACCGTATGGTGGAAAATAGACATACTTAAAAGAATCGAAGCGAACGAAGATTCGGTCGTCGCACGTCGAACCGATTTTACACCCGAGATGGAGTTCTTAGCGGCAGAAATGCGAAAGAGATCGTTCTATCGGCATCGTTTCGATCGTCGACCGAACGATGCGTGCGATTCATACGTCACTTTATGCTACACAGTACATTTATATATACACATTGGGATTGTTAGATATGATTTGCGTGAAACCCCCTTCGACCACTCTGTGGAGTGAGCGATGAAGATCACCGTCTACGCCGACTGCCGGAAGTGCGCCCGGCTCAAGGAGACGACCGAGGCGGTCGTCGAGGAGTTGGGGGTCGATGCCGATGTCACCGAGGAGTCAGACATGACCAAACTCGCCGAAAAGGGCGTCATGTCGCCACCCGGGCTGGAGATCGACGGGGAGATCGTCCACAACGGTACGACGCCGCCGGCCGACCACATCGAATCGATCCTCACCGACCACGCGGAGTCCTGAGACTTCTCACGGTGTTGGGTCCGTCGAGTTCGACGACGCGACTCACACCCCGCTGTCGTCCGTCGACGGATATACTCTGGGGAGGTCGAGATCGATACCGAATAAAATCGGGATATTTCAATACTATATTTGTCTCATCAGCCGTTCCGACCGACCAAAACGAACGCTTGATACCCGTCACATGTCTGGTGAAGCGGCGAATACGGGTTAAATACGGTCGCGTACAGCAGTGAGACGGTTATAACACAAGAGAGTATCTCTCCTATGCGGTGTACTACAAATCGGATTTCTTCGAAACGCATTTATGCCATACCGTGCTATTTCGATATGTATGATGGAGAACGGAGTCGAAGCGACTCGAACGGAGCGACAGACACTCATCGCAGATGCCGATGCGACTACGGAGGAAAACCAATGAAAATCACCGTCTACGGCCCATCTAACTGCAGTAACTGCACACAGCTCAAGCAGACGACGCAAGAGATCGTCGACCGCAACGACATCGACGCGGACGTAACGAAGGAACCAGATATGGCCAAATTGGCACAGAAGGGCGTCATGTCGACGCCGGGATTCGAGATCGACGACGAAATGGTGTTTGCCGGCTCGACACCGTCGGAAGATGAACTCGAATCGATTATCACAGAACGGCTGTAAGCCCGGATGGTTTTCAAGAAGTTCGCGACCTACGTCGTCGACGCTATCGGGCTGACGGGAGCCCCCAGAGCGGCGGCGCACTTTTTTGTGTACGACACTCTGAAGATCCTCGCTATCTTGACGGCGGTGATATTCGCGGTCACCTACCTCCGAACGTACTTCCCGCCGGAGAAGATCCGCGATTATCTTGACGGCAAGACAGCGTTTACCGGCTACGCGCTGGCTGCCCTGTTAGGGATCGTCTCGCCGTTCTGCTCGTGTTCTACGATCCCGATCTTCCTCGGGATGGTCGGCGCGGGCATCCCCTTCGGCATCACGATCACGTTCCTCGCGGTCTCGCCGATGATCAACGAGGCCGCTCTCGTCGTGCTGCCGGGCGTCGTGGGTCTGGAGCTGACCGCGCTGTACGCGATCAGCGGGATTACTATCGGGATGACCAGCGGCTATACTCTCAATCGATTGGGGTTCGACCGCTACGTCGACGACTTCGAGTTCGGCGACTCGGGGGTCGACATCGACGAGCCGACCAGACGCGAACGGCTCGAAGAGGCCTACGTCGAGGCTAAAGAGATCATTCTCGAGATCATTCCCTACGTCATCGTCGGCGTCGGGGTCGGCGCGCTCATCCACGGCTACCTCCCCGAACGCTTGGTGGAGACCTACCTCTCGGGCCAGTGGGGCGTCTTCGGTGCGGTCGCAGTCGGCGTACCAATGTACACCGATATCCTCGGTGTCATTCCGGTCGTCGAGTCGCTGATCGGAAAGGGGCTGCCGATCGGCACCGGCCTCGCGTTTATGATGTCGGTCGCCGCGCTCTCGCTGCCGCAGTTCATGATCCTCAAGAAGGTCATGCAGAAGGAACTAATCGCCGCCTACGCGGGGACGCTAGCCACCGGGATCCTCTTGATCGGCCTGCTGTTCAACGTCGTCCTCTGAGGTCGCCGTCGGCCGTCGCTGGCCGATCACCGTAGCCGAACCCTTTTGCCCCGAACCGGACAATATCAATTCGAACGTCGACCCTCAGTCGACGCGATCTCACCATGACTGACACAGTACCGGAATCGACACGCCAGACCCTCGAACGGCTCTATGAGAACCCCGAAGACCGGCTCACGTCGCTATTCGAGATCGCCGAGGACGACGAACAGGTCGACGCACAGGTTATGGTTTTCAAAGCCTTAGCGAACGAGTACCGGGTCCGCATTCTGAACGCGCTCCGTGACGGTGAGATGTGCGCCTGTGAGCTACAGGTCGTTCTCGACGCACCACAATCGACGGTCGCGAGTCACCTGCGAGAACTCAACGACGCTGGACTCGTCAAGAAACGTCGACAGGGCAAGTGGACCTATTACCGGATCGGAGATACGGCGGCGATCCAACTGCTCGATATGGCGGCCGCGCTGGGTGGCGATCGGTAGCACGGTCGGCGTGCCGTTCAACACCGTCTTCGCCGGCCTGCTCTGCGCCGGGACCGTTTTTTTCACAGCGACCGCGAGCCGTCGAGTGCGACGAGGACGGCGTTCGCGCGCGGCGTGGCGCGGTACATCCGCCACTTGCCCTCCTTCCGCCGTGTGACGAGCCCGGCATCGGTGAGCTTCGAGAGGGCGTGGCTGATCGCGCTGTCGCTCACGTCCAACAGCGGCGAGAGCTCGCAGACGCACAGCTCCTCGTCGTCGGCCGCGTGGAGCATGCGGACAATCTTGTACCGCGTCTCGTTCCCGAGCGCTGACAGCAGCTCGACGTCGGTCTCCAAGTCTGATCCGCCGACGCTTTCGTTCAGTTCTTCCAGTTCCGCGATACGCTCGGACAGGTCCTCGTCGGTACACGAGCCGCACTCGTCGACGACGTACCGTCGCAGGCGGTCGGTAGATGACATACGGCAAAATTGAACAGAAGTGAGATTAAACGTTGTGGAACGCCGTCTTAATAAGTGCGCTCGGTAGCGAAAACGATATAGCAATCGCTCAACTATAGTCTCGTATGAGTGACCAGATCGTTCTGGCGGGCGTCCGCCGGTCAGCGACGACCACGATGGCAAGCGCGAGCGGCGAGACGGCCGAATGCGCCGTCCCGAGCCCGGGGTGTCCGGCGTGACTGTATCCTACAAACGAGTCAATTACACCGACATCGAGCCGGTCTCGGGTGCGATGCGGCCGCTTACCGACTCGCTCGACAGCGAGCAGGTCGGCGTGTCGATCGCGCGCTGCGAGCCCGGCTGGCGGAACAGGCCGCACGATCACACTGCGGAGGACCACGAGGAGATATACGTCCTCTTAGAGGGCGAAGCCACCGTCGTTATCGACGACGAATCCGTCGAACTCGAGGCCGGCGACGCGGTCTGGATCCCGCCGACGGCGACGCGCCAGATTCGGAACGGCGACGTCGAGAGCGCGTTTATCCTCGTGAGCGCCCCGGCATCGCAGTGTCGAACTGCGACGTGTGCCGACGAACCGGGATCGTGGGCGACCAACGGATTCATCGGCTGATCTAGCTCTCGGCTGTCTCAGGTTCGTGATCGCGTGACCGACCTGGAGGTATCCGACCGAAGGGCTTATAGTTGTATGAGAATTTGTTCAAACGAATTGGTTTCAGTGGACACAGACCAATGTGTCTCGCTGTGAACAATAGCTCAGACGATCGACGGCCATCCGGCTCCACCATGACCGAACTCACACTCTACGAAGAAGCGATGTGTTGCTCCACCGGCGTCTGCGGTCCCGACCCCGACGACGAACTCGTCGAGGTCAGCGCGGCGCTCGACCAACTCGAAGACGCGTTCGACGACCTCGACGTGACGCGGGCGAACATGCAGCACAACATCGACCAGTTCCTCGAGACACAGCGGATCTACGACCGCGTCCAAGAGGACGGCCCGTCGATCCTCCCGATCACGGTCGTCGACGACGAGATCGTCGCCGAGGGCGAGTACCTCTCGTACGACGAACTGACCGCGGCTATCGACGAGAAGCCAACACCACAGGAGGCGTAACGAATGGCACAATCACAGTCGACAGCGACGAGCGCGCGTGAGGTAGTCGAACCGAGCGGCAGCGAGACGGAGTTCGTCTTCTTCAGCGGGAAGGGCGGCGTCGGCAAGAGCACGGTGAGCTGTGCGACCGCGACGTGGCTCGCCGACAACGACTACGAGACGCTTTTGGTGACTACCGATCCCGCGCCAAACCTCTCGGACATCTTCGGGCAGTCGATCGGCCACGAGGTCACCGCGATCGACGGGATCGAGAACCTCTCGGCGATCGAGATCGACCCGGACACCGCCGCCGAGGAGTACCGCCAGGAGACGATCGAGCCGATGCGGGAGCTACTCGGTGAAGAGGAGATCCAGACGGTCGAAGAGCAGCTTAACAGTCCCTGCGTCGAGGAGATCGCCGCCTTCGACAATTTTGTCGACTTCATGGACAGCCCGGAGTACGACATCGTCGTCTTCGACACGGCACCGACGGGCCACACCATCCGGCTGATGGAGCTTCCCTCCGATTGGAACGCCGAACTGGAGAAGGGTGGCTCAACCTGTATCGGACCGGCGGCCTCAATGGAAGAGCGCAAACAGGACTACGAGCGCGCGATCGACACGCTACAAGACGACGAGCGCACCTCGTTCGGGTTCGTCGGCAAGCCCGAAGACTCCTCGATCGACGAGATCGAACGCAGCGCGAGCGATCTTGGCGAGCTCGGTATCGAGTCACAGCTGTTAGTCCTCAACGGTTACCTCCCCGAGTCGGTGTGTGACGATCCCTTCTTCGAGGGGAAGCGTGCGGACGAACAGGCCGTCATCGAGCGCGCCCGCGAGGAGTTCGACACCGACGCGACGGCGACGTACCCGCTCCAGCCCGGCGAGATTGCCGGCCTCGACCTGCTCGCGGACGTGGGTGGTGTCCTCTACGACGGCAGAGAAGCGACCGTCGACGTCGGGGCCGCGACTGATGTTGATGCTGACGGCGCAGCCGAGTTCGATTCGATGGCGGACACTGACGCGGTAGTCGATCAACTCACACCAGGCGACGAGACGCAGTACCTCTTCTTCACCGGGAAAGGCGGCGTCGGCAAGAGTACGGTCGCCTCAACAGCGGCGACGAAACTCGCCGAGGCGGGCCACGAGACGCTCGTGGTGACGACCGACCCGGCCGCGCACTTAGAGGACATCTTCGGCGAGCCCGTGGGCCACGAACCCACCTCGGTCGGTCAGGCCAACCTCGACGCGGCGCGGATCGACCAAAAAAAAGCGCTTTCGGAGTACCGCGAGCAGGTCCTCGACCATGTCACCGAGATGTACGAGGACAAAGAAGACACCCAGATCGACGTCGACGCTGCGATCGCGAACGTCGAAGAGGAGTTGGAGTCGCCGTGCGCCGAGGAGATGGCCGCCTTAGAGAAGTTCGTGAGCTACTTCGACGAGGACGGCTACGACGTCGTCGTCTTTGACACGGCCCCCACGGGCCATACTCTCCGTCTGCTCGAACTCCCCTCCGACTGGAAGGGTTTCATGGATCTTGGTTCGCTGACGAAGGGTGCCGCGCCCGCCAAGGGTGACCAGTACGACGAAGTCATCGAGACGATGAAAGATCCCGAACTGAGCACGTTCGCGTTCGTGATGTACCCCGAGTACACGCCCATGATGGAGGCGTACCGGGCTGCCGCCGACCTCAAAGATCAGGTCGGCATCGAGACCTCGCTGGTCGTCGCCAACTACCTCCTCCCCGAGGAGTACGGCGACAACGCCTTCTTCGCGAACCGGCGCGCCCAGCAGGCCCAGTATCTCGAAGAGATTCGAGACCGGTTCGACGCGCCGTTGATGTTGGCGCCGCTCCGGCAGGATGAACCAATCGGGCTCGAAGAACTCAGCGCCTTCGGTGAGGAGATTACTGGACTCGCAGACGTGGTCGAAGCGGACGCACCGGAGGTGACGCCCTCGTGAGCGACGCACAGGACGTGGAAGGTGCGGCCGAGGACAGCGTGGGTGTGTCCGATGAGGAAGACGTAGAAGCCAACGTCGAGGCGGCGCTCCGCGAGTTCCTCGACGCCCTCGGCGAGTCGGAGACGTACCAACGGTTCGTCTCGGCCGACGAGGCGTTACAGGACGACGACGACGCGATGGCGCTGCTCCGCGAGTACCAGCGGAAGCAACAGCAGATACAACGCGGCGGCTTCGACGAGTCAGTGATGGCCGAGATGAAGGAACTTCAGACTGAGATATCGAACAACGAGACCATCCAGCGTCAGCAGGCCGCACAGGCCGAGCTGATAGAACTCCTCCAGCGAACGAATGATACCATTAGCGACGAGATTGGCGAGGAGTTCGCGCGGTCCACCGGAGGTGGGTGCTGTTGAGCGCTTCCGGTCAGGACGCCGTCGAGGACGGGGTCACGGACGAAGAGGTCGTCGCGGCCGCTGAGACGCTCGGTGAGGAACTCGCCGCCGCGAAAGACGAGTCGTCAGAGTTCGCGTTCACCACGATGGTAATGCAGTGTAACGAGGCGATCAGCGACGAGACGGGGATCGATTACGGGAGCGTCTGCGGTGCTGACGACGACAGCTGCTGTTAGCGAAGATGGGCTGCTGGTAGTGGAGATCGGCTGCCGGTGGTGAAGACCGGCTCCCGGTAGCGGCGTTTGAGAGGAGTCGAATCGGGTCGACTACTCTCTCCGCCTCACTCCGCGGGTGGCGTCTCCGACAAGAGTTCGTTGAACAGCTCGACGACGCGCTCTTCAATCTCGTTGCGGATCTCGCGGACCTCCTCGATCGGACGCTCGTGCGGGTCGTCGAGACCCCAGTCGCGGTTCTCGCCGTTCCACGTCGCTGGGCACACGTCCGAGGCCGAACAGCCCATCGTGACGACGAGGTCGACCGCCTGTAGCTCATCGGGCGTCACCTCTCGGGGAGTTCGGTCGCTGATGTCGATGTCCACTTCTGCCATCGCCTCAACGACGATGTCGTGGACGTGATCCGCGGGCTGTGTCCCGCCGGTGACGATTTCGATCCGGTCAGCCGCGCCGCGTCGGTCGCGTTCCCGCTCGGCAAACGCGGCGGCCATCTGGCTCCGTCCCGCGTTCTGGACGCAGACGAAGGCGATCCGATGGCCCGACTGATCATTGTGTTGAGTCACAACACACAATGCGGGAGGAACCAGTATAGTCGTTACTTCACATCGATATAGAGTCCTATAGAGCGATATACAACGAGAATTTCACCGGCCCTAGTTTGTTCACAGAAACAGTATTCGAATATAAGACACGCATCAGATCCATCCTCGGAGGTTATGCGCTGCCACAAATTCTGAATAGCACTATCTTACTATCAACAACTGTTAGAGTCAGAGCAACCCCGGACTGGGGTAGTCTGAGTTATCCACGGCAATAGCTGAGGACTGTCGTCCTATCCCTGTTCGCGGAGGAGGTTTTGGTATCTACAACTGGACTCATTCATCGGTAGGCCACGAAGGATCGGCCAACTCGTCCTTGATGTAGATAACTTGGATTCCCAACTCGGCACTAATTCGTTCGTGATATCCGTACATATCCGATTTGTCTGCGGTCACCACCTTACTGACGATATTTCGGTCGTTCTGATACGCAGCGTCGGATAGAATTACCTTGTCCATATACCCGTCCACGAATCCAAGACGTTGTCTGCGCTCCGACTTACTGAGGGCTCCGGACGGCCCCTGTGTAAGTCGGTTTTGAAGATCTTGCCTCGTCTCGTGAGCTTCGTTTATCACTGTATCACACAGACTGTCCAAGGTACGTCTCCCCGACTCGCGAGTGACCTCTTCGCCAGTGAGTGTATTTTCTAACTCGTTTCGGATGTTGGGTTCGATGTGTTCTTCGATCAGCCTTTGTGGCTTGATGCTACTCATCACGTCCGTTTCCTCGAGGAAGGCCTCAACGAGAGTTTCAATATCCAGCTCGTCATCATCGTAGCCGTCGATCCGAAGGTTAAGATTCATCTGGGCTGCACGAACCTTCGCTAAGGTCGCCCCGAAGAGACCGTCATCCGTGTCCCAATCCACGACCGTGTCCTCAAGTTTGCTCGAGTTGCTATTGTTACAGTACTCGTAAACGACTGCTCGGCTTGTGTAGAGGCCGTTATCGGTATCGTAGAGTCGTTCAGCGTCGTCGTGCCATAGGTCGTGTAGGAACGTCAACCCAACGAGAACGCCGGTATCAAGGAAATAACGAGCCATTAGTGCTGGAGTAGGTCGTTGTCAATGAACGGTGCGACAAAAGCGTCGGCCGCGTCCCTTGCGCTCCGAGTATCTTTCGCGTTCCGCCTCGCCTTCTCGCGCTCTTTCCGGCGGAGTTGCTCTCGAATCTCTTCTTTCGCGCTCTCAACGCTGTCGACACCTCTTTCTTCGGCTATTTCCGACCGCGAAAGGTTGTCCTCTCGACACGCGAGTTCAAGACAGTATAGTCGCCAGAATGACTTCGCAAGCGACTCCGCGGTCTCAGGGTTGTATTCCTCTGAGTCCAACTCAGCACTCATCAATCGGTACCAGATGTGAAGATCGTCCTCGTACTGCGGAAAGTCGTCAGTCGGGAAGCTCTGAACGAATCTGTGGAGCGTTTCCCGAGTACGTTTTTTGTTCCGGTCGAGGGTGAGCGTCATCTGTTTGGAGTCGCCACCTGCGTCGAGTTGCTTGTCCAGTTCCCGAAAGTGACGTTGAGCATCGTACGGGGCCTCGTCGTACATCTCGTCGGTTAATCCCTCAATGCCGCGGTCATAGTAGCGGTCTAATGTGCTGGAAATCGCCCGTCGAGCGCGCTGGATGGTGCCACGAGAGGCATCAATATCGGAAACCTCCGCCTCACAGACTACCCGCTGCCCGTCAGGCCCTTCTGTGATTTCGAGAGACGAATCCGACGTCACAACCACAGCGCCCCACATATACCAGTACGTGTCGATGGTTTCATCGACATGTTCTCTGTCTAACTCCTGCTTTGCGAAGTAGAGGATCTTGTGGAAGGCCTTAGGTCGGATGTCGCCGTTGTAACGCCGCTCGTCGAACAACAGTGCGGCCACATCGTCCAGATTGAGAGAGTCGGGCATCGCGGGGTTTCTGATTGATCGTTAACACGCCCCCGTCTTATCCGCTACGGGAGCGGTTGTTCGCTACACCCGACATTTTTTCCTCTGGGCCGCGGTATGTAGAGTTAGTGACGTTTGAAAACCTCGAGGGGGGACAAGAATCCAGTCACCACACAGCAGAGATATACCGGCGCCGTGTTCGGGACTACCTCGAAGACGGCGAATATTTGGAGGTTGGTGACAGCTATGCGGGCACATCTGATATTGTCTTGTCCCGACCGGCTCACGCGGAGGACAAGAGATTCCGCGTCGAGACAAAGAACACCAAACTCTCTCTGTTCAACGACGGCTTTATTGACGAGCTATCCCGCCAATTCATTGATTTTGCCCGCTCTGAGGGGCCAGAGTTCGAATTCATGGTATTCGCCGAGGACTACGCCAGTCAGTCGCGGTGGGAAGACATCTTCCACGACCGAATCAGGAAGGAAGAAGAGGTGCGGACATACTATGAAGAGCTGGATGACAGACACGATCTGAACGAAGCGGAAACAGACCAGTTCGAGTCACTCGATTTTCGGGACTTCTGGCGATTTCTGGAACAGGTCAGCATTAAAAAAGCGGGATATGAACGACTTGGCGAACTTATCGAAGATCGCGAATCTCAGGATCGTGGAGAGAAAAAGTGGGAGTTCTACACACGTGAGAACGAACCCGTAAAGCAGCGGGGCAATCCCACACCGAACTTCGTCCGAATCGCCGACCTTCCCGACGAGATCTGGACACTACGGAGTCTGGCCCCCGAGTACCATGACGTGTATGACCAAAATCCACGTTATCTCCCAATCTGGTTTCAGAATGGTGAGATGTACAGCCTGATACCACCCGGGGAAATGCCCGATTCACTCGTGAAGTTTGTAGACACGGACACGGCGGAGTGTCACGACTTTATGAAGTGGATAAGTCAGACTGGCGACCAGCACAACCGCCGAGTTATCGCCCTATTGAATCGAAAAGTGCTGTGGCGCGGTGTTCTCCGCCACGACCGCTGCGTCAGCATCCGCCACCGTGGCCAACACAAACTCATCATTCAAAGGGATAGAGAGATCGGCCAAAATATCGATGAGACCAGACAACAGGAGTTGTCAGGTGATCTAAGGCCTTCAGAAGAAGACGCCTTGGAGGCCAATCAGGAGTTCAACGGATACGTCGCGGTGAAAGATTGGGGTACTGCCTACGCACACCGGTATGGGATGCCCGTGGTGAAGCAATACGGCGACCAATACTATGTCTTTGTCGAGACAGGGTGGTTGTTCACCGAGCGTGGACGTGGCGATTCGTTCATTAGTGGTGACCGTGCCGACGAGCTTCACAATCAACTGGACAAGAACTCACTGTCTAGAAATCCTAATCAAAAAAGCCAATTCAGACAGTGGCGAGCCTATCTCGGTCTTGACGAAGGACGAGGTGGTCACGCAAGCATCCCGGGTACAGGCGGGCAGCGAATGACCTTCGAGGAAGCAATCGATGTTCACCTCCGAGAGCGGCCACCGAAGAACACCGAGGAACGGGACACACTGATGGCTGGAGAAGTCGTGGTGAAACGATGAGCGACTTCGACCTCCGCCGGATAAGGGAGCCCGAATTGCTGTTCGCCAACGGTGAAACGGCGAAGGATCCCCGCGGAGGGTTACTGAAGCACGGCCCCCGCCCTCGGGCGAACACAGAGGAGGAAGTCGTGAATGTCGGGATTGTCGGGGACAGTCGGTCGATCTCGATGATGGAGGAACTACTCCGAAAGATGCGAACCGGTATTTCGAGCAATTCGAATCGGAAGCGATGGCGACAACCATTTCCGGGGCTCGGAGTCGACTCGCAGCTCCAGTTTGACTACCAGACGCACGAAAAGTGGAAGGGCCGCATCCGTCAGAAAGACATAGACACGATTGCCGAGATACCCAACCGACAAGAACGCGTCCAACCCGCCATTAGACACCTGAAACACCAAATCGCCGGACTCGGGGCGCAGACGCCGCCTCCAGACATCACATTCGTTGCCATCCCCGAGCGTTTCGTGGAACTCTGTGCCGATCCGAATACGGACACCGACCGGATTCAAACGAAGAATAGCGATTTCCGGAGTCAGATCAAGCTCGCGGGGATGGAAGCTGGCACCCCCACGCAGCTGATGTCGCCTAAGGCACTACGCGGGGGTTCTGATGTACAGCACCGTTCTGAGTTCGCGTGGAATATCGCCGTTGGGATGCTCTACAAGGCTCGGGAGGGTAGACCTTGGAAGACGGCGAGTTTCGACAGTCAGCAGTGTTACGCGGGCATCTCGTTCTACAGAGAGCGGGGCGCCGACCCAGACGTCAGGGCGTCGATTGCACAGGTGTTCATAGAAGGCGGGGAAAACTTCGTCATTCGCGGCGATCCCGTTCAAGACATCGCTAGCGACGAGGCGCAGACCCACCTCTCGTACGCAGATGCCAAGCGGTTGGTTGAAAGCATCCTTGAGAAATACGGCAACTACCGCGACTCGCAGCCGAATCGACTCGTCCTTCACAAGTCGTCAAACTTCTGGCCGGAGGAAAGTGAGGGGTTCAATGACGGTGCCGCCGATGTGAATGTCAAGGAATTCGTTACCATCAGGAAGCACCATCCACTCCGTCTCTTTCCGGAAGGTGACAATCCACCACTACGGGGAACACTAGCTCTCCCTCCCGATCGGAGTGAGGGGTACCTCTACACCACTGGATACGTGCCAGAGCAGTCCGTGTACAACGGGCCGGGGGTTCCCACACCCATCGTCGTCAAGCCTCACGAGGAGTACTTTAGCGGCGATTACCGACGCATCTGTCGTGAGATACTCACATTCACCAAACTGGACTGGAACAGTTCGGACTTCTGCAAGCGACTCCCTGTTACCATTGGAATTGCGAATGCCGTGAGTGATATCCTCGCTGAACCGAACGCGGATGACATCAACCTACAGACCCACTATTACTACTATATGTGATCTAAACAGGATTTTGCGCACTATCTCAGTTAATATATTGAATTATAACTTCTTCTCGGTAACGTTGGAGGAGACAAACTGGCGTATGAGTTCGCCCAGCTCCCACGCTCGGTGGACGTCGGCGAGGTTGTGTAGGCAGACGGGGAGCAGATCACCCTCGTGGTAGTGTGCGGCGGCGCTCCCCGAATCCTCAAACGGGTCGTACGGATCGTCGCGGTACCACGCGTGTCCGTCCAAGTCGTCAAGCAACATCGGTAGGCGGTCGTCCTGGTTGAACAAGAGGCCGTACGAGCCGGTGAGCGAGTTGGCGTCGGCGGCCGCGCCGTAGGCGGTGTGGGTGGTGTTCAGCCGCTTTTTCAAAGGCTCCCACAGGTCGGCGAACAGGATATCGTCGAACATCCAGTCCACGCCCTGTCGGATACACCGCGTCCGGACGAACGGCAGGTCGAACCCGCCTTTCCACGATTCCGCATTGAACGCAACGAGGCGGTTGTAGTCGCGGTCGAACCGGTTGAAGATGAGCTGCTGCATCGCTTCGAGGAGGGCGACCTCGTCGTCGTCAATGTGTCGTGATACTGCGGCACCGCTGACCTCGGAGAGGCGCTGCTTGAAGGCGTCTGCGTCGATCTTGTGTGGGCCGGCGTTGACGACAGGAGTGTAGAGACGAGTGGAGAAATCGGGACTTCATGGCTGATCAAGTAAAGTTTTTATTTGTTACCGGATTATTGGTAACCATCAGATGTATGAGGTTCTCGACGATACGGCGGCGCAGGTCATCCTCGCGATCGAGAGTGGTGACTCCATCCGTCGTGTCGCACAACACCTTCACACGCCGTACGAGACGGTGAGACAGGCCGTCAATCGGCTCGAAGACGCAGGCTATGTCCACTATGATGACGGCCTCTCCGTCGTCAGCGAGCGCGTGAGAGACGCCGCACGCGAGTTCGTGGCTGCCAGCGCTGGCGTCAGTCCGCCTTCGATTGAGGAGGCATACGTCATCCCGCAGTTTAGTGGCAGACCGTACGCGTTTACGCGGATCGACGCCGTCTACGTGTGGACCCAAGGGGGCTATCAAGTCGGTCGCGACCCCGATGACTATCCCCTGTTCCTGGCCGTCCACGAGCAAGACGTCGACGCCTGGGAGACGTTTTTCGACTCGTTCGACCTCCCCACCGCATTCGAGCGACAATCCCGAGACGAGCTGGACGGACCACTACAAATCGTCCTTGAGCCACGCCCGTCGCTCGATATCACTCACATCGAAGGGTACCCGGTGATCTCGAGAGCTGAGACGATCGAGTATATGCGCGAGAACTACGCCCAGTTCCAGTCAGCATTGGCGATGCTCGATCGGATGTACGAAGATCTTGACCTCGGCGTCACGTATCGAGAGACGGAACGGGCACAGACATGAGCTTTAACAACCGTAGTGACGCACTTATCGAACTTCTCGAGGAACTCACGCAAGCGGGGCACGAGTACGTCCTTATCGGTGGCTACGCTGTTTCAGCGTTTAACGCACGTTTCTCGACAGACCTCGATATCGTCGTCGCACCGGACTCTAAGGCTGAATTCGCCGAATTCCTCGAACGAGAGGGCTTCGGGGAAACGGACAGCCACGCCAAGGAATGGTTCTACGACACGGAAGTGATCGAGTACGAAAAACGGCTCACGCCGCAACAGCCGATCGGCTTCGATCTGCTGGTGAACGGTCTCGGATGTCGCCAGACGGAGGCGCAGTGGTCCTTCGACTACCTGTACGACCACAGCCACCAGCAGGAGGTGAGCGGGGGGACAGTGACGACGACGGCCAGAGTTATCGATGGGGCGGTCCTCGTCGCGGCAAAGCTCCACAGCGGTCGTGAAACAGACCTTCGCGACGTCTTGGCAGTGGCAGAAGAAATCGACCTTCACGCTGTTACGCCCCACCTGCGACGAGGGGACGAGGATGCGTTGCGAGAGCAGCTTGAGCGTGGTCTGGAGATCTTAAAGAGCGACGAACTCAAGCACGGATTTCGGAGCGATTTCGGGGCCTCAGCGGTCTCAGAAGGAACGGTCACCGCCCTTCAGGAGTACCTGTCTTCGCAGATTGATCACCTTAGTTGAAAGCGTCAGGGCATCGCTGATCAGACGCAAGTAGTTAGCCCCCTCCAGTAGTGCTTACAGGCAGTCAAAAATTCGAACAGCTGGCAATAGTCGACCGTCGCTCCCACACGCCCTCACGTCGACGGCCATTCATCCGTTCAAACCATTCCAAGACGACTACATTAGGAGTGGACTGTCCTCGATTACGGAGGATCGAGGAGAAAGCCTCGCGCTTTAGCGCGGGGTGGATGTCAAAGTAGTTAAATTACTCGCCGTGGTCAATATACTCGGCTTCCCATTCAACCCGCGCTTCGATCTCTCTAGTGCCTCGGCGAGTGGTAGTGTACTCATTGGTTCGTCGATCACGCTGACTTTTCTCGACCAGTCCCTTCTCGACAAGCGTGTCGAGATTGGGATACAGCCGCCCGTGATGGATTTCTTTTTCGTAGTAGTCTTCGAGTTCGTCTTTGATCGCGAGCCCATGTGGTTCCTCAAGCCCCGCAATCACATACAGGAGATCGCGCTGAAAGCCAGTGAGATCGTACATCGTTCATGATTCGGGCTATATTCATGAAATACTATCGATTTCTGGTATATCGGAAGTAACGAACCATCTGATGGGAGACTGTTCTGTTTGCTACAGGCGTGAACCACGCGATTAGAGGGAGAAGGGTCCGATAGACAACAGACCTACTAACTCGTCACGAGCGTGGTGGAATCCGAATTTCGTCATCAACCTCATACAGATACCCCTTCAAGAGTAACTGCTCGATAATATCGCGTGCGTCGGCAGGGTTGACTCCGTGGTCTTCGAGGTATGTGATTGCCGTCTCACGAGTAAGCGGGTCGGCAGCGTCCAGCTCTTCGAGATATGACTCTAGATGATCGAGAACATCCTCTTCAGCTGGCGCGATCGGCCGCCGCGAATTCGGCATTGCCAGCAGCTATGAATCGAGGGCAGTAGGATGTTCGGGTCACTAAAGGTGGATATCTACTGATTTCCAACCGACTACGTCAAAAAGTACACTCGTGAGCGATCTGGCTCTTTTTAAGTGCTGCTGGACAATCAGACGTGAATGTCTCGAAGGCGGGTCTCTCTGACATCCACCCGATCGGTGGAGATAGCCATTTTATCTGGGCTTGCTGGCCTGCTTATCGTGGTCCATGTTCTGCTTCCCGATCCACTCCGCTCCCGGTTTGTGTTCACGTATGGCGAGCCCTCAATTGTCACGGCGTGGACCGCGGCGATTCTCCACGATAGCGGCTCACATCTTGCGTCCAGCGTTGCGTGGTACGCGATTGTGATGGCGTCGACATACGCACTCGCGACTGCGTGGAGGTATCGACGTCCATTCTGGATCGCTGTCGTCGGGTGTCTCGTGCTCACACCACCGGTGACAAAACTCGTAGATTACTGGGTACTGTCGGTTCAGTGGAATCTCGTCGCAGACGCCACGACAGCACGCGGATTTTCCAGTGTCGTGAGTGCGTTTGGAGGGCTGCTATACGTCTCACTGGCACGCACAGCGACTGCGTGGTATGGCTACGACGCCGGCGTCGTAACGACCGGAACAATTGTCCTCGGAGCGCTCTCTGCGCTCGCAGTAACGTCCGCTGTGTTGTCTCCGTCTGTAGCGATCATCATCTGTGGGATGATTGCCGTTGCGATCGGAAGTGTAATTGTTAGCAACCGTACACAGATTTCGGAGTGGCGGGCGTGGGTCGTATCGGAGCGTGACAACCTCCTGCTTATCGGCGGTGGCTCCGCTGTCGTGGTGGGGCTACTTTCGCAGTTGTTCCAAGTCGAACTAGATACGTCGGGGCGATTTGTTAGTGTAATCGCCCACGGGACAGGATTCGCGACCGGCATGGTCGTCATGGTACTCGTGCTTTTGTTGGAGTCCGTGAGCCGGTGAACAACAGAGGAACTGATCGGGGGTGCCGGGAACAGATGTTGTGCGGTTATGAGTCGTCCTCCGAAGGTGGACCCCGTGAGAGCCGATCAAATCGGTTCTGGGCCGCTTCCGACCGCTCTGTAGTTTGCTCGGGGTCGTACTGCGCTGTCGCAATAGAACCGTCGACAAGGGTGACTGTGAGAATCGCGTCGGCATGCTGACCATCCTCGGGCAACTGGTCAGCAGCCAGGACGGAATTTCCAACCTCATCGCCGTCGCGTTCGAAGAACACGGTGGCCAATCTATCTTCGATCGAGTCCACGACGGCTGTGTATTCGCCGTCATCGAGGGCAGCGACATCAGTCATGTGTATGCCTCTTCTAGGATACGCTCGCCGTTAGCATTGGTGACGATCACGGTATCACCGTTATTGTTCCAAATGGGGGACCCAGACCCCCAGTATAACTCAGTAGTTGTCCTCGTCCCGCTTTCTGTGTGGAGTGTCACTGTGTCGCCGGCAGCAAGCTCGAACCCATCGGGTACCGTGTAACTCCGGCCTGCGTCGTCTTCGATCGTCCAGCTAGATAGATCGAGTGCATCGCTACCAGTATTCTCGAAAACGATGTATTCGTCGTTGAGATTGTCCCGGTCATCGCCAGCTGCATCCGCGTGAATTTCGGCGACCGTCAAGCCGGCTTCAGCTGTCGGCTCGTCGGGGTCGCTGTCCGTGTCATCCGACGTCTCGTTGCCGCCGGCATCGATACTGGTTGTCCCATCACTCTCGATACGGGCACGATCGCTAACACCGTCGGTCGATCCAACCTCAATCGGGTCACCCCCACGGAGTGCGTTCGGATCTGTCGGAGCGTCCCGCTGGGTTTGGACGGTAATGTTCTGGCCGTCACTGGTCAAGACGATGTTCCCGTGTGTTGCGGTCCAATACGCTGGGAGAGATCGCTCAGAAAGTCGTTGGAGGACCTCATCGTGGGGATGTCCGTACTGTGAATCATACGCGCTCGAGACCACAACTGCTCGGGGATCGACCGCATCGAGAAACGCGTCACTTGATGAGCTCACAGAGCCGTGGTGCCCGGCTTTCAGAATTGTCGACTCCAGAGCTGACCCGTACTCGTCGACAAGGTATGCTTCTTGATCGTCTTCGGCATCACCCGAAAAGAGAAAGCTCGTATCACCGTGTGTGAGTTTAAGAACGATACTGTTCTCGTTGCGATCGTCGTTTTCGAGGTACGGTTCTGGTGGGCCGAGGACATCAACATCGACATCCCCGAAGTTGATCGTATCGCCTTCTCGAGTCTCATACAGTGTCACGTCGTGGGCGTCGATCGCATCAAGATACTCCGCGTATGTTTGGGTACTTGAGGCAACGCCAGGGTCGTACACTGCGCCGATCCCGTCGGCTTCTGTCTCGTAGTATTCAATGAGAGCCGCATTTCCGCCAATGTGGTCGGCGTCAGCGTGTGATGTGACGAGGTGGTCGATCCGCGTGATATCGTGGCGTTGGAGATACTCGATGACGTACTCGCCGTCGTCATTGTAGTGTCCAGTATCGATGAGCATCGTCTCACCGCTCGGATTCACGATGAGCGTACTGACGGATTGGCCGACGTTGATGTAGTGGACCGCAACACTCCCATTTGTGCTGATAGTCGACGATTCGTTCGTCGGCTCTGGGGACGCAGGCGACGGGTCACCAGAGAGCCCACCAGCACAGCCGGCGAGAATGACTATGCCGGCGACGAGAAGGAGCGTAGTGAGATTCCGTGACGATTCCATGGTCACAGTGGGCGCTGGGTCGGTGTAAAGCTACGCGACTCTGTCGAAGCGCAATCTACGAGTCAGTCGCAAAAAGCAAAGAACTCCCGCGTTATCCTACGTTAAGACAAGAAGGAGTCACGTTCTGTGACTCCGGACTAACTCTTTGAGCTCCGATTGACTGAGAGGTTCAATCTCACGGCGGTCACCATCATCGGTGTAGAAGATCGATGCAGAGACCGACCGATCTGGATATTGGTCGACGACAACATGGTAGTATATACTGAGTTGCTTCGTATACTCCTCTTCGGCGTGGGTTGTGAGATCGGTCTTGTAATCGACGATATCAACGTGGTCAGAAGTAATGTGGAGCAGATCGATGACTCCACCAATCGTCACTTCCTCGTCGTCGACGGTCAGCGGGAGGAACGCATCAATTTCGGCGATCTTCTCGCCGTCGAGTGACTCCAAGAAGTCCCGTACGTTCTCCTTATCGGAGTCACCACCGGTGTCGACAGCCTCACCAAGCACATACCGTTCTGCGAACTCGTGTACCTCCGACCCGAATTCCATCCCTCGCCCACCGGTGTCTCCTTCGAAAACAGCATCGTCGATGAACGTATGCGGGGAGTAGCTTGCTGGCCCATCAGGATCCGGAATGTCAACGGTAAACGGTGATGACTCGTTATCTACTGCACTGAAGGACGACAGATCTGGGTCGACTGTTTCGATAGTAACGGGGAGTTCCTCGAGGAACACATTCGGATTCTCACCACCGGTTAGAATGACGTGGCTCTCAGCGCGCGTAATAGCCACGTAGAGCAGTCGGCGTTCCTCATCGTAATTCTGGGGGAGACACTTGTTGAGAACGTCTGTCTGCCAGTTGTCGTAGACGTGTGGGACATCGTGTGCCTCCTCAGAGTACACCTTCCGCTGTCGAAGTCCGATTGGATCTGTATACGCGATATCGCTCCCGCTGCCACCGGTTGACGGGAACTTGTTCGTGTTCATATTCGCGAGGATGACTATGGGATATTCGAGCCCTTTCGTTGCGTGGATAGTCTGAACAGTCACCGCATTCATCCCCGCACCAGCGTCGACCTCATGGGTGCTGCCGTCTTCGATCGCGGCTTCGATAAACTGGATGAGTTCTCCACGAGTGAACGTTGTCGTCCCGTGAACCGACTGAATTGTGTCAAGGACAACGTCCGCGGTCGGACCACTCTGGTCGTACCGATCGAAGACGCGACGGGCGACACCCCCGAATGTCTCCATCTCTCGAAGGTTCTCACGGAAGGCAACCATCGCCTCAGGGTACGTTCCGCGCTCGGTGATCGCTTTCACCTCGTCGATCGTGTATCCGGCCTCTTCTAAGACGAGAGCCCAACCACGGTCGGCGTCACGTTCGAGGATACGAAGCCACGCTAACAGCAATTTCGCGGCATCGGTTCGGAAGACCTCAATCCCGCCTTCGTAGGCCATCGGCAGGTTGTATTCACTTGCCGTGTCGAGTATCTCCCGTCCAAAATCGCGAGTTCGGGTCAATACGGCGATATCACCGTACGTCGGCGCACGGTACTCGCCATCGTCGCCCTCAACGGCGTAGTCATCGTTGTCGACGATGTCGTCGATTTTTGCGAGAATCGCTTCGTGTTCATCCTCACTCGTGAGCGCCTCGATACGGCTCTCGTCATGGTCTGTGTCCGCCTTCAACCGTGTGACCGCCTCGGAGATTGCCTCAACATCGAGTAGCTCACTGTTCGTCGCACGAGCTGTCAGCGCCTCTGTCGAGAACCGCAGGATAGATTGGGTCGACCGGTAGTTCCGTGTCAGTTGTTTGCTGACAGCCGTCGTCGTCGGGAAGGTGACGCGATCTGCGTCCCGGTTCAGCTCTTCGGCAAACCGCTGGAGTCGATCGTCGAACTCACGGATATTGTCGACGTCGGCGTATTGGAAGCTGTAGATGCTTTGCTTCCAGTCACCGACCACACAGATATTTTCTGTGCCGGCCAGAAGAAGCATGAGTTTGAACTGGATCTCACTGGAGTCCTGGAACTCGTCGACCATCACATACTCGTACCCCAGTCGATCTCGAAGATCGTGGTCTTCACACAGAAGGACGAACGCAAACAGCTGAAGGAACCCGAAGTTCAGGTAGTTCCGTCGAAGCGCAAACTCAAGGTAGGCGTGATACACATCGTGGACGAACTGCTTGAGTGCTGTTCGATCGTCCTCGAAAACGCGTCCAGCGACAGCCGCTGGAATCTGTTTGCCGTTTCCGCGAAGCTCCCATCTCTCAGGTGCCTCTGGGAGGTAGATCTTCTCTTTCCCATAGTTGCTGAGCTTCTCGCGGAGCTTCGACTGCTTGCTTCCACCGTTTCGAGGCGTATTCAGATCGGCAAATAGCTTCTCGAAGGTCTCAAAGTCACCGTCAAGGTGTGACTCGCCGTCGCGGTACCAACCGTTTGCGGTCGGAAACACACCCTTCGCAGACAGTTCCTTGATGAGATCGAGCAGCTCCGTCGTCTCTGAGATCACGGTGAAGAACTCGTCGTATTCCGGGTGTGAATCAATGAACTGGCCGATGAACTCCCGAAACAGGGCCTGTTCGATGATCTCGTCTTCGATGATTCGGGTTGAGCCGGTAATCGTCTCCTCAACCCCGAGATACGTTGGGGCGTCATGGCCGTGCTCATCGAGAATATCGTGTGCCAACGAGTGGAACGTCTGGATCGGGGCGTTCGAAAGTTCCCGCATTCCGTACTCGCTGTTCCGCACGATCCGTTCTCGCATCTCCTCAGCTGCGTTGTTCGTGAACGTCACCAACAGGACATCAGACGGATCGATCCCATCCTGATCGACGATATTCGCATATCGCCGGGTGATGGTGAACGTCTTCCCGGTGCCAGCACCAGCGTCGACGAGGTACAGGCCGTCGGTTGACTCAATGAGATCGCGTTGCTCCGGGTTTGGCGTAACGTCGCTCATTGCTCACCCTCCAAGAGCAAATCACGATTATCCACCCGCCGGTAATTCGGCTCGCCGGCAAGGCCCTCGATAGGGAACGACTCATCGCCAGTGCGACGCCGGTTGAGCTCTGTCAGTCGCTCCTCGACGAACGACTCGAATGCATCAAGATCAGGTTCGAAGAACGCACCTTTCTGTTGCCGAGCAATCTCCCGCATGACCTGTTTGCTCCCCGTCTTTACGTACTTGTACTCGCCAATTTCTGATTTAAGCCGGGCAATCATTGTCTGGCCGAACTCAGATTCGATGAGTTCGTCGCTGTCTGTCGTCTCAACGAGCGGTGCGGCATCGAAGAGGGCAGCGTACGTCTGATAGTCGATCTTCGAGAGAATCTTCTGGCACTTGTTTGCTCCCTCCTCACGAAGGTACTCAAAGAACGATTCAGTTTGGACGTGTTCGGTGAGCGACTCGGGATATAGTAGTCGATAGAATTTTTTACTCGGAAAACTATGTTGTCTGTAATGGACCACCTCAACGAGATCTCCGTCGAGGAACTCCAAGAG
>NZ_AOJD01000078.1 GCF_000337415.1 Halorubrum tebenquichense DSM 14210 | reverse complement strand
CACTCGACGAACTTACAACAGCGATCGACAGTGCTCTTGATCAGCTCTCGATTCCAAAAGTGAGTAATTATTTCTAGTAACTACTATAGTATGTTATCGTCGTCAGTGCGTCATCGAGAGTACCCTCGCCAGCGATCACGTCGTCGACGAGCTCGGTAACATAGAAGAACGTGAACGAGAGCTGCTCAGCAGGCGTTTGTGACCGCCAATAGGTCAGATACAACAATGCTTGAAAGTCAGGTTCGTCCGTCGGGTCGTCGATCGCGGCGTCTTTGACTATCGAATTAGCGCTGTTTTCACTGCCGCTTTTGTAATCAAGCAGTTCGGTGTCCGACTGGACGAGGTCAATCATCCCGTTGATGCCCAAATCTTCGTCAATGAACCGGCGCTCAGTCACAGGAGAGTCAATGTCGTGACCGAAGTGAGAGGCAACGGTGTTCTCGCCTTTGCTGGCGGGTGTAAGGAACGCCCCATCTGTCGGGGGATTCTCGTCGAGATACGAGACAATTGTTTCGAGGCTGGCACGGTACTCAGTACGGCGCGTCCGTTCGTCGACGGAACGGACGAGCGGGCGGACCTCATCGAGCATGAGATCGACAACCTCCGTGAGTGCCGCATCATCGATGACAGCGGGGTGGTTAACATAGAACTCCGCAAAATCATGGAGTAAGTTGCCCTCAGTGAGATAATCCTTCTCTGGGCCGTCGACGATCCGGCTGAAGTAGTAGTCCCGTGGGGAGTTCACGTAGGTGTTGAGACTCGACTTACTGATCGTCTCGATGGACTTGGAGTCCACATCAATGGGCTCTGTGTCGAATACAGCCCCGTCGTGTGGTTCGGAATGTGTGTGGTGAGTAGTCGATGACAAGTCAGAGAAGGATTCGTACTCTTCTTCAAGGAGCTCTTCGAAGTACAGACACGGGGTGACGGGGGATCCACCGGTTGCGTCTTGGACGAGATAGTGTTGCTAGCTGCCGCTCTGTAACAGCAGTTGGAAGCTCCTGATATTCCGCGTAAACTGAGCGTCCTGATCAACCCACGGGCGACGTGGTGCCGAGTGTGTCCACCGCTCGTCGAGACCCAAGTAGAAGACAACCTCTCGACCGACGTACGATGCCGACTTCGCATCAGCGAGCAGTACACCTTCATTGTCTCGGTCGACAGGCACCTCATACGTCTGTAGATAGAACGACAGTTCATCGAGCCGGGCTTCTGTGACGGACTCGTCGGCGATGCCAAGCGTCTCCAACTCCTCTTGAAAGCCAGCAAGCGTCTCATCGGCGCGATGTTCAAACGTGGAGAGTGCGTCTGAAAACGTGTACTGCTGAATATCGTGACTGAACTCAATTAGCCACGCCAATTCGCCATCGTCCAGTTCATGGAGACGCTTCTCTGAATCACGGTCGGCAACAGCACAGTCGAAGGCTGTCAGCAGCGACCGAATCTCGCTGATTCGGGTATCAGTCCCTCGGTGGGCAGTTCGGAGGAAGTGGAGGAACAACCGATGTTCACTGCGATCGATAAAGCCTGGACCACCGAAGAACGGAATGTCGGCTGCTTCCAGCGCAGACTCGATGAGCGGCGAGTACTCACTTTCTTGATCGAGTACGATCCCGACGTTCTCGGCGTTCGTTTCTGTGATAGAATCGACGACCGTTTCGACAATCGCTGTCGGTGAGGCATGAATGCGGAACGCTGGTAACTCGAACTCGCTATCAGTGAAGAGACTGATTGTGTCGTACGAAGCAGGCAGATACGCGTGTTCGAGCTGGGTAAGCATCTCCGGTTCGACTACCACCACGTCGAGATCCGGATCGATAGTCTCGTTTGTGAGCTTCATTGAGGCGGTTTCGAGTTCTGCGATGCGCTCGACCGCACGTTCGGTGGCGTCGTCGAGATAGGCATCGTACTCGAAAATCGCATCGTGTGTCCCTTGGTGCTCCCAACACTGGAGGATATTACCGACTGCGTAGGCGCACCGTTTCCACGAGATGTCCTCGTTGGCAATCATGCCGAGGAACGCAAGTCGGTCCTCGGATTCCTGCCGGCGACCGACCGCAAGCCGACGTGGCGGGATCGCGAAGGGACCGAGGTGTGGCCGATCGAGTTGGCGGTTGAGGGCACTCGCGAGTGGGCCGTCCGGGACAATCACCCGGTCGTACGATTTCACTTCTTCGTAGAGTTGTCGAGATGATTTCGCGCGGGGAAATGGCACGCACAGAGACTGTCAGTGATACCGGTTAAAACTTTATTAGTACACGATCACTCTCGATTGTCAGATATCCTTCCGAATTACCTTCCGTCGAAATTCAAGCGGAAATCCCAGGCGTGATTGGCGCAATAATCACGACCACAGAAGCTACTTATTCAATCGCTCTTGCGACGGAGATTGTTGGGAGTCACAGCGTAGTTTTGAGCGCTTCTTCCCCTAGCTTTCGGAACGTATACGGCGGATCTGAACCACTCGAAATACGGAGTGAGGGCTCTGTTGAAATCCTCAATAGATGATACATTCTGACCCGGCTGCGGTCAATACAGAGCGTGAGTCTAACACCGTGTTACATTTCGCAGTTCCTCTCGACATGTAGATTGTTGACCTGTAATCACTTATAAAATTCAGGTGCTGTGAGCCTCACCAGCTCCATAGAACCCTGCGCTAATCTCGACAATCCCCATCAGCGGGTCAGAGACCAGCCTTTCGGAGAGGATACCACGCCAAGATAGGGACAACAACAGCATTGATCAAAATCAAGAGGAAAAGTGCGGGGTATTGGAAGTAAAAAAGGCTTCGGGCGATACCCACAACCACGATGTTCACAACTAACAGGCAGAAACCAAGTACTAGCGGACCGATAAGGGTAGTATGGAAGGACCCGCCTGATTCTTGGTACTCATCTTTGTAGTCCTCGATCAGACTCCAACTCATTGAGTCAAAGTTCAAATATATAGGTTATAAATTTTGTGCCTATCTATTTTTATGAAATGTCGTAAGTCTTCTCAGTTCCGACTTCCGTGCCCACCGGGAGGTCTTCGAGATGGACCACCGGGACATCGTCGTCGTAGGTGAGCATATCAGTATCTTCGTCCATCCAGATCCCGCTCACCAGAGGTTAAAGCGCCGCATCGGTTACCCCGACAGCAGTTTTGTTGCTCTGTTGAGATCCTAATCGGCAGATATATTCTCAGTAAATCAACCGCTAGGTAAGCACGCTCGTTCTCACGGGTGATTCGTCCGCGAGATTGGGAAACAAATAGCGTACATGAGTTCTATGACGCACAGAAGCAAGTTAACCAACGCAGACTGGAAGCATCGAGTTATGTTGGTTAATCAGCTGCCCACGAGTGACAGCGAAGAGCATGACACCGCGATGTCTATCCGCGCCGGCGAGCCGTGAGGCGTTTCCGATGGAGCAAGAGTTCAAACAGGGGTACCGGATACATTGGGTGCTCAGTAGCCTGAATCGCCTAGATATCGACCGACTGGACAATACAGATCAGGAACGAGTCGAGAGGGCAAGAGCTCTCCTAGAAGAGGTGAGCCTTCTCACTCGACCAGCCGACGGCGACGGAGCGGACACCCGGGCAGACACGTAACGGCGTCTCCGGCCCGGTTACAGAGGGCTGCTGAGCCGGTTTTGTTGCCCCCAGAAGGGGTGCGGGGGGCTTCCCCCCGAGGTCCAGCCATGGCCACACTCCAAGCTGCGACGATGTCGACCGGTGCGATCGTGTCGGATCCACAGGCAGTCCGCCAACTCTGTGAAAACTACCGCTTCGGGACGCTCAACTGGGAGGTCACGGAAGAAGGCGAGCTCACTATCTGGGTACACGACGACTTCGAGGTGTACGAAGCGCGGGAGAACGGCCTTCCGGACTACGAGGGCGGCATCGTGACCCACGAGTTCTTGCGAGAACTCGCCGACCATCTTGGAGCTGACGAGGAACTCGATATCCAGACGGCGGGGTTCACGAAGTGTCGCTTCCCAGTCCTAGCGAAACGGTATGTCGTTCGCGACGGGGAGGTTCTCCACACGGATCTCAGTTCCCTTGAGCCGATCGACGAGTAGTGTTGTTCGTCCCCAGAAAGGGTGCGGGGCGATCCAGTCGCGGTCGCCCTGCGAGGTGATTAGAAAATGGGCCACCGCGCACTTGTTGCGTACGAGCGAACCGACGGACAGTACACGCTCCACTACT
This sequence comes from Halorubrum tebenquichense DSM 14210, assembly GCF_000337415.1. Taxonomy (GTDB): domain Archaea; phylum Halobacteriota; class Halobacteria; order Halobacteriales; family Haloferacaceae; genus Halorubrum; species Halorubrum tebenquichense. The sequence goes on along the minus strand of NZ_AOJD01000078.1, from coordinate 1,965 downwards.
CTCACTGGGGGGGCAGCGAATCTGAAGCTCAAACACCGAATCTCGGCGGAGTCGCCGTTCGGTGGCGACGACACGGACTCCAAGTGGGCGATACAGCTTCTCGCAGAGCTGGCCGATGGCCTCGAGGCAGATGCCGTCGACGGCTACCTGATCGGGGAGGACCGACTGTCGACGGTCGTCGAGCCGAAGCCCCGCGCCACCGGGCTCTCGCTCGGCGAAATCGCCGCTGACCATCTCGACTATCTCCACCACGAGGCGTTCTACGTGGTGTCGACGACGTTCGAGGTGACTGCCTACCGGACGCTGTGGTTCGGCCTGCAGTACGACTCGGAGACGGTCGAACAGGGCGAGACGGTCGGGAACGGCGCGCTCGCGACGGTGCGCTGGTACGACGGCGAGCCGGTCGGCGACGGCTATGTACAGGGCCAGTTCTCGGCCCTCAAAGACGTCGTCGGCGACATGCTCGACAAGGGCGTCTTCACGCCGTCAACGGCGAGACAGTACCTGAAACGGAAGCTGGCCGAGCGAGTCGGAGACCGACAGGAGCTGCTCATTCCGACCGGAGAGTCACCCTTCGAGAAGGCGAGCCTGAACCACTCCTAGAAGAGGAAACAGTACGATTCAGATTGTACCGTGGGTCAACCCCTCCGAAACAGCCATAGCAAGTGATTCGGATGGAACGGTAAGACCAAAGACGCTAATTGAGTTGTTTTCCAATTCGATCTGAATGCCTGAGTCCCCGCACTCTCCACAGGACGATCACGTGAACCGAACACGTCGGCAGTTCCTAACTACAGGAGGAGTGGTTGCCACCGCCGCTCTTGCTGGATGTAGTGGACTGCCTGGAACGGGGTCACGAACGCTTGATACCGTCGTTCACGAAAACTCGGTGGATGAGATTTCGTGGGATTTTCCCGGGCATACAGAAAACATTGGGTACGTCGAAATCCGCAGGAAGCCACAATTTGACTCGAATGGATCGATTCCGTCACGTTGGTTCACCTTCAACGCGAGCATCGAGCCATCATCAGCCTACGAGCTGGACCAATTCATGGCGACGCTCGCCACCCCGGATACCTATTTTGATCAACAAGACCAGCTCACCTACCTAGTCAGCCCGCCAACGCAAAGTGACAGCTTTAACACCTACTTTAAGCGGGTCCAGAGTGGGACTACCCACCGCCAGTTCGTGATAGAGATGGAGAAGCTCAGTATCGATGGAAAGATGGAATTCCCGTTCGTCATTCGTGACGCACAAGCCCTTCCGTCGACGTTACAGTGTTCGTTCTCAGTTCAGGCAACCGAATCCGGAACGTTCGGAGAGACCGTTACTGCATCGGATTCTGGCATCTTCGAATTTGGGTCATCAACCCAATAGCTGGGACAAATAGAGGACATCATCTAACGCTTCCCACAGTGTTGAAATCTATCCTCACAGGTTGTGATTGCCTACATGAACGCAATCTCAAAGCAGTCATAATTTCTCAAAGACTTCAATAGAGCCAATGAGCCCCTGATTTCGAGACTATTAAGTCCGGTATGCTACAGATGTTCAAGTATTGATGCCCTCCACCTCAGTCTCCCGTACTGAATGCCGCCGTTATCTTCGCGGTAAGACACCGTGGGTAATTGGCGTCTGTTTCCTCTTGTTTAGCCGTATCACAGTTCAACCAGAATCTCCAGAACTCCAAATTCTCGGCGAAGCAGCCGCCCTCGTAAACGTACAAATCGCAACCACGATTGTTGTCCCGTTCGCTGCTGCGGCAATCGGCTTCCGTGCTATCACCCGAGAACGTGAATCCGGGACCGCCCGACTTATCCTCGGCACCAAAACCACACGCTCGCAATTCGTCCTAAGTATTGTCCTCGGACGCGGGGTAGTGTTCAGATAAGCTGATTCCATGCGAAGGCAAAGGATCTGAGCCACTCGTTTGCTGTTTCTGCTTCGGCGTTGCTGAAACAGTT
>NZ_AOJD01000077.1 GCF_000337415.1 Halorubrum tebenquichense DSM 14210 | reverse complement strand
ATCTACGTCGTGTTTTTCGCGGAGTTCCGCGAAAAACCGATCTGCGATCGCGTTATTTCTCGTCGGTTCAAGCCGTGTGTGTAGCAGATCATTTGGTTCGGGATCGACAGCAGCGTACTGCCAATATTGCTCAGTATCGAGTTGAATCACAGTCTCATCAACCGCGACGTGATTCGGGTTCCGATCCGATTCCGGCTGTAGGTCGGCTTTGTGAACCCAGTTATGAACGGTCGATCGAACTCGATCAACACCGAATACCTCAAGAAACGAAACAGTATTCGAAAGCGATAGTCCAGACAAATGGAGCTGAATACTGAGCTTCATCAACAGCTTCGGTGTTGCTTCTCGCTCCACAAACTCTAAGTTGATCTCGTCTAAACAGCCGCTGAGGCGGTCGTTTTNACTGAGCTTCATCAACAGCTTCGGTGTTGCTTCTCGCTCCACAAACTCTAAGTTGATCTCGTCTAAACAGCCGCTGAGGCGGTCGTTTTTTGGCATAGAACGCTTTGAAAACGCACCGCCTCACTTTCAAACCTTATCTGAACACCGTCGGACGCGGAACAGCTCTGCTTGCCCCAGTCGTAGCTGGGACGCTTCTCGTCACCGCCTACGACGTCTTCCAGTACGGCCAATTCTCACCACTGTTGTTCCTCGGCTTCCTCGCCCTCACAACGATCTACGTGTATGTGTGGATGGGGCTCATCGTTGGTCTCTCCGCAGCGAGCTCATCAACGACCCGCGCAGTAATTCTTGGTTCAATCGTGACACTCGCATTGGCATTCTGGAACAATGTGACGCTCGCGGTCCTCTGGCAGCTCATCACAGGCGCAACACCGGGACCGCAGATGAACCATCCAACAGCCTTCCAGATTGCAGGCTGGCTGTCACCCCTCAGTGCGTTTCAAGTCCTCACGAACTGGCTATTTGGGATTCCAGTCGGCCCCGGTAATGCCGTCGCCCAGATCTCTGACGCCCTCACTGAAACAGGCGAACTCGCGACGACGTCGCCACCACTCTCAGCGTGGTGGGGATTCGGCTTCCTGCTCAGCTGGCCGATGCTCTCCCTCCTCGGTGGTATCACAATCTTCCAGCGAAGCGATCTCGCGGCCCGTAACCAACTCAAGATACTTCGAACGCTTCAACGGGTTTCTCCCTCACTTCCTCGAGTCGAGAGTCGACTATTTGCCCGTCTCACCGGGAACGGTGGCCTGATTGATGCGCTCCCCGGGTCGTGGCAACCGCTCGCCCGTCGTGAATTCCAGCGGCTCATTCGTACCCCACTCGTCTGGGGTGTCGGCATGCTCGTGTTCGTCGCTGGTATCCTCAGTCTCTCACCAGCAATGTACGTACAGGACGCACTCGGGTCTCGTATGCCGCTTGCTGCCCTACAACGACCGCTCACGTTCATCGGCGGTATCGGCGTGCTGTTCGGTACGTTCCGTTCGGTAAATCACGAACGTGATACGGGCGCAATTCGGTTCACCGCAGGCACTGCTATCTCACGAATGGGGACGCTCATCGGGTTTACGCTCGGTCGAGCAGGTGCCTTCGCCGTTCCGATCGTCGGTGGGATCGTCCTGACATGCCTGCTAGCAGTACCCCAGCATGGCATTGTTCCGCTTGGTATACTCGCCGGATTTCTGGTGTTCGCAGTCTTCTTTGTGACCGTGATCGCTGGGATGGGCGTCTCGATCTCGACGATTTTCCAAAGCCAAGCCATCGCCGGATTCACGATTCTCGTCTTTGTGGGCGTTCAAATCGCCTGGTTCACAGTTTCAAACACTCTCTATAGCTTAATCACAGGAGTGAGCGCAAATGGACACAATCCGCCGAGTGACCCGCTTTATTTATTTCTCCGATGGATACCTCCGCTACGACTCCCGAACGTTGTGACGAATACAATCATCGGCGTTCCGAACTCCGCAGCGCCGGCCTCGTCTGTGATTCGAGAACTACAACCAAACCAGTTCTCGAATATCGTTGTTGCACGATTAGCCTACGGAACTGACGTTCCAGCTTGGTATCTACATCCGTCAGCCGCACTCGGACAACATCTCCTGTGGCTCATTCTTCCACTAGGAGTTGCACTCTGGGTTTATCGAACGAGAAACATCGATTAGCTGAGTTAACTTTCGGTAGCGAGTTCGACGAAAGCGTCCTCAATTGTGCCGTGCTCGATGTCGAACGACTGGATGTTCACTCCAGCACTATCCAGTGTTTTGAGGACGTTGTAACAGACTGTCCGAGGACACGTCACCACTATCCGGCCAGTCTCAGAGAAAACGTTCTGGACATCGGCGAGCTCACCGATTGCTTGTATCGGTGGGTCATCGCTGTCTGTCTCAATGCTGAGTTGCGTTCGGACGCCAGCCATATCACGGAGTTCTTTCGGCGTTCCTTCAGCAATCAGGTGGCCGTCAGAGAGTAACCCGACGCGATCACAGACTCGTTCGACTTGGTCGAGGACGTGACTCGAGAAGAAGACCGTCGCTCCACGGTCGCGTTCAGTAGCAACAACGTCACGAACCAACCGCACTCCATAGGGATCAAGTCCGGAGAACGGCTCGTCGAGGATGAGTAGTTCCGGTTCGCCGGCGATAGCCATCGCCAGCCCCAGGCGTTGTTGCATTCCTTTCGAGTACCCGCCGGCACGTTGGTCGACGGCGTCAGCGAGACCAACACGCTCGAGAATCTCCTCGGGGTCCCCTGTCGCGTCGTTCGCGTCGAGGATGTAGTGGACGTGTTCACGTCCCGTGAGCGTACTGTAAACGCCGAATTGGTCCGGGAGGATACCAGTTCGAGCGTGAATCTCACTTGCGTTCTGCTGGGCGTCGAGTCCAAGAACGGTGAGTGTTCCTGCTGATGGACGAGTATAGTTCATCAGCATATCGATCGTCGTGGATTTCCCGGCACCGTTCGGTCCGAGGAATCCATACACTTCACCGTCTTCGACTTCGAGGTCAAGGTCTGTAACAGCTGGATCGCCGCTGTACCCCTTGGTGAGTTCGGTTGTCTCAATCACAGCCATCGAGATAGCACCTGGAATTTGAGGTAATCTACTGTTGATTTAGGTACTTGAGCTTGGAGGGTCATATCGGTGGTACGCAAGATTCGTGTAAAAAGGTATTCGCAGCGAGAGAGGGACGGCATCGCGTCGGAGTGTCGAAGAGGGACCAATTACAGGTTTCGATACCGACTCGGACGGTAATCTGCGTCGAAGCCGCTGCTGTTTTTCAGGGGCCGGAATGGGTGATCCCCGCCAAAGGCTCGTGATTCAATGGCCGATGAAACAACTGACAATCCCTTCGACGATTGCGAGTTAGCTCCCGATGCGATCCTCGGGACGCATACCTTCGAAGACGCCCTGTTCACCGACAAGACCGAAACTCCGGTGAACGTGCTCACTGGCGCAACACCTGTACATTCGCAAGCGACTGTCGAGGAGGCCAAAGAGTTCGCGGCGAGCATCGACACTGACACACCACAGATCGCGCTTCCGGCATCGGTTGAGACACAAATAGAGATACTGAGCAAGCCCTACACGGCGGCCGCATTCTTCCACTACAAGGCGACCGGATCCCTCGAGCGTCACCGCGCCTACCACGTCGCCTACGATTCAGATGCGTACGTCGCCGACTTCGAAGCGGACTATGAGTCCGGGGATCTGACCATCACCGTCAAGCGTGCGGCCGACTCCTGAACGCAATCTCCCAAAGCAGGTTTTTCGAGCGCCGGCGATGGGTGCCGGCGCAGTAGGAGCGAGCGAGCAACGACACCGGGTGCGTCGGCGTTTCGACGTGTTCGAGATACATATGGTGATTTCCGCACTGGTAGAGGCATCGACCCATGATGACGCGTTAGCCACCGGAAAGACGGTGTTCGACCGTCTCGTCGGCGCGGACCCGCACGTCCAAGAGGGCGAGTCAGCCATCTGGATCTGGGCACCGATCATCACGAAGCAATGCCCGGAATGCGAGAACTCGCCGAACTACCACGAGGACAGTGACTGTGGGTACGACGAGACGCCACCTGAGGAGTGGTCGGAGGGGCTCGTCGGATTCAAGCCCGCGCCGGTGTTCGACATCTCCCAGACCGAGGGCGAGCCGCTCCCCGATCTGGATACGGAAGCGACCGGCGACGCCGGCGACCTCGTCGAACAGTTGACTGCCGCCGCTGATGACCTCGGCGTGACGGTCCGGATCATTCCAGCCAACGAGTGGACGCACGGCGAGGCGAAAGGAATCTGCGAGCAGCTCAGTCTCATCGACATGCAGCCGCGTGTTGAGGTTCGAGATCGCGAGAACGACGCCGATCTCGCTCGGACACTGGTTCACGAGTACGCGCACGCTCTGCTCCACTTCGACGTCGACGACGATACGGAACGGTCGAAACGCGAAGTCGAGGCCGAAGCCGTCGCATACGTCGTTGGGCGGTACTGCGGCCTCGACACCAGCGGCTCGGCGTTCTACCTCGCAGCCTGGGAGTCGGACGACCCCGAGGTCGTTCGCGAGCGGCTCGGTCGGATCAGTCGGACGGCAGAGGAGCTCATCGACGTGCTCGAAGAGCGGCTTGCTCGCTAAATCAGTTAACCAACAGATGCCGGATTTCTCCTCTTTCGTTGGTTAAGTTTTCTGCGCCCGCAGAGGGGCGGAGGCGAATTCTGACCTCCGTGAATCATGACTGACGACTATCTCACAACGGTCCTCGAGGAAGCCGAGCACGTTGCCGAGCAGCACGACAAGGTGGCCCGAACGACGGACAACCAAACCCACGAGTACCTTCGTTACGCCGTCCTCAGGATACTCGAGGGGCAGGCAGACCACATCCCGACGGGCTGGACGCCGATCGACGGCATCACGGTGGGCTACGGCACCGACGAGGCGATGTTCGACAGTTGGGGCTCCAGCGAAGACTGGTGGGAAACTGTCCCGCCCCAAGAGGCGTGTACGCGTTTCCGGGTGTTCTTCCCGGACGACCACCAGACGGTTCCCCGTATCATCGTCGACGTGATGGCTGCGCTGGGTGCTTGGCGCGTCTGGATAGGGAGCGCAGCCGCGTGCGGCTCCTACGACCATCGTGAGCGCCGTGAGGTACACTACCTGTGGCCAGAAGGGCATCCGGTAGAAGAACTACTTCACGAGCGCCTCAGTGGCCCTGCGGAAGCTGTCGCTCCGGATGGTGGCCGAACGGGCGACGTACGCGATCGGCTGGTCGTCGACGATACCGCACAGTCACAGGACGAACTTGAGCCTCGCACGAAGCGCGCCGTCACCGAATCGATGGACGTCTCGCTCCTCTCCAAAGGTGGTCGCTACGAGGTCCAGTCCGCGTCCGGTAATCGGTACGAAGTCGACGTCGCCGAAGAGGCGTGTACCTGCCCGGACTGGCAGCAGCGTTCACCCGAAGGCGGCTGTAAGCACCTGCGTCACGTCGATCACGAGATCAAACGAGGCCGTGTGCCCCGACCAGACGGTCGCCTCCCAACGGTTTCAAAATGAATCACCGTCCTCTTCATCGGAATCGGTCTTTTGCTACTGTATAGTGTGGCGGCACACTAGCCTTTTCAGGGTTGGTCACTTACCCGGAGATATGAGCAGCGACAGAATCGACGCCGAAAGCAAGGTGTCTGGAAACCAGGCAAACATCCCCGCCCGGATTCGACGGGAACTCGATATTGATGACGGTGATCAGCTTCGCTGGCAGCTGGAAGATGACGGGAGTATCCGGGTCCACGTCATCCAACAGCAGACGGGTACGTTCGCCGATTTCGACGGGTACGCTGGTGAGGAAGACACCGATGTGACCAGCGATCACGATGCGTGGGGCGTCGACATCGAGTAAATGCCTCGCGCACTCATCGATACGTCGGTTCTGTTTGCAGCGGCGTACAAGCAAGATACATCACACGACGCCGCACTCCCGGTGCTCCACGGCATCGATACTGGAACGCTTCCTGAGGGAGTCATCCTCGATTACGTTCTCGCCGAAACGCTAAACGGCCTCACGACCCACGCCGGCCACGACGCAGCGGTCGATCTGCTCGACCGCCTCGAAGAGAACGCTCACTTCCACATCGATTCACTCACCACCACCGCCCTCGCGACGGGAAAGTCGCTCTTTCGCCAACACGAACCGCTCTCGTTCGTCGATGCCTGTATTGTCGCGTATATGCAAACCGAGGGGCTTGGCTACCTGTATGCGTTCGATGACGACTTCGACGCTGTCGAGGACGTCTATCGGCTTGAATCAGCAACGAACCCCTACGATCCGAACTGATACCGGCAGACGTGGTCCACCGCCGTTACGGGAGTTCTTCCGTCACATCAACAAGTTCCTCTTCGGTCTGCCAGCGATACAGCCGTCCCTCCTGGTCGAACAGCTCAAAAACACCGTCCTGCATCCAACCGAAGGGGTGCTCCTCGTCCTCGTACTCCCGTTTGAGGACGTGGCTCTTCGCGAAGAACTCAGTCGTGCCGACGAGCAACCCCTGTTCGACGAGGAAGTCGCTCGGATCCTTCTCGGCGACACCGACGAGGTAGGTCACGAGATCACCGATCAGGCAGAACTTCTGGATGCTATTGTCCCACTCCCCGCGGATGTCGACCATCCGGAAGGCGTAGGCGTCCTGCCGGCGGTTGAGTCGGTCGATCACGAGGTTCAGCCGGCGGATCGGCTCCCGGTCGTAGTTCCCCAGCACGAAGTACGAGCGCTCATTTTCATAGACGGGAGTCAGTTCGCTCAGGGCGTGGAGGATCTCCTCATTGTCGGCCAGCGAGATCTCTTCATCATCGAGTTGGTCCTTCGCACTGGTAAGGACCTCTTCAGGGACAGGCGGCTCCTCGTCGGACATATTCAACACCTCTCAGCGTTGTGCGATATGGTTTATGGAGTAAATCACCCACTTAACCAAGCGTAGTTTACTCCAGAGTGGTTTACCCAAGGGTAAACTACTTGCCGCCAGGCTGTGTATCGTCTCGTATGAGTACTGACCTGGGGACTGCCGACGGGATAGAATCCCGCGAACTCGTCCACTTCGTCACTCAGCAGACGCGGTTCGCGCTGATCAACAACATCCTCCAGCATCCCGAGCAGCTACCCTCGATGTACGAACTCGAAGAGCTCAATCCCAGCGTGAGCGACGCGACTGTCTACAAGCACGTCCAGAAGCTCATCAACGCCGGCATCGTCAAAGAAGTCGCTCTGGAAGGCGATCAGCGCCGGCAGGGCTACCCCTGGAAGTTCTACGGCCTCACGGCGGAGGGGCGGGAATTCCTAGAGGAACACAATCTGCTCGCCGCAGAGGAGACCCTCCAGCAGATCTACGACACCATCTCAGACAAGCCCGAAAAGATGGTCAAGTACGAGAAGGCTCCCCGTCCGGAAGAAGCGTAACTCCCTTAATTCGTTCCAGATTAGCACTCGTTCAGGATTCAATTTCGTAATCAGCCGCAAACTCCTGGAACTCGTTTCACTCCGAGAGCCGGTCATCCCCGACCTCCCCGTGCGTCTCGAGGGACTGGAGTAGCGCGTCGATCACGTCGTCGATCCCGTACTTCGCTGCCTGCGCTCGGAGGTCCTCCTCGTCGATGTCAACGTGGAGGCTCGTTCGCTGTAACACCATCTTAACCAACAAAATTATGGAGTAGCAGACTGTGTTGGTTAATACGAGAACAGCCGATGTCCGACGAACCACCGATCCCACCAGCAACCCTCCCGGCAGAGGTCGTCGACGCCCTCAACGAAGCCACACCAGCGCAGCTTCGGGACGTTGCTCGGTATGGCGAGGCGTTAGCCGAACACAAAGAGCTGGAAGCGGATATCGAAGCGGAGCAGGATGATTCCGACGTCGAGGAACGACCCGATGACCTTCCGGACGATGTCCCAGCGAAGGCGACGATCACGATCAAGGAAATCAACGACAACCGCTACTACTACTGGCAGTGGCGGGAAGGAAACTCAGTGAAGTCCAAGTACAAAGGACCGGTCAACGCGGATGAGTAGGTACTGAGAGTCGGCGTCGATACTAGGGATAACCACCACCTGCTTCTACACTTCGATAGAGGGGTGTGTACAGTGACTGCTACTGTGAACACTTCGATAGAGGGGTGTATTCAAGCGGGCTTTTCAAAACACATCGATAGAGGGGTGTCCCTTCCGGTCAGTTGAACCGTAGATCGAAGCGGAAAATTAAGTCAAGTCCAAATGTTGGTCACCGTCGATACTGGCAGGTAGAACAGGTTTATAGCCGGATATTGATGTCTACACACCCCGTGTGCGAAATGAAATCTGTAATAGTACCCCCCGTGTGCGAGATGATTTTACGCTGATTCAGGACGCACCCCGTATGAGAAATGAATCAGTTGACGAATCAAGCGGAGACACCCCGTGTGCGAAATGAAATCGTGTATACGGTTGTCAGACATATTTACCAATATTAACATATGTTCTAACGACATCACACCCCGTGTGCGAAATGAATCTAGTTATGGAAGCGACAGCACTGAACGCTACTTTCCTTCGAAGAAATCATCTATTTGTGCGTTGACAACAGATTTGATTAGATCGCCTTCATTGTCTGCCTCTTCAATCCGGATGTCAGCTCGAAGAGTTTCAGCAACCACACCCGGATCATCAACAAACGTGTACTCCTTGTGAACACCGCTGCCGTAGCCGCGTCCACGTTTTTCTGATGTGACAAAGTTGTATGTCTCCGCTTCACTCATATACCGGAGGTAGGAGTCGCGCGATTTTGTATCAGCGTCAAGTAAGTCAGTAAGGTACTGATACACACGATATGCAACCGTACTGGGAACAGCGTTCAGATTGCGTTGTGAGTAGACGGGGACAATCGCAGTAGCGTAAAGCGAGAGTTTCTTTTGGGTCGACAACCCTTGCATCTGAGTCAGCGTTCGATCCCGTTCGGCTTCTTTCTGGGCATCACGAACGTGCCCTTCATGAACCATCTCTTCGCCTTCACGGTCTGCAATCTCGCCTGCTTTCCGAAACAGATCGATCGCTTTCCGGGCGTCACCGTGGTCCTGTGCCGCAAATGCGGAGCTAAGTGGAATGATCCCGTCCTCAAGGACACCGTCCCGATATGCGTCACGACGTCGTTTCAGAATAGACTGTAGTTGGTCCGCATCATAGTCTGAAAAGACGACATCCTGCGGATTGAACGAGCTCTCTGCCCGACCGTCGAGGTTCTCCATGAACCGGGGATCGTTTGTGAGCGCTGCAACAGAAACGTGCCCCTCGATCTGGCCGAGCTGTGATGCCCGAGAGAGCTGATAGAGCAACTTGGAGTATGCTGGCTCATCGTTCGGGTCCCGCTGTCGCCCTACCAAGAGGTCAACCTCATCCAGGATGATGATGACCGAGTCGAAGTTGTTGCTCAGGATCTCATAGAACCGGTTGAGTTTCTGGTCTGTCGAGACACCACTCTGTGGAACTCCAACTTCAACGTCTGCTTCAGTTGCGGCGTTTTCCACAAGTCGATAGACGGCCCTATCGTGCGATTTGATTGTCTGACAGTTGATTTTAATAACCCCAAAACGGTCGTCTTGGGCGTTCGCGAGTTCGAGAACCTGCTGACAGACCGCGTTGATAATGAGCGACTTCCCCGTCCCGGATGGGCCGTAGAGAAGCATATTTGGTGGGCGGTTTCCCTGTACTGCCGGTCGTAGGTAGGTGATGATATCGTCAAGCTGGTCATCACGACCGACGATTCGGTCCTCGTCGATGACGGCATCCGGGTCGAGAAGGCCCTTATCTCGGAAAACCGAGTTTTGAACTCCCTCCTGGAGGCGTCCTTTGATAGATTGTGAGAGGGACTGTTGATCGTCACCGTCAACCATATTTCCGCAGTTGGAGCGAAACTATAAATAAATATGGGGACCGTGTGCGAGATTAAATTTGCTAAATTCTCACAGTACAGGCGGTTACTCGAAGGGGAGGCGAAGTAATACTGTAACCGCGGGCGAAATCAATTAGACGTAGTGACCCCCCGTGTGCGATATGAAATATCGATCAGGTCATCGAACACCTGTCGATGTCAAGGCGAGACGGATATGTTCGGCAGAGGTACTCCCCGTGTACAAAATGAATTACTAGACGTATTCTCGACTAGATGTGCCGAGAAGATCTCTTGAATATCTCGAGTGGAGTCTGATCTCGTCGGTGGGTTACCCCCACACCCCGTGTGCGATATGAATTTGGTGATAGGGTAGGTAAGGACGAGTCATCTGAAGAGTTGGAAAATGGCGAGAGAGTCCACGAGAAGGCGTCAAACCAACGGAGGCGTCCATCTCACGAAGGGTCAAAGCTATGGACGAGTCCAATTATATCACGAAACATACTGTTTCGTTTTGACTGACTTGAGCCTTATTGCGGCTATGGTTGACAGAGTGTCTATCTAAAGGTTTCTATGAAATATAGCCTTTCGTGATATTGCCGTCTCTGAGGCTCTACCTCCGTAAAATCATGAATTTCCGGCGGTTCGGGGTCTTTCCCGTTGGCTACCCCCTCCCACCATCTTCCCGATTTCATATCGCACACGGGGTGTGGGGGTTCGATCTCGTGAGGGGCAGTGGTTAACCAACAGAGCCGCTCCTGATGACTCCTTTGTTGGTTAACAATCTTCCGTGTTCGTGTACGCCGTCAACTTTGGGACCCGTGTCTCCGTGAGTTCTCGACGAATCTCCGTTCGATCACAGCCCATCGGCCACAGTACACTCTCGACAGCCCTGATAAGTTGTGTCTCATAGTACGAGGTGCCGTAGGCCTCGATCTCCTCATGAACAAGGGCGACCCGTTCTCGCGAGGTTTTCCCGTCATCGACGACTACGTATTCAATGTCCTGTCCTGGAAGAACAGCGAGGTCCAGATCCCGGGCTCGTTTTATTCCCGCCACGTTCTGGGTGTTCTGCGTATACCCTTCGAGTGGCTTAGAGACACGATTCCGCTCGACAAGTTGTTCAACCGGCACCGTTCCAGCGAAATGGCGCTTGATGGTGTCTTGAAGACAGTCGAGTACGGCGTCCGGCGATCGAGTCGCGTGGAGCCGTTCGAGACACTCCTGCTGGACGTCTTCGATGAACGGCGGGGTTGAGCGCTGCCGGGCTTCGATACCTCTGAGCTTGAACTCGTCGGCATCGGCGACCCTCCCAAAGTACTTCGACAACGCGCCGGAGTCGCTCTCGCGCTGTGGAACGAACGCGACCCAGCCGTAGTAGACTTCGTGTTCGAGTCGAATATTCGACGGCCTTCGTGCGATGTGTAACCACGATGAGGTTGTCGAGACACACCCCTCTATCGATGTGTTCGCGCCAACCGATCTCTGGTGTTTGAAGGACAACGGGAATCTGTGTGGTATTCACATCGAGATATCATGGGTAACAGACGACATACTTCCCGTTTTCTCCATTTCATACCAGACGGCTGCGGCTCGTAACCTGTCTTCGCCAGCCAGCGCATTTGTGGAACACATCGATAGAGGGGTGTGGGTTCGAGGCCACCCGAGCTGGCTTTAACCAACATGCGACATCTATCGACCGTAGTTATTGGTTAATTACTGGGTGAAGACAGGATTGTTGTCAACTCCACCACCCGCGTCCCAACGTGTTCCCGATGGACGTCTGAGCTGTTCCACCCAATCGGTGACAGTATGCTCTTGCCAGTTCGGATGCCCCGTTTTTCAGAGTTCAAGGAGTTTTCTGTCTCTATCTTCTCGCGAGTAACACCCGATGTTGACGACGGGGAGTGATCAGCCCGTTATTGAGATGAGAAGGAACCGAGCGGTGGATAGATCACCCCGGAGTGCCGCTGTAAACGTCTTCTCAAACTAGCATTCTAACTGGCACGATCCTCACCCCACGTTGCCGCTGTAAAGCCCCGGTAAATGGGCTTTAGACCACATCTCTACGAGACCCACACTCGGAAGAATCACAAACCAATATACTGTCCCACAAATTATTATACTTGTCTCACGTTGGTTAGTGTATCATGTCCGAGAAGACGCCCCCACCCAATCAAGTATGTCCTGATGGCGGTGCCGAACAGCGTGATATCAACGACGTTGTCGTTGAGGACTGGATTGAGGAGACAACGCCCTTCGAACGAGTCTACGAAATCCTCCGTAGTACCTACGATCCAACATCTGCTTCACAGATTGCCGACCGTGCTCGTGTCTCGCCTACGACGGCGCGAAAGCACCTGCGATCGCTCGTGGATGCAGGCGAAGTGACGACATCACAGGACGGCCAGACGACGCTGTACCGCCGGTCAGAAACGGGCATTGTCACTGAGCATGCGCAGTCGCTGCTTGCGGAACGTACTCCTGAAGAGATTGCCTCTGGAATCACCGAACTGAAAACACAGATTCAGAACTGGCGTGACGAGTACGGAGTTGATTCGCCCGAGGAACTCGCTCGGGAACTGGATATTGAAGACGCCGACAGCGAGTCTGGGACGTTGCTCAGAGAGTGGCAAACGACTCGCCGCAACCTCGCACTCGCACAAGCGACGCTCGCGATTGCTGAGGCCAGTCGTACTGGTCACCTGACTGGAACCGACACTGACGACGATAGCAACAGCGACACCTCCATTGTCGTATGACCGATGCGGAAGACGAGACATTCTCTGCGGATAGTCAGCCGGGCGAACAGGCCGGGGTGTTCGGCCCGATCGATGCCGGGGCGTTACGCGAGATCCGAGATCTGATTGTCACTCAAGAGCCGTTGGTTGAGACGGCATCACTGGATGATCCGCTGAATCCACAGATACTTTCGATCGAACTGGCTGACGGCGTCGGAGCGGCGTCAACAGCGAGGATTGACATTCGATGGAGTTTGGCCGGGAACTACGCTGCCCACTACACGGACAACCAGGGGCGGAATTTTCGATTCGACTGTCATCCGAAACCCGATGCACCGACACGGCATTTTCATCCTCCACCTGACGCCTCCAGTCGTCCTGTTGAGTTATCCTGTATCACTGTGCGTGAGGCTTCGTTGGTCACACGAGCGATTCTCCAACGGTGGCGATACGCTCACACGAACAGCACATTCGAAGGGATCAACGACGCAGAAAATCCGCCGTAGACCTGGATTTATTCTGATCTGATCCACCCTAGCGTGTCCCCGATCTCAAACTCGTCGTCTTCCGCTACGGTAATCTCCTCAAGTGTTCCCGCGGTGGGTGCCTGTAGGTCGATACTTACCTTCTCAACCTGTATCTCACAGAGTGTGTCCCCGGCTTCTACGGTCCGGCCCTCGCGAACGAACCAGTTTACCATGACACCTTCCGTCTCGTCGACGTCCGACTCCCACTCACCGGTCGCACGAATCCCGACCCGGAGTCCGGAGCCTCCATCTGTAACGAGTTGTCGGTCGCTCATTCTGTCGCCATGACTTCACGGACGCTGTCTTCGATATCGCCGCTGTCGGGAATCACAGAGGCACGAGGCGGAAGCCCACGACTTCAGTTGTGGGAGGAAGCCGACAAAATGCTATACAGTCCGCGAACGATGGCCGCCTGACTCCCCGATCCCAATCCTAAAATATATAAATAGATCTATTGATATGTGAAGTACGGATGGAGGACGCGATTCGCACGGTCAAAGTCAAACTCAACGTTCCCACAGAGCGGTGCGACGACCTCCATCAGACGAAAGACCAGTTCCTCCACTGTGCGAACACCACCTCAGAGTGGGCGTGGAGGC
Organism: Halorubrum tebenquichense DSM 14210; assembly: GCF_000337415.1. Taxonomy (GTDB): domain Archaea; phylum Halobacteriota; class Halobacteria; order Halobacteriales; family Haloferacaceae; genus Halorubrum; species Halorubrum tebenquichense. The sequence goes on along the minus strand of NZ_AOJD01000077.1, from coordinate 149,639 downwards.
ATCCGAACGACTACTGCGTGACCTCGAAACAGAAAGCCGAAAACGCCCTCTACGACCGGCTCCGCGACGAGACGGAGTTGACTGCGAATCTCGTCCAAAAAGGAATTCGACGCGCTATCGAGGCCACAAAAAGCGGTGTTGCCCGCCTCGAAAAGGGCGAGAAGACGAGTCAGCCGCAGTTCGACGCGTGGAGCGTTGTCTATGACAAACGCTCTGCGACGTTCCACCGTGACCACGTGTCGCTGTCGACTGTGAACGGTCGCGTCGAGTGCGATTACGTGCTCCCCGACGATCCCGAAGACACACCGATCGGCGAGTACCTGCTGAACGAGGACTACGAGTTTCGAATGTCCACGTTACAGTACGATCGCAGTACAGCATCGTTTTACCTCCACGCACGGATGCGCCGAACAACGGACAAGCAAGACCAGTTCACGACTACTTCTGACGACGCCAAGCACAGAACAGTCCTTGGGGTCGATTTGAACGTGGACGGGTCGCTCGCAGTGACTTCGACAGGCGCGTTCATCGGGAACGCCGACGAGATGAACCATCGACGCCGGGAGTTCGAGAAGACGCGCGGGTCGATGCAACAGACGAGGACGCGGTCGGCGCATCTGTCGATTCAGTCGATGAACGACCGCGAACACCGCTGGATACAGGACGAACTCCACCGCGCATCGAACCGGATTCTCGACGAAGCCCGCAACCACGGGTGTACGCACATCGCGTTCGAGAACCTGACTGATATTCGCACGCGGATGGGAGGCGGAAAACGATTCCACGCGTGGGCGTTCCGCCGCTTGTTCGAGTACGTCGAGTACAAAGCCGAGATGGACGGTATCGAGGTCGCGCGGGTGAGTCCGGCGTACACGTCCCAGCGGTGTTCGTCGTGCGGGTTTACCCACGAGGGCAATCGGCGGTCGAAACACCAGTTCGTCTGTCAGAAGTGCGAGTACGAACTGAACGCGGACTACAACGCGAGCAAGAATATCGCTCGCAAACTGCTGAAACGTCTCCACTCGGGGCAAACGTCTTCGAGTGGAGGCGCACCCTGTCAGTGTGCGCTCAAGTCAGGGACGCTGAACCTGAACGGCGAGTTCCACGCCTCCGTTGATTCGACGGTAGAGGGGGAGTCCACTGACAAGCCCACGACTTCAGTCGTGGGTCACTGACGGTCGATAACATCGCTATCTTCAGTCATCGTTGTTCACCTCCGCGAGGTTGAACTCCGGCTCCTCTGTTGTCACACCCGACGGTGGATTGACGAAGACGTCGTCGTACGCGTCTTCGGGGTCTGGATGGGGCTGTTCTTTTGCCCACGAGATGGCATCTTCAACGCGCGCTTCGACCTCGTCACGGATCTCGGCGAGTGCTTCGTCGTCGACGCCGTGGTCGTGTAATCTCGATTCGAGGCGATCGATCGAATCCCGCGCGAGTGCCGCCTCCTCGTCCTCATCAGGCCGATACGTCTGTGGATCGCCCATGAAGTGGCCCATCCGTCGGTGGACTTGAACTTCGAGGAGTGTGGGTCCGTTCCTGTCCCGGGCTCTGCCGATTGCGTCAGCGGCAGTTTCGTAGATGGCAACGGCGTCGTCGCGGTCGACGCGAACACCTGGCATATCAAACCCGGCTGCTCTGTCTGACCCGTCTTCTACGTCCGTTACAGCGGTAGCAAGGCGAAAGCCCACCCGTTCACGGGTGGGATGAAGCCGACAACTGGGAATGTATCCACGTTCGTAGCCACGGCTTGGGGTTGATATTTGCGTAACATCTTTCGATGAGTTACTTCTATATACCGACGATGCCTCGCGGGTTCGACCGAGAACGTACCAACATCCACAAACTCCAGTACCACTTCGTCTGGTGTCCGAAGTACCGCAAGTCGGTACTCAAAGGCGAGGTACGCCATCGACTCGAAGAACTCATCGAGGACAAAGCTAACGAACTCGACGTAGAAATTCTGGAGTTAGCGATTCGTCCCGACCACGTTCACTTGTTCATCACGGGCGATCCGACGCTCGCTCCGAACAAAATAATGCAACAGGTCAAGGGCTACTCCTCGCATCACCTCCGTGAGAAGTACGACTTTGGCTTGCCCTCGCTGTGGACGCGCTCGTACTTCGTCTCCAGTGGGGGTGACGTCTCCAGCGAGGTCATCGAGGAGTATATCGACGCACAAGCGGGTGAATAACGATGCAACGGAACGTCTCAACCACGGTGCGGGTCAAGCTCCACTCGCTGACCAACAGAAAATCCGATATGCTGGCCCGTGAGTACGAGGCGTTCCAACGCGAGGTTCACGGCGGGGATGCCGACCTCTACTCCGCGACGAAACAGCAAGCGTCGAAAGTCCAGCAACAGAAAGACCCGAACCCTGACACCGAGCAGCCCGTCGTTCTCCGCAACGACGTACTGGATATCGCTCACGACAAGGACACGGTGCTGTCGTCGTGGTGGATGAAAGTCCCTGTATACGACCCTGAACGGGGACAGGGGAACTCTATCTGGTGTCCCGCCCACGTTCCACACAAGGACGAAACACTCGTCCAAGAGGGTGACATTCGAGATAGCGAACTAGTGCGCCGTGATGGTGACTGGTACGTCCATCTCGTCGTTAAACGGTCTGTGACCATCCCAGACGAGTATGACGACGTACTGGCTATCGATATGGGCGCACGCTGGGTCGCTACCTGCGCGTTCCTCTCGGACCGTGACACCACGTTCTACGGCGAAGAAGTGCGCCGCCTCCGCGAACACTACAAGCAACTACGGAAGTCTATCGGGAAGGCCAAACCTCGACAGGGACAGCAGGTGGTTGAGCGCATCGGTGACGCGGAAGCGCGGAAGGTCGACGACCGTCTCCACAAGATTGCTCGACACATTGTAGAGGATGCCGAAGAGCGGAACACGGTCATCGTCGTGGGTGATCTCGGTGGAATTTGTAGAGACAACGACAAAGGGCGGTACATTAACGACAAGATCCACAAGATGCCGTTCGCTCGCCTGTTGAACTACATCGAGTACAAAGCACACGGCGCGGGTATCGACGTGGTGTTGGTCGAGGAATACGACACGTCGAAGACGTGTAACCGCTGTGCCTGTGAGGGTGTCCGGGAGACGCAGGGGCGGTTCGAGTGTCCCGAGTGCGGATTGGACGACAACGCGGACAAGAACGGTGCGCTAAACATCGGAAAACGAGCCTCGGGCAAGTTTTCGAAACCGCTGTCCGAGGCGGGGGCTGTACTGGCACAGCCCAAAACGCAGGTCATCGTCGAACGTGACGAGGAACCTGCGAACCTCTCAATTTCTGTGGGCTCAACCCCCAGTGGAGGAACCCCACGGCTTTAGCCGTGGGAGGATGTCAGACGGTCTTTGGGCATGCTGATTGCCCAGTCATTATCCTCGACGACGAATACAACTGGTAGGTTGTGGACACTCGCGAAATTCAGCGACTCGAGGAACGCACCCTGATCGATCGCTCCCTCACCGAGGAACGCGACTGCCACTGCGTCAGTATTGCGCTTTTTGGCCGCAAGCCCTGCCCCGGCTGCTGGTGGACATCCCTCAGCGATGATGCCACTACACGCGAAATTCACATCTGGGTCGAACAGATGCATATGTCCACCCTTTCCTTTGCTGAGACCCGTTGCTCGGCCGAATATCTCAGCGGTCATCCGTTTCAGATCGACCCCTTTCGCGATAGCGATATGATGCGGACGATGTGGGGCTGTTACCGTGTCGTCTGACCGAAGATGGTGACAGACACCAACAGCTGCCGCCTCCTGTCCAGCTGCGAGATGAAGCTCACCGGGAATAGGGCCCGCTGAAATGTCGAAGGCAGGCTGTTTGCCTTCTAGTTACTCTTCCTGTAATCGTTCCTCGTAATACCGTGCCGTAACCATGTCGGCGTATAGATTTTCAACCCTGTCTTGTGATACCATGACGCGCTAATGTACATGGTTAATAATATTAGTTCCTTTGGGCGATGCTCTGTGTTCCGATTTCTAGGATGCCTCAGCCCTCTATCCAATTTGTCCACGCATCTGATCTCTGTTATCCATCTATCTTTCATGTATAAAATATCTAGACAAGTGTCTAAGATATCTGTCTTAGATATGAGTCTTAGGTTAGTGTCTGACGTACATTCATTAGGTAAGCCACCGTATTCCCGGATATGCTTGCGTACACAGTATACAGCGAGGCAGGAGGCGTCGGCAAAACCTCGCTCGCTGCCAACCTCGCCGTGGCGCACCGCCGAGCCGGGCTCGATGTCCTCGTGGTCCCGCTCGACCCACAGGATGGCGACCTGAGTCGGCTCCTCGGCGTTGACGACGATCGCGCGGACGCATCCGCGGACAGTCTTGTCCGTCACATGGTGGGCAGCCCCCGTGGTCCATTTGAGGATCTGATCCGGACTGTGGAGGGTATCGACGTCATCCCAGAACATAATTCACTCTCAGATCTCAGTCAACACCTCGAGCGCGAACAGCAGAAGGCGGAAGACTTCGGTGACGCATACAACATCCACGCCCAACTCCGGCGTGTCCTTGGTGAGGCGGGTATCCCGGATACGTACGATATTGTCATCTGTGACCCTCCGGCGACCGAAGGATCCCATCTGTATAATGCGATCTACGCAACCCGAAACCTGCTTCTCCCGGTTGAGCCCTCTGCGAAGGGACAGGCGGCCGTTGAAGGGTTAGAAGATCTCGCGACAAACTTCGCGGACCAGCTGAATATCGACGTGGGAGTACTTGGTGCCGTCCCGATCGGCGTTAAAGGGACCCGCGATCAGGAAGAGATGCTTGCGGAGATTCCGTATGAGGTTCCTGCCGTGATCGGTGACCGCACGTCACTGATGGAAGGATGTTGGCGACAGCAGTGCTCTGCGTTCGAGTATGTTCGCAGCCACCGTGACCGCCGTCGGGATTATGAGATCGAAACGCTCGCTCAGCTGGATCGTGTAGCCCGTTTCGTCGAGGAGCAAGGCGGGATCACAGCACCAAACCCGCCTGAACCCGGTGCCATCGACGAAGATGAACTCGAGGTGACGGCATAATGGGTGGGTTCAAAAGCGGCGCAGCGGACGACGACTGGGGCGACAGCGAGTACGATACCGATGCCGACGAAGTTGACCAGAGTGAAGATAACTCGGACGACCGGCAGGCTGACGAGACCATTGAGACCGGAGTAGAATCCCCTGAACAGTCTGTGGAGACAAGTGGAACTTCGGCACAGCGCTCGACCGACCTTCCCTGGGTGCTCACGCGGAACAGCATTACTGATGGCCGTGATAAGACGGTTCAACTCCATCTTCAACAATCGACTATCGATGTCCAGCGTGACGCACGACGCTCTGTTGAGGATCGGTTAGGTGAGACAGTCAAGAAAGCTGATCTCCGGGAAGCCGCCCTGCTTGTTGGGCTCAGTCATCCTGAGGAGCTCGAATCGATGCTCCGTGAATGGGGCTACGACATCGAGAGCTAATTGACCCACACAGCATTGGACACAACCTCGGAGGATGATTTTGATGCGTGTCTTCTATTCAGAACCACTCAATAGGAATTAATAACTGGGTTCAGGCGCATCCCTGCTATTGAGGATCTTCGGCACGTTTCCAGACGCGAAGAGGCCGGCACTTCGTGCCGTGGCAACCCGTTCGACATCGTTCACGAGCCGTTCAATGTCCGTTTGTGGCCCTCTCGGGTACGCACGCTCGACGATCCCCTGCTCATTCGCGAGGAGAATTAACCCATAGTACGAGGGTGTCATAGAACGGTTGTCATGGGTACTGTGAGAGAGCGTTTGTCTAGTTGAGTTCGAAGAATAGCGTCGGAAACCGGAACTACTCTTGGTATAAATCGCTATACAGCGGGTATGTGAACTGTTCTATGACACCCTCCATAGTACGGGAACTGGTACTCAAGATTTTGGTCGCGTCGCAAAGCCGTTTAGACTTTGCTCAATAGAGCAAGCACGCGCGTCCACCTAAATCTGTTATTGTATTAAATCAACGTACACCGGGTGTACGTAGTTCTAAGTCTGTAACGGATAGAGTGGGGTCAGCCAACCACAAAACTCTAGACCGCTTTACGACGCGATCTACACCTTTCACAGTATTCCGAACGTCATCTCAAACTAGCAGGACTCGCAGCGGTCAATTTGAAATGCCTATCGGCAAGCTGTTTCAGGCAAGAATATCTCTAAAATTAGGATTTCAGTAGTATCGTCAATCAGTTCCAGAGATCACGTCTTGATTACTCTCATCGCCAGTCCCACCATCGGTTGATGAGTCTTCACCGGCAGTATTCGTATTTGTCGTCTCCATCGCTTCGTCAGTTAGATCGCCACCACGCCAACCGCCACTCTCGAACCAGCCCGCCGCGACGACAGCAGCGATTACACTTGAGACCGCGAAGGCGAACCAAATACCCGTCGGCGACGGCGTCGCAAAGAACCACCCGTCAATCGGGACCAGTCCTTGCGACGCCACGTAAGCGATCGGGAGTCGGATAAACCCGAACAACACGACGGCGATAGTAGCAGCGGTGAGTGTTTTGCCGGCACCACGGAAACCACCGCTGTAGGCTCTGATGACGCCCACAAACCCGAATGTGAGTGCGATCCACCGCAGGAATGAGGCGCCCTCAGCGACGACGGCCGGCGAGTCGTCGAAGATTCCGATGATCTCGGGAGCGAACACGAAGGTCGCGAGCCCGACGGCCGAAAAGAGTAGAAACGACACCTTCGCGGCGAAGCGATTGGTTGCGACCACCCGGTCGTGTCGTCCCGCGCCGATATTCTGGCCGGTCATCGCCTCGACACCACGGTCAATGGCGATCGCGGGCATGAAGATCATCGAGAAGACCCGAATGCCGACGCCGAAGGCGGCGACGACAGACGTCGAGAACAGTGTGACGATCACTAAGACCGCATTGATTGAGATGGCGCGGCCAGTATTTTCGATCGACGCCGGCACACCGATCCGGAGCAGTTTTCGGCTGTAGCTCAGGTCTGGAACCATCTGCCGGAGGTGAATCTGGATACCATGCGCTCCCCGAAGCATGAGCCAGATCCCGACGACCATCGCAGACCCCCTCGCGAAGACGGTCGCAACGGCAGCGCCCTCAACGCCGAGTTCAGGGAGCGGTCCGACTCCGAAGATGAGCAGCGGATCGAGTGCGACGTTGAGTATGACCGTCCCGAGCATGACTAGCATCGGTGTGACAGTGTCTCCGGCGCCTCGCATCAGTGCGATGAAAATCGTGAAGCCGAACAGGAACGGCAGTCCGAGGCTAATAATTTCCATGTACTCGGTCGCCAGTCCCAAAACGACCGGCTCGGCATCGAACACGTCGAGCAGTTCGGCGACGAAACTGTAGCCGAGCGCTCCGAGTATGATTCCGGCTAACAGAGTGAAGATGACGGCTTGAGAAGCAGCATACTCAGCCTTCGCGGGCTGTTCGGCGCCGGTGTGTTGAGCGACGAGAACGCTGCCAGCGACGGTCAATCCGAGCCCGAGTGAGATGAACAGATAGACGAGCGGAAACCCGAGGCTGATCGCGGCGAGTGCCTCAGTACTGTAACGTCCCAGCCAGAAGGTATCGGCGAGGTTGTATCCGACTTGGAGCAGATTGGTGATGACGATCGGAAACGAGAGAAAAAATAGAGCGCGTGGAATCGGTCCGTCAGTTAGATCGAGCTCTGATTGACTCTTGAAGAGCTGTTGAAGCCTCATTGGAGGTCAGGGTCGTGGCTAAACACTGTGACGAGTAGGTGTATTGTCAGCCATCGTAAATGTGATATGATCAATAAGTGTCCGTCGTCAATAACTGATCCGGTCGTGACTGCTTACACCTGTACTTGCGGCGGTTACCCTGACTAAAATAGAGGGTAGATCATTCTGTTGGGTGCCTCTTATTCGCTCTGCTGCGAAAGATCTCTGTCGATAGAACAACCTCAAGACTTGGTTTTATTCTATTAGTCGTGTCGGAAAGTCGTTTAGAATACATTCTGCTCTCTACCTTACGGTAGGCTGGATCCTCTAGTAGAGATTACACATCACTGCTGTGTTGAATAGACGTTGAGCCACAATTAAAACGGCTAACACAGCGGTTCTATGTTACTGATGGCAAACATCAGGACAATTTCACGGAACTGGCGATACCAGCTCAGCGCTCCCACGGCATCGCCAATCGAGCGCTTTGTTGTCGAGTAGGATATCTTAGCCATTCACCACTAAGAGTAGCCATTTGCTCGATTGAGCGCATTGCTCGCGGCTGCTGAGTGCTCGCCGATGATATCACCGGCGAGATATTGGTATTTGAACAGTGTCATAAAGTGGATCACATCTGCGTGTCATAGAATTCTCGCAATTATTGCCCCGGCAACGTAGGATACCGCCAGGCTCAAGCCGGAGCCGTAGTCACGCGGCGTAACCTTGGAACTCGGATCGAGATTGATGTCCACTCAATTTGGCGTTATAATCGAACTCGGCTACTTGTAACGTAACTTCAGCTGGAACCGTATTCTAAAATGGTTACTTCTCGTAGAATAGTAACGAGAGTAGGTTATATGTGTTCGACAGCCGAACCCTTCGATATGCAATCGCGTTCCCGACGGTCGGTCCTCACAGCGGTGGCCGCTGGGAGTGGACTTGGAGTCGCTGGCTGTCTCGGCGACAACAATTCGGTCTCAGTCCTCGCCGCCGGGAGCCTCGCGGTCCTCATCGACGATCACCTCGGAGAGCAGTTTGAGTCCGAGACAGGAATTTCCTGTCGGGGTGAGTACTATGGTACGAACGCGGTAATGCGGATGGTGCGAGATGACCGGAAATACCCGGATGTTGTCGTGAGCGCAGATGCAGAGCTGTTGCGTGACCAGCTGTACGATGCGCACGCAGCGTGGGACATCTCGTTCGCGTCGAACGCCATTGGGATCGCCTACGCCCCCAACACGCGGATCGGGGAGCGACTAAAGGGGGACGAGCCGTGGTACGAGGTCGTACGCGAGGCTGAGCCCGGTACCCTCGCAATAAGTGACCCTGACCTTGATCCCCTTGGATACCGTGCTATCCATGCGTTCCGACTGGCCGAGCGGGAACACGGACTCGACGGCTTCGCCAAAGCCATCACAGAGGCCGCCTATCGGGAGCCGGAGGAACCCCAGTTGCTCGCTGGCGTCGAGACGGGGAACCGCGCCGCGGCGGTCGTCTACCGGAACATGGCCGCGGACCACGAGCTCCCGTTCCACTCGTTCCCCGAGGTGTACGACTTCTCGAACCCGGAGTACACCGATCGCTACGCAGAGGTCTCGTACACGACGGACGAGGGATACACGGCGACCGGCGGGCCGATTGTGTACAACGCAACGGTGCTCGAGAGTGCTGACTCGCCAGACGCTGGACGCAAGTTTGTCCGGTTCCTCGCGAACGCCGGCGATCTCCTCCGTGAAAACGGATTCGAGACGGAGCAGTTCCCAAGATCGCACGGCGACGTTCCCGCCGAGGTAACGGGTAGATGAGCCTCATCAACGCGACCCGCCCGGCAACGAAGTCTCGGCGACTACCGCCGCTGCTGATTTTCGGTCTCTTCGGGGGGATCCTGCTCATCTACTTTGCGCTCCCCTTCGCGGTGTTTCTCAGCCGGACCGGATCGGTTTCTATCGTCGAGGCTCTCTCACAGGTGGCGAGCCGGACGGCGATCCGGAACTCGCTTCTCACCGCGCCGGCTGCCACCGCGATCGCGACCGTTCTCGGCGTGCCGCTCGCGTACGTCCTCGCACGCGAGACGTTCCCGGGAAAGCGGCTCATCGAAGCGCTCGTCGTGCTCCCGCTCGTCGTCCCGCCGGTCGTCGGCGGGGCAATGCTGCTCAGCGTGGTGGGCCGATTCACGCCGATCGGTGCCGCCGCAGCTCGTCTCGGGATCCCGCTGACGGACAGCCTCATCGGCATCGTTCTCGCGCAGACGTTCGTCGCTGCGCCGTTCGTAGTGATCACCGCTCGCGCTGGGTTCGGCGCCGTCGACGAGCGTCTCGAACAGGCGTCCCGATCGCTCGGCTACGGACCGATAGCCACGTTCAGGCGCGTGTCGCTTCCGCTCACGAGCCGGGCGATCGTCGCCGGGGTCGTACTCACGTTTGCACGAGCCATCGGCGAGTTCGGCGCCACGATGATGGTCGCGTACAACCCCCGGACGATCCCGACGCGTATCTGGGTCGACTTCATCGCCGGCGGTATTGACGCGATCGTTCCGCTCGCGCTCGCGCTGTTGGCTGTCACGTTCATCGTGGTCGCCACAGTCCAGCGGTTCGCCGGCGTTCCCACCGCGGTGGAGAAATGACCCTCGAACTCGACGGATTGACCCATCGGTACGGGAGCGAGCGCGCGCTCGATGACGTGTCGCTCGCCCTCGAGGATGGAGAACTCGTCGCGCTGCTCGGGCCGAGCGGCTGCGGGAAGACGACTGTCGTTCAAGCGATTGCCGGGCACCTCAACCCGACAGCCGGCAGGATATCGCTCCGCGGGACCGACGTCACCGGCATCCCGCCGGAGGATCGTAACGTCGGGGTCGTCTTTCAGCGGTCGACGCTGTACCCACACATGACTGTCGCCGAGAACGTCGCGTATGGACTGGAAACCGGTGATCTCACGCCCGATCAGGTGAGTGACCGTGTCGATCGGTATCTCAAACTAGTCGAACTCACCGACCGACGTGACGCGTCGCCGACATCGCTCAGTGGGGGCGAGACCCGCCGCGTCGAACTCGCTCGTGCCCTCGCTCCCGAACCAGATGTTCTCCTGCTCGACGAGCCGCTGTCGGCGCTTGACAGGGGACTCCGTGCGCGGCTCCGCGACGAGATCGTCCGAATCCAGCAGGAAACCGGCGTGACGACGCTGTTCGTTACCCACGATCAGGAGGACGCGATGTCGGTCGCGGACCGGCTCGTCATCCTCCGCGACGGGGCGACCGTCGCGACAGGAGACCCCCGACAACTCTACGAATCGCCGTCGACCCGGTTCGTCGCGTCATTCCTCGGACGCTCGAACGAACTTTCGGCGAGGGTCGACGGTGGTGAGCCGTCGATGGTGGCGGTCGGCGGGGTCGCTTTGCCAGCCGACGCCGTTGGGAAAGAGTTTACCGATACATCCCGCGCGGTCGTTCACGTTCGACCGGGCGACTTGGTAGTCAGGCTTACATCGGGGTCCGACGGGCAGTCGAGCGAAGGCGAGAACACATCGGATCGACCGGACGCATCGACTGATCGGGAGAGTCTCGATAACCGATCGGAAGCGATCGAGATACAGGGGACGGTGACACATGTACGTGACGTTGGACGCCGCTACGACGTACGTGTGGAGGTTGACTCCGGCGAGGCAGTAGTCGTCGAGCAACATCGCGACGGACTCCGTGAAGGCGACCGCGTAACCGTTACTGTCATGGTGAGCGATCTCACGGTATTTCCCGTCTCGGAGTGAGTTGTTGAGTACCGATAGATGGCCTGCCCGAGCCCACGCAACTACTCTATGTTTCAGCTCCTATGACGGGATGAAGTGCTGAGTTGATCAGCTTTTCCTGTCGGCGTAACACGTCGTTGTCGAGTTCATACTTCGACTGTCCGGTGACGTGAGGTGTCGTTTAGCGCGCGGCTACTCATCGGTCGGGCGATTCGAACCGCTCGGCAGCTCTCCTGTTCGGATATTTGTAACGACACGCTCAAACATATCAGATATTACGTGGTGCTACCGCTCGTAATCGAGACAGAACAGACGCGACGGGCTGCGTATATAGCCTATACTGTTCATCATCGGCTCTGAGCTGGCGTCGAGTCACTGATCCTAATCCCGTGTGCGGTAACTCTCGTAGCGACGGCGGACGGAACCGACCACACCGTATCGGTAGGTACCTCTGTCCCGTCGATCGCGAGACAGACAAGTTCCCCTCGCCCGCGACGTGCCGCAACGACAAACTCGAAGCGACGCGCTCGTCTATCGGTCGCCGTCACGTGGATCGTCGAGAGACCGGTAGCACTCTCCCACGTTGTCGTGTCGACGACGCTGAGTTCGCCTGCTGGCGTGACAGCTGACGAGCCGCAGGCTGGACAGGACCCTTCGTGCGGTGTCGTCCCAAAGTACCCATAGTCGGTGTCGCACGCGAAGCAGTGTTCCATCGTTCGCTGTCAGCGACGGTCTAAGACCGTCTCCGCGATGTTCGCTTGACTGGAACACGCTGGGCAGGCGACTACGTCACCACCGTCTAGGCCGAACACGGTCACGAATCGCTGTGAGACGTGTCCCCCGCAATGTGCACACTCCGGCATCAGATCACCCGAGCGAGCCCTCCATCTCGAGTTCGACAAGCCGGTTCAGCTCGACGGCGTACTCGATCGGCAGCTCCTCCGTGATCGGCTCGATGAAGCCAGAGACGATCATCTGTTTCGCGTCGTCGTCGTCGAGACCGCGCGACTGGAGGTAGAAGATGTCCTCGTCGCCGATCTTGCCGACGGTCGCCTCGTGGGCGACGTCGACCTTCGATTCGTTGATCTCCATGTATGGCATCGTGTCCGACGTCGACTCGTTGTCGAACATCAGCGCGTCGCACTCGACGGCCGTCGAAGAGTTCTCGGCGCCGTCGGCGATGTGGACGAGACCGCGGTAGTTCGTGCGGCCGCCGTCCTTCGCGATCGACTTCGACTCGACCGTCGACTTGGTCTCGGGCGCGTTGTGGTAGACCTTCGCGCCCGTGTCGATGTCTTGGCCCTCGCCGGCCATCGCGATGGTGATGTGGTTGTCGGAGGCACCCCGGCCTTTCAGGATCGTCGACGGGTACAGCATCGTCGCCCTCGATCCCATCGACCCAGAGATCCACTCCATGCGCCCGCCCTTCTCCGCAATGGCGCGCTTGGTGTTCAGGTTGTACGTGTTCTTCGACCAATTTTGAACGGTCGAGTACTGAACGTGTGCGTCCTCGTCGACGAACACCTCGACGCCGCCACAGTGGAGATTGAACTTCGAGTACTTCGGGGCGGAACAGCCCTCGATGTAGTGGACCTCGGCGCCTTCCTCAGCGATGATGAGCGTGTGCTCGAACTGGCCCATCCCCTCGCTATTCATCCGGAAGTACGCCTGGATAGGCATGTCAACGGTGGTGTTTTCGGGGACGTAGACGAACGAGCCGCCGGACCAGATGGCGCCGTGAAGCGCCGCGAACTTGTTGTCGCTCGGCGGGACGCACTTCGTCATGAAGTGCTCGCGGACGAGCTCTTCGTGCTCTTGGACGGCCTCGTCCATGTTACAGAAGACCACGCCCTTCTCCTCCCAGCGCTCCTGCATGTTCTGGTAGACGACCTCGGACTCGTACTGGGCGCCGACGCCCGAGAGCGCGTTCTTTTCGGCCTCTGGGATGCCCAGCTTGTCGAAGGTGTCTTGGATCTCGTCCGGAAGTTCGGTCCAGTCGTCAACGCCGGCGCGAACATCGACGTCCGGCCGGATGTACGGGACAATCTCGTCGACGTCGACCTCACTGAGGTCCGGCTGGCCGGGCCAGTCGGTCGGCATCGGCATCTCCTGGAACTGCTCGAGCGCGCGCAGGCGGCGCTCTAACATCCACTCCGGCTCGCCCTTGTCCTCGGAGATGACACGGACTGTCTCCTCGGTGAGGCCCTTCTCGGTCTGGAAGGCGGACTTCTCCTCCTTCTTGAACTCGAAGCGGGCCTCGGTGTTCGTCTCCTTGAGATCGTCTTGTTTTGAACTCATCAAACTATTCTTCAGAGACTACGAACATAAGTGTGATGCGCTGGAACACTCTTTTGTAACTTATATTGGTTTCTTTAACGAAAGAGAATAACTTGGTGTAGTTTAATTTGGTTTCCTCACAAATTAGAATTTAATTGGTGACGAGAGTGACTCCGTACAACTAGGATCTAAATCACCCGTCAGCAAGAGCGACTTGACAGCACTCAATCGCCGCTTCGATGTGGCGATCGGCGACCGCGTCGTCCGTTTTGTCAGCCGACTCAAGCAGTGTGGCAACCTGTCGAACACGTTTCCGTCTAGTTGGGGTGTCGAGGTCGTCGCTGGTAGCATCGCGGGCGACAGCCTCGGCTTCACCGAGCCAGCGGTTGGTCGCCGGCGGAATTGGGCGCTCTGCGGTCGCAGTTAGATGGTTGGCCAGCGCGTCGACCGCAGCCCGTGGTTCGCTTGGGATGTCTATCTCATTGGTCATCGTTGGTGTTTCGGCACCCTATATAGACAATATTTGGGGGATAGAACTGATGTATGTTTTCCTATCAAAATTTTTGGGAATGAGTCTGACCGAGGATTCTGCTCTCTAGATCTGCCAGAGATCAGCCGAAGACGACTACACCTCCCCACGCGATCACGGCCGCAAAGCCGATCGCAGCAACCGCCTGCCGAAGCATCATTGTCAGAGCCCATTGTGGTGAGACCTCGCGGGCAACGGTAAACGCTGTCACCAGACACGGCAGCAAGACCCCTGCGAGATAGACGACTACGAGTACCTGTACCGGCGAGAGCGTGGCCGCCGTCGATGCGCCGTCAGCAGTCAGCAGGGCGATCCCGTCCTTCCGGATCGACGCCAGCACGACTGTGAGCGCGGCATCTGCCGGGAGATTGAACAGACTCATCGCCGGTCCAAGCACCGATCCCAGCGCGTCGATCACGCCGAGACGGTCGAGCGCGGCGGCGACGAAGGTGATGACGACAAAGACAGGGAGTGCCTTCATAAAGAACTCCCTGAGCGCGCTCCAGGCCTCACGGGCGACCGCCTTCGGGTCTGGCCACTGGAGGAACGTTCGGCGGTCGATCACGGTGGTCGACTCTCGGGCTTCAGCGGGCGCGATCAGTCCGACGTAAATGAACGTCGTGACCGCCAACGCGAGCAGGTAGGGCCCGACGAGCCAGCCCATGCCGACCGCCGCGAACACTGCGAGCGTCGCGGGAAACTGGTACGAACACGCTGAGCCGAACGAGATCGCCGAAATGGTCGTACATCGCGTACAGTCCGAACACGAGCGGGTGTTGACCACCGCGGGGACGTTACAGCCGAAGCCCATCACGACCCGGATGAGGTCCCGACCGGAGAGGCCGATCCGTCGCATCGTCGGATGTAGTGCGACAGTCATTCGGGTGACGACGCCCGTGTTCTTGTACACGCCGAGAATCACCGCAAAGAGGAGCATCGTTGGGCCGGCCCAGACGAACAGAAAGGGTCCCATCGATAGCAGACCGTACTCGTTCGTCAACAGTACTGCTAGCGGCTCCGGAAGCCGCTCGGCGGCCGCGACCAGCGGTTCGAAGGCGGCCCCCACGATCGGATCGAGTTCGCTGGCGAGTGTGTTTGCGAACCAGACCGCCGCGCCGGCCGGGACCAACAGGAGCAACAGGCTCACCAGCGGGCCGGCGATCGGCCACTCGAACACCGTTTTCGGCGGTTCGATCCGTCGACCGACCCGCTTGCGCGCAGTGTCAGGGAAGATCCCCGGCTGAGCCAATGCGTCCATGATCTTCCCGTAGGCGTCGGTCGACGTTCCGGCCCTCGCCCCCGGTGTCCCGCCGTCGACCATCGGTCGCTCGACCGTGCGAGCGTCGACGGGGACGACCGGAACGCCGATGTCGGCGCTCAGTTCCTCGAGTGCGCGGCGGGTTTCGGTTCGCTCCTCGACTTTGTCCCAGAAGGTGACGACGACGGCTCCGAGATGGGATTCGACCAGCGGCAGTAGCGCGTCGAGGTCGTCGTCGATATCCGTCGCCGGAACGACGAGCAACACTGTCTCGTCTTCGTCGACCTGCGCCAGTGCGTCCCGCGTTCCCTCGGTGTCGGCATCGAGGACGATCCCGGGCGTATCGACGAACTCGTACCTATCGGTCGTGTACCGCTCACTGCGGGTAGTGGTACCGCGGAAGTTTCCGCTAGTCGGCCGGTCGCCCGTGAGTGAGGAGACGAGTTCGGACTTCCCGACGCTTTCCTTCCCGACGACTACGATAGTCTCTCTGTCGGCATCCTCCGCAGCCGGTGTGTCGGCCGGTCGCTCCCGCCTTTCAGTCATACTTCTCGAACCCGATCGTGGGGGCCAGCTCGCGGAACGACTGCCGACAGAGCCAGATGTCGTACTTCCCGACGAGACCCTGTTTGCGGCCGGTCATCCGGCAGACGTGTCGATCGTCGTTACTCGCCTCAGTTGATTGCTCGATGCTGCCGTCCTCGTTCGATGTGTCTCGTGCCATGATCAGCAGTCGCACATGTCAGGCTCACAGCAGGACAGGTCCTCGAGGAACATGTCCTTCTCACGGTACTCCTCGAGGGGAGTACGGTCGATATCGAGTCTCGCGGCGATTTCGTCGGCGACCACGGCGAAGCGCTGTCTGAACTTGTAAATAAAGCAGAACAGCTGGCCGTTGTGTGAAACCTGTGGGCCGACCAGAAACGCCCCGGGAGTCGTCGTCGACTCGTCCCGCTCGGTCAGTTCCGGCCAGCCGTCGTCGAACGCGAAGTACTCGTCTGCGAGGCCGAGTCCGCTTTGGAACCCAGTTGCCAGCACAGGTTGATTCCGCGTCGCAAACGTCTCACCGTCCGTGCTGACGACCTCGAACGACTCATTATCACTCTCTGCGCGCTCGACCCGTTCGACGCGGACGCCGTCTTCGAGCGTAATCGGCGCGTCCCGTTCGAACGCTTCGCGCAACTGTTGGCTCGTGTACGGCGAGAGCACTTCGCTCGGGTCGGGCCCGCGGAACCGCCACGGCCCTTTCTCGTCGAGAACGATCGTCTCTTGCCCCACGTCGGCGAGCGTGAGCGCCGCGTCGATCCCGCTCTCGTACCCGCCGACGATTACGACCGGGTCGTCGACACACTCGTCGGCAAACGAGCTCCACGATCCGACCCGAGTGTTGTGAACGCAGTGGCTCGCACCCGGGAACGGCTCGTCGTTCGGCCGGCCGAACTGGCCGGTCGCCCAGACGACGAACCGGCTGTGGATCGGACCACTCGACGTATGAATCATGAACTCATCGTTGTGACGCTGTACCGACTCCACGTCGACGCCGGTCCGGACGGGGAGGTCGTAGAACTCGGCGACCCCCTCGAGGTATTCGGCGTACTCGTCACCGCTTGGATGCTCGCTATCGAGCGTGAATGCCGGCGACGTATCAGTAGTTACGGCGTTCAAGTCTCGACAGCCGAAGCTGTTGCTCGGAAATGAGGGCGTGATCAATTGCATCTCGTCGGGCCACTGTCTGAACGACGCGCCGACCGCCTCTCGGTCGAGAATCGCGTAGGAATCTAGACCGAGGTCCTCGAGGACGACGCCGGTTCCGACGCCGGCAGCACCCGCGCCGACGATCACCGCGTCGAGCGACTCGCACTTTCGGAGGTTTGTCAATGCCATTATTAGCAACAACTGGAACTCAATAGCCAAATATAAATAATATACGCTATAGTATTAATAACAGATGAGTCGAGAGACGATCCCCGTCACGGTATTGAGCGGCAACCTCGGCGCGGGAAAGACGACCGTGTTGAATAACCTTCTGAACACGCGAACGGACCTCGATATCGCGGTCCTCGTCAACGACATGGGCGAGGTGAACGTCGACGCGGAACGCGTCGCCGAGCACTCGGACATCTCCGAAGACGACGAGGACCTGATCGAACTGTCGAACGGCTGCATCTGCTGTGAGCTGCGCGGCGATCTGCTGGACGCGCTTGCGAAGCTCGCTCAGGTCCGCGAGTTCGACCACCTCGTCATCGAATCGACGGGCGTCGCTGAACCGTTACCTGTCGCACAGACGCTCACGATGGGGTTCGATCAGGGCGACCTCGACCCGACGGAGTTCTACGAGGAGACCGGCATCGAGGTGATGGACTACTACGAGCTTGACACGACGGTCACCGTCGTCGACGCCCACCAGTTCTGGACGGCGTTCGATTCAAAAGAGTCGCTCATGGACGGGGACACCGAAAAGGACCTCGGGAGCCTGCTCATCGAGCAGATCGAGTTCTGTGACGTCCTCCTGTTGAACAAGTGTGACCTCGTAGACGAGGCGACAATCGACGAGATCGAGGAGATGATTGAGGTCCTCCAGCCGCGTGCGGAGATCATCCGGACGGAACACGGCGCGGTCGATCCCGACAAGATCCTCGACACGGGCCGGTTCGACTTCGAGGAAGCGAGTCAGTCCGCGGGATGGTTACGAGAACTCCAGCAGCCGCATGAGTCCGCCGAGGAGGAACACGGTGTCACGTCGTTTGTCTACACGTCGCGCCGTCCGTTCCACCCCGAGCGGTTCGCCGATCTACTCGACGCGTTCCCCGCGAACGTCGTCCGCTCGAAGGGTCACTTCTGGGTGGCGGGTCGCGAGCAGACGGCACTCGGGCTGAACGTCGCGGGACAGTCGATCCGAGTCGGGTCGGCCGGCGACTGGATCGCGACGCTCCCGGAAGAAGAGCGCGAGACCTACTTCGAGGCCAATCCGGAACTCGAAGAGATATGGGACGACGAGTGGGGTGACAGGGGGACACAACTCGTGCTTATTGGGACGGATATGGACCATGACGCGCTCCGTGGCGACCTCGACGCGGCCCAGCTGACCGACGAGGAGATGAACGCCGACTGGACCGCCTTCGAGGACCGGTTCCCGACATGGGATGTCGAGGATGATAACGAACCTGGCGAGGGTACCGAGGAGTCGGCTGAGACGACCGACGACAGCGCCGAGGAGGTCGGCCTCGCAGACTGACGATGTCCTCGCCACGCTCCCTCTTCCGGACGGCCGTCGACAAGAACGCGCCACGCGAGACCCGCACAACGGCGATCGATGAACTCGCCGAGATCGCCGCGACGACGCAGCTCCGCGTTATCGTCGTCGCAGACGGTTTTAACGGGTCGTTCCGCCGGCAGGCGTTGAACGGGCTCGGTCGGTGCCGAGCGACAACAGAACTCGCGGCGCTGGCCGACGACGCGAGCCTACCGACACCGCTCCGAGAGCGGGCGGACCAACTGCGCTAACGCTTCGTCTGGTTCGTCGGTTCTCGTTGTGCGCACGGGAATTAGTTAGCCCGTGGCTCTAATTAATATTCTAAAGCAGTTGTCGTACACCAGTTCTTAATAACATTCTTGTGTATATGGGTCTAGATTGTTAATGTAATGTCGTACGCATGCACCAACTGCGATGCACAGTTCCAGAGCGCTGCCGGTGTGACCCAGCACGTCGCCTTGCACCACGACCGATGTGCCGTGTGTGACGAGGAGTTCGAAGGGACCGACTCACTGCGCGAGCACGTCCACGAGAGTCACTAATCAGTCACTCCCCGGTACGGTACAGCCGCACCCTCGATTACGATACTGACTTTTCCTTCACAGGCCGAGACACGGTCGTGCCCACAGACACGTTCAGTTAAGAATCGATCGGAGTGATCCGGACCCCATTTGAATCGCCCGAGGGGATGCCGATTCAGCCTGTCGGCGCAGATTCGGTAACGGGAACCGTCGAACTCGATCCGCCGTTTGCGGACGGACTGGCAGACCTCGACGGGTTTTCGCACTGTATCCTGTTGTACCACTTTCACGCGTCTGGTGACGACGCTCCGCTGAGCGTCGAGCCGTTTCTCGACGACGAGCAACGCGGTGTCTTCTCGACGCGGGCCCCGCAACGTCCGAACCCGATCGGGCTCTCCGTGGTCTCGGTCGAGTCCGTCGAGGGACGCGAACTGACGGTAGGCGGTATCGACGTCGTCGACGGAACACCGTTGCTGGACGTCAAGCCGTTCGTTCCGGAGTTCGACGTTCCGTCCGAAACGGAGACGGGGTGGATGGACGCATCGGCGTCGGCGATTCGATCGAAACAGGCCGACGAACGGTTTCTCTGACGAGTGCGACCCCTAATTCAGGAACTATTTGGACGCTGTCGGTTACCATCCGCCGGCTTTGTAGAAATTATCATTTATTAATAAGTATCAGTAGCCGTGCTGAATATAGAGGTTGGATACAGTAGCAAGTCCGGTAATTGTATTGCTCAACAGCGGATAAACATAGCAATGAATCAGCAGAATCGTGCTGTCACACCTGTTGTTTCGACTATTCTCATGGTCGCAATTGTCATTATTTTAGCTGCGACAGTCTCTGTGTTCTTTTTTTATGTCGCTGATGATATTAACGAGCCTGCGCCAAACGTTGCTGATACAACCGGTGAGTTTACCGTTACTCCTCCCGGCGAAAGAGCAGGTAACAAGCAAATTGTCCGGATCACACACATAGCCGGAGAAGGCGTTCCTCTTGACGAGATGGAGATAATCGTTCGTGCGAGTGGTAATAATATGGATGATACACAGGTTCGGTTGGTAAATCTCCCACCTAGCGATACGACGTTTGATGATGAGAGTTACGAGGGTAACGAGGATCTAGTTTCTGGGAGGGGTGTGACTGATGGAGTCCTGTTTGACGACAGTTCTACTTGGACTGCTGGGCAGAGTATTATATTCCGGATACCGGTTACTGACGGAGCTGATTTCCGTGAGGATCCGAACGGACCTGACGCTGACGAACTCGAAGTGATCATCGTCCACACTCCGTCAAATGCGATTATTTCAGAGAACACGTTCAGGCCGTAGATGCTAACTATGCGCTCTCTATTCACCACGCCTTTATTATCAGTTTATAATTATTTAAACAGAACTGGTTTAGCGGTTGCCGCTACGGCCAGTCGCGGTTCACACTAGAGGGAGTCGACAGTTTCCAGTCCGCAGCCGTCGCGGCGTCCACAATCGGCTGATATGTCCAGCCGGAGACCGCCTCCACCGCCCCGCTGGTCTCATCGGTTCCGACGAACACGTACCGCTCCGTCTGGAAGTTGTTTCGAACGGCCGAGAGCGCCTCTGCTACGGAACGCGGCCCGGACAGAAACTCCTGATGATAGCCGGCCTCTCGCACTCGCCGTCGTTCGATGTATGACGGCTCCGAGGAGACGATTCCGACGTGACTTGCCCACGTTGCGGCGTCTTCGAGCGCGCGGTCGGGCCGTGCGAGTCGATCGAGTGCGCCCAACGAGACGGCCAGCGTGAGATCGGTCGAAGCCACGTCAGGACCCGCTTCGAGAGCTCATCGGGAGCGACTCTGCCCGCGCCTGGTCTGGGGGATCGAGGATTCGTTCCGCGGCGCGTCGAGCGCCGACGATGTTGCGAGCGAAGGGGCCGACGCTGGGCTCCGCGAGCGCGCCCGAAACGTACACCGCGGACTCGTCGCCGTCGGTCCGTCTCCACGCGAGTGTTCGATCGTCGAGGACGGGAAACCCCTCCGCCCCACGTGCGAGCGACAGCGACTCGCTGACGCGTTTGACCACCGGCCGCTCCGGAACCGGTTCGAGTCCGGTGGCGAGGACGACCCGTGCGCCTGTCGCCCTCGTACCGTCGTCGAAGCGGAGGGACAACCCCTCGTCTGTCGCGTGCGCAGACGTGATTTCGCCTCGCCGGAGTTCGAGTGCACCGTCGTCACACGCTTCGGACAGTCGCTGTTCGACGTATGGCGGGATGGTGGCGTCGTTTCTGACGGCCCGAATCCGATCGAGACGAGCCTCCGACCCCGGTGGCAGCGTGTGGATTTCCTTGCCGATGTGACGCCAGTTGATCCAGTACGGGTCGGCCTCGGTCAGCTCGATATCGAGTTCGTGACGCGACAGGAGCGTCACGTCAGTCTGTTCTGCCAGGCGACAGGCGAGCTGCCCGGCCGTGATGCCGCCTCCGACGACGAACGTCCGCCCCTCGAATTCGCTCGTCGTTGTCGGATCGAACTCGTCGTCCCACACGTGTGCGAGCGGCGTGTCCTCCGAGAGCGACGTCGTCCACTCCGGGAGCGTGGGCGTCGCGCCGAGTCCGACGGCCAGGACGACGCGGTGGGCCTCAATCGTCTCCGCGTCTGTTTCCACGACATAGGCCTCCTGAGACGTAGATCGGGAAATTCCTATCACCCTTGACCGGTAGTGACACTTATCGAGGTCACGGCGGTCGATGATGTCGCGCGCGTGGTCGAGAAAGAGGTCAAGCGTCGGTCGATCGGGGTGATTCTCCGTCGACACGAGCTCGTGCGCTCGGTGGTGTCCTTCCGCGAACGACTCGAGCGAGAACGACTCGGTATCGATATGATGGACGAACGTCGACCGAAGCGTCTCAATCCCACACTGACGAGCCTTTTTGCCGAACGACGCGAGTAACTCCTCGCGCGGATCGAGTATTCGAATCTCGTCGTGCGTGTATTCTCCTTCTGTGAGGAGGTAGTTCGCGAGACACGTGCCGTGGATCCCGCCGCCGACGATCACATATTCGTACGGCTGACGGTTGGGGGCCGGGTGTTCTTCGAGAGCGTCGTTGGTCGTCACTCTCGCTCACCGCCATCGGCTTCGAGCCCCTGCTCCGCATGCTCGACTGAGGGTCCGGAACGCGTCGGGAGCAGCCGAAGCACCCACCGGATGTCGACTTTGGTCACCACGAGAACCGTCGCGTAGACCGCTGCCGCCGAGAGGACAATTGAGCCCCCAGCCGCGATTCCATATACATACGCGAGTGTCACGCCCGACAGCACGGCGAACTCGGCGGCAAGGATCGCCAGCAGTATCGACTGTTTGAAACTCTGTGCGACGAATCCCGCCGTGGCGACCGGCACGACGAGCATCGCCGCGACCAAGATGACCCCCATGATCTGCATCGCGCTGACGACGACGAGCGCCGTAAGCACGACCATCAGGCGCTTGTAGAGCCGAACGTTGATCCGGGCGGCCCGTGCCGCGGTTGCGTCAACGGTGACGTACAACAGCGGGCGGTACGCGACTGTGACGAGCGTGCCGATGAGGAGGCTCATCGCGACGAGCAACCCGACGTTGTCCTTCGAGACGGTCGAGAGACTGCCGAAGAGGTACGCGTCGATTCCGACGGCGATCCCACCGTCCGTCGCGGTGATGAGGACACTTCCGAGTGCGAACCCGGTCGTGAGGACGATCGCCAGCGACGTGTCACTGTAGGCGTCCGCGTAATCGATCAGCAGTTCGACGAGCAGCGCCGTTCCGACGGCGACGATCATTGCGGTCAACAGCGGCGACAGCGACAGCGATAATGCCGCGTTGAGAAACAGCCCGACCGCCACGCCCGCGAAGGCGGTGTGAGCGAGCGTGTCGGCGAGCATCGACAGTTCGCGGTGGACGAGAAACGTGCCGACGAGCGGGCCGATCACCGCGATACAGACCGCCGCGAGATAGGCTCGCTGCATATACGGATAGCCGAGCATCCGCACGCCCAACAGCTCGGACAGGAGGTTCATTCCGGTTCCGTACACGTCGACGAGCAACCACTCGAAGAGCCGCCACAAGCTCTCGATCGGTGAAAAGCTATCTGTCGATCCCTGTAACAGAATCGTCGCGAGGTGGTGGGAAGTCATACTCAGTGATCGTGAGTTAACACGTGTTGATCGGTGCCGTACGCGGCTGCGAGAGCGTCAGTGGCGACGAAGTCCTCGGGATCGCCGTCGAAGTACAGTCGTCGGTTGAGACAGGCGATCTCGCTGGCGTAGGTCGTGACGACACCGATATCGTGTTCGATCAACAGGATAGTGAGCCCCGAGTCGTTGAGGTCAGCTAACAGCTCGTAGAAGGCCTCTCTGGACTCGGCATCGACGCCGACCGTCGGCTCGTCGAGCGCGAGCAGGTCGGCTTCGGCGGCGAGCGCACGCGCGATGAAGACGCGCTGGCGCTGGCCTCCGGAGAGCTGACCGACCCGACGGTCGGCCAGGTCCGTGATCTCGACCGCGCGGAGCGCATCGTCGATCGCGCGGCGGTCTTCATCCGAGAACCGACCGACGAGCCGCCGGGGGTATCGCCCCATCGTGACGAGTTCGCGAACGGTCACTGGCATTCGATCGGCGGCGGCCGTGGCGTTCTGTGGGACGTAGCCGATCCGCTCGCCGGCGTCGAACTCGCCTGCGGGCTCACCGAACAGCTGAACCGTCCCCGTGTCCGGTTTCTGGAGACCGAGCATCAGGTTCAGCAACGTGCTCTTTCCGCTGCCGTTCGGCCCGACGAGCCCGAGAAACGCCCCCGGCTCGACATCGATCGACACCGATTCGATCACGGGGAGGTCCCCGTACGCGAAGCTGACATCATCGACGCTGACGACGAGTTCTTCCGAACGCCTTCGGAGCGATTCAGCCCCTGCTGTTTCGGTTGTCATCGGTGCTGTTCGAGACGTACGAAGCCGTCACCGGACGCGCTGATCCAGGTCGTCGACCGGTATGGAGCCGCCACATCCGGCGGGTAGATCGTACACGTCGGCTCGTCTGTGGACCCGACGACGAGCGCGAGGAGTTCCGGTCGCTGGCGGTCAGACGGACCGGGCGTTTCTGTTCCGTCCCAGCTCGGACGCGTGCTGTCGGGGTCCGTATTATTCATGCGTTGAGCGCGGTTTCGAGCGTGTCGAGGTTGATGTTCTCCATGATCTCGATGTACCCCCAATCGTTGTCGGCCCACTCGCTCGTCTGCCCCGGGATCGCCGTCAGCGGTAGCATCCCAGTCGCGTCGGTTTCCTCGACGAGCTGTTCGGCCGCGGTCTGATCTTCCAGCGGATCGGCACAGACGTGCGCGAGCCCGTGTTCGTCGATGATGTCTTGGGCGCGCTCGATGTCTCGCGGCGTGGGCTGGTCGTCCGGCGAGAGGTCCGTCAGCGACTCGACACGCAGGCCGTAGCGGTCTTCGAGGTACTGGAACGCGTCGTGACCGGCGACGAACAGCGTCTCCTTCGGCGCGTCGTCGACGATCGACTGGATCTCGCCGTCGAGTTCCTCGAGCTGGTCGCGGTAGGCGGCCGCGTTGTCGGCGTACACCTCGGCGTTTTCGCCGTCCATCTCGGCGAACGTCGCCTCAAGTTTACCGACCGCTTGGGCGGCTCGCTGGGGGTCGAGCCAGAAATGCGGGTCCATCGCTCCGTGGTCGTGTTCGTCCTCGCTTTCGTGGTCGTGTTCGTCCTCGCTTTCGTGGTCGTGTTCGTCCTCGCTTTCGTGGTCGNTGTTCGTCCTCGCTTTCGTGGTCGTGTTCGTCCTCGCTTTCGTGGTCGTGTTCGTCCTCGCTTTCGTGGTCGTGTCCACCAGCCGTCTCACTCGCCTCGGGCTTGACAACAGCCCCACCGCTATCAGTGAGCGCTACATCGAACTCGGCCGGAACGTGCTGGCTGAACAGCACGTAATGACCCTCCGTATCGATGTCGAGGCTAAAGTTCGTCTCGCCCGAGTCCGTAAACTCTAGCACGTAGAGGCTCTCCTGCGAGGGCGTAAGTGTATCCCCGCCCTCGACTGTGGTATGTGCCTCGTGATCGCTTGTATAGAGTTCTTTCGCCGTCTCTTCGACGTGTTCGATCCCGTGATCGCCGCCTTCGTCGGTTGCGAGCACCGCGAGTGACATCTCCGGATCCGGCCCTTCCCCAAACGTGTAGCTGTACGATCCTGCTTCGAGATGGTACAGTCCGGCGTGCTCCCATGGAGTTTCACCTTCTTTCTCGTGGTCGTGCTCGTCTTCGCCCCCGTGATCGTGACCCCCCTCGATGAGGTCAACCCCTTCGCCGACGGAAACCATTTCGACGTCTGCTTCGTCGTCACGGAGGCTCGTAATGAGGTCGCCGACCCACGGCTGGAACCCGTCGGTACCGTAGATGAACAGATCGGATTCGAGGATGGTTCCCTGAATATCTGGACCGGGCTCCCAGCCGTGGCCGTGTTGGCCGACCGGCACGAGCGTCTCGGCAGTCGCGGCGTCGCCCGCGACGTGTGTGGCGAAGTCGCCGAACACGAAGAACGAAGACTGGGCTCCCGGTCCATCTCCAGTTGAGTCACCGCTGTCGGCGTCATTCGACGTACAGCCAGCGAGTGCGCTGATAGCGGTGAATCCAATTCCGGTTGCGACGAGGCGTCGCCGAGTGTATTGAGGCATCTATTGCTAATACTGTAAGACTAAATAATAAATGCTATGATTTGAGATAGTATATTTAGTAATTAATCACTAGATAGACAGTAGTCTTACTAAATAATGCGGGTCCTAGAATTGCTAATAGTTGCTATCCCAGATACTGTATTACATAAGCGTAAGAAGCGTGCTAACAGGCATTTTGTATCTATGAGCCTCAGATACGATCGCAATGTGCCACTGCTTCAGCGAACTGACCGAAATGAGCGACGAAGAGCAAGCGGAAATTGTTGACGAACACTCTACCGAAGAACTCCGCGCCGAATACTCCACCGAGGAACTAGAGAGTCTCGGCGTTACTGCCTGATTTCCCCATCTCGGCCCGGTCTGAACGACCGATAGGGCTCGCGTCACTCGGGGTCGGTTGCGTTCCGTTTCTCAGCGTACGCGAGCGTGTAGTAGTCCCGGTCGGTCACATCGGTGGGGTCGTTCGAAACGAGTGTCTCTTCTGTATCCATGAAGAGTCGCCGACCGAACGTCACGTCGTACCCTGCCTCGACCAGTTTTTTGTGGGTCGTCGGTGCGTCGGTCACTTTGAACAGGATCAACCGGTCCGGTCCGATCGGCGCTGTACCGCCGGTCGCCTCGCGGAGCGTCAACTCCGCGCCGGCATCGATATCGACCCCGAGGACGGAGGCGAACGCCGTCATACTACTGACTCCCGGGACGACCTCGACGTCGACGTCCGGGTGCTGGTCACGGAGCGTCCGACGTAGGTGTCCAAACGTCGAATAGATACAGGGATCGCCGAGCGTAACGAACGCCGCGTCAGCGTCTCGCACGTTCGGTGCGACTTCGGCGGCCGCTGTCTTCCACGCCGCCTGTAGTTCGTCGGGATCGGTCGTCATCGGGAAATCGAGGTCGCCCAGTTTCGAGTCGGGAACGTACTCGGCCGCGACGCGCCGCGACAATCGCCCCGGCGAGTAGACGACGCCGACCGATTCGAGTCGTCGCTTGCCGCGAACTGTAAGCAGGTCGGTCGCACCCGGTCCCAGTCCGATTCCGTAGAGCGTCATGATTAACGCCTCCGTGGGGTCGAAACTCGGCTCACGTATTCACGCATCGGTCTCACCGACTGTGTGTCGCGTCGCGAGTCCGGCGAGATGCGGGGCTTCTTCGGCGATGATCTCCACCGTGGCGAGTTCGACGGCGTTCACGCTTCCCGGTAACACGAACACCGGGACGTCGCGAGCGATACCCGCCGTCGCGCGGGTCGCGACGACCCGTGTTCCGACCTCCTCCCACGAGAGCCGTCTGAACGCTTCCCCGAAGCCTGGGAGCTCGCGGTCGAAGAGTTCGCCCACTGCGTCCGGAGTGATGTCATCGACGGTGACCCCTGTCCCGCCAGTAGTCACGACGAGGTCGACATTCGGACGTTCGAGGCACTCGCCCACGGTGGTCTTGATCTGGACGTAGTCGTCGGGAATCGTTCGGCGTGACGTGACGACGTGACCCGCATCGACGAGAATGGTCTCGACAGCGTCACCACCGGGATCGGACGGATCTACTTCCGTAGCGGTTCCCCGAGACGACGAGACGGTTACGACGGCGACGCCGAGCGGATCGACACAGTCGTGACCATCAGCGTCTGTCGTCCGTCGATCCGCCGGGGACGGGAGTTCCGAGTGACTCTCGGTCATGGTCCGTCACCGACCACGAGACGTTGTTCCATCGGTGGTTTAGACCACTCTCTCGTCCCCGGAAACGGATTCTTGAGTTCGTCCCAGTTGTCCTCCATCTCCGGCTCCGAGAGGAGACAGTCGTCGAGGGCGGCAGTAATCGCCGACTCGTCCATTCCGGCGCCGATAAAGACGAGTTTCACTTCGCGGTCCCCCCATTGCTCGTCCCAGTGGAGGTCCGGTCGCGACTCCCGGTAGGAGTCCTGTTGAAACTCGGGGACTGTGGCCGCCCATCGACCGTTGACTTCGACGTGTGTCTGCGTGCCCGCTTGGCTCAAGTCGAGCGCGTATCGTTCGCGTCCGGCGACCCACAGATGCCCTTTCGCTCTCACAACGGACTCAGGGAATGAGCTGAGCCACTCATTGAATCGTTCAGGGTGCAACGGCCGGTGGCGCTCGTACACGAACGAGTCGACGCCGAACTCTTCGGGCGGGTGGAGGTGGTCATGGTCGTCACCGGCGTCTTCGTTGTGGGCATGATCGTGATCGTCCACGCGTCCAGAGCCGTCGTCGTGTCCGGACCCGTCCTCATGGCCGTGATCGTCACCGTGTCCGTGTTCACTCGATTCTGTGGCACCCTCGTGGTCGGTTGAGAGTACCTGTTTCCACCGGGCGGACTGTTTTGCTTGCTCTCTGTCGAATCGTCCGGTTCCGAGAACGTCGTTGGGTTCGACGGCGCTCTCAGTCGTGCGGACGATGTCGACGCCTGGATGAAGCGTTTCAAGCACGCGTTCGACCGCCTCACACTCTTCATCCGAGACGAGATCGCACTTGTTGAGGACGAGCACGTCGCAGAACTCAACCTGTTCGGCAAGGAGGTCCGAGAGCGGTCGAGCCTCGTCGTCCGTCGACTTGACCGGGTGACCGTCGACGAACACGCGGTGAAACTGTGCGGCGTCGACTACGGTAACGGTCGTGTCGAGTTCGTACAGTGTGGCGGCACGTGCGGGGGAAACGAACCGCTGAGCAATGGGGACCGGATCGCTGATCCCCGAGGCTTCGATGACGAGGTGATCGAACTCCTCGTCGAAGGCGAGACGCAGTAGCTCCTGATCGAGCTCGTTCTGGAGCCCACAGCAGATACACCCGTTTGAAAGTTCAGTAACGCCGCCGTCTTCCATCGAAAGCTCGGAACCGTTCTCGATGAGTTCGGCGTCGACGTTCATTTCTCCGACGTCGTTGACGAGGACGGCGATATCGCGCTGCTCGCCAGCGACCCGAAGCAGGTGGTTCAGCAGGGTCGTCTTGCCGGCGCCGAGCCCGCCACTGAGGATCGTTACGGGAGGTTGCTCGTCGACGGCCATTAGTCGTCGGCTAACACGAGTTCGCGCTGCTCGTCACGACCGAACGGATCCGGGTACTCGTTCCAGTTCTCGTCCATTTCCGCGTCTGAGAGGACACAGTCTTCGAGGTCTGTGACAAGTGACTCCTGGTCGAACTCGCGACCGATGAACACGAGTTCCGACCCCCGATCGCCCCACTGTTCGTCCCAGTTCTCTTTGATCCCGGGACGCGCGGCGAAGTAGCGCTCCTGTTGTGCCTTCGGGAGCGTGGCGACCCACGTCCCCTTCGGACCGGCTCGGACCGACTGCCCGGACTTATCCAGCCCCATCGCGACATCTTCGCGACCCGCCGACCAGAAGAAGCCCTTCGCGCGGATGATCCCGTCTGGGAGGCCCGTAAACAGTTCCGAGAGGCGTTCGGGGTGGAACGGTCGGTCAGCGTCGAAGACGAACGACGCGACGCCGTGTTCGTCGGAGGCCGACTCGTGGTGATGTCCCTCCTGGAGTTCGCGCTTCCACCCGGCCGACTGACTGGCACGGTTGAAGTCGAACCGACCAGTGTTGAGGATTTCCTCGGGAGCGACCGCACCGTGTTCGGTCCGAATGATCTTTGCCCGCGGTTGTAGCGTCTTCAGCACCGCCTCGATTTCGTCGAGTTCGTCGTCCGGGACGAGGTCGCACTTGTTCAACAGGAGGATGTCACAGAACTCGATCTGGTCCATGAGCGCTTCTTCCGGAACGCGATTCCCTTGTGGGTCGACCGAGTCGTCGGTGAGTGCCTGCCCGGAGTCGAACGCTTTCCAGAAGCTGTGTGCGTCGACGACGCTAACCATTGTGTCGAGCTCGTACACTCCCGTGGGATCGAAGTCAGCGTCCTCGAACCCACGAGCGAACGTCTGGGCGACCGGAATCGGCTCGCTGATCCCGGACGACTCGACGAGGAGATACTCAAAGTCGCGTTCGTCTGCTAGCCGCCCCACTTCGTCGAGCATGTCGCCGCGAAGCCGACAGCAGATACACCCGTTCGACATCTCGATGATCTCGTCGTCGTTCTGCGTGAGGTCCGATTCACGCTCGACGAGGTCGGCGTCGACGTTCACCTCCCCCATGTCGTTGACGAGGACGGCAGCGTTCAGTTCCTGCTCGCTCTCAAGAATGTGATTGAGGGTCGTCGTCTTTCCCGCGCCGAGGCTTCCGCTGAGGACCGTCACTGGAATCGGATCGTTGTTAGACAGCATATCCGTCTTATGAAAGCCGAAGGTTAAAATACTAATTATTACGTTGTGAGGCATCAAGTAATAACAGGAAATAATATATTAGAATATTAGTTTAGTATAGTATATGAGCGTAGTTAGCATTTCGATGCCAGAAGTGTTACTCGAACATATCGACGAGTTCGCCGACAAACACGGGTACAGTGGGCGGAGCGAGGTCGTACGCGAAGGCACACGCACGCTGCTCGAAGAGTTCCAAGGGCAAGGTGTCGACGGACAAAAACAGATGTGTACAGTGACAGTGTTCTTTGAGTACTGTCAGCCCGCGGTCCAGCAGCGTCTCACGAGTGTGCGTCACGAGTACGACGGTATCGTCTCTGCGACTACCCACGTACACGTACAGGACCAGTACTGTATGGAGTTGTACGTCTTGGAAGGAATCACAAAGGAACTGTCCGGATTTGTCAACGCGGTCCGAGCAGTGCCAGATGTCCAGACAGTCAAGTACTCGATTACCTCGCTCAATAATGTACCTCTTAACCAAGCTATCGAGTCGTGAACGCGCTACTGCTCCGCGAGAAGCATCAGTTTGACTTGACTTACCGTATCGAAGTTACGCAAGCGATACGTGAGGTCTCTGACGCGTGATGCAGCCCCGCTACAAAAGAGCGTCTCGAGACACCATTCTCCTTCGTGGATATGATTCGTCGTCGTGATAACGTCCTGAAATCGGTGTTGTACGTCATGAATGTCTTCGATGACTGCTTCGTGTTCGTAATCGAAGGAGATGATGACGACGACATCGCCTTCGATATCCTCCAGTCTCGCGTGGTCTTCGATGTACTCTTGCATCGCCTCGCGAACGCCGCGCGAACGCGAGTCTAATCCCTCCGACTGCCACGTTTCGTCGAACTCAGCGAGGAGATCATCGGATATATTGAAACTCGTCCGCATTGGTCTACTGATTCGTTTGGGTGGTATCGACAGATGAGACTTGATTCGAGTTCACATCCTCAACTGCCGCTGTGAGGTGCCTGACAAGCTCAGATTCTGTGACAGGCTGTGCTTTCTCTCCCAGCCCTGTATCGCGAGCTATACGAACTGTACTCGGAGCATGAAGATTGGCTTCTGCTAATAATGCGTCGTCGTAGAACACCTCTCTAGGCGTTCCGTTTCCGATGACGTTGCCGTCGGCCATTACACAGACGCGGTCTGCGACCGTAGCAGCAAAGTCCAGATCGTGCGTCGAGAGAACGACGCTAATACCCTCCTGATGGACCTGTTCGATTCGGTCGGCCACGAGTTGTGACCGCTCGGGATCGAGTCCCGCGAGTGGTTCGTCCAGCACGACCACGCTCGGTTCAAGTACCAGCACACCGGCGAGACCGACGAGACGTTTTTCCCCGCCACTTAGGTAGTGGGGAATCCGGTCTTCGAGGTGGCTCGCGTCGACGGTCGCGAGCGCTTCACGGGCGCGTTCTTTCGCTTCGTCACTAGGTACGCCGTAGTTTTGGAGACCAAACATGACATCGTCAAGAACTGTGGGGGCGACCAGTTGCGTATCGGCGTCCTGAAAGACGAATCCGACCTCCTTTCGAGCATATGACTTGTTGTCTTCGGTGATTGGCGTGTCGTCAACGACGAGCTCGCCGACATCGGGAACGAGCGTCGCGTTCAGGTGTTCGAGCAGCGTCGACTTCCCGGCACCGTTGCCACCGACAAGCGCGACGACTTCGTTGGGGTACACCGAGAAGTCGACGTCATGCATGCCGACTGTCCCGTCAGGATAGGTGTGAGCTTCACACTGAAGCTCGACCAACGGTGAATCGTCTTGGCTCATAGCCCCACCTCGTAGACCGCAATCAGCGCGTACCCCACAACGGCGACGTACGAACCGGCGACGACAAACAGTTCGTGGATCGGCGGTCGCGAAACGTCCCCGTACAGCACGATATCTCCGTCATAACCGCGAGCCTCCATCGATTTGACCAGCCGTTCGGACTGCTCGATCGCTGATAGCATCGTCATGCCGAGAATTCTCGCGTACAGCCGCTTGTTCGACCAAAACTCCGAGAAGTTCGCTCCACGGGAGAGTGCGGCTTTCACGAGGTCTTCAAGCGTCTCAAGCATGACAAAGGTGAACCGGTACGTGAGTAACGCGACCTGATCGATCGGTCTGGGGAGTAACCGTCCAAGCATATACGCCACGTCGGTGTACTTCGTCGTCATTGATGCCGTCAGTGCGAACGTGACGACAGTGAGTGACCGACAGCTGAGCTCGAAGAAGAGGACGAGCCCAGCCCACGTGACCGAGATATTTCCGAGTGGCGTCGAAAGCGCACCACCGATCGGCGTACCCGGTTCGAAAAACGCTAGCGGCCCTGCAACGGAGACGATGAATAACATCGGGAGTGTGTACCAGCCGACGAGACGCCGATACGGTAGCTCAGCAAGACCGTAGACGATGAGGACGGTCCCGTACAGTCCCGCGAGGAGTGCGAGCCGGTCAAACACCGTAACTGCGAGGACAAGCGCGCCGATAATCCCGACCTTCGTCCAAGGGTTAACCTGGTGTAGCGGCCCGTCCCGCCGCTCGGCGAACGCAGTAATAAGTCGTGGGTCCGGGACGTGATTTGAGAGCGTTGTCACGATTACCGGGACGCGCGTTCCCCGCCCCCAAAGCCGCCGTAGCGGTCGACATAAACGTACATCCCGATACCGAGGAACAGCAGTAAAAGAAAGAGCCCAGCGAACTCAAGCATCATTCCTCCTTTTCGGATAGGGCCTGCTACGAGGATACCACGTCCCAAATTGACAAGTCCTCCACCACCCTCTTGAATACCGCGCTGAAGCGCCTGTGAGGAGCGCTTTGCCCATGGAAGGGCGCCGCCGGTCGCAGTGAAACCCCAGTATCCAGCAGCAAGAAAGGCTGCGAAGAGAGCAGACAACGCGCCGTACTGCTTCCAGCGCTGCATCAGGCCGTCACCCCCGTGGCTTCCTCTTGGGTGTCGCGGTCCGTGAGCCCAACAAGATCGGGGCGCACGGAGGCAAGGAATTGAACGATGAGACCGGTGAGAATTCCCTCAACAACGGCGACACCGAGGTTGAGTCCTGCGAGTCCGGCCACGGCAATTGTCAGGTCACCACGCGGTAGCGCGCTTCCGTTTACCCCACTAATGACGATGATCGCAGCCATCAGGAAGGAACCCACCGAAAGACCGAGTGTTGTTGCACTCGCGCCAGCAGGAAAGACGTCCCAGTCCATTCCAATCAGAGTTTTAAATGCGTAGTAGGCGACAATCGCCTCACTGGCGTTGATGAGGGTGTTTGCTCCGATGAGGCCGACTGCTCCATGGCCGAGAGCAGCCGAGAACACGTTAACGACAAGTGCGACGATTGCGCCGAGTAGCGGTCCAGCGATGATACCCACTAAACCGGTGAGATTCATATGAATCCCACCCCAGACGGGGATATTCAGTTGAAAAATTGCGAAACTCGCGGCCGCTCCAATACCCGCGAGCGCAATCTGATGTGTTTTGATACCGCCTTTCCGGACCCGGTAGACCACAGTGCTGATCAACGCGGTCCCGATCAGCGTCCAAAGCACTAGCGCCCAGAGGGGGAACGAACCTTCTCCAAGGTGGATGTGTGGCATGTCTGTTTCACAATTCTAAGACCTGTTATAATAAACTTGTCGCAATAAATAGATCCAAATAACAATAGTAGTACAGAGTAGGCTCAAGTATTGATAAGTAGAAGCGATGCTTTCGTTTCTATTGATATATACCGGACTCAGTCTTCACTGGGTTCCGCGTGTAACTCATCGACGGGTATGACTGTGTATTCGACTGAAATCGACTCGTCCGTTCCCCGAATGGTCCCGATGAATCTCAACACATCGTCACCAGTCGCTTCGATGACGAACGTCTCGACACATCCGGCATTACTTTCCAAGCAGTTGTGCGAATTCGACCGGATCAGCGATTCAAATTCATGCCGAATATCCATCATTTTGTGTTCGATATCCGGTGCATCATATTCAAATCCGGCAGTAACTGTCGCTAAGACACGTCGGTTCTCGTAATCGCTCTTTTGATATTCTTCAAGCAGTCCCTGACACGCTTCGCGTATGACCTCGCTGCGCCCGCTATAGCCATGTTCTTCCGCGAAACTGTCGAGGTCCTCGCGGAGTTGCTCCGTCATCGAAGAGCTCACAATGGGCATATATTAAATAATAACTCAGAGATAATAGATATAACGATATAAAAAATATTGTTAATAACTATATCTCAGCGGGAGATCCTCGACTAACGCGGCTCAGGCTCCCCGAGTTCGGCCCGAATCTGTGCAACGTACTCGACGAAGTCGTGTGCTGTCCGTTCGCGTGGGCGCTCTACGTCGATCGAGACGGTCGACTGGACCATTCCCGGCTCGGCATCCATAACAACCACACGGTCGGCGAGCTTTACTGCCTCGTCGATGTCGTGTGTGACGAAGACGACCGTCTGTTCCGTCTGCGCCCAGATATCGAGCAGTTCGGTGTGTAGTCGGTCGCGCGTCCGGGCGTCGACGCTGCCGAACGGCTCGTCCATCAAGAGTATCTCTGGATCGGGCGTGAGCGCGCGAGCGATCCCGACGCGCTGTTTCATCCCGCCGGACAGCTCTTTGGGATACGCGTCCTCGAATCCGTCGAGTCCCACTAACTCGATCAGCTCTCGAGCCCGCGCCTCGCAGTCGGGACAGCCACACGCGGGTCGGTCGAGGCCGAACCGGATGTTGCCACGGACCGTTCGCCACGGGAACAGCGCGTATTCCTGAAAGACCATCCCCCGGTCCAGTCCGGGGCCGGTAACCGGGTCCCCGCCGACCAGTATCGACCCGGTATCGGGGTCATCGAGGCCCGCTATCGCCCGCAACAGCGTCGTCTTTCCGCATCCCGACGGGCCGACGATACAGCAGAACTCACCCTCCCCGACCGAGAGCGAGACACCCTCGAGCGCTTGGGTGGAGTCGTACGCCCTGCTGACGTTCTGGACAGTAATCTTCTCGCGTGACTCTCGATTGACTGGCGACTCGGAACTCAGCGCCATGCGAGAACCCTCCCTTCGAAAAGGCGAAAACCGATGTCCATACACAGGAACGCTAGGCTGATCAGAAACATGTAGGCGACGCTCGTCGCCATCGCGAGGTTGTTCGAGGCGTTGATGATCTCGTACCCGACGCCGGGCGCGCCGAACAGCTCGGCACCGACGACGATCATCCAGCACCGACCGATGCTCGTCCGGAACCCAGTCAACACTTGGGGCGCTGCGCTCGGGAGGGCGACGAGTTTCAGCATCGAGAGATCGCGTTCCACGCCGAGCGTCGATGCGGCATCGGTCAAGTCGCCTGCGACGCCTTCGACGCCACCGTAGGCGGCGTAAAAGTTTATCCAGAACGCCCCGATGAAGACGATGAACGCCGCACCGGTGTGATGAATGCCGAACCAGACAATCGCGAAGACGATCCACGCAAGCGGCGGGATCGGGCGAAGGACCCGAACGAGTGGGCGTAACCAGTCGTCGAGTGCGCCGTTCCAACCCATTAATAGTCCGAGTCCAATGCCACCGCCAGCTCCGAAAAGAAGGCCAGGAACGTAGTGGAACAGCGTCTCCGTGAGGTGCGCGAGCCCGGTCGGCAGCACTAGACTCGATCCCGAGACGGGGACGACAATCGCGGTCGTGGTCGCGAACAGATCGATGAACGCGCGGACCGAGTCGAGCGGGCTCGGCACCAGGTATGACGGTTGAGTCAGCATCGCGCCGACCCACCAGACGAGAAGGAACACAATGAGTCCGCCCAGTCCGCGGAGATACCGCCGCAGATTCCCCTCAAAACCGTAGGCGACCGGCGTGTCGGATCTGGTGTCAGTACGCGTGCTCATTCTTGAATGGTGTCGTAGGGATCGAACGCAAATAGGTTCTCAGTCGCGACCGGTTTCTCGATGTTGCCGACGTTCGCGACGAATTCCCCCATCGTCGTGGCTTGGTCGGTAATCGCGTGCGGATCCGAGAGGAAATCTGACGCCTTGGACTCCATAGCGGCTTTCGCGAGGTCCTCGCTCACACCGGAGCCGATCACCGATGCGGCGTGGGCAGCAGCTCGATCCGGCGAGCCTGTCGTGAACTCGGTCGCAGCAGTGTGTTGTTCAGCGAGTGATTGGGAAACTTCGGTGTCGTCGAGGATTTTCCGGTTCGCGAACAGTACCGTGACTGGATGGTTTTCGAGTATGTTCCCGGACCACGCGAGCTCCCCAAAGTTATCATTCTGACTGATAATCGTCGCGAACGGCTCTTGGATGATCGTCGCGTCGATATCGCCCGACTGGATCGTCTGGACCGCCTTCGCCGGTGGGACTTTCGATTTGGCAATGACCGATTCCATCTCTCCGAGGTCGAGATCCTCCTGGATCCAGTATCGAAGGACGATGTCGGGCACACTCCCGTCGGGCGGCGCACCGAACCGGACCTTGCGGCCGCGCTCCTGCTCGAAGTGCTCGAACGCCGCTTTACCTTCCTGCTCGTAGCGATCGACGAGTTCGGTCGCCCCCATGATCTTGAACCCGTTCCTCGAATTCGCCGCGAGGATACCGGCGTCGGTACCTTTGTCGGCGAGAACCATCGCAGGAGTAATGCCGAAGAGCGCGACGTCTACTTCACCGCTGGCGAACGCCTTGACAACGCTAGGGCCAGATTTGAACCGTTCTATCGCGACCTCTGCCGGGATATCCTCGTAGTAGCCCTCCCGTTCCATCACATAGTGTTGCATATTCGGATAGATCGGGACGTACGCGATGGTAACCGAGTCGAGTGAGTTGCCACCCTGACCGAGGCAACCGGCTATTCCCGTCGCAGCGACTGTGGTTGCGCCTGCACTCTGTAGCAGTTTTCGGCGCGAGATCTGATTCATCAGTGTTGCTAACACTAATCTGAATTATAATAATTCCTGTGATTTGAGAAGATATAGTTAACATATTAGATACTCTTGACGTAGGAGTTGCTAGAGAGACATAATTTCCGCGAGAAGTGCGGAAGAATTAATTTATGTCTGCCAGCGGGCCGAAGTCGTCTACCGGCGATACAGAGTAGTCGATCGTGATCGTATCTTGTGTCGCTCGAATCTTTCCGACGAACGTCGAAATGTCTTCGAGTGATCCTTCTAATACGAACAGTTCCATACAGTGGTGACCCCCCACGTGACTGTGGAAGTTCGAGGCGACGATGTCTTCGTGTTCGTGACGGAGATGCATCATTTTCTCCTCAACGCTTGTCGTCTCGTAATCGAAAAGCACTGTGACAACACCCATCAAGTCGCGACCTTCGAGCTTCTTGTCCTCGAACTCGCCGAGCAAATTCCGGCTCCCCTCACGGACCACTTCGCTGCGACCGGTATACCCGTGGTCATCTGCGAATTGGTCGATCCGCTCAAGCAACTCTTCCGGCATTGAAACGCTGACGACGCTCATATAACAAGATAGCGGTTCTTATTTATTAAAGATTGTTGTCTAGGCTATCCCAATTATCGTAGCTCGATCTAGACAACACAAACAAATACACAAGTGAACTGCTCTGTCCTACCGCGCTCGGGCCTACCCGGCTCTCACTTGTTGGGGACGGAACTTCCTGCTTCTGTGTCGGAACTTATGCGGAATCGAGGAGAAAGCCTCACGCTTCAGCGCGGGGAGGATGTCAAAAATAAACGACGAGAGCGAGATAGAGTTAGCTGGCGCCTGTGACGATAATTACGACGCCAGCAGGTTGTTTTAACGCCCCGACGCGAGCCCTCACGAGTAGCGCTGCTCAGGAGGTCGACACCTGTCGCAACCGCAGTCGCGGCTTAGGATTGCGACGACCCCAGCGTGGATTCTCACTACGAGCGCGGCGGTCTCTATCGTCAGTGTGGCAGCATGGGCAATAACTGCGAGGAAGACGAGCACGACACAGCCCGACTCTACCAGCGCATACCCTTCCACCAAAGACACCGAGCCCGAGTACGCTAGACCGGCGCTTCATGTCGTGGCAACCCGTTCGACATCGTTCACGAGCCGTTCGATGTCCGTTTGCGGCCCTCTCGGGTACGCACGCTCCACGATCCCCTGCTTATTTGCGAGGAGGATCAGCCCATAGTGCGGGAATTGGTACTCCAGAGTCCCGTGCTCATCGTCGTGCCCATCGTTCTCGTGCTCGTCGTCGTGCTCATCGGCCGAAATCTTCTCGATCACGAGCCCAAACTTCTCGTCTAGCAGTTCCTGGCCCCGTTCGTAGCTTTCTGGGCGGAGGAAGTGCCAGTTGCTCGCATCAAGATTCACTCCCTGCTGACCGGCGTACTCATGGAGCGTCTCGGCAGTGTCGCGTTCAGGATCGAATGTGATCGCAAGAGACATTATCCTGTCACTGTATTCCTCCTCGGAAGCAGCCTCCTGTGCCCGACGAAGGCGGAGGATGAGCGCGGGACACACCCCGTCCGGGCAGTTCGTGTAGAACGACGTCCAGAGGATGGCACGCTCACCCTCATACTCACTAATTGAGATCTCTTCGTTCGTGATCGGGTCCGGAACGGTGAAATGTGGCATCTCATCGCCGTAGCTCGGGTGAACGGCCTCGCTTAGGTCCTGTTCTGGGGGACCGAGGACAGTTCCCTCAGCACCTTCGTTACCGAGCACGCCGAGACAACCAGCGGTACCGATAGTCGCACCTATTGCTCCAGTCGATTTACAAAACGTTCGTCGATCCATACTCGATCGTGGTCGATCTGAGGACTTGAGGTATCTGGTGTGATCCTCGAATGCGTGTTCCCGTATCCGATCTGTGCGTATAATCAACTCGGCGAGGCGGTGATCACTCAAAAGAACTCGTCGACGGTCCGGACGAACCGATCGACGAGCCGGTCCGGTAGCGACGGCGACACGATCTCGATGAGTTCGGCCGTGCGGTCCGGACGGTTCAATGTGAGTGTCATCGGCCGATCGTCGGACTTCTCAACGATCCCGTTTTCCGCGAGCGTCGAGACGTGCCACGAGATCGTACTTCGTGCGAGATCGAGATCGCTCGCGAGCGTTTTCGGTCGCTTCGGGCCGTCGGCATGAAGCCGGATGAGGATCTCCCGGGGGGTCTCTCGTCTGAGAAACGCAAGAGCCTGTCGTTCCCACGGATCGAACGACGGGTCGAAGTAGTGTGTGCGGCCGCCGATCCGCTCGACGGCGAGTTCGTCGTTACGGACGAGACGGCGGAGATGGTACTGGACTTGCCCGGTCGCGATATCGAGATCGCGGCCGACCTGGTTGAAGTGGACACCGGGTGTGTCGCAAACGTGGCGTCGGATCTGCGTCCGGGTGTCCGGCATCTGTGGTCAGCCGACCTAACCGTTACCCGAGTAAAACGTGTGCGTTCGTTATCTCTGCTTGGGAACGGACGAAACCGGGACGTTAGCCGACAAATCGGCTCAGAACGACACAGGAGTCCCGATCGAAGGGTCGTTTTCTTATTCGTCCCCGTTCAAAGCCCGTTGTGACGCAGCCAATCGCCCTCCTGTTGTCCGCGATCGATGGGTGGTCCGTGGAGGGATCACTACTGCTGCTCGCGGCTGCACTCGTCGCCGGAATGGGTACGGGTATCCTCTTCGTCGTCAGCGTCGTCGCGTATCGTCGTCGTCAAGGAGCACAGTACCAGCTGATCGCCGTCGCGGTCAGCATGCTGTTGTTCCGATCGATTGTGGGCACTGGAACGATCCTCGGTATCGTGCCGATGCCGATCCACCACTTCCTCGGACATGGTCTCGACTTTTTGATCGCAGCGATCATTCTCTACACGGTGTACACACATGCGCCGGGATCAGTCGGGAACGACACCGTCTCAGACTGAACACCGATATTTGCCGAAGCGATTGGGAATCGAATTTTGTCTCAGTATTCTCCGAACCGCTCGCGGGCCCGCTCGACGACGACGTCAACCCGAGCGGCGTACGTGAGCGTCGTGACAGCGACCGCGATCCCGGCGAGGATCCAGCCGACGAGTGAGCCGACTGCGCGACCGGTCTGAACGAACCTGCCGTCAGGGGTGAAAGCGACGCCGATAACGTGTTCGAAGACCAGTCCGCGAAACGCCCCGTTCGGCGTCAGCCCGAGCGATCCGGCGATACTGTCCGGAGAGGCACCGCCTGCCAGCGACCGGAGGATCGCGAGGTCACCGCCGAGGACGCCGACGAGCAGTGCGAGGAGACCGAGCGCGATCGCGCTCCGTCGGCTCGACGCCAGCGCCGAGACCGCTGCCGCCAGCGACAGGTACGCGGTCCCGAAGAGGAGGACGAACGCGAGGAACCGCACGAACAGAAGCGGCGAGTCGACTCCGCTGTGCGTCGCGAAGATTCCTGTGTCCGGCGTCGCAGTTATCCAGATGTATAGCCCGACCAGCGCGAAGGGAAGGCCCACGATCGCGACGAGCACCGCGATACGCGCCAATAACACGCCGAGAACGTAGCCGACGGTACTCACGGGATAGGTCTTGATTACGGCGAACTCGCCGCTCGCGGCGTCCGTGAGCAGCGCACGGTACCCGAGCACTATCGCGAGAAGCGGGACGAGTAGCTCTGTCGGGAGCAGCAGGTCAACGACTGCCGGCACGAACCCGGTCCCCCCGCCCCCGCCGACCGCGACGAGTCCGCCGAGTACGACGAGAAGTCCTGCTGCGAGGACGGCGTAGCCGGGAGTCCGTCGAACGGTTACCAGTTCGCGACGGAACACGGTCCCGATGTCCGCGAGCAACCGACTCATCGGTCCGACACCCCCGTGACGTGGACGGACTCCGACACGGTCTCATCCGCATCCGTAGAGCCGTCGTCGCCGTCCGTGTCACCGGTACCGATATCGCTCTCGGCGCTCACGCTATCGTTGACGACCGCGCGGTACAGCCCCTTCACGTCGTCAACCCCGTAGTCGTTGATCAGACGATCGCGGGAGCCCGCCGCGGCCACGCGACCCCGGTCGAGTACGACGACGTCGTCGGCGTACGCGTCGACGAGGTCGAGGTCGTGAGAGCTGACAACGACGGCAGTGTCGTCGCTCGCACGGGCCGCTGCGGCTCGGAATGCTCGCTCGCGCATCTCCGGATCGAGCCCGCTCGTCGGCTCGTCGAGCACCGCGATCGTCGGATTCCCGAGCGTCGCCTGTGCGATCCCGAGGAGGCGTCGCATCCCGCCCGAGAGCGCCGAGACGCGCTTGTCGCCTGCGTCGGCAAGTCCCACGTCCGCCAGCGCCGCATCGGGATCGTCACCGACGAGCGCCGCGTAGAAGCCGAGGGTCTCTCGGGCCGTGAACTCACCACGGAACGGGACCCGTTGCGGGAGGTAGCCGATCCGCTTGTCACTCCCGTCGTCAGCACTACCCTCGTGAGCGTACCGTACCGCTCCGGCAGTCGGCTCAACTGCTCCCGCGAGGACGCCGAGCAGCGTCGACTTCCCGGAGCCGTTCGGACCGACGACCGTGGTGATACCGGGGGTAATCGAGAGCGAGACCTCGTCGAGAACCCGGACCCCGCCGTAGGTCCGAGTCAGGTCGACGACTTCAGCGTGCGCGCGCTCACTCATCTGTAGTCACCCACGGCTCTGGCACTGTTCCGATTTGTCATACTCTGATCCGTCGTGTTCTCATGAGTCGTGTCCTGCTCGTCGGTGAGCGAGCCGAGTTCGGCTCGCCAGTCCGCGTGGATCGGTCCCTCACGTTCGGCGTCGGAACCGGTCACCGCGTCGATTCGTTCGGGATCGTAGGGCTCAGACGCCGGTATCGGATCGATGATGCTTCCGGAGCGGGCACCGGGGACGGTGCCGCGGAGTTGATCGAGTAGAGCCGCCGCGGGCGACTCGCGCACGGTAACGGCCGATGCCTCGCGGTGGAGCGCGGCGTCGACCGGCGAGGTCGGACGGTACGCCCGCTCTCCGGACGGCCGCGGTCCGACGTTCGCTCCCTCCCAGTAGTTACCGCGATCGCCGTCGGCCCAGACGCGGAGCGCGCCCGCACCGGCGGCGGCGTGGTCGTCGTTGCCGACGAAGTCGTTCGCGACGACGCGACTCGACGGGACGACCGTCGTCGCACGCGCGCCGAATTCGTTGTCGACGACCACGTTGCGTTCGTACAGCGATCTGCGCGCACTCGTCGAGAACCCGAGTTCGTTGTCGACCAGCGTGTTGTACGCGATGTACGTCCGCGTCCCCGACGACTGGATCCCCGCACTGGAGTTCCGCACGTCGTTGCCGACGATCGCGTTTCCGGACGGACGGGTCATCACGGTGATCCCCGCGAACAGCTCGTTGCGGGCGGTGTTGTCCGCGACCAGCGCGTCGCCGGTGTACATGAGATGGACGCCGTACCGGTTGTCAGTGAACGTCGAGTTCCGGATGATCGAGCCGTCCGCGCGATGGAGGTAGATCCCGTCACGACCGCCCTCGAACCGGCTGTCAGTCACGGTCACGCGCGACTCCATCCCCGTGATCCCCATGAATCCGTTCCGCCAGGTTTCGGAC
Organism: Halorubrum tebenquichense DSM 14210; assembly: GCF_000337415.1. Taxonomy (GTDB): domain Archaea; phylum Halobacteriota; class Halobacteria; order Halobacteriales; family Haloferacaceae; genus Halorubrum; species Halorubrum tebenquichense. Next base: position 106,903 of record NZ_AOJD01000077.1, on the reverse strand, counting down.
CCGTCGACGCGGAGGTCGCGGACGACCGCGTGCGATCCTTCACGCAACAGGAGTCCGCTCGCGTTCGTTTCGATCACGACGTCGTCGACGACGAGCCCCGGTGCGGCGATCGCTCGGATCCCGGCGTCGCCGTGGCCGTACCCGCTCTGGATGTTCGCGTCCCACGGCTCGATCTCCTCGTCTCTGGAGGCACGCGCCGCCTCCGGGTCTCGCGTCCGGTTTCCGACACCGTCGATCCGGAGTCCCCGTATGGCGACATCGGCCGCGCGAACGGTGACGACCGATCCGTTGCCGTCGCCGGTGATCCGCGCGCCGTCACCCGCGATAGTTACGGATTCGTTGACCGTCACCGTCTCACGATACACTCCCTCTGGGACGACGACCGTCGTGTTCGACGGTGCCACCTCAACCGCTGCGTCGATCGTCGGCGCGTCCTCGCCAACGACCACCGAAACGGGGCGGTCCGCAGTCCGTTCCGCCCTCGCGATCCGATCGTCGGCCGCCTGCCACCGATCCGGTGCGAGCGACCGCACCGTTGCCGCGGAGTCGACGTCGAACGAGCGGTTCCGGACTGATTCCCAGCCGACCGCCGATCCGTCGTGGTCAGCCGCGAACGACTCGGCCGCCTCTCGACTTCGGAAGGGGATCACGGCCTCGCCGGCCGGCGTGCGGGCGTCGCTGTCGACGACGTAGTGCGCTTCCTCGGCCGGAGTCCACCCGCCGGCTCCGGTCGCCGTGAACAGCCCGTCGCTGGTCGTGTCCGGATTCTGGTGATCGAAGGTCTCGACGTACGCGACGAGCGGGTAGCCGAACTGGCGCTCGGTCCGTCCATCCGACAGAGATGTCACGAACGAGCCGATCCCGTTGTATCCGACAACGTACTGTAGCTGCGAGTAGAACACCTGCGTCCGCGGGAGCGTCGCGTTTTCGGCCATCAGCTCGTCGGTCTCCGACGAGAGCCCCAGTTCGGTGGTGTCGTCGTACGCCACCGGATCGGGAACCGACTTGGCCGGATCGGCGACGAACGCGCCCGCAGTTACGACCATAGCGAGAGCCACGACCGCGGCGACCGCGAGACGAACGCGTCGCGACCGGTCGTCATCAGGAGCGAAAACTGCCACACGGTGGTTTCGGCTTACACCGACTTATCGGATCTGGTGCGACTCTCGAACGCGTAGTTCGGGTCAACTGCGAGATTCACCCCCGAGAGGGTACTGTACCGGGAGTGTTACGGAGAATCGAGGAGAGGGCCTCGCGCTTCAGCGCGGGGAGGGTGTCAACGTTTGAATGCCTCCGCCACGAGCAGCGGGAAGACGAGCGTCGCCTCCGCTTCGACCTGTGTGTAGTTCGTCTGTTTCTCCTTGATTTTTCCCCAAGAGACCGCCTCGTTCGGCGGTGCACCCGATAACGATCCGTCGCCCTCCATCCCCGTCGAAATGTAGACGACGTAATCCGCTCCTCCGCGGAAGAGGTTCGTCATGATCGCGTGGTGTTTCGGCACGCCACCACCGACCGCGATGAGGCCCGTCGTGTCCGCCAACAACCCATCCTCAATGAGCGAGTCGTAGTCGTCCAGTATCTCGATACCGACGTCTGAGTCGTACCCCTGACGGTAGTAGTAGAGGAAGTTGCCGACTTCGGCGTCCGTCAGTGCCGGACAGTACACCGGCACGTCGTTGTCTGCCGCCTGCTTCAGGACCGAGTCCTCATCGTCGAGGGTTTCGCCTAACTCGCGTGCGAACGCCGTCGGCGTCCTGATCTTCTCTTCTGCGAAGAAGTCGTCGAAGAAGTCGTAGAGATACTCCTCCAGCCAGACGTACCGGTCGGAGGGGACGAAGAGATTGCCGAGCCGATTGATTCCGCGCTCACGGAGCGACGCCTCGTCTGCGTCCCATTTCCCCATCTTGAACGGCTTCGCCGTTTTGATCACGTCCTCGGTCAGCGATCCGGACGTCGTGATAAGTACGTCCACGTACCCCTCTCGAACGAGGTACGCGACGGTCTCGCGCAGCCCCGACGAGATGATGTTCGACGTGAACGTGAGGTAGACGGTGGCGTCCGCCTCCTGTATGCGTTCGGCGATGTCGATGGCCTCCGCGAGTTGCGTTGCCTGGAACCCCGTCGTCGCGTAGGCGTCGAGCATCTCGCCAAAATCAAATTCCCCACGGAAATCGTAGCCGCGAACGTTCGCCGTGTCGAGTTCCTCATCACTCCCAGGGACGACGTTCGTGTGAGAGCTATCTTCGTCCATACTACCGAATAGTCTGACAGCCGGCTTGAATAACTCGGAATCGGCCACCAGTCTCTCGGTACGTCCGAGTCGACCCGGCGTCAGGCCATCCGTATTGACCGGAACCGGGTCAAGAATTGTCTCTGTAACGGATTTCACAGACCTAACGCGCACAATCGCGGGCTCCACAGGGTGACAATTCTCGGATATCGTCGCGACACTCGACGAGGTCTGTTTGTCGAGGATCGCACCAGACGACACAAACCGGTCGGCGACTAACACCACCTATGATCGAATCGCTGTTCCGGATCGACGTCGCGCTGTTCGTTCTCATCGGCGTCCTCGGCGGCGCACACTGCATCGGGATGTGCGGTCCGCTCGTCACGATGTACTCGAAACAGATGACGCCGCAGCCGGACGGCGGAACCGCGACGGTCAACGACGGACGGGCCGGGCATCTCACGACCTACGAAGTTCGACAGCACTTCCTGTTCAACGTCGGCCGAGCGACGACGTACGCGATTCTCGGGGCGGGCTTCGGTGCGCTCGGGAGCGTCGTGTTCGTTACCGCCGACCAGCTGACGCCGGTCGCCGACCTCCTGCGCGGTACCGTCGGCCTCGCGGTGGGCGGATTCATCGTGGCGACGGGAGTTCGGTACGTTATCGGGGGGAGTGGCGGCGATATTCGCATACCGGGCGTCCAGCGCGTGACGTCGTGGCTCGCGGCGCGAGTTCACCGTCACGTGAACAGCCCGAGTATCGTCGGTCTCGGTGCCGTCCACGCGTTTCTCCCCTGTCCGATGCTGTATCCCGCGTACCTGTTCGCCTTCGCGAGCGGTTCCCCGACGACCGGCGGGATCGCTCTCGGTGCCCTCGGTGTCGGAACGATCCCGGCCGTCTTCCTCTACGGAACCGTCATCCAGTCTATCGACGTCGCCCACCGGCGTCGCGTCCATCGCCTGCTCGGTGTCGTGTTCGTCGTCTTAGGGTACGTCCTGTTCGCACACGGACTGATGGCGCTCGGCGTCCATCTCCCGCACCCGATGTTCCCCCACTACCAGCCGCTCGGCGGGATGTGACACTGACACGTTCTGCGGGTCGCTCGCTCTACTGGGGAGACGGCGTTCGACGGCCGCACCAGAATGGTATTCGGTACGTGGGCGAACGGTAACGTATGGATCTCGAGTTCAATCAGCGGTCAGTGTCGCGTCGACACGCTGTTCACGCGATCGGTCTAGGAGCTACGATGGGTCTCGCCGGTTGTCTCGGTAGCTCTGCCGAGTCGACTCCCGAACCGGTAGATCTGTCGGGACAAAAAACGGACTACCAAGGCGGAATGGTGATCGGAGACCACGGTGGACCGAACGGACAGATCTTCTACGCCGACACACAGCCGGAACCCAAACAGGGACCTGCCGAGGACGCTGAAGAGACAGCGTACCTCGCTTGGTTCCACACGCTCGCACACGGGCTCTTTCCGTATCACTTCGACATGGTGGATGACGGTGCGGAGGCGACCGCAATCTACGTTACGGACTACTCTCGCGTAAACTGGGAGATCCCTGAAGGAACTGAACGGAAGAAGATGCCAGCGCCGACCGCACCGGAGACCTTTGCGGATGCGACTGATCTCACCTACGCCGTCGAAACGGACGTGATGGGGGGAATGGGTCCGGACCTACTGCCGTTCTCTGACAGTGATGAAGCCGAAACGTTCGCGAATAATCACGGTGGGCGCACTCTCGGGTACGACGATATTGACAGATCACTCGTTGAGGGGATCCAAATGACTGGGATGAAGTAGGTCTGCCTCTTCACCCCGATCTCCACCTCAGCAATCCTATGAACGGTTTTGATAGCCAAGCTTGTGATGAGCATCCGCAAATGCGCTCTTTGTGCGAAGCGTACAAATTCGGGATCGCCATCCGGAACGAACTCGGAGGATCGGACCTCGTCACTGCGTTCGAGAGCCTCGACCACTCGATTGACGCGATCGAAGACGAGTATCCAGCGTGGCATCCTGCGCCACTCTCCTTTCGTGCGATGGTCTTTTCGTCTGTGTTCATGGAGATCACGGGCGATTCGTACGCCGAGTTCACTCGACGACTTACACGGCAACCAGAAGTAGCCAGTATTCTCGGCTTCAGCCGAGTGCCAGACGAATCAGCCTTCTCGCGGGCGTGGCGGAACCGGTTCAACGACACGACCCACGAATATGTCCACGCCACCGCCAACTTCGTTGTCAAAGAGGTCCACGATCGCAACATCCTAGCGCCCGAGGTTCGGCCAAAGGCAGAGATCGTCGACGATACTGAGGAATCCGCAGACTCAGTAGAAGACGAATCCTTCTCACAGGAGAAAATCGGCCAGATGACGCGCCTCGCACGCGACCACGCCTTCGGTCACTTCGACTCTGGCCGGGCCTCAAACGCCTCTTATGAGGACACACAATTCTTCGAGTTACAGACGTTCATGGGAATGGTCCGCTGTGGCACCGCCCAAGGAGCGACTCGCTTCCAGTATCGGCGGGGCAAAGAGTACGGTCCCCACGGAGATACCCACCTCTGAGCAGTCAAGCAGTTTGATCCCGAAGAGCTCGTGAATAGTTTTAACGAGACGATAGATCGCTTGCTTTCCGTGATCGCCTCTGAAGCATCGTTCCGGCGACCAGTCACTGCCGCGATCGACATCACCACCATTCCCTATTACGGAGAGGTCGAGGGAATGCCGATGGTCAGCGGGACAAAAGACAAAGACGGTCGAGCGTTCAAATTCGCCACACTCTCAATCATTGGACAGAATATCCCGCTCGTTCTCGCCGTTGAGCCGGTCCGAGAGAGCTCCGAGTGGGATGGAAACCCGTCGAATCAGATTCATCGTACTGTGCGACAGCTCGTTCGACGAGCGAAGGAGCATGTTCCAATCGAGACAGTGCTGTGTGATCGAGAGTTTGACTCGACACAAGTGTTCCAGACACTCTCAAACCTGGATGTGAACTACCTCATTCCGAAGCGGGTCTCCAGCTCCGAACGGGATGTACTCGAACAAATGGAGGAAGACGACCAAGAGGTGGCTGTTGAGTCAGCTTCTGTCCATGTGGAATCTGGATCGCATCCAATGCGGCTGCTGTACGTGCCGTCGACGAGTGGGGAGGGGACAGCCGTCTTCGCGACGAATCTCCAAGTGGGACCCGACGAGGCCGAGGCGTTCTGTAAACGGTACAGTCGCCGGTGGCAGATCGAGAGTGAGTACAAATCAATCAAAGGTGACTTTCTCGCCAAGACCTCCTCGAAAGACTACCGCGTTCGCCTGTTCTACTTCGTGTTCGCGGTCCTCCTGTACAATATCTGGCGGCTCACCGACTTCTTGCTGAAAGCGGACGTCGACGGCGAGATGGACTACGCACCCGTACTTACCGCAGGTGAGTGTGTTGAACTCGTTGCCTCGGNTGCTGAAAGCGGACGTCGACGGCGAGATGGACTACGCACCCGTACTTACCGCAGGTGAGTGTGTTGAACTCGTTGCCTCGGCGTTGATTCCACACGACTAACCGGCTGATCCCCCACTAAGCTCACCGTTTGGGAGTGGCAACCCTATTCAGGAGCGACAAAATTCACGCAATTTCGCCCGTTCGTCCGGTAGATACGGCCAGCAGGGATTTGATTGGTGATTGATCGATGAGATGCGCCACAAATAGATGCTAATTCGATCTGAAACTGGCCTATCCTCCGAAACTGTGGATTGGCACAACCTCGGAGGATGATTTTGATGCGTGCCTTCTATTCAGAACCGCTCAACATGAATCAATACTAGGTTCAGGCGTGTCTCCACTACTGAGGATCTCCGGCACGTTTCCAGACGTGAAGAGGCCGGCGCTTCATGCTGTGGCAACTCGTTCGACATCATTCACGAGCCGTTCAATGACCGTTTGTGTCCCTCTCGGGTACGCACGCTGGACGATCCCCTGCTTATTCGCGAGGAGAATTAACCCATAGTGCGGGAACTGGTACTCAACCACAATCTTACTTACTGTAGACCGCCAAGAGTTGCGAAACTGATGGACCCGCTTGACGACAATCTCCCCCGGCGGCAGGTTCTCAAAGCAGCAGTGGCGGCTGGGGGTGTAAGCGCACTGAGTGCCTGTTTGGATATGGCTAGCTCGGAACCGGTCCCGACCGGCGATCCGAACGCGAAACCCTCACGCCAACACGCTTGGCGGGAGTATATCCGCCACGATGAGCACGGGAACTCCCAACTCCCGAAGCACCAGATACTCCTATATATTATCTTCGATGAGGATGGGCAGCCGTCGGCTGACACTCGTTTAATACTTGAACAAGCACTGACGGGTCTCGATCGAGCCTACGAGTGGAGTCATAAGGGCCTACTTCACTCGATCGCGTACTCGCCGTCGTACTTCGAACGGTTCGATCAATCTCTTCCTGAGAACGTGGATCTCCCCCGACCAACGGCGCTCTCACCGTTCGAATCCCCTACGTTCGATACACAGGACGCAGTTATTCACCTCGCGAGCGACCGAGCCGACGTTGTGCTCGAAGCCGAGCAGGCTCTTCGAGGTGAGCAGGACCAAGTGAATGGCGTATCCGTCGAAGCCCGACTTACCGATGTCGCGACGATCGATTCGCGACGGACCGGGTTTGTCGGTGCTGGGCTTCCGGCACAGCACCAAGATGCGGCTGGTATCCCCGACTCGAATCCGGTTCCGGAAGCCTCGCCCCTGTTTATGGGATTTGAGGCCGGATTCAAGGGGAACCAAGCGACCGAGGACTATGTCACTATTCAAAACGGTCCATTCGCGGGCGCAACGACGAAAGTTATCGCCAACCTTCGTCAGCGACTTGACGACTGGTACGACGAGCAGTCCTTCGAGGAACGAGTAACGGAGATGTTCAGCCCTGGTCACGCCGACAAGGGTCTTGTCAAGGGTGTCGGATCGAACCTCGGCTCTGATAGCGGTATTGACCAGTTTATTGGCGATATCGAATCAGATGCGAAAGCGCACAACCGTGTTGGCCACGCGCAGAAGGCTGCCCGTGCGAACCGCGACGCAGACGGGAACGTGAAGCTCCTCCGCCGACACTTCGAGTCGACAGACGATATCGGGTCCGACCAGAAGGTAGCGAGCCTCCACTTTCCTTCGCTCCAGCGCCGTATCACCGACTTTGAGGACGTCCGTCGGGCGATGAACGGCACAGATCTCACCAAAGTGACGCCGGCAATCCGACAACGTGTCAACAACGGTATTCTCGAATATATTTTCGTCCGCCGTCGCGGGAACTTTCTCGTTCCGCCTCGTCGACATCGGGAGGTACCGACGCCACAACCTGAATCGTAGTCTTGGGCATTGAAAACCCCGAAACGATTCGACAACCGAACCACAATCGTCTTTCTGTACGGGTCTCAACATCAGATGTGAATCGACGTGCGTTTCTCCAGGCTGGTGGCGTTCTCACCGGATCAACCGCTCTCGCCGGCTGTACAGGACTGTTCGAAGTGCCGGCGACGGGGGAGCCGTCAGTCCCGGAGGATCGGCCAGATGCGATCTACGTCCCAAGTCACATTGAGGGAATGGAGATGTCCGGAACGGGCAAGCAGGGCGACTACGCGTTCGGGCTGATGTATAGCTACGCCCACCGCTTCTGGAACGTCAACGGCGACTCAGTTTCGAAGACCGAAATTCAGAACGGTGACGACGTTCACCTGATGGCGACTGTATGGGACCCCGAGACGATGACGGTGCTTCCGGAAACCGGACTCTCCGTCGAGATATACCGAGACGACTCGCTGGTGTCGCAAGAAGCTATTTATCCGATGCTCTCCCAGCCGATGGGATTTCACTACGGAGCGAACTTCGGACTGGATGGAGACGGGGAATACACAGTCCGTCTGAGCGTCGGCGCTCTCCCTACCCGCCGGTCGGGAGCATTCCAGGGGCGATTCTCCGAGCCAACGACCGTCGAAATCCCGTTTGAGTACAGCCAGCAGGCGAAAGAGGAAATCATGGTCAAGCAAATGGAAGACGAGTCCGGAACCCCTGGGGCTGTTGACCCGATGAAGATGGAAATGATGCCCAGTTCGACAGCGCCGGCCGAAGACGACCTCCCGGGCAGGGTCATCGGCTCCGGGATGAGCAACGACGCGAAGTTCGTTGTGACCGTCCTTGATACGCCGCCAGCTGGTATCGATGGTGACGGGCAGTACGTCGCCGTGTCCGCACGGTCCCGGTACAATCGAATGATTCTCCCTGCGATGGGACTGGAAGGAACGCTTTCGAGGGGAGGCGAGACAGTTTACGAGGGTGAATTCGTGCGGACGCTCGATCCGGATCTGAACTACCACTACGGCGCAGTTGTTACTGGTGTTGAGCCAGGCGACAAGCTCCTGTTACAAACAACCGTCCAGCCACAGACCGCGAGACACGAGGGATATGAGACGGCCTTTGGCGGCCTTATGGGTGGAATGGAGGATGTGACCATCACTGCCGAGTAGCGGGCAAAATGTACTCCTCAAACGCACTTGTGGTGTAGATCGTTGATGGGGATCCGTCTTACAATTCCTCGAAGTTCTGTTTTGATGGTCACGATGATCGAAGAAGTGTCGGACATCGGTCGGAAGACAGCGGACGAGAGCGACAGTGCTTCCGCCGCCGCTCAGCAGTGGAGGGTATCGATGTCACAGGTCAGAGACAACGTCGAATCCCTTAGCAGCCGGGCGAAGCGGTTGCGCGAACTACTCTCGATGTTCAATGTGAGTGAGTCCGATTCGACGAGTGTTGAGGCAGCCGTCTAACCGCTCGTCCCGGACTCCCGGAGAACATCATCTATCTGTAGCGCGCCGGGATGTCAGTCGTTTCGAATCGCGTCCCAGAAGGGAACGACGTCGGGTGGTTCGGGGACGAGCCGATCCGGGACAACTCGCGTGAGGACGACCATTCCGGTCAGCTCGACGAGCGTCTGCGTGACAACGACCGCCGGCGCGAGCTCGTACCCCGCAGGTAACGCGAGCGCAAGCGGCAGGATGACCAGTGAGTTCCGTGTGACAGAGGTGAACACCAGCGCTCGGCTCTCGCCGACGTCCATCCTGAAGAGTCCCGCCGCGAGCCGTCCGAGCAGCGGCATCACCACCAGAAAGGTGACATAGATCGGGACCACTGCGACGATCTGTCCGATCGAATCCTGAACGCGAGGAAGTTGGGAGGCGATGACGACGAACAGCGTCACCCCCATCATCGGAACCGGCAACCAACCCATTGCGCCCTGCCACCGTGCGGCTCGACTGGAGCGCTCCGCCACGTGTTGGGTGGCCCACGCGAACGTCAGCGGGAGTGCGATGATAACGACGAACGCCTCGACGAACGGCCCGGCCTCGATGAACTCGGCGACCTGCTGTCCCATGAACAGCCAGAGATACAGCGGGAGTAACAGGAGCTGAACGAGCATCAGCGCCGGCGTCGCGGCCGTGATCTGCTCGGAATCGCCACCTGCGAGTTCGGTGAACGTGATGACGTAGTCGATACACGGCGTCAACAACACCATGAATGCCCCCACGAGGATGACTGGTTCCTGCGGGAGAAATCGCGTGAGACCGAACACGACGATCGGGACAACCACGAAGTTCATCCCGAGCGCTGCGGCCATGAACCGGCCGTTTCGGAAGGCTCGCCGAATCCGGGCGAACGGGATTTCGAGGAATGTCACGTATAATAGCACCGCGAGGACGGGGTTGATGAGCGGTTCTAACACCGGACTCGCGCTCGGAGTCCCAAGCCCGACCCCAATCGCGAGGAGGACGGCAACAGCATAGATCGCGACTTGATTGTGCTGAATCCACTTTTTCGAGATTAATGTCATACGTGGGGAGAAAGAGATACGGTTGCGTCCACTCTGACTCGGAGAAGAAAGACCCTGTTGAAATCGGCGGGAGAATCCTATTTGACCTGTAGACGGACCGAGAGCCGTGTCGATCGGAGTGACGACATTCGTAACGGGAAAGTGTATGGAGATAGCATCTCCGTAGTATGAACCGTCACGTGCTCCGACTCGCTGTGTTCGGGGCGTTTCTCACCCAAGTTCCACTCGTCTCCGCACACGGCGAGAGCTCCTCGCCGTTCTTGACCGAGGGGAGCGCGATCGTGATCGCACTCGGTGGCATCCTTATCACCGGTCTCGCCGTCGCCGGGAAGCGATCCGAGCGGATATCCCCCAGATCGGCGCTTTACACGGCGCTGTTCGGCATCTCCGTTGCGACGCTCGGCGTGATCCTGTTCGAGGGGGTGACTCCGGATCCGGCGTACACGGCAAGTTCGATGCCGTTCCCCCGATCGTGGTATGTCCCCCTCTCGCTCGGTGTCGGACTCTCAGTGACGCTGTTCAGTTTCGTCGCCGGCTGGCTCCGATGGCCGACCCGCCCGCGGTACACGTTCCTCGGAATGTTTGTCGGACTCTGGATCGCCTACCCGAGTCTGATCCCGGGCACCGCGAGCGACACCCACCCGGTCGGCTACGCGCTCGTCGTGAGTCTCCCCGTCCTCATCGGATACATCGTCTGGACGGACGCTCGACACGCGATCGCCGCGGCCGTTCGAGACACGGTCGCGCGTCGCTTTGCGCTCGGCATTACGATCGTCACGGCGCTGTTCTTCGTTTCTGCATCGAACTACCTCTCGTTTTTCCCGGATGAGGACGTACCGCCGGAGACCGTCGTCGATGTCCTTTCGGTCGTCTATCCGCTCGTGACGTGGCAAACGCTGGAAGTGTACCTCCCGGATGTCCCCGTGTTCGCGGCCATGTCGATCGGCGTCGCCATCCTCGTCGGTACCGTGAGTCTACTGGTCGGGTTGAACGCGCTGCTGATCGGATTTCAGTGGCGAAGCTGGGGCGTCGCAGAGGGAGCGACGGTACAGGGAACCGCGGGACCGACCGCAGTCATCGGTGCGTGTGCGTGCGGATGCTGTGGGCCGCTCGTGGCGAAAGTGGCGATCCTCGCCGCGGGACCGTCGGTCGCCGCACCGCTATACTGGCTCTTCGTTGACCCGTCATCGCCGTTCGCGTCAGCGTTCCTCGTCGGCGGAATCGTGCTGTTCACCGGAAGTCTCGTCTACGCGACGAACGCGGTACAGGCCGGTAGCAGTACGCGACCGACCGTCTCCGGTGAGTCCGACCCGGCATAGCCAACCAATTACTCCCCGAAGAGGTCTCGCGACGAGTTCACGGCGAGGAGCCCGCCGCAGATAGCGACCGCGATCGCCGCGGTCACGGGGTTGAACAGACCGACGAGTGCGACGGGGATCGCGATCGCGTTGTACGCGAAGGCGAGTCCGACGTTCTGCCGGACGCGACGCCGCGCCGCCCGCGCGAGTTCGAACGTGGTCTCGACGAGCGAGAGGTCGTCGTCGACGATCGCGATGTCGGCGGCGTCCGCGGCAAGTGCCGTCCCGCTTCCCAACGAGATCCCGAGATCGGCCTGTGCGAGGGCAGGCGCGTCGTTGGTGCCGTCACCGACCATCGCGACGCGCCGATCGCGCTGGAATCGGCGGATAGCCTCCGTCTTCCCCTCGGGCGGCACGTCCGCGAACACGTATGAGACCGCGTCCTGTTCCGCGAAGAAGTCCGTCGCCTCCTCGTCGTCGCCCGTGAGAACGGCGACCTCGATTCCGCGCTCGTGGAGGGCGGTGACCGTGTCCAGCCATCCCTGCCGGGGATTGTCGCCGACCACGACGATCCCGTCCGCTCGTCCGTCGCGGCCGATCACGACCGGGAGCCGGCCGAACCCACGGGCTTCACGTGCTTTTTCCTGGATCTCGGACGTGACCGTCCAGCCTCGTTCGGCGAACAGATCGAGGTTTCCGACGAGCACGTCGCGGCCGTCGACGGTTCCGGAGACGCCCGTCGCGTGCGTCCGGAAGTCGCGCACGTCGCGGCCGGCAGGCGTCGTTCCGGTGTCGTCGATACGACCACCGTCGGTTTGAGCCGCCTCCGCGTCGTCAGCCTTCGACTTGACCGCAGAGACGATCGCGACCGCAGCCGGATGTGCGGCGCGCCGTTCGAGCGCGGCCGCATCGGCGAGCGCCTCGTCCGATGCGTCGACGTCGACGACCTCCATCTCGCCCGTCGTGAGCGTCCCGGTCTTGTCGAACACGACCACGTCGATATCGCGGAGCCGCTCGAAGATCGTGTCGTCGAGCACGACGATGCCGCGCTTCATCGCGTCGCGGATACTCGTGGCGACCGAAAGCGGCGTCGCGAGTCCGAGCGCCCAGGGGCTAGCGACGAGCAGCGCGAGCAGCACGCCCATAGCGCCCGCAGACAGCGGTCTCCCGGCGGCGACGGTCCAGACGCCGACCGCGGCCGCGACGGCGGCGACGAGGCCGACGATGCGATACGCGAGTTCGTCGGCGCGGCGCTGGATCCCGTGATCGGCGCTCTGGATCGACCACAGGGAGTCGGTGATGCGGTCGACGCTGCTCGTCACCGGGTCGCCGACCTCGACGATCGCCGCGCCGTCAGTGACGACCGCGCCGCCGACGATCTCGTCGCCCGTTCGCTTCGCGACGGGGAGCGCCTCGCCGGTGACGACCGCCTCCTTGACGCTACAGTCGTCGCCGACCAGCGTCCCGTCGACCGGAATGCGTTCGCCCTCGCGGACGAGGATCCGATCGCCGGGAGCCAGCGAATCGACCGACACCTCCGTCGCGTCGTCGGCCGGCTCGACGACCAGAACATCGTCATCCGGATCGCCGAAGTAGTCGTCTCCGAACGTCGGGTCATCGATGCTTGGGATCGCGTCCTTCGGGAGGACGGAGACGACGTTCGCGGGCGACTCGCTCGGATCGTCCGAGTCGAGCGAATCGCTCACTGGTCGTCGGGAGCCGTGAGGTGTTCTTTACCCCAGTCGCGCATGGCAACGATCACAGGCTCTAACGACCGCCCGCGGTCCGTCAACGAGTACTCCACGCGGAACGGTTTTTCGCTGACGATCGTCCGATCGACGAAACCGTGTTCCTCTAAGTCTTCGAGGACATCGGACTGCACCTTCGCCGAGATCCCGTCGACGTCCTCTTTGAGCGCGTTGAACCCTAGGGGACCATTTTCGAGGAGGCGGTGGATAACGACCGGATGCCACTTCTTGCCGATCAGCGTCGCCGTCGTCGTGATCGGACACCACTCGCTGCCGGCACACCATACCTCCAGCAGCTCCGAGTCCGTACTCATATACGTTCTACGGCCGCCACAAAAATAAAGATACGTTTAGTAAGTAGGTGAGGAGACGAAACCGACTATCGTATCGAAAGGCCGTGTCGATCCGGTCGCTCACATCTCCGAGAGTTTCGTCCGCCACTCTGGGACTCACCGGTCGGTAACTCGGTTACCATCAGGTTCGCGCGGGCTTATCAGTTACCCACCCGTACCGAGTTACTGAAGGTAACCATGAGCGAACTCGAAATAGACGCCGACAGCACGGCCCTACTGGTCACCGACCCGCAGATCGACTTTCTGAAGCCCGAGAGCGTGGTGTGGGACAAGGTGGGCGAGACCGTCGAGGAGAACGCCGTCGTCGACAAGATCCGACGCCTCCGCGACGCCGCCCGGGAGGGCGACGTGCCCGTCTTCTACTCCCCGCACGAGTACGGCGACGCGGAGTACGAGAGCTGGGAGCACCTGAACACGATCGACCAGATCATGTTCGACACGCGGATGTTCGACGTCGCCGGCGACGGTGCCGACTTCGTCCCGGAACTCGAACCGGATGACAACACGGTCGTCCTCTCGCCGCACAAGCAGCTCTCCGGCTTCTGGAGCAACGACGTCCAGATCCAGCTCCGCCAGCGCGGGATCGACACGCTCGTGCTCGCCGGGATGAGCGCGAACCTCTGCGTCGAGTCGCACCTACGCGACGCCGTCGAGAACGGTTTCGAGGTGCTGACCGTGACCGACGCCACGGCGGCCGCCGGCGAGGAGGCCCTTCAGGCCGCGCTCACGAACTACGGGTTCATCGCCCACGAGACCGCTGAAACGGACGATGTCGTCGAGCGGCTGGCGGCTGCGGAATAAAATCTGCGACGGGATGTAGCGGCCGAGCCACACGACCGGTGTACTTCTTTAAGAACCAATAATAAGTAGGCATATGGACAAACCGTCACCGAGCGATCGTCTCGCGTTCAAGCCGGCAGGCGTCGTGATCGCGGTTGTCGCCTTCCTGCTGACACGCGGAACGGTCGCCGACCTGTTGGTGACGGACACGGGACTGGCGATGGAGGCGAGCGCGATGTTCGTTCTGGTGGTGGGGTTCGGTGTCGTCCTGTACGGCGTCAACCTCGCGGTCAGCGCTCGGGACCGTGCGTACGCCCGGAGCATCCTCGGGTGGTTCGTCGCCGGCGCCGCGGCGGTCGGGGTCGCGATCGGACCGTTGGCGATGACATCGTCACCGGGTGACGCCACCGCGGCGGCGGCCGCCGTCGGGATCGTGGGCGGCGGCGCGGGACTGCTCGTCGGAATCAGGGGGGCGGAGGCGGACCGCCGGCAGGCCGTCGTGGACCGCCAGATCGAGCAGGCGCGGCTCCTCAACCGGATCCTCAGACACGAGGTCCGGAACTCCGTCACGATTCTCCAAGGGCACACGGATCTCCTGTTCGAAGGCCAAACGCAAACCCAAGACCGAAGCAAGACGGCGATTACCGACGCGATCGCTCGGATCGACCGGGCGGTCGACGAGACGCGATTCCTCACCGTTGGGACCGTCGACGGCGGCAGCACGCTCGGTCCGGTGCGGATCGACGAGGCAATACGGCGACACGCGGAACGGACCGGCCGCGTCGAGTCGATGGAGTCGGTCCCGTCGGCGACCGTCAGGGCCGACCGATACCTGGATCGGCTGCTCGACGAGCTCGCGGCGCTCCCCGACTGGGCGGACGCGGATGCCAATCCCCTCGCGGTCGACGTCCGGGACCGACACGTGGCGCTGTCCGTCACCGCCCCCGGAGCGTGGCTCAGCGACCGCGAACAGGACGTGCTCGTCGAGGGAATTCCCGAACAGGAGCGGAACGACGTGGACTACGGCGTCCCGGTCCTGCGGCTCCTCGTAGCCAGATACGGCGGCGAGGTGGTCGTCGACGCGACCGACGAGGAAACGACGGTCCGGGTGTTGCTCCCGCGGAGCAGTCGGAACGCGGCGAGCGGGGACGCCCCGGGGCTCGCGAGCGGGACGCTGTGGCGGACGCTCGGTATCGGGCTGGCGGCCGGCGTCGCGATGGGGGTCTTCTTCCAGGCGACGACCGGAACGCTACCTGTGATCGGCGCGCTGTACGGGGCTTCCGTCTCGTCGGTCGGATGGGTCGCGCACCTGTTCCACAGCGCCGTGTTCGCGACGGTGTTGACCGTCGCCCGGTCGGAGGCACCGGACGGTTTCCTTGGCAACTCCGTCGGCGCTACCGTCGCCGCGGGGGTCGCCTACGGGCTCTTCCTGTGGTTCGTCATGGCCGGCGTTGTCATGAGCCTCTGGCTGAACGCCGTTGGGATCGCGACGCCGCTCCCGAACCTGAACGCGGCCTCGCTCGTCGGTCACCTCCTGTGGGGTGGACTCGTCGGCGCGCTCTCGGCGACGCTCCCGTCGCTCCCCGACCGGCAGGCCGTTCGGAACCGGCTGTCGACCGCGGTCGGTCGAAAACTCCCCTGAGTCGTCGAGCAAGTGGACGTTCGGCCGACGACGGCCGAGTCAGCCGACGAGTCCGGCGGCGACCGCGCCCCACGCGACCGTCGTCGTCGCGGCGACGACCACCATCGTCGCGACCGCGGGCAGCGGCTCCTCCCGCCGCGTGAACCGCCGGTACCCGGGAACTAGACCGACCATCGGAACGAGCGTTCCGACCACAACGACCGACGGAAGCACGCGACCGACGAGCGCGACGACTGACCCCGCGGCGGCGAGGCTCGCGAGCCCGTACACCGCTCGAAGTCGACGGGGCGATCACCGCGTCGCGAGCGTCTGCTTCCCGACCGCGGCGTCCGCCCGGCGGTCCGGCCACTGCGTCTCTAGGAGGTTCACGAACACAACGAGCGCGAACGGAGCGGTCGCGAGTACGGCGTCGAGTGTCAGTTCACCGGTGACGACCGCGAACCCGTACAGCGGCAGTGCGATCCCGCCGAGCGCGGCGTTCGTCACCTCCCCGAGCCCGCGCCACGCGAGCCGGAGCGGCCCGACCGAGTACTGCCAGCCGACGAGGAGGATTCCGCCGAGCAGGACGGCGTGAACTGCCGACAGCGGTCGTCGGCCGAGCGGACCCGCGGCCCAGGCGAGCAGTAGCAGACCGATCGCGGCGGACCCGACCGCGGCACGCAGCGCGAGGCGACGCGGGAGACCGGTCTCGGCGAGCGCGCCGCTCCCGCCGGAGAAGGGCGTGCGGTCCGTGAGCGCGTCGGTCTCGGCGTCCGCGTACTCATTCGCGTAGTGGACGCTCGCGGCGACCGGGACGAGCACGGCCAGACCGATACCCACGTCCGCGGGGTCGACCGTCGCGCCGCGGCCGAGCGCTATCGCGACGCCGAGGGCGTACACGAGCGCGATCAGCGCGATCTGTGCGGGACGAGACATCCGCCAGAGCGCGACGAGGACGGTGCGGCGGTCGGACTCGCTCATCCGTCAGTCGGCGCGCAGCGCCCGGACCTCATCGAGCAGGTCGTCGACCTCCGGGCGGTCGGCGGGCATCCGTCCCTCGTACGTGTACGCGACGACCGGCTCGCCGGACCGGACGCCGAGGACCATCGCGACCGGCATCCGCCCGACGAGGTCGTGGAGCGAGCCGAGGACGCCGAACCGCACCGGCTGGCCGTAGGCGTCGCTCACGTCGGTGTTCGGGTCCGCGAGCAGCGCGAACGGGAGGTCGTAGGAGTCCTGCCACTCGGCGGCCCGCTCCACAGGCTCCGGAAGGATCGAGACGACCGACGCGTTCAGCGCCTCGAACTCGTCGTACCGGTCGGCGATCGCCTCTACCTGTTTCCGGCAGTTCCCGCAGTGGTAGTCTCGCTGGAACAGCAGGACGATGGCGTCGAGGTCCGGGTCGGCGGCGGCCGCGGACAGCGAGAACGGGTCGGGGCCGGCGCCGGCGTTCGGCAGTTCGAAGTCGGGAACCGGTTCGGAGGAGGCGGCCGTGTTGGTCATACCGTACACACGCGGTCCCGCGGCATAACGCTCGGTCGGTCTGCCGCGTGCCGCGCCCAACCGCAGCGGCTTTTCGCTCCCCGCCCGAGAGATCCGACTATGACAGCGTCCGAGTCGACGCCGGCCCCCGGTCCGCCGTCGGAGATCGATTCCGCCCCCGTCGAGACTTCGCAGCGGTTCCTCCGCGCGGTCCGTGCCGGCTCGGAACACGATCCAGCGCGCGAGGACGCGCGCACTCGTCTCGCCTATCTCTCGGAGAGCGACTTGGACGCCCTCGGTCCGGACGAGCGGCTCGCCTTCTGGCTGAACGCGTACAACGCTGCGACGGGCGACGCGCTACTGTCGGAACCGGACCGGTTCGAGAGCCGTCGCCGGTTCTTTTCGGAGCTGATCGTCACCGTGGCCGGCGAGGACCTGAGTCTCGATGCGATCGAACACGGGATCCTCCGCGGCTCGCAGTGGAAGTACGGACTCGGATACGTCCCGAACCCCCTCGCCTCGAGTTTCGTTCGGCGTCACCGGGTCGCTGAGCCGGACTTCCGGATCCACTTCGCGCTCAACTGCGGCGCCGCCTCCTGTCCGGCGGTCGCCGCCTACGACGCCGAGATGATCGACGCGGACCTCGACGCGGCGACCGAGAACTATCTCCGGAGCGAGACCGTCGTCGAGGAGGGGACCGCGTACGTGCCGCGGCTCCTGCTCTGGTACCGGGGCGACTTCGGTGGCGGGAGCGGAATACGACGCGTCCTGCGCGAGTACGACGTCGTCGACCCCGACGCCGTGTCGCGGGTCCGGTACCGAGAGTACGACTGGTCGCTCGCGCTCGACGCGTTCCGCGACGGCGGGGAAGGTCAATGAGCGACGACGGGCTGCTGGGCTCGTTGTCGGTGGTCGGGCTCTTGAGCCTCTGTTGTATCGGCGTCGGCGGGATCGCGGGCGGTGCGGTCCTCGCCGGCGGCGGCGCCTCCGCGACCGTCCTCACCACGGGCGCGTCGAGCGCTCGCGGCGCGCTGATCTCAGGGGGCGTCACGTTCGCGACGGTGTTCGTCGCGGCCGCCGTGATTCGGTGGCGGCTGAATCGGTGAGTCGGGTGGAGGAGACGGTTAGAGGACCCCGGCGCCGCCGAGCACGAGCCTCACGCCGATAACCGTCAGTAGCCCGAGGACGACGCCGCGTCGGAGCCGTTCGCTCACCCGATCGCGGAGCCGCTTCCCGACAGCCACGCCCCCGACCGCCGGGACGGCCGCGGCGACGGACGCGAGGGCGAACGCCATGTCCGGGTAGAAGCCGAGCGCGCCGGCGGCGACGACCCGGAGGCCGTTGATCCCGACGAACACCAGCGCCACGACTCCGACGAACAGCCCATGCGAGAGGTCGAAGCTCCGGACGTACGCGACGAGCTGGACGCCGACGTTCGTCGCCCCGAAGAGGACGCCGGAGACGACGCCGACGACGGCCATGACGAGCGGCGTTTCGGCGGTCCCGCGATTGCTCACGCTCGACAGGTTCGGGAGCGGCACCGCACGCTGAGCGGCCGCCACGAAGCCGAGCGAGACGAGTCCGAGCAGCACGCGCACCGGGGCCTCGGGGAGTCGGTCGAGCAGGGCCATCCCCGCGACGGTGCCGACAAGCGCGGCGACGAGCAGCGGCGCGAACCGGGTCCCGCACGTGCGGAGCTCCTTGCGGGTGAGATCGCCGACGAGCGCGAGGTTCACGGCGAACATCGGAATGATCATGAACGCGACGGCGGTCGCTGGGTCTAGCGTCGCCGCGAGTACCATCGTCCCGACGACGGCGAATCCGAACCCGGCGACGCCGTTGACGGCGCCCGCGACTGCGACCACAACGACGATCGTCGCGACCAGACCAGCAGAGAGCGCGAGCGTCATACCGGCGGGACGGGAGGACCGTTAATAAATCACCGCAAGGCGTGCGGTACGGGGACACGAACGACGGGAGCCGTCGACGCTGGTACCGAGACGGTGATCCGTTCTCGATGTGTGTAATGTGTTCGCACGATCGGGCGAGGTTCATGTCGTTTTACCTCCGAGTCTCACGTATGCTTCAGACTGGACAGACAGCGCCGACGTTCGAACTCCCCGGCGCGGGCGGCGGTCGGATTGACACGCACGCGCTGACCGAGTACACCGACAACGGGTGGGCGGTCGTAGCCGTGTTCTACCCGTTCGACTTCCACCCCGTGTGTACGACGCAGATGTGTACGTTGCGGGACAGCGAGACGCTGTCGCTATTGGAGAACACGGTTGTCCTCGGGATCTCGACCGACGGGGTCTACAGCCACCGCGCGTTCGCCAAGAAACACCGGATCGACTTCCCGCTGCTCGCAGACAGCGACGGGAGCGCCGCCGAGGCGTACGGCGTGCGCGTCGACGAGATCGAGGACCACCGCGGTGTCGCGCGCTCGGCAGTCTTCGTGATCGATCCCGACCGCACCGTTCAGTACGCTTGGCGGAGCGAGGAGCCCGACGACGAGGCGGACCTCGAAGCCGTCGAGCGAGCGGCGCGCTGTCACGGCGACGAGTGTGCGCTTCCCGACGGCAAGTCGTACCTGTGAGGCCGACCCCTCGCCGGTCACCGTAACCAGTCGGTAACTTGGTTACCCGTCCGTTCGCGCGCCTTTATTTGATATCCTCGCATCTGGGTTACTAGAGGTAACCTACGTCGGCACGCCGGCGCGAGAACACATCATGGTAAGCATACTCACCGGACTGATCGCTGGACTGATTGCGACTGTCGTCATGACGATGTTCATGATGGCGATGGGAGACGACTCGCCGCCGCCGACGGCCGCCCTCTGGGCGAAGTACGTGGGTGACGAGGGGCCGGAGGCGTACATGAAACAGGGCATGCTGCTCCACATGCTGTACGGGATCGGGGCGGGGGTCGCGTTCGCCCTCGGCGCGACCGCGCTCGGGCTCGACGTCGGCGCAGGCGCCCTCGTCGGAAGCGTCCTCTGGGGGCTCGCCTTCGGGCTCGTCCTGATGGTCGGCGGAATGGTCTTCTGGATGCGGATCGTCCTCGCGATGGAGCCGGACCCGAAGACGATGGGCGCGTTCGGCTTCTTCCACGTCGTCTACGGCGTCGTGCTCGGTGCGGGGATTGCCCTACTCCCGGTGTAAGCCGTGGAGGCGAACGCGTCTACCGAGACGGCCGACGACGCGCACCGACCGCGCTGCCTGCGCGACGACCGGCCCGTGCGTAGCTGTACCGCAGCTGCCGGGTCGGCAGTCAGTCGCGGAGCGGAGGCAACCGTCCGCCGTGCCGCGTTCTGGACCGCGATCGCGTTCCCGGCCGCGTACGTCGTCGGGGCCGCGGAGCCCGTTTCGTCGATCCTGCCGGCCGGCTGGCTACCGGTCGCGATCGCGGCGAACCTGCTGCTCCTCTGGGTCGGGCACGGCGCCCACCACCCGGAGTGAACGATGGCGGGGGCTATCGTGGCGACGAGTGAGGTGATCGCGGCGACGTCCGGACTCGATCCGGTCCCGTCGCTCTCGGCGGTGCCGGTCGATCGCGTTCTGGACCACTGGTGGGTGTTTCCCGCGTCGGTGCTGTTCGCGCTGGTCGCCATCGCCGCCGGCGTCTCGGGCGCGCTGTTTTTCAGCCCGTTCTTCCTGCTGGTCGTCGGGCTCAGCCCCGCCCAAGCGGTCGGTGCGGGGCTCATGACGGAAGTGTTCGGAATGGGCAACGGGCTTCGATCCTACGTCAAGCAAGGTGTCGTCGACTACGCGACGGCAAAGTGGCTGCTACTCGGGGCGCTCCCGGCGATCGTGATCGGATCGTTCGCAGCCCACTACGTCCCCGACACGCTCCTCCGCGGTGGATTCGGAGTCGGGCTGTTCGCGCTCGGCGGGTTCCTGCTGTACTCCGACTCCCCGGAAGAGACCGAACCCGGAGAGAGGGAGGGCGAGTTCCTCAAACAAAAGAACGCAGAGCGCGGCACCACCGTCATCGACGCCGCCGACGGCGAGCGGTTCGTCTACCCGACCTGCTGGCGTCCACCGGGTGTCGCGCTCGCGGGCCTCGGCGGGCTGATCACGGGACTGATAAGCGCCGGGCTCCCCGAAATCGTGACCACGCAGCTCGTGGCGCGATGCCGGATGCCGCCGCGCGTCGCCGTCGCCACGTCTGTGTTCGTGCTGGCGATCGCGGCGGTCGCCGGCGCCGCCGTCCACGCGCTCGCTGCGACGCCGGTCTGGTACGTGGTCGTCTGGTCGATCCCGGGCGTGATCGTCGGCGGAACGGTCGGCGCTCGCGTCGGCAGACACATCCCGAGCGGTCTTATGGAACGCGGGCTCGGCGTCGTCTTCGGGGTCGTCGGCGGAATCGTCCTCGCGACGACGTTCGGCGTCTGATGCGGGCGGTTCCGACTGGGACGCGGTCGTGTGCGACTCGCACCACGGCGGACCGGTCTTGATGACCGTGGGTCCCGTCGGTCCAGTCATGCAGGAGTTCGATTTCCTCGTGATCGGATCGGGATCAGGGCTGGACGTAGCGAACGCGATGGCCGGCCGGGGGAACTCGGTCGCCGTCGTCGAGGAGGGGCGCCTCGGCGGGACGTGTCTCAACCGCGGCTGTATCCCGTCGAAACAGCTGCTGTATCACGCCGACGTGCTGGAGACGGTCGAGCGGGCCGGCGAGTTCGAGATCGACGCCGAGGTCAGGGACGTGGACTTCGCGGAGATTGTCCGGAAGGTCACCGACGACGTCGCCGGGAGCTCCGAGTCGATCCGACGGGGCCTGGAGTCGTCGGACGCCCACGACCTGTTCTCGGGGACCGGTCAGTTCGTCGACGACCGGACCGTCGAGATCGTCGACGGCGACGACGAGGGCGCCACATTGCGGGCCGACACCGTCCTCGTCGCCACCGGCACGCGCCCCTCGATCCCGCCGATCGACGGAGTCGACGACGTCGACTACCTCACGAGCACCGAGGCGCTTCGCTTAGAGACGGCGCCGGACCACCTCGTGATCGTCGGTGGCGGCTATATCGCGGCGGAGCTGGGCCACTTCTTCGAGACGTTCGGCAGCGACGTGACGATCGTCGGCCGCCGGGAGCACCTGCTCCCCGAGGCCGACGCGGAGGTCGGCGAGGCCGTCACCGACCGCTACGCCGATCGCCTTGACGTGTACACCGGCTACGAGGCGGTCGCGGTCAGGGAGGCCGGCGACGAGGTGACCGTCGAGGCGCGGCCGTACCCCGAGGCAGACTCCGTCCGCGCGGGCGGCGAGACGATCGGGGCGCCCGAGGACGCCGAGGAGGTGACCGTCACGGGCGACGAACTGCTCGTCGCCGCGGGCCGGCGGCCGAACACGGACATGCTGAACCTCGACGCGACCGGCGTCGAGACCGACGAGCGCGGGTTCGTCGAGACGGACGAGTACCTCCGGACGGACGCCGAGGGAGTCTGGGCGCTCGGCGACGTGGTCGGCGAGTACCTGCTGAAACACAGCGCGAACCACGAGGCGAAGGCCGTGGTCCGGAACTTGCTCGGTGATGAACCCGAGCCGGTCGACTACTCGGCGATGCCGTTCGCGGTGTTCGGCTCGCCCGAAGTGGCCGGTGTCGGCGCGCGCGAGCAGGACCTCCGCGAGACGGACCGCGAGTACGCCACGAACACGTACGCGTACGACGAGACGGCCCGCGGGAGCGCGATGCACGCCGACGGGTTCGTGAAGGTGCTCATCGACCTAGACGGCGAAATTCTGGGATGCCACGTCGTCGGCCCTGAGGCGTCGAACCTGATCGAGGAGGTCGTCGTCGCGATGACGGCGGGCTCTGGTACCGTCGCGGACATCCGTGAGGCGGTCCACATCCATCCGGCGCTCTCGGAGGTCGTCGACCGCGCGTTCTCGGGGCAGTTCTCGCGTGGCGGCGACCACGACCACCATCATCACGGGTGATCCGGCGGCGGACCGCCGTCGACGCCCCGCGGGAGAGACGTTTTCACGCTCGCCGCCGAACGACGCGCATGGTCCGGCACCGAAGTCCCTCCCGTCGACGGTTCCTCGCCGGTGCCGCCGGAGTCGCGCTCGCGTCGATGGCCGGGTGTGTCGACGGCGACGGCGAGACAGGCAATACGGACAGCGAAGCGGACGACGCGGACGACGAAGCGGACGAGGGGGACGACGAAGCGGATGAGGCGGACGTCCCGGACCTCGACCTCCGAGAAGCGAACGTCGTCGAGGTCGCGTTCGAGGTGACTGACGAGGGGTACGCGTTCGATGTGAGCCTCCACCACGACGACGACGGCGAGGAGGGGTACGCGAACTGGTGGCAGGTCGAGCGGCTCGACGGGACGCGGCTCGCTCGCCGAGAGCTGCTACACGCGCACTCCGAGCAGCCGTTCACGCGCTCCGAGACCGTCAACGTTCCCGACGACGCGTCTTGTGTCGTCGTTCGCGGCCACGACGAGACGCACGAGTACGGCGGGGTCGCCGCCGTGGTCGACGTCGACGACGCCGCAGTCCGACGAGTCGATCAGGGAGCCGACCCGCGCTCGTTCGACGCGAGCGACTGTCCGTGACGCGTGGGTGTCATGATATGCGGGCACCGTGATATCCGGGCGTCGTGACGGGACAAGAGATACGTGCCACGTCATCACATGACGAGTCGACGTTCAGAACACACACCCGCACACGGGTTATGTGTGAGTGGGGCCTGTGTCTTAACACGATGGCAAAAGCAGCAATCGTGATTCTCGCCGGCAACGAATCGCACTCGGACTACGGTCGCCTCGCGAACGCGCTGGAGGCGGCGAAGGAGTTTGCCGAGAACGACGACGACGAGCTCGAACTCATCTTCGACGGCGCGGGGACCCAGTGGATCCCCGAGCTCGAAGACGAGGAGAGCGACTACCACGAGCTGTACCAGGCAGTCCGTGACAACGCCGCAGTCTGTGATTTCTGTTCCGGAGCGTTCGGCGTCGAAGAGGCGGTCGCTGACGCCGGCCTCGTCACCCTCGACGAGTACGACGGGCACCCGAGCATCCGCTCGCTTGTCGACGACGACTACGAGATTATCACGTTCTGACGGGCGGATCGGTAAGCGCGTTACACGGACGCGACGTTTTTAAATGAACCTCGGACGTATTCGTCGACGGGAGACGGCACACGCTCCCGCTTTCCCCATGTCGAGTGACTCGCCGCTCGGTCGCTGTCCGACCTGCGGAACGGCGATCTCGAGCGGTCGGACGCTCGTCGAGTACGAACGTGCGAACGGCGATCGACGGCGGTTCGCGGATTGCCCGGAGTGCGGCGAGGTCGTCACGCCGGAGTAAAACCGGCCGGACGGGGTGTCAGAGGCCACTCGACTCGACCGTCCGCAGGTCTAGGGGAGTATTTTATCGGTCGAGACCGACATGTCAACATGGACGAGATGCTGTTCGTCGGGCCGACGGGCCGAAGGGTCCCAGCTGTCACCGCCGAAGAGATGCGCGCGGTCGACCGGGTCGCCGTCGAGGAGGTCGGTCTCGACCTCCCGCGGATGATGGAACACGCCGGGCGCGGACTCGCCGAGGCGGTGCTCGACCGCCGGGAGAATGGTCCCGTCACGATCCTCGCCAGCAACGGTGGGAACGGCGGCGGCGGGCTCGCGTGCGCCCGTCACCTCGCAAACCGAGACCTACCCGTCCGGATCGTCCTCGACCGAGATCCCGCCGATATCGACGGCGTCACGGCGGAACAGCTCCGGATCCTGAAGGCAACCGACGTGCCGATCGAGACCGGCGGGGGCGGTTCCAGCTTCGACGTCGACGCCCCCCTCGACGGCGTCGTAGTCGACGCGCTGATCGGCTACGGACTGTCCGGCGCGCCGCGCGGCCCCGTCGCAGAACTGGTCGACGCCGCGAGCGACGCGGCGGGGACGGTCGTTTCGCTCGACGTTCCCTCCGGCGTGGACGCGACGACGGGCGAGGCCCCGGGTGCCGCGGTCGATCCCGACCTCATCGCCACGCTCGCGCTCCCGAAGACCGGGCTCGCGGCGGTCAGCGGTGACCTCCTGCTCGTCGATCTCTCGATCCCGGCGACGGTGTACGACCGTGTCGGCGTCGAGTACGAGGCACCGTTCGGGGACGAGTTCGCTGTCCCGCTGTCGAGGGCGTGACGCGTCGGAGACGAGATCAGTCTGCCCGATAGAAGGCGTCTGGACCGTGGTCGTCCCGCCACGCGAACGCGTACAGTCGGCGCGTCGGCAGTCGTTCGAGCTGACGACCGTCGGCGGCGACGCCGGTCGCGGGGTCCCACGTCGTCCCGTCGGCAGCGACACCCGAGTCGGTCACGGCGAAGTCGTACCCGGGATCGGCGTACGCGTGAGCTTCGCCCTCGTCCGTCGCGAACACGACGACGTCGCGGTCCCCGACGGTCGTCCGGACGACGCCGCCGGCAGCCCGGACGCGGGGAACGGGGTACCCGAGCGCGTCGTCGTCGACCTCGACGCCCAACACTACGGTCTTCGGACGCAGATCGTCGGTACGGTCCCACTCCCTCCGGTCGTCCGTTCCCCGGTGGGCCGCGAGGCCGAACCCCTCGCCCGAGGCGTACTCCTCGTACGGCGACGCGTCATAGTCGATCGGAACGGGCTCGTCGTCGGGGCTCGCGGCCTCGCTCTCGCCGCCCGGCGGTTGGAGGACGACGCCGTTCGGGTACGACTCGCGGAACTCCCGTAGGGACAGCATCCCTGCCGGTCGGACGGCGAGCGAGTCCCCCTCGAACGCGCCGGCGAGACACTCGCCGGTCGACTGTTTCCACTCGCTTCCGGTCTCGCGGTCGTACATGACGAGGTCGTCGTCCGCGAGCTTCCCGGAGACGCCGAACTCGAGGGTCCGACCCGCGTGGGTCCGGTCGTACACGATCCCGCTCCCGCAGAGCGGACACCACGTCACGACGATCGAGTCTTCCCCGGACGTATCGGTTGCGCCGTCGGCGTCGTCGACCACGCCGCCGACGACATCGTTCACGATCTCGTGGAACTGGAGGAACCGCACCGGGTACGCGCGGGGCGGGTCGGCGAACGTCACCGCGATGACCTCGTCGTCTGGATGCCAGTCGTACGCGTCCCCGAACGTCGGGTCGTCGACGCTCGGGATCGCGTCGCGTGGGAGGACATCTCGAACGTTCACGGTCATGACTATGGGTCGATCGAAATAACCGGACCGGCTTCGGTCTCGCCGGAGGGACGTTCGGATACGGAGCCCGCTCAGAGCACGATCGACTTCTTCCGGATCATCTGCTCTATCGCCGCGTGGATGCCCTCGCGGTTGATTCCGGAGGCGTCGTTCCCGCCGAACGGAACGTCGCCCAGCCCGTGTGAGGGCGCTCCGTTGA
Source organism: Halorubrum tebenquichense DSM 14210 (assembly GCF_000337415.1). Lineage (GTDB taxonomy): Archaea > Halobacteriota > Halobacteria > Halobacteriales > Haloferacaceae > Halorubrum > Halorubrum tebenquichense. The sequence goes on along the minus strand of NZ_AOJD01000077.1, from coordinate 80,157 downwards.
GGCGGACACTGCCGGCGTCGACGCGCTCGGCGACGCGCATCGCGCGGTCGTGGTCGGTCGTGAACACGGAGGCGTCGAGGGCGAGCTCGTCGTCGTTGGCCAGTTCGATCGCCTCTTCCTCCGTCTCAAAGGTGGTCACGGCGGCCACGGGGCCGAACTGTTCCCGGTGGATGATATCGGCGTCCTGCGGGACGTTCGCGAGCAGTGTCGGCTCGTGGAACGCACCGTCGCGCTCACCGCCCACGACCAGGTCCGCGCCGTCCTCGACTGCGGCGTCAACGAGCCCCGCGACCTCCTCGGCATGAGACTCGTCGATGAGCGGCCCGAAGTTCGTCGACTCGTCGAACAGGTCGCCGGCGACCCACGAGTCCATGGTCGCCGCCAACCGCTCCACGAGGTCGTCGTGGACCGACTCGTGGGCGAGTACCCGCGAGACGGCCGAGCAGCGCTGGCCGCTGAGCTTGAACGAGCCGGTCGCGCAGGCGCCCGCCGCGTCCGAGAGGTCGGCGTCCGGGAAGATGAGCGCGGGCGCGTTCCCGCCCAGTTCCATCACGAGGTTGGTGATGCCGGACTCCGAGGCGACGTGTTTTCCTGCGCCTGAGGACCCCGTCATGGCGACGGTGTCGACGCGGTCGTCCCCCGCCAGTGTGTCGCCGATCTCTCGACTCTGACCGGGGACGAAATTGAACGCGCCGTCGGGCAGGTCGGCGGCGGAGACGACGACGTCGGTGAGGAGCGCCGCCGTCGCCGGGGTCTTGCTCGACGGCTTGACGACGACGGCGTTGCCCGCGGCGAGCGCCGGCGCGATCTGAAGTACGGTCGTCTGAAGCGGGTAGTTGTACGGCGCGATACAGAGCACGGTGCCGATCGGTTCGGGCCTGACGATCGCAGTCCAGTCCTCGTGTCCCGGGGTCGCACCTTCGCGGTACTCGCCGTACGTCCGCGCCAGGTCGCGGGCCTCGCCGGCCGCCAACCGGAATCGACGCGCCGCGCTCGTCGGGGCACCCCAGGTCGAGGAGACGGGCTTCCCTGCCTCGCGAACGATCGAGTCGGTGAACTCGTCCGCCCGCGATTCGAGTTCGTCGGCGATGGCCTCCAGCCATCCGGCTCGCTGGACCGGCGTCGTCTCCCGTAACGCCGCTTGGGCGTCGGCCGCGGCGGCGAGGGCGTCCTCGGCCTGCTCGCTGCTGGCGGCCGCGACGCGCGCGAACTCGCCGCCGTCTGCGAGGTCACGAACTGTGATACTGTCGGCGCCCTCGCGCCACTGGCCGTCGATGTAGAGCCGCTCGGACCGCAGTGAGTCGGGGTCGGTCATCTACCGATTACAGACGCGATATTATAAAGAGTGTTTGGCGGCCGTTCATCCGAGACGCAGCATCGGGTCGGTGGAAACGACCGAACTCTCGGGTCGGCCACGACCGGGAGCCGAGCACGACGGTAGAACTCATCGTCGATCGTGGTCGAGACGACACCGCTGTCCGTTTCGTGTTAATAGTTCTATCGCCGATAGGCGGTGAGGGTACACGACGAACACAGCATCATACGCCCAGTTCCCGAAGTTGTTATCGTATGACACGGACCATACGAGACACTGACAGGCGAAGGCTGTTACAAATACTCGGTGCGGGCGCGGCGGTCGGGTTGGCCGGGTGTGGCGGCAACAACGACGGTGCCGACGGCGCCGACGGGTCGGACGGTGATGACGAGACGGACGGGTCGGACGGCGGCGACGGGATGGACGACGCCGACGACGAGTCGGTGCCGGGTGCGGACGTGCTCGGCGGTCCCGACGACCTCCAGGGGTCGGCGACGGTCGAGGCGCTGTCGCTCGATGCCGACCAGGGAGCGGGTCAGAACGTCTTCTCGCCCGCAGTCGTGTGGGTCGAAGAGGGTGCGACGGTCACGTGGGAGATCGCGAGCGGCAGCCACTCGGCGACCGCGTATCACCCGGAGACGGACGCCGTGCTGCGAATTCCCGAGGCGGCCGAACCGTTCGACTCCGGAACGATGTCCGAGGGAACCTTCGAGCACACCTTCGAGACGCCGGGCGTCTACGACTACTACTGTCGACCGCACCGCGGGCTGGGGATGGTCGGACTGGTGATCGTCGGTGAGGCGACGACCGGACCGGGGACGGCCCCGATCGAGGACCTCGACAGCGCCGAGGGTAACGGGCTGGCCGACCTGCTAGAGCTGGCCGGCGTCGAGGTCGAGGCACCGACGGCGAGCTACGGCTGGACCGACGGCACGTGGGACTCGTACTGGTACTCGCTGTACAACATGAGCACGACGATCACGCTGTCGGGCAACGGGATCATCTTCCCTGCCAACGACCAGCAGCAGGAGCAGTTCGAGCAGCGGTTCCCGGCAATCGTCGGGGCCGCCGACGCCGACCGGCCGCCGGTCATCGAGCCGAACCTCAACATGGCGCCGTTCACCGAGGGCGACCCCCACTTCACCGAGCAACCGGTCTTCGACGGCGACGGCGGGCGACCGGACGCCCGGACGCTGACGTGGGACCGCTCGCGGTCGTCGATGACGGTCAGCCCCTCCTCGCTGGGATGGACCCACCTTAAGGGGATCACCTGGGCGAAGAACTTCGAGGACCACGCGGAGGTCCTCCCGCCCGCCCTCGCTCCGCTGTTCCGGGCGATGGTGCTCTCGACGATGGCGCAGGTCGGGACCGCCTTCTCGCTCGTCCCCGAGCAGGGAGGCAACTTCCGGCTGAACGACGAGAACCTCCTACTCGGCTCCGCGTTCCGACCGGGCGAGGGACTGGTCGACGAGACGCCGCGCCCGCGCCATCACTCCGCGATGCTGTGGTTCCTCTCGAACCTCAACAGCTTCGCACAGGGCGGCTGGTTCGGCTACGAGAACCCCGAGCCGCTGATCCCCGCGGAGAACATCCAGATGCTCACAAACGGGATGGGACAGACAACGATGAACGCCGTCGATCCCGCCGACATCGGGAACACGCGGCTGGCCGGCGAGCTGCTCGGCGCGATCGGCTGGTTCGGGACGCAGACGAACAAAGACCAGCTCCGGAGCGCGGCCGCGGACTACGCCGACGGCCTCGCCGGTCGCATCGAGTCGAACCTCGACGGCAACGGTCGCGTCGACAACGGCGCCGAAAACCAGGCCGCGACGCAGGGCGTCGTCGGCCAGGGACTGCTGTGGGCCTCACAGATTGACGGCGTCGACCACGCGGGCACGGCGGACGACGTGCTCGGCTACCTCACCGAGGAGCTGTACGACGACGAGGCCGGTACCTTCGCATCCGGGCCGGACGACTCGACGTACACGATCACCGCCCGAGACGCGGGCGACATCACTGGCGGACTGAATGCCGCCGACGTGCTGCTTGACCGACCGGAGGTCCAGTCGCAGTACGCGTCCTTCTTCAACCAGACGTTCAACCGCGGGCGGCTCCAGCGGGCCGAACGACCCAACTCTCGGGACGAGAACGCCGAGTTCACGCTCCCGCTGCCGCCGATGGCCGGCGGCGAGTTCGGGCAGGCGGCCGTCTACAACCGGGAGGTCGAGTACGACACCGAGGCCGACGAGTGGTCGGTCACGGACGACACCTTCGACACCGAGATGGCGCTGTACCTCTCGAACCAGGAGATCTGGATCAGCCAGTGGAGCGGTGACTTCTACGAGGGTCGCGGCGTCCCCGGACGGACGGACACCCTAGACTGACGTCGGACCGCCGTACGCCCGTGACGCCGGCCGGTTTTTGTTAGTACGCGTCGGAGGCGCTCCGAAACCGGCTCGAAGCCCTCGCCGTCAACCGCGATGTACGCGGTCCGGCGGGTACGTCGAGTTCGACGCGAACGGCCCGCGGGGTAGTCGCGTCTCGCTGTACTTCCGCGGGAGAGGACGTCGATGCCGGCTCGCAGGGGGTCGTCGAAACCCGTCGACCTCACCGGGACCGCGCGCCGGATCGAAAGTGCGCTGTCACCGTTCGTCGAGCGCCGAACTCGCTTCGGCGGTGACGAGGCCGATAACGGCTCCAATGAGCATCGATACCGCTGCGGCGACCGTTTCGCCGAGCAGTCCGGTGAGACCGAGCGCCGTCGCTCCGGCGGCGTGGACGCTGAACAGCGTCGCGTACCCGAAGAACGCGCCCGGCGTGAACGACAGCAGCGGAACGAACTCGTGGAGGCTCGCGAGGAACATGAACGCGCCGACGACGAGGCTGAGCGCGACGCCGCCGCCGCCGAGGAGTCCCTCCACGACGGCGAGCGTGAGCGCGGCGTAGGCGATCCCCGCGGCGTTGCTCGCGTAGCCGCGTGCGAGTCCGTCCAGTCCCTCCCCGGCGGCGTAGAAGGTCGCGGAGGCGATGAACGACGGCCACAGGGGAATCTGTAGGCCCGCCACGAACGCGTACGTCCACGGCACCGAGGCCGCGCCGAACACCGCCGCGAGCGGCCACGTCCGGTTCCACTCGCCGACCCGGTCCCAGCGAACGACGTCCACGGCTACCCGTGTGCGCCGGAGCCCGCTTCGATGATACGCTCCTGTGTCTCCTCGATCTTGATGAAGTGACAGAGGGGGTTCCCCGGATAGACGACCGGATTTTCGAGGACACCCACGAGGAGCCCGGTGAACGGCGCCTTGACGACCGTCGCGTCCGACTTGAACGGATTGGTAATCCGACAGATCACCTCGCCCTCGTGAACTAACTCGCCCTGTTCGTAGTACATCTCGACAATTCCCCCGGAATCGGCCCGGAGCCACGTCTTTTCGCTCCAGTCGCCGATAACGGTTCGCCACCCCGGCCACCGAACCGTCTCCTGTTGATAGATACCGTATTCAGCGAAGACGCTCCGGACGCCCTCGAGCGCGTGGTCGATCAGCTCCCGTTCGAAGCGGTGCGCCTCGCCCATCTCCAAGGTGATCGTTGGAATCCCCTCGTCTGTCGCTTCGCGACGAAGCATTCCCGAGGAGCCTTCGCCGGCCATGATGAGGTTGGTCCCGAACGCTCGCGCGAGTCGGGCAGCACCCTCGTCGTCCATGTCTGTACGAACGTGAAGCATATTTGTCCGGCCGCGCGTCGATGTGTGGAAATCGAGGCCGAAATCACAGGGTTCGATAAAATTGTGGTATATTTGGTAGGCGATTCGGTTCGACCCCGTACTGTTTTGTTTCCCCGGGAAGGCACGATTGAGGTCGCGCTCGTAGATGGGGAGATACCGTTCTTGGGTGACGAAACCCTGGACGTTCAGGACGGGCAAACAGACGAGCGTTCCACAGATATCCGAGTGGTCCCACTCCTGAGCGACTTCCCGAACGACTTCGATGCCGTTGAGTTCGTCGCCGTGAATCGCAGCTGATAAAAATATTGTCGGCCCCGGTCGTGGTCCGTTGATAATCGTGACTGGGATGCGAACCGGATCACCGAGATACGTTTCGGTTACCGGATAGCGGAACTCCTCCGTCTCTCCCGGATCGACACGACCACCATCGAACGTGAACGCTTCAGCCTCTTGATCGGTCATCATCACGAAGATAGCGACCCCGTTCGGGGTAAACCTACAGAGGGCGTGTAATCGTGTTACACGCTCCCAGAACCCGTAATGACCGACGTTTCCAATAGAGACGTGAGCATCACATATGACTGCCTCCTCAGATTCACCCGGCCGAAAAAACACGACTGAAGCGGGTCGATCCGTGAGCGCCGACGAGTCACAGACCGCCAGCGGGGCAATTCGCGTCGGCGTCTTGAGCACGCACAACAGCAAGGAGACGAAGGCGATCCTCAACGCCGTTCGGGCGCTGGGACACGAGCCCGTCTGGATCCGGAACGAGAACGTCACTTCGTGGATCGAGGACGGGACGGTCCACTTCTCGCCGCGCGTCGACGTCCTCGTGAATCGGATGCTGTTCACAAAAAGCGATCACCAACTCGAAGACCTCCAACTGGCCGCGCTCTACGAGGAGACGACACCCGTCGTCAACGCTTCGCAGGCCGTGACGGACACGCTACACAAGTATCGAGCGGGGGCGAAGCTCGCGGCGGCCGGCCTCCCGGTTCCGGACGCCTACTTCGGACGGTCTCCGCGAACCTTCGAGGAGTGGCCCGAGTACCTTCCTGCCAACGCCGCACACAAGCACACGATCGGGACGAACGGCCAGCAGATGTCGGTCGTCTCGCCGACGGACCCGATCGGTCCCAAGATCGACGACGAACAGTCGTTCGTCCAGGAATTTTTAGAAGACAGTGACAATCGGCCCTCAGACGTGCGTGTCTATGTGGTCGGTGGGGAAATCGTCGGCGCGATGCGACGCCACGCTCCCGCAGGGGACTGGCGAACCAACGTCGCCCTCGGCGGTGAGGTCGAAGGAATCACGAACGAACTCGGTGTACGGCCTCGTCAGATAGCGAAAGAGGCAACGGACGTTCTGGGGTTGGATCTGGCCGGGGTCGATCTGATGCCCGTCGACGGCGAGTGGTTCATTCTCGAGGTCAACGCGACGGCAGGATTCAAAGGCCTGTTCTCGGCGACCGGGGTCTCTGCGGCCCCGCATATCGCTCGCCTGGCTATCGAGCGAGTTGGCGGTGGCGTTGATCAGTCGCAGATCGTCGAATTGGAATCGACATTAGACGATTCGGTGCCGGATTGCAAACCGCCGCTCGTGCAGAGGGGCGGCGACGACGGCGTGCTCGGTTACACCTCTCGGATACGGATCAACGGCCGTGACGGAGCGGAAGAGGCGGTCGCGAAGTCCGATACCGGGGCCGAACGCACCAGTATCGACACGGACCTCGCCGGTCGAATCGGTGCCGGGCCGCTCGTCGGAACGACACAGGTTCGGTCGGGGACGGGAAGCGAGACGGAAACCCGCCCGTTGGTCGACGTGGATCTGTGCCTGAACGGGCGATGGCGGACCGTCACGGCCAGTATCACCGATCGGACGGAGATGACCTATCCTGTCCTGCTCGGTCGAGACGTCCTCGAAGCCTATACGCTCGACATCAGTAATACGGTGGAGGAATAGGCCGCGTGAGATGAACGTCACGAGACGGGCCGTTCTACAGCAACTGGCCGCCACAAGCGACGCAGAGCGGAAAGAAACGACGTCTATCGAAGCACTTACAGCAGCTCTCGGGATCGAGGCGTCCACCGTCGAATCACACTTGAACGGATTAGAAGCCTGCGAGCTAGCTCGAAGCGAGACCGGTGGGCGCGTGAGAGTGACGATCACCGGCGAGCAACTCCTCGAACTCGATACCGACGAGGCAGTGATTGTCGACGCCTCTACGCCACAGCGAGAGTACTGAGAGGGATGATGTTTAACCGCACTCCACGTAATTGGCACTCAAACGGAGATGAATAACTAATGGCAGACCACGAGGCGAGTCAGTCCGAGGAAGCACAGCCCGATGAAGTACAGTACGATCCGATGTCCAGCCGCTACGATCTCTTCGAATGCCCCGAGTGTGATAACGTCGTCCTCGCGCTGGGGCGGGACGAACCACCGATGTCCTGTCACGATAAGCCGATGGAGCGCGTGACCGACGTGGAGATGAGCGTCAAACCGCCGGACGTCAAGCAGGTACTGCTTCAGGCCTTCGGGCTGCCGAAGGCGGGGCTCGATATCTGTCTGTGCGTCATCGGTGAAGGTCCCCTGTCAGCGAACGAGGTCGCCGAGTCGCTCGGCTACGATCGGAGCACGATCACGCGATACCTCAATACGCTCGTCGATATGGGACTGCTACGGCGCTCCGAACTGAACCGCGAAGAGGGCGGTGTGGTCAACGTCTATCACTCGGTCGACCTCGAACGGATGCGACGCGAGACGCTGATCGGCTTCTACGTCTGGGCGGGCGAGGCTGCCGCCCTCATCGAGGACGCAAACGTGACCAAACAGGACTATCTCGACGAGAACCCGGATCAGGAACTCCCCGAACTGTTCTGGGAGTCGTTTCGCGACAAGTGAGTCGATACCGAATACACACCCTACGAACACGCCTTTTCAAAATCGGAAATGGCGTTCGAGCAGCGCTCCGGGATCTCCTCTCACAGGAGTTCTCTTACTCGACGGGCCACATGACGGCGATACTCAACGGCTGTCTGTTCGCGCCGTCACTGCTCGCGTTCTGGTTCGTGAACGGCATTCTCGACTTTTCGACTGCGATCGCCATCGGTGCGGTCGCAACGCCGGCAGGCCTTCAGGTACGCCTGCTCGCGTATCTCTTGGTCGTGCCGACGTTCCTCCTCGCGCGGATCGTCGTACACCTTATCCACCCCGTACATCGGAAGCAGGTTCTCTCGGGGTCGTGTCCGAACACCCGATTGATGAGTCTCGACTGGTTCAGCGTGGGGATACTGACGACGGGGCTTCCGCTCGCGATACAGAATATCGGACCGTGGGTCGGGATGAACGCGGTCTTCCTCGTCGGCGTGTTTCTCGCTCCCAGACTGCTGCCGATCACTCGTCGGAACCACGTCAAGTTTCTCGCGCTCGTGCTCGGTGGTGTCGTGTTCCTCTACGCGAGCTACGGTGAGATAGCGCCGTGGCTTCCGAATCCGGCGACTGTTCTCGGTCCCGTCGCGACGGCCGCGCTCGGGGATGACACTACCCGCTGGCTATTCCGACTGGTGAACAGTATCGTCGTCGGTCCGCTCATCGTGGGCCTATTCGGGATCGCGATGAACCGCATCCTGACGCGGCCGGAGCTGACCGACATTCCCGTCGTCCGTCACGCGCTTCCTCGCCGGGATCCTGACGGCGTCGTCGTCACCAGTGCCGCGTTCGGGACGGCGTTCTATCTGCTCGTCGTCAAGGCCGCGACCGGCCACCTGATTGTCGTCCCGTAGCGTCTCCTGATCGAGCGAGCGCGATCGGCAGGATTGCCCGTATATAAAAACAGCGGGAGTATACGACGAGCGCGCATACGTGCCGTGTAATTAAATCCGCTCCCCGTAAGTCGATTTCCATGGGAACGGACACCTCCTCCGGTCCATCGATGGAGGGGATCACGTGGTATAGAGCGCTCTCGGCAGACGAGTTACCCGAGGGCCGGGTCAAAGCGGTGAGCTGCGGCGACACCACCGTCGCGGTGACGCATTACGACGGAGAGTACGCCGCGCTCGATAACAGTTGTCCACACCAGGGTGGCCCCCTCGGCGAGGGGTCGATCGAGACCGGCTGCCTCCGCTGCCCTTGGCACGGGTGGGACTTCGACCCGCTGACCGGCGAGACTCCCGGATCGCACGACGACTCCGTGGAGACATTCCCGGTCGAGGAACGCGAGGACGGGATCTACGTCGGGTTTCCCGAAGAGGAGCCCCACGAGCGAACGGTATCCGATGTCATTGCCGAGACGCTGGTCAACTGGGGCGTCCGTCAGGTCTGGGGGATCGTCGGGCACTCGAACCTCGGGCTAGCCGACGCGCTGCGCCGCGAGGCCGAGACGGGGAACCTCACTTATTACGGCGTCCGTCACGAGGGCGCAGCCGCCTTCGCGGCGTCGGCGTACGGAAAGCTTACCGGCCGGCCGGCGGCCTGCTTCTCCATCGCCGGCCCGGGGGCGACGAACATGCTCACCGGGCTTTGGGACGCCAACGTCGACCGCTCGCCGACGATCGCGCTCACCGGGCAGGTCGAGTCGCAGGTACTCGGGACGGGCAACTTCCAGGAGGTCGACCTCGAGGCTGCCTACGGCGACGTCGCCGCGTTCGAGGCGACGGTGCTGCACGACTCGGATTCCGCCGAGCTCGCCACGCGGGCTGCGAAGACCGCCGTCCTCGAACGCGGCGTCTCCCATCTGGTCTTCCCCGACGAGATACAGACCCAGTCCGCCGAGGGCGTCGAGCCGGGCGACCCGGAGGGTCGTATTACCGACCGAGACATCAGTCCGCCCGCGGACGCGGTAGACGACGCCGAGGAGCTGCTGGCGGAGGCGGAACGACCGGTCATCGTCGTCGGCCACGGCGCCCGCTTCCACATGGATCCCATCGTCGAGCTGGCCGAGCGCTTGGACTGCCCGGTCCTGACGACGTTCAAGGCCAAAGGTCAGATCCCCGATTCCCACCCGCTCGCGGGGGGCGTCCTCGGCCGATCGGGCACGCCCATCGCGAGCCACTTCATGAACGAGTCGGACCTGCTCGCGGTGTTCGGCGCGAGCTTCTCGAACCACACCGGTATCGCGGAGTACAAGCCGATCATCCACGTCGACTTCGACGCGATGACGCTGGGGAAACACCACAGCGTCGACGTGCCGGTGTGGGGCGAGATCGGGGTCACCGTCGATGAACTGAACGATCGGCTCGACGGCACCGACGTCGCCGCCGAGAGCCAGCGCGAAGAACTCGCCGACCGGTGGGAGATCTGGCGCGACGAGAAGGCGACCCGGCGTGCGGGGACGCCCGAGCGCGGTGTCAACTACGCGACCGTGTTCGAGGCGATGAGCCGACTTGTCCCCGACGACGCGATCATCCCGGTCGACGTGGGGAACAACACCTACGCGTTCGGCCGGTACTTCGAGCCGGAGCATCAGTCGGTGCTGATGTCGGGGTACCTCGGCTCGATCGGGTTCGCGTTCCCGGCGGCGCTCGGCGCGTGGGCCGCCACGCAGGAGTCCGAGTCGCGGTTCGCCGGCCGTCCGGTCGTCTCGGTGTCCAGCGACGGCGGCTTCGGGCAGTACATGAGCGAGTTCACGACCGCCGTCAAGTACGACATGGACCTCACGCACGTCCTGTTGAACGACGACGAGCTCGGGAAGATCAGCAAGGAGCAGCGCACCGGCGGGTGGGACGTCTGGCAGACCGATCTCGTGAATCCGGCGTTCGCCGAGTTCGCGGAGAACTGCGGCGGGTACGGGGCCTACGTCGACGACGCCGCAGACCTCGACGACGAACTCGAAGCGGCCATCGCCCACGACGGCCCGGCGCTCGTCGAGATCAGCACCGACGCCGACCCCATCTGAGTCGCTCCGATCGCAACGCGACGACGAACGCCACTATACTACACTACTCTCACGGCGTCTCGATAACAAATGACAGATCTCACCGCACTGTTGACGAGTCTCCTTGGAGTGTTCGCCCTGGCGCTGGTCGTTCGGCTCCTCGTTCGAAACCGGGATCGCCTCGCGTTCGCGAGCGTCCTCGTGGCTATCGGTGTCGCCGTCTCGGCGCTCGGGCTCTCCTTCGGTCTCGACCTGACGAGCGATCTGATTCTGCTGGTGTTCCTACCGACCATCATCTTCCACGGGACGACGACCCTCAACGTCCGTCAGCTGTGGCGGAACGTCGGCCTGATCGCGGTTCTCACGGGGGTCGGCTTACCGCTATCGGTCGTCCTCCTCGGAGCCGTCGGAACGGTCGCGTTCGATTTCCCCCTGATCGTGGCGCTGGTCTTCGCCGCGATCATCCTCCCGACCGATCCCGCCGCGGTCCTGTCCATCTTCGAGGGACTGGACGTCGACGAGCGGCTCGCGATCACGATCGAGGGGGAGAGCCTCATGACCGACGGCGTCGCGGTCGTGATCTTCTCGACGCTCATGGCCGCCCACGAGTCGTCCGGATCGACGGCGTCGCTCGGGACGCCGAACGGACTGCTCGCTATCGCGGGTGACATCGCACTCGTCGGGGGCGGGGGTCTCGTGCTGGGCGGAGTTATCGGCTACCTCGCACACGTCGTGATGCGGCGCCTCGAAGACGAGATGAGCGTCCTGCTGCTCACGGTCCTCGTGGCGTACGGGAGCTTTCTGCTCGCCGAACACGCGCTCGGCCTGAGCGGGATCCTCGCCGTCGCCGGCGCCGGGCTGTTGATGGGCGCACACGAGGAAACGCATCACAAGATGAGTACGAACGTGGCCCACGTCCAGGAGATCTGGACGATGGCGGCGTTTCTCGTCTCGACGATCCTGTACCTCCTCATCGGCGCCGAGGTTCGGATCGGGGCGTTTTTCGAATACGCCGAACTGGTGATCGCGGCCGCAGTACTGGTCTTCCTCGCCCGTGCGGTGACTATCTATCCGCTGGTTTCGGTCACCAACCTCGCCGGTGAACGACCGGTCCCCGCGTATTGCCAGCACGTCATGGTCTGGGGCGGCCTCCACACCGTCGTCCCCGTCGCGCTGGCGCTGTCGCTCCCCGCACAGTTCCCGTTCCGAGAGGAGCTACAGGTGATGGTGTTCGGCGTGGCTATCCTCAGTATCGTGGTTCAGGGACTACTGCTGCCGGGAGTGCTGACCCGACTGGGGATCGGTGACGCGAGCGGAGAGTGACACGATGACGGAGCAACCGACCGACGATCGGTGGCGAATGCTCGTGTTAGTCGGCGTTGCCGAACTGTTCGCGATGACACTCTGGTTCAGTGCGTCGGCCGTCTCGCCGGAACTGGCACAGCTGTGGGAGCTTTCGGAAGCGGAACAGGCGTGGCTGACGAACGCCGTCCAACTGGGCTTCGTCGTCGGTGCGTTGCTGTCTGCCACTCTGACGATATCAGATACCTATCAGCCTCGGTACGTGTTCGCCGGATCGACCGTTCTCGGTGCGGCTGCAACCGGGGCCATCGCGGCGTTCGTCAGTAGCGCGCTCCCGGCGATCGTCTTGCGGTTCGTGACGGGGGTTGCGCTCGCTGGCGTGTATCCAACCGGAATGAAGATGATGGCCGGCTGGTTCGACGCGGGACGCGGACTCTCCATCGGCGTTCTCGTCGGTGCATTGACGGTCGGATCGGCTACCCCACACCTGCTACGTGTCGTGGGGGGCGTCGGCAACCCTCGACTCGTCCTGGACGGGGCAATGGTCATCGCGCTGGTCGGTGCCGCCCTCTCACTGCTGTACAGGGAGGGGCCCTATCAGTCCGAGCCGGCCCCGTTCGACCCGCGAGCAGTCGGGCGCATCCTGCGTGACCGGGGTGTTGCCCTCGCCAACGGCGGGTACTTCGGGCACATGTGGGAACTGTACGCCGTCTGGACGTGGATCCCAGTCTACCTGACGGCCAGTTTCGCCCATCGAGGGATGAGCAACCCGGAAGAACTCGCGTCAGCACTAACCTTCGGAACGATCGCTATCGGCGGCGTCGGCGCGTGGCTCGTCGGCTCAGCAGCCGACCGGTGGGGACGGACGACGGTCACTGCCACGAGCATGGTCATTAGCGGCTCGGCGACCGTACTCGCCGGGATCGTTTTCGGTGCTCCCGTATGGCTGGTCACACCGTTCGTCCTGTTGTGGGGGTTCGTCATCGTCGCTGATTCGGCACAGTTCTCCGCGGCAGTCACCGAACTGGCAGACCCGAATTACGTCGGGTCAGCGCTCACGCTACAGACGGCGTTGGGGTTTCTACTGACGATCGGATCGATCCAGCTGACGCCGGCCGTGGCCGAGATCGTGGGCTGGCGGTGGGCCTTCGCGCCGCTGGTCGTTGGACCCCTCTTGGGAACGATCTCGATGATACTCCTGCGCCGTCACCCGGACGCGAGCAAGCTCGCTGACGGGGTGGGATAACGGCCCTTCGCAGCAAGATGGGACCGTAAGCATCGGTTTCGTTACGCTCCCGGTCCACACTGCGAGGCAACGGATCAACGGGTCACGCGCCGGGCCAGCGAGAAGACGAAGACGGCGGTCAGAAACGCGCCCGCAAGCCCTTCCGACGCGGCGACGAACCGGCCGACGTCGCTGACCGGGTACACGTCCCCGAGACCGAGCGTCGCGAACGTCACGACGCTGAAGTAGAGACCGTTCAACACGGCGTCGGCTCCGTGACTGCCGTAGTTCACGATTTCGCCTCCGGTGGAGAGGCCGCCCGACGCCGGATAGACGAACGCGCTGCCGACCATGACGGCCAGCGCCAGCGCGGCGGTCCGGCCCGGTCGCTCGCCGTATCCGGCGACCGCATCGAGAAAGCCGTTCGTCATCCAGCGCACCGCTGCATGGAGACGGTGTGTCAGCGAGTGGTCCGTCGATCCGGCGTGGGCGGCGTAGCGGCGCCGCCGATATCGCAGCTCCCGGACGAAGAACATCGACGCCGTCTCGCTGTCGCCGGCATCCGACGCGCCCTGCTTGGCCTCCAGATACGTGTGTTCGAGCCCTTCGACGCTCTCGGACTCGTCAGAGTCGCCGAGATACTCGTGGATCCGCCAGCGGTTCGATCGCAACAGGTCACGATAGGCCGCGAAGTGGAAGCCGTCGAATCGCGTTCGGTAGAATCGGTACCGGTCGAACGTGTCCGGTTCACACTCGAGGTCGACGTCACCGACAGTTGCGTCCGTGAGGTCGTACGTCGCAACGCCCGTGTCGGGTTGGTCGAGATCGCCCGCCGAGATAGTCGCGTCTCTGAGACGACACTCGAGGTCGGTCGCTGGATACACTCGGAGACGTTCGAACGATCCCTCGGACAGATCGATTCCCGTCACGCTCTCGTCGACGCCGATATCGTCGAAGATCGCGTATTCGCCAGTAGCACCGACGAACTCGACGTCATCTCGGAACGTCGTGGACACGAACTGCGCCGTCCCGAACGAGACGTTCGGGAAGTGCGCCCGTCCCCCGACGGTGACGCTATCGACGTTCAGCCACTCCCGGACGCTACAGTGGGCGAACTCCACGCTCCCGTGGAACCGGGTGTCGCTGATTCGGAGCGTTCGCTCGAACGAGCCGCGGCGAGCGCGGAGACACGTCGCCGACGCGGAGGGCGTCCCGAACTCCGTCCCCCTGACGTCGACCGTCCGCTCGAAGACCGCGTCAGTCACGTCCACACGGTCGATGTGACATCCCTCGATGGCCACGGGCTGGCTGACCACCGATTCCGAGAGGTCGAGCGTCCCGTCGATGGTCACCTCGCGGAACGTGACGTGGGCGACGTCGCTTCCGTCGACGACGAGTTGAGAGAGGTCCAACTCCTTTAGGTGGACGTCGACGTACTCCTTCCGGGAGGGGTCGTCCGCGTCGACGTCCGCGAGGAAGGCCGCCCGCAACGTCGCCGACGTGACGTCGGCGGTCCGGCGCTCCGCCGGCGTGAGGTGGAACACACACCGATCTCGATCCGTGACAACCGGACGCGAACACGACCGTTCGGCCCCGTCGTCTCCGTACCGATGATCACACAGATTCACGAGAAGAGGTCACCCCGGATCGAGAATATGAGTATGGCGTCATCATGCGGTACTGCGTCTCCTTCATTACGCCTCTCCATCAAAATAGTTCAGTCGGCATCGACGCGGAGCGCTCTGAAGGGAAGGAACCTAGTCACTTGTAGGAGCCCCGTCACCAGTGCCAGGGTCGCACACAGCACACCGAGGAGGCCGCCGACGAGCGGGATACCGACCGGAGCGGCGGACAGCAGCGCCCCGAAACTCAACGCGATCCCGAAGAAGCCGAGGTAGCTCCCGAGGACGAACAGGGGTACCGCGCCGAACGGGCCGCCGCGGTACGCGTATATTCTCCCGAGGATTCCGGCGGCCGGGAGCACGAGGAAATACAGCGCGGCCCCGAGGCTCCCCGTTGTGGTTTCGAACGCACTCGCCGGGGTTCGATAGACCGCGACGAGCACGATCGAATAGCCGACAACGAGCGCTCCGCCACCCGTCTCGTCGCGGTCGAGATCGTTCACGAACGACACGCTCCGGGGCGCGGTCTCGGGGGGGGGAGCGGTCAGCGCCATCACTTTGAATCTCTGTTCGGCGTTACTCCTGTGCGCGCTCCATCTCGTAGCTCAGGCGGTGGGGCATGACGCTCAGGGCGCGGACGATGGCGGCCAGGGAGACGAAGATCCCGACCAGGACGTGCGCGACGCCGCCGAGCTTGAGCCACATCAGCGTCGACGGCCACTTGTGGATGCTGGTCAAGGCGCCGTTGACGGCGGCGTCTCGAGTGCCACCGCTCCCGCCTGCAAGGCTCGTGTCCGCGTAGGTGCTGAAGAAGCTCTCTAACAGCGGGTGAAACTCCGTCAGCTCGAAGAACAGCGCCGCGCCGACCAGCAGGTAGCCGACCGCCGCGAAGACGGCGCCGACCTTCAGCATCGTCTTGATCGAGCCGACCGTCGATTCTATCTCGTCGATGGACAGGCGGTCCGGGTACGTGGATGCCATGAACGTCAGTACCTCGCGTCGGGATATATCTCCCCCTCGGGTGTGAAATCGGGTTACACGACCGCCGGAACGTCTACAATCCCAGGGGCGTTCGATTCGACCGTGTCAATAGTGAGTACGTCGACGAACGGAAGGACTGAGGAACGACGGTCCTATCGCGGGAGGATTCGGCCGGCTGCGCGGGGAATCCGGACTCGGGTGATCGGCCGATGACTGGGATGCCGGCCGACGTCGGGTCCCCGAGCCGGGTGGCCGCCTGGAGCGACCTCGACGACCGCGATCCGGCCCACGCGCGCGTCGAGGGCGTCGACCTCGTGGTGGTCCGGTACGACGGCGAGGTGTCCGTGCTGTACGGCCGGTGTCTCCACCGCGGCGTGCTCCTCGGAGACGGCCACGTCGAGGGCGACGACCTCATCTGCGGCGTTCACGGCTGGGACTACCGGGTCGACACGGGCGTCAGCGAGTACGACAACTCGGAGGTGTTGGCGACGTTCACGGCGTGGGTCGACGAGAGCGAGGACGCCGTCTACGTCGACGCCGACGAAGTGGCGGCGTGGGCCGAGGAGAACCCACAGTCGTACGGCGACCCCGAAGCCGGCGAGGCAGTCGACGGCGCGATGCGGGGGGCGGCGGATGACGTTGACGGTGGGTCCGTCGACCCCGAGTTCTACGGGGAGCCGGAGGCGGAGACCGAGCCGTACACCCACCACATCCAGAAGCTCGCCCGCGAGGGACCCGAGGGGATCGGCGAGCACGGGAGCGTCTCCGCGATGGGCGTCCCGCTGGCGGAGCTGCCGAGCTGGGACGACCTCCAGATCCTCACCGCACAGCTCGACCGCACACCCCTGATCGACGACCACCCCGTCAACTCCGGGCTGGTGATCGGCCCGAACGCGGAGAATCCGCTCGAACTCGAGATCCCGGTGTTCGTCAGCGACATGAGCTTCGGCGCGCTCAGCGAGGAGGCGAAGGTCGCTATCTCGAAGGGCGCGGACGCCGCGGGGACGGGGGTCTGCTCCGGCGAGGGGGGAATGCTTCCCGAGGAGCAGGCGGTCAACTCGCGGTACTTCTACGAGTACGCCACGGGGAAGTTCGGCTGGGACATCGAGAAGGTCGCCGACGTGCAGGCGTTCCACTTCAAGGCCGGCCAGGGCGCGAAGACGGGGACCGGCGGCCACCTGCCGGGCGAGAAGGTCCAAGGGAAGATCGCCGAGGTGCGCGATCTCGAACCGGGTACCGACGCCGTCAGCCCCTCGCGGTTCGACGACTTAGAGACGCCCGCGGACTTCGCGGCGATGGCGGACCGCGTCCGCGAGGTCGGCGGCGGCATCCCGGTCGGGTTCAAGCTCTCCGCTCAACACGTTGAGGACGACATCGACTTCGCGTTAGAGGCGGGCGCGGACTACCTCATCCTCGACGGCCGCGGCGGCGGGACGGGCGCGGCGCCGGACGTGTTCAAGAACAACATCTCTGTGCCGACGATCGCGGCGATCCCGCGGGCCCGCAGGCACCTCGACGCCCGCGACGCGACCGACGTGACGCTGATCGCGACGGGTGGACTCCGGACCGAGTCGGACTTCATCAAGGCGCTCGCGCTCGGCGCGGACGGCGTCGCGGTCGCGAACGCCGCGATGCAGGCGATCGGCTGTCTCGGGATGCGTGCGTGCGACTCGAACAACTGCCCGGTCGGGATCGCGAGCCAGCGGGAGGACCTCCGAAGTCGACTCGTGATCGACTCTGCCGCGGAGGGGCTCGCGAACTACTTCGCCGCCACGGTCAAGCTCATGAAGGTGATGGCCCGGGCGTGCGGCCACGACGACCTCGCCGGCTTCGAACGCCGCGACCTGACGACGTGGAAGCGCGACGTCGCCGATCTGACGGGGGTCGAATACGCGGGCGTCGGACGTGGCGGGAGTCGGCGGTGACCGACCTCCACCGGTCGAGGACGACCGGCGGCAGGGGGCCCTCCGATCCCGCAGTCCGTCCCGCCCCGTTTAGTCGGCCGGCTACGAAGGACCGATCATGAAACGCGTCAGCGTCGACAATGTCGAGAACTCGGTTCAGCCCGCCGCGACGATGCGACCGCTCACCGACGCGTTAGGGCTGACCGACGTCGCGGTCAACTACTACGAGCTGGAACCGGGCGACAGCTTCGCGTTCGCGTACCACAGCCACGAAGTTCAAGAGGAGGCGTTTTTCGTCGTCTCGGGCGTCGCGACGTTCGAGACGGCGGACGGCCCGGTCGATGTCGGAGCGAACGAGATCGTGCGGTTCGACCGCGGGGAGTTCCAGCGCGGGTGGAACCGCGGCGACGAGCCCGTTCGGGCGCTCGCTATCGGCGCGCCGCTGGAGTACGGGACCCAAGTCAAGCTCCGGTACTGTCCGGACTGCGACGCCGAGACGGACGCGGACCTGCGCGCCGTCTCGGACGAGGACGGTGACGGAGACGAGAACGGCCGGGACGCCGTCGTCGCAGAGTGCGTCGAGTGCGGGGCCGAGACCGGACGGTGGTACGAGGGCTCGATGGACGGGGAGGTGCCCTGAGCCGATGCCGTCGTCACGTCTCCCTGACGCCGTCGAGACGCACCTCGACGCGAACCGAGAGGAACTCGTCTCGACCGCGGAGAGGCTGATAAGTCACGACACCGCGAACCCGCCGGGTCACACCGCGGCGGTCGCTTCGTGTATCGCGTCGCGGCTGACCGACGCCGGCGTCGACGTCGAACAGATTGCGGTCGACCCGGAGAAGCCGAACCTCGTCGCGACGCTGCCGGGAGAGACGGACGGGACGCTGTGTTTCGTCGGCCACCTCGACACGGTCCCGTACGACGCGTCCGAGTGGTCGCGCGACCCGCTCGGCGAGCGCGACGGCGACCGGCTCTACGGCCGGGGGGCGACCGACATGAAAGGCGCCGTCACCGCGATGGTCCACGTCGCGCTCGCGTACGCGGGGACCGACGCGGAACCGCCCGTCGACCTCCGGTTCGCGTTCGTGAGCGACGAGGAGACCGACGGCGACGCCGGGCTGCCGAGCGTCAGGGAGTCGATCGAGTTCGCGCCGGACGCCTGCGTCATCGGCGAGACAACTTCGCGGAACGGGCGTTGCGCGGTGTCTATCGCCGACCGAGGCGCGATCTGGCTGACGCTGGAGGCGACCGGCGAGGCGGCACACGGCTCGCGGCCGATGCTCGGCGTCAACGCGATCGACCGACTGACGGCCGCAGTCGACCGGCTGAAACGCGAGTTCGGGACGCGCGAGCTGGAAGTCGCCCCCGAGATCGCCCCGATCGTCGAGGAGTCGGTCGGCTTCCACGCGGGAGAGCTCGACGCGGAGACCGTCCGCGACCTGTTCCGGTACCCGACGATCAACCTCGGGACCATCGAGGGCGGCAGCGCGGTCAACGCCGTCCCGGCGTCGGCGCGCGCCGAGGTCGATGTGCGGCTGACCGCGACCGTCGAGACCCGCGACGCGCTCCGCTCGATCCGGGACTGTCTCGGGGGTATCGAGGGAGTCTCGATCGCCGACGTCTCGTGGAGTCGCGGGAGCCACGAGCCCGTCGACTCGCCGCTGGTGGAAGCGACTGCGGCCGCGGCGGCGTCCGTTGTCGACGGGCGGGTGTACCGTCGGAGCGCGACCGGCGGCGGCGACGCCAAGGACCTCCGTCACGACGGGATTCCGACCGTGGAGTTCGGCTTCGGGACGGATACCGCCCACGCGGCCGACGAGTACACGACGGTTGAGGCGCTCGTGCGGAACGCCGAGGCGTACGCGCGGCTGGTCGGCGAGTACGCCACGCAGATCGACGATAACGGGCCCCACGAGGGCTGAGTCGGTCCCGCCGTGAACGTCAGTCGGTCGCGTCGGCACGCCGGTGTATCTCGTCTCTCGTATCGATCCCATCGCGACCGACTGAAGAGCCTCGCTCAGTCGACGATACCGACGTCACGGACGTGACGCGTCAGTTCGGACTCGGTCTCGAACGGTTCGTCACAGATCGCACAAACGTACGGTTCGTCTGATGTGTCGTTTGTCACCGTATCACAACTAAGTAACGACGAGTTATTATTTTTCCGCGGAATCGCGAGGGTGACAGCGGCGAAACGACCCGGTTTACTCCTCCGAGAGGGCAGTTACCGCCTCCCGGAACAGTCCGTCGAGTATCTCGGGCGTCGTCGGGTGATACGCTCGGTCGGGAACCTCCCGCACGTCCAGTCCCGTCTCGACGATCACCTGCATCGTCTTGGCCATCGCGTCGGCGTGGTAGTGGAGGCCCTGATAGCCGAGGACGGTCCCGTCGGTCCCGACGACGAGCCGGGCGAGACCCTCCGGGACGTTCTTCGTCTTGAACACGCCGTCACTCGACGCGTCGCGGGTGACGACCAGGTGATCGAGGTCCGCCGCCTCGGCCGAGGCCGCCGAGTGACCGACCCGAGCGAACGGCAGGACGCCCAGTCCCGAGAACACCACGTGGTGATGGAC
Organism: Halorubrum tebenquichense DSM 14210; assembly: GCF_000337415.1. Classification (GTDB taxonomy): domain Archaea; phylum Halobacteriota; class Halobacteria; order Halobacteriales; family Haloferacaceae; genus Halorubrum; species Halorubrum tebenquichense. Next base: position 59,632 of record NZ_AOJD01000077.1, on the reverse strand, counting down.
GTTGGCGTACTCCTCGAGTGGCTCCCCGTCGCGGTGGTTTCGAACGTTCGTCGCGGTAACGAACCCCTGCTCTTTCGCGACGTGGAGGATCGGCTCCCTGCCGTTGGCGTCGCCCGCGACGAAGACTCGGTCGTCGTCGCGGGCCTGCATTGTCGCCTCGACCCATCCCCGACCGGGGCCGAGGCCCGTCTCGTCGAGCCCCAGCCGATCGAGCGTCGGGCGACGACCGGTGAACGCGAACAGCTGGTCGGCCTCGACCGTCTCTTCGACGCCGTCACGCGTAACGTGAAGCCTGACGCCGCCTGATTCGGTGGGTTCGACCCGCTGTTCGTCGGTCCGCGTGAGCACGTCGATGTCGAAGGCGTCCCGGTAATACTCGAGGAGCGCGTCGCCGAACGGGGCGTCCGCCTCGTCGAGCGGTCGCTCGTCGTGTTCGATCACGGTCAGGTCCATCCCCGCGGCCTCGCTGAGGTACGGCACGAGCTCCATGCCGACGTAGCCGAACCCCATGACGACGCCCGAGTCGCCGAACGACGTGGCGTCGAGCACGTCCGCGCTCGTCAGCACCTCGACGTCGTCGATTCCGGGGAGCGAGGGGAGCCTCGTCGTCGAGCCGGTGGCGATCACCACGTAATCCGGATCGATCGTCCGCTCGCCGACGGCGAGCCGACCGTCGTCGACGAACCGCGCGGTGTCGTGAACGAAGCTGACGCCGTCGCGTTCGGTGAGTCTTTCGACCGCAGCGCGACGATGCGCCGCGAAGTTCGACGTGTGTTCGTTCTTGCGGCTGACGACGGCCTCGAGGTCGACGTCCGGCATCGCTCCCGTGAGTCGGTCGTCGTGACGGGCGGCGAACCGATGCTCAGCGGCGGAGAGAACCTCCTTCGAGGGCATACAACCGCGGAGGATACAGAGGCCGCCGCCCGGCTCGCCGTCGTCAATAAGCGTCAACGTGATCTCCGGGTCGTCCGCGAGCCGCTCGGCCACAGCCGCGCCTGCGCTTCCGTACGCACCGACGACCGCCACGTGTGTGGGCATAGTGTCCGATGCCGGTCGCCGTCTCTTAACGATTCCGCGACCGGAAGGGAATGCGATGGGCGTGACGGTCGTTTGACGTGAGACTCGTATCAGCCGGTCACCGTCCCGCGTAGGTCGGTGTCGGACTCGTCTGCGAACTCGAAACCTGTCCAGATGCGGGCGTCGTCGCGACAGCCGCTTGACAATGCGTTAGTGTCACACGTCCACGATACTTTTTTATTATTGTTTATTTAACGTTTACCAATGTCTGATACCATTACCTGCCCCGAGTGCGGTGAGGAAGTCGATTCGGTCGAGCAACTTGAAGAGGGTCACGAAGTGCCCGAAATCGAAGTCGAGGACGACGGTTCGTTCTCGCTTTTCAGGAACAGAGACCTGTTCCTGTGTAAGAACTGTAAGAACCCGTTAGGGATGGGGAAGTAGTCCCCGACCGGCGGCCGCCGGCGTCGTCGGTCGACCCCGACGGTAGCGAGCCGAAGCCTCGACGGTTGGGGGCGGCGGTCAGCCCCCCTTGGCGGGACCGCTTTCTGGAATTCGTCCCCCGACTCGGCGGATCCCTCTCGACGTGCTTCGGAACGGGGAGGACGTCGATTCGGCGCCGTCTCGATCTATTCCAGTACGGCCCGGATCTCGTCGGCGCCCGTCACGCCGACGAACCGCTCGACTTCCTCGCCGTCGCGATAGATCGCGACCGTGGGAATCGACCGGACGCCCGCCTCCGCGGCGAGGTCGTTGTGCTCGTCGGTGTCAACGCCGAGCACCGGCGCGTCGATGGTACCTGCGAGCTCTTCGAGGATGGGCGTCTGCTGCTTACAGGGGCCACACCAGTCTGCGAAGTAGTCGACGACGACCTGTTCGTTGTTCGCGACGGTCTCGCGGAACGACTCCGCACTCTCCACGTCCGCGATTCCGCCCGCTCCAGTGTCGTTTCCAGAAGCCGCGTCAGATGACATAGACGGGAGTACGCCCTGCGAGGACATACCTCTTCCCGAACCGGACGGTAAGCGGGTTACCGACGGGTCACCGAGCGACGAACCGAACTCGTCTCTCCGTGCCGAATGGTAACGCAGATACACGCTCGCCACGTCTTTATCCGCTCCTTCGTCGTCTATCGACCATGCCCGTTGAATCCAACGCGCCGTCGGTCCCGAGCGACAAGGACGCAATCCTCAGCGCGCCGCGCGAGGAGGGCGCGAACGTCTTGTTGACGGCGAACAGCTACGACGACTCCGAGCGCGACCGTCACGGGGCGATCATCGAGGAGACGTCGGCGTTCCGGTCGGACGTCGAGCTGTTCTACGACCTCCACGCGCTCGCGTGGAACGCCGACGAAGAGCACACCTTAGACGCCAGAGACGACGCCGTCGAGGGCGACGTGTCGTACGCGTCGAGCCGCGTCCCGGAGATAACCCTTGAGAACCGCTTCGAGGAGCCGGGGTCGACGGGGACGATCACGCAGCGAGTCGTCGGGAGCGTCGACACCTGCGGACTCCTGATCCGGACCGACGCGGAGTTCGAGACGGTCGCGGAGCGGACGTTCTACACCGTCGCCGACCTCGGCATTCACGGGCACGACCACGAGGATCCCAACGCGGTCCAGGAGGCGTTCGTCACGGAGCGGGACGGCGCGGAGCTGATCGTTGCGACCGACGGTGACCGGTGGCTGGCGCTCGCGCAGGAGCGCGACGAGGGCCGGAGATTCGACGGCCGACGGATCGGTCACACCGGCGTCGCGGCCGGGCCGGACCGGAGCGCGTGGGCGGACATCTACGAGGGGAACGACGGGTTCGTCGACGACAACGAACGGGCCGAGGGGAACCTCGACGTGGGCGTCGGGCTGTACGTCGGCGAGACCGACGCGGCGTCGTGGCTCACGGCTGTCGGCTTCGGCTACGGCGAGGATTCGGCGGTCGAACACGCGCTGGAACTCCTCGACAGAGGGTACGAGTCGGAGCGAGAGTCGTTCGCGGCGGCGTGGGAGGAGTGGCACGAGACGGTCTCGGACGGCCCGACCGACGACCCCGCCGTCAACGACCTGTACGAGCGGTCTCTGACGGCGATGAAGTGCGCGCAGGACGGCTGCTGCGGCGTCATCGCGGGCGCGTTCAAGCCGAGCGACATGACGTACAAGTTCATTTGGCCGCGCGATCAGGTGATCATCACACAGGCGCTGATCGCGGCGGGAGCCGAACGGGAGGCGCGGCTCGCGCTCCGGTGGTTCGACGAGAACCAGATCACCGGTGACGTCGTCGACGACCGCGGGATCGACCGGCACGGAACGTGGTGGCAGAACTACTTCGTCACCGGAGAACCCCACTGGCGAGCGCTCCAACTGGATCAGGTTGGCGGGCCGATATACGCCCACTGGCTCGTCTGGCGTGAGACCGGCGACGACGACCTGCTGGACGAGCACTACGACATGTCTCGACGGGCGGCCGAGTTCCTGCTTTCGTACGACAACGGCTACGGCTTCCCGGAGAAGCACCAAGATCCGTGGGAAGAGATCTGGGGGCACAGCACCGAGGGCACGGCCGCGGCGATCGCGGGACTGCGCGCGATGGGCGAGCTCGCCGACGCGCACGGCGATGATACGTTCGCGGAGGAGTGCCGCGAGCGGGCGGCCGTGTGGGCGAGCAACTTCGAAAAGTACTGTTTCAAATCCACGCCGTACGGCGACGCGCTCGTCACCGCGGACAGCCCGGAGACCCCGTCTGACCCGCCGGCCGACGCCCGGCCCGACGCGGCCGCGTTCATGAGCGTCTGGCCGTGGAACGTCGTCGACGCGGAGGGCGACGCCGTCGCCGCGACCCTCGCCGCTACCGACGACGAGGCGTGGGTCGCGGGCGATACCCCCTGTCTCGGTCGCTATCCCGGCGACCGCTACACCCCAACCGGGACCGTCGAGGACGGCGGGTGGCCGCTCTGTGAGGCGTACGCCGATGTCGCGCGCCGGCTCGGCGGACACGACCCCGACGCGGTCGCCGACCACGTGTTCGAGGACGCCCGCGAGTGGACGACGACCGCCGGCCTGCTGCCCGAGCGCGTCGACGGAAGCGGGCGGGTCCGGTGGAACTCGAACCTCCAGTGGAGCCAAGCGACGTACCTCCTGCTCGTCGAGAACCACGTCCGCGACGAGGCGTTCGGGCTCGCACCGGACGGAACGTCCGAGTGACGATGGACGGGAAACCGGAAGCCTGAGACGGCAGTCGGTGGATCCGTTAGGACGAGTTCCGTCGATACGTGCGCACTACCACACGCGACCTACCCGTCCGTCCGCTCGTCGATCTCGTTCGCCTGACTGATCGCGTCGATCACGTCTCTGGCGATCCCGTCGAGGTCGTCCGCGTACGCCTGCGTTGTTTCGGTCACATCGTCGACGTTCTCCGAGGTTCGAACTGCGCTGTCGGCGATCCCGTCCAAGTCGTCCACGGCATCCGTGATCGACGCCGCCGCGGTGTCGGTCCGCGTGTCGACGGTCTCGATCTGATCTATCGTCTCGTCTGCGGTCGACCGGACCTCTTCGACGGTCGCCTCGATCTCGGTCGCCCGCTCTTGGGCCTGCTCGGCGAGGTCCTTGACCTCGTCGGCGACGACGGCGAAGCCCGACCCCGCCTCGCCGACGCGGGCAGCCTCGATCGACGCGTTGAGCGCGAGCATATTCGTCTGGTCGGCGATCTCGTTCAACATCTCGACGATGTCGTCGATCTCCGTGACGGTCTCACGGAGCGCCTCCAACTTCTTTTCGGCCGCGGCGGCCGCGACTTGGGCCTCGTCGACGTCGTCGGTCGCGTCGCGGGCCGACCCCCGCGCCGTCTCTGCCAACGAGGCCGTGTCGGAACTGGACGCGTTCGCCTCCGCAGCGCCGCGAGACAACGAGTCGATCGCGTCGCCGGACTCGCTCAGTTCCGTCCCGATCTCCGACAGGAGCTTCGCGTGCTCCGTCGTCAACGTCGAGAGCGGTGGGTCGTCGTCCGGATCATCGCGACCGTCCGACTCGGTCTGGCTCTCTCGATCGGTCTGTACCCCCCGGTCGACCTGTTCGTCGGAGTTGCGTGATCTCTGAGACATAGTCGGTCGTGACCCCGGAGCTGTGATTAGCTTTCCCAGGAGCGCGGTTGAGACACACTTCCGCCGAGGGTATTTAATTATAGTCCGCACATTATCAGATGCGATGTCAGACCATGACGAGGGCGACGTTCACGCCTGTAACTGCGGCGCGACGTTCGACACGCTCGACGAGCTGAAAGACCACGCCAAGGAGAACCACCCCGACGCGTACGAGGAGAAGTTCGGAGACGAGGAGTGACGGAGGATCGACGCACTGAACGATGAGCGGAGACGCCACGTGCCCGACCTGCGGCGACGAGACGGAGAGCCGGCTCGCGATAATCGAACCCTCGGAACTGAAAGAAGAGCGCGAGTACTGTCTCACCTGCGGAGAGTTCATCGACGAGGACGCCCGGAAGCCGGAGTGAGCCGGAGCCGCGGCGGATCGGTCGAGCCGGGCTCCGGAGTGGTCAGCCGGTGCGGACCGTGCCGTCCGGGAACGACGCTCGGTCGAAGGGACGGGCCGACAGTGACCGACGGGTATTTTATCAATAGAGAACGAACTCGGTCGCTATACCGTCCGGTGGTGGTCACTTCGTCGTTCGGCTCGGAGGACCGCGACCGGCCGAGCGCTCCAGGGGGGGACCCGACACATGAGTAACGAACCGGCCGACGACCGAGGCGCTCGTGAGTCGGCAGCGGACGACCGGCGACCGCCCGTCGAGGAACGGTACCGGAAGGTCTTCGAGCACAGCAACGACGCCGTCATGGTCGTCGACTTCGAGACCGAGTCGTTCGTCGATGTCAACCCGACGGCGTGTGAGCTACTGGGATACTCTCGGGAGGAGCTCCTCTCGATGAACCCGGAAGACATCCATCCGGACGACTTCGATCGGGTACGGGAGGAGTTCGTCTCACAGGTCAGAGCAGAGGGATCCGGCTTCACCGACGACCTGATGTGTCTGACGAAGGGCGGGGACGAAATCCCGACGGAGATCTCCGGGGCGACACTGGACCCAGCGAGAGGGGAGACCGCGACGGATGCCGAGCCCACCCGAATGGTCGCGATGCTCCGCGATATCTCCGGTCGCGCCCGGAACCGGCAGCGGCTCGAGGAGAAGGTCGAACGACTCGACCGATTCGCCGGCATTGTCTCCCACGATCTCCGGAACCCGCTGTCCATCATCCAGGGTCACGCGGAACTCGCCCGCGAGACGGGCGACTCCAAGCACTTCGACGCCGTCGAGGACGCTGCCGCTCGCATGGAGGAGATGCTGTCGGACCTCCTTCGGCTCACCCGCGAGGGCGATTTGGTCGGCGAGCGGACCGAAATCGACCTGGCGACGATCGCGCGAGACGTGTGGGCCGACTGCGAGATGGACCCGGCGATTCTCGACGTCGAGTCGACGACGACGCTCCGAGCGGACCGAGATCGGCTCCACGAACTGCTCGTGAACCTCTTCGAAAACGCTCGCAACCACGGTGGCTCCGACGTGACGGTCCGCGTCGGCACACTGGACGAGGAAGGACAGCGTGGATTTTACGTCGAGGACAACGGGACGGGAGTCCCGCCGGAGGACCGGGAGACCGTCTTCGAATGGGGTCACACGACGACGGGAGACGGAACCGGGTTTGGGCTGGCGATCGTCGACGAGATTGCGGACGCACACGGGTGGGAGATCGGTCTCAAAGAGTCGGCGGACGGCGGGGCACGGTTCGAGGTCGCCGGCGTTCGGACGAGCGAGTGAGCCGTCGCTTCGAGCGGCACTTCGGGCCGGTCGGGTCGCGTCGGGTGTCGCGAATCGCGGCGGCGGAATTTGAACAATATAAATGTATCTCACGCGTGTCCACCCGACGACGACGCGCAGTACATATTAATTTTTGATGAACTACTGTCGAGTATGGCCGAAAACGTCACTCAACCGAGCCCCGCTCCGGAGCGTAGTAACGCAATACCCGACTCGTACGCGATCTACGTGAACGACCAAGGCGTCGACGTGTGGCAGTACCGCGTCGATGTCCGCGATCCGGACGGAAGCTGGCGGTTCGTCGAGACGCACGACGCCGAGGCCGATCTGCGGGTCTCGCTCGATCTCGCAACGCTGACGCCGCCGAGCGACGAGGGATACTGGGTGTACAGCAAGACCTACGACTGCGAGACGAACTGTAAATAACAGGTCAGTGAGAGACTACGGCGGTCAACTCTCCGGTTCGAGCGTGTAGATCCGCTTTCGAGCGTCAGCGAAGGAGATCCGCGACGAGACGATCTCGGCCTCCTCGAGCTGATCGAGCGCGTACCGAACGGTCCGCGAAGGAAGGAGCGTCGACTCGGCAAGATCCGACTGCGTGCCCTCACCTTCGTATTCGAGAGTCTTCGCGATCAGTTTCGCGCTGGGCGAGAGATCACGGAGTACATCCGGCGCTGACTGGCCCGAGAGTGTGGTTTCGTCCGTCACGATACGTGAACGTAGCGGCGCGATCGGCTTAGTTGCCGAGTGGTTGTGTGAATCTATCGCACGGCCGAAGCCGTGGCCGGTAGAAAGTCTCATACGGGCTCGTCGGGCGCGAGCTATCGTTCGCCGCGCGTCGGGGGGCACTCGCCGGGAGCGGTCACTCGCTCAATGCGGCCCACTCCAGGAGCGGTTCGAGCCGCGTCCGTAACTCGGCCCCGTTTTCGGTCAGCGAGTACTCGACGCGAGGCGGTATCTCGTTGTACTGGGTTCGGTCGATTAGTCCGGCTTCCTCGAACTCGTCGAGCCGTTTCGAGATGGTCGAAGTGCTCGCCGTCGGCAGGTGGTCCTCTATCTCCGCGAATCGGAGCGAATCGTGCGCGCCGATGATACTGACCAGTTGCATCGCGTATTTTTGACTCAACGTGTCGATAACGCCCGTGAGAGGACAGTAGCACGTACCGTCGACGTCGCAGACGGGCGCCTGTGGGGTGGAATCTGCCATAGCTTTGGAGCCTCCAACGTACTCCATAGCTTTGGACTTCGAAGTATAAGAACTTCCCATTATAAAGTGGAAACACGAATGACCAGCACGACAGGCTACGATCTCGTAATTCTCGGTGGGGGTGCCGCAGCGTTCGCGGCGATCACCGAAGCCAGCCGGCGGGACCTCTCGACGGCGATTGTGAACACCGGGCTGCCGATCGGCGGTACCTGCGTCAACGTCGGCTGCGTCCCGAGCAAGCATCTGCTCGCCCTCGCCGAAAGCGGGGCCGCAGCGTCGGAGAATCCGTTCGACGCCGTCACGTATTCCGAGGAACCGACCGTCGACTGGGGCGAGGCACTCGACGGCACCGACGACCTCGTCGGACGGTTCCGACGGGAGAACTACGTCGACGTCGCCGAGCACTTCGAGACCGATATCTACGAAGGATACGGCGAGTTGGTCGAGGACACGACCATCGAAATCGTCGACGGCCCCGACGAAGGCACGCGCATCACCGGGAAGACGGCGCTCGTCGCGACCGGCAGTTCTCCTTGGGCGCCGCCCATCGACGGCCTCGATGCCGTCGACTACTACACGAGCGAGACCATTCTCGAAGAGCGCAACCTCCCTGAGAGCATTATTATGATCGGTGGCGGGTACATCGCGCTCGAATGGGGCCAGATCCTCCACCGCGTCGGCGTCGACGTGACGATCCTCCAGCGCTCCGAGCGCGTGCTCTCCGGGATGGAGGGCCAGCTCGGCCGGGAGATACAACAGGCCTTCCGCGAGGAGGGCATCGATGTGGTGACCGGCAACGAGTTCGAGCGAGTTCGGTCGCCGGCGACCGACGGCAGCGCCGAAGCCGTCCCGCAGGGCGCCACCGTCGAAACTGTCGTCGATGGCGACTCGCAGGTGTTCACCGCGGATGCGCTGTTCGTCGCGACCGGCGTACAACCGAACAGCGAGAACGTCGGCCTCGACGCGGTCGGCGTCGAGACGAACGACGACGGGACGATCCACGTCGACGAGCACTTCCAGACGACCAATCCCGACGTGTACGCCGCCGGCGACGTGATCGGCGCGCCTGAACTGGAGACCGTCGCCGCCAAGGAGGGCAATCACGCCGTCAAGAACGCCTTCGGTGAGGAGGGCGTCACCATCGACTACGACGCCGTCCCGGCGGTCGTGTTCACCAGTCCCGAGGTCGCCGCCGTCGGCACGACCGAACTGGAGTACATGGACGAGCACGGCACCTGTGCCTGCCGAACCGTTCAGATGGAGGATGTCCCCCGAGCGAAGGCAGTCAAGAACACGGACGGGCTCGTCCAAGTCGTCAAACACCACGAGACCGACGAGATTGTCGGCGTCCACATGGTCGGCCCCCGTGCGGCGGACATGATCATGGAAGCGACGTTGGCCGTGAAGTTCGGCCTCACCATCGACGACATCATCGACACCGTCCACCCGTTCCCGACATTCTCCGAGGCGTTCAAGCAGGCCTGTCAGGCGTTCCGCCGAGATACGTCAACGATGAGCTGTTGCGTCGAGTGAGTTGCCGTTCGGTCCTCCAGGACCCGGTGGTTGACCTCGAAGCTACCCAGCTCACGAGAGTCGATGTTGCCTTCGAGCCGTTCGGCCTTTTCAACAGGCTGAAACCCGTTTTCAGTCCCTCACAGAAGGAGTGTGTCTCGGGACAGTCCTTCTCGAGCCTCGGTCCGGAAACAGATCGGGGCCGTTCAGTCTCTTCGTCTTGCTATCGAACCGTCATCCACGCTCGTGCGACTGAATGTCGGATCAGCAACGGAATTTTACTGTTACCCTTTCTCCTCTCGATCGAGATTCAATGCTGGAACTCTATCGACTCCCCGGCTGTCCGTACTGCGCAAAAGTCGAACGGAAGCTGGAGGGGCTCGGTCTCGACTACAAATCTCACAACGTCCTCCCTTTCCGGTTCCTCCGGTTCAAAGTGAAATCGGTGAGCGGTCAATCCGGGGTCCCGGTTCTTGTCGACTCCGAGCATGGGGTCGAAGGAATGGCGGAGAGCGACGACATCGTCACATACCTTGAGAACACGTACTCGTGAGGCGGTGCGAAGCGTACCAACTCGGGATCGCCATCCGGAACGAACTCGAAGGATCAGACCTTGTCACTGCGTTCGAGAACCTTGACCACTCGATTGACGCGGTCGAAGACGGGTATCCAGCGTGGCATCCTGCGCCACTCTCCTTCCGCGCGATGGTCTTTTCGTCTGTCTTCATGGAAATCACCGGTGATTCCTACGCCGAGTTCACTCGGCGACTTACACGGCAACCAGAAGTAGCCAGTATCCTCGGCTTCAGTCGAGTGCCTGACGAATCAGCGTTCTCGCGGGCGTGGCGGAATCGATTCGACGACACTGTTCACGAATACGCCCACGCTGCCGCCCACTTCGTTGTCAAAGAAGTCCACGATCGCGACATCTCAGCGCCGGAGGTGCGGCCTAAGACAGAGATCGTCGACGATGAGCAAGATGATACAGACCCAGTAGAAGACGAACTCTTCTCACAGGAGGAGATTATCCAGACGACGCGACTCGCGCGTGATCACGCCTTTGGACACTTCGACTCTGATCGGGCAACAAACGCCTCGTACGAGGACACGCAATTCTTCGAGTTACAGACGTTCATGGGGATGGTCCGCTGTGGCACCGCGCAGGGAGCGACTCGCTTCCAATATCGCCGTGGTGAAGAGTACGGTCCCCACGGTGATATTCATCTCCGCGCAGTCAAGCAGTTCGATCCTGACGATCTCGTCGACGGCTTCAACGAGACAACGGATCGCTTGATTTCCGTGATCGCCTCTGAAGCGTCGTTCCGGCGTCCAGTCACTGCCGCGATCGACATCACGACGATTCCCTATTACGGAGAGGTCGAAGGAATGTCGATGGTCAGTGGAACGAAGGACAGAGACGGTCGAGCGTTTAAATTTGCGACGCTCTCGATCATCGGACAGAACATCCCACTGATCTTGGCTGTTGAGCCGGTCCGAGAGAGCTCCAAGTGGGATGAGAATCCGTCGAATCAGATTCATCGTACCGTGCGGCGGCTCGTTCGACGAGCGAAAGAGCATGTTCCAATCGAGACAGTGCTGTGTGATCGAGAGTTTGACTCGATACAAGTGTTCCAGACACTCTCAAACCTCGATGTGAACTATCTCATTCCGAAGCGGATCTCCAGCTCCGAACGGGATGTACTCGAACAAATGGAGGAAGACGACCAAGAGGTGGCCGTTGAGTCGGCTTCTATCCATGTGGAATCCGGATCGCATCCAATGCGGCTCCTGTACGTGCCGTCGACGAGTGGTGAGGGGACGGCCGTCTTTGCGACGAATCTCCGAGTCGGTCCGGAGGAGGCCGAGTCGTTCTGTCAGCGCTACAGCCGCCGGTGGCAAATCGAGAGTGAGTACAAATCGATCAAAGGTGACTTTCTCGCCAAGACCTCCTCGAAAGACTACCGCGTTCGCCTGTTCTACTTCGTGTTCGCGGTACTTTTGTACAATATCTGGCAGCTCACCGACTTCTTGCTGAAAGCGGGCGTGGATGGTGAGATGGACTACGCACCCGTGTTGACTGCGGGTGAGTGTGTTGAGCTCGTTGCCTCGGCGTTGATCCCGCACGACTAATCGGCTGAACCTTCTCTGAGTCTGCCGTTCGGGAGTGACAACCCTGCTCAGCAGAGCCAAAATCCACGCAATTTCGCACGTTCGCCTGATAGATACGACCAAGAGGGCCCTAAATCGGTATCTGATCGGTGAGAAGTACCACGACTTGGTGACAATTCGGCCCAACACTGTCCTATCCTCCGAAACTGTGGCAGCGCACAAACTCGGAGGATAGAATTGATGCGTGCCTTCTGTTCGATTTATCTGTTCTGAATAGAAATCGAGACTGATCTCTTTTGGCGGCTTTGCGCTGGTTACGCTTCTGGAATATCCTGGAGGTCGAGTTCTCCGTCTGACAAAACGTACTCTCCGAGGGTAGTTTCAGTTTCGGCCGTTCGGCCGCTCGACGTCCTCGGCGGCCTTGATTTTGTCTGTTTTCTCGACTTCGGCGAATAGCTCTCGGTATGCGCCGGGCTCGAAGAGGTTGTTCCGATCGAACAACTCGCGGGCGGCGTCGGTCAGCTGAAAGAACCGGTACGGCTGGCCCCGTTCGAGCCCTTCACGATCTCGTTCGATGGCCTCGATCAGTCCCACTTCCTCCAGCCGGATGAGGTGATCGGTGAGCGTCGACGCTGCGATACTCGGATTGTAGTATTCGAGTTCCTTCTTCGAGGGTGAGCCTTTCGGGTGACCGACGATAGTCCCGATGATATTCGCACGGGTCGTGTCGTCGAGGACACTCAACGCTGCGATCGGATCGAGGCCGGCCGAGTTCTCGGCTGGCGTGAGCGGGGTCGCGTCAGGCCGGGACATTGTGTACAGGTGTTTGCCCCCCGGTCGGATAACCATTTCGGTGAAACTCGAAATGATAGCCAGAGTGCTTGTGTATTCCTTCCGATCGTATTTCCGTACCGTTAGGTGGCGGTGGAAAATGATGTCCAGTATGACTAACGACGACGCAACCCGTATAGTGATCGACAAATTGGGTGGCCAGCCGGGCGAGACACTCACACCGGACCGGATCGAGTCGATTCAGACCGCGATGCATGAGGGCCTCGGACGATTTATCAACAACACGTCCTATTTCGTTCTCGGTTCCTACGGTGAGGAAGAGCGGCCACGATTGGAAGCTGTTCGCGACCAACTCGCAAGTGATGCCATAGTCTCGAACTCCGATGACGGGGTCGACGCGTTCCTGATGGACGATATTCTAGATGTCTCGGAGTTCTTCACGTCGAAATTTAAGTTACTGATCAGCTATGCGGATCATATCGTGGGGGTGTACGAACACTCTCAGGGCGGGCACGCATGGGAAGCGGGCTACATCGATCAGCCGATCTATCGGGATCGGACACGAGTGTTTTACCGGACCTATGAGACTGAAGAGGTACAGTACGCGGCCTACGACGGTATGTTCGCACATTATCTGCTTTCGATGGAGCGCGTGGATCGTGCGTACTCGTGGACGACACCCGAGGATCTTCGTGACTGTGTAAAGAACGCCTACGTGCCTGACTGACGATGTGAGGAATGACTATCTGTGTCGGAGTTGGACTTCTGGTGATGATCGACATCCCGGACATACTTCGCTCGGTATTCACTGTGACTGTTGAGTCTGACGACGGAAGCTATATACTCAAGATTCTAGCGAGTGAGGTACGATACGAGGCTATTCACCCCGGTGCATCGTAAGCCGTGGGGTTAGCCTGATGCACCGTCAGGACTCGCGCCACTTGTGGCCGCACTCGACGCAGGTGAATAGCCGAACCTCGTAGGAGCCGCCCGGCTTCGGCATCATCTCGTAGTAGGCCCGGTCGCTGTCACAGTTGTCCGCCGGACAGGGTTCCTGCATCGTTTCGGTGGAGTTCTGGGTCGAATCGGCTACGGCGGGTGCCCCGCCGTCCTGCTGTCCATCCTGGGTCGTCATCGCTGCTTCTGCTTGCGAGTCCCGCGGTTCCTCGTTCGCACAGGAGCGGCACACCCACGTGTCGCCCTCCGTGCGCATCATCGAACCACACTCGTCACAGAATTGCATATAACGTAGGAGTACACGGGTGTCGGATATATGTGTTAACTTTCGATCCGCCGTGAATTTTAGGTAGCTGCTTACACTGGTTGTACTACGCTATTTATGATCCCTCTGTACTGACCGCACTCCGGTCAGTACCACTTTCTGGGGATTTGAATCGGGCTGTGACGAAGGAAGTAGCCGATCAACAAATCAGATGATCGTTCGCACACAGAGACAATTTCTCAACGCTTATCCGTAACTTTCGTCGAGTAGTATGTAGCGGGATAGGATAGCTCGGAGATTCCACCAGGCTCATGACCTGGAGATCGGTGGTTCAAATCCACCTCCTGCTATTCTCGCACGACAATCTCGTAAGTGGTCGGTGCGGTGATTATTCGTAGACGTCGTCGGGATCAAAGACCTTCTCGCCGACGGTCTCGCCTTCGACCGTTCGATAGAAGCAGGAGCGGTAGCCCGTGTGACACGCCCCACCTTCCTGGTCGATTCGATAGAGCAATGCATCACCATCACAATCGACGCGGATTTCTTTTACCTGTTGGACGTGTCCACTGGAGCCGCCTTTCTGCCAGAGCTCGTCGCGACTCCGCGAGTAGTAGTGAGCGAGCCCTGTTTTCTGGGTTTCTGTGAGTGCCTCAGGGGACACATATGCGAGCATCAGCACGTCACCTGTCTTGGCGTCCTGTGCAATCGCGGGAATTAGTCCATCCTCGCCGAAGTCGAGTTCGACATCGAAGCGTTCGTCTTGCATGTTCTTACGATACGACAGACTCGGGAAACCAGTTATTATTTCCTGAGTCGATCTCTTCGCTTGAGGTTAGACCAGCTGGAGGATATTCCCGTTCGAACTCACGTGGAGATCACGACCCAGCTTGTAGCCCTGCTTTGCTGCGAGATCGATATAGCCGGAGTACCCCTGCATATCTTGGTGTGACGGGATTACGTGCTGTGGTTGGAGTGCATCAAGCATCTCGTAGTGACCCTCCTGGCGAAGGTGTCCAGAGACGTGGACGTCGTCGTAGATGCGCGCACCCTGCATCCGGAGTAGCTGTTCGGACTGATAGCGCTGCCCCTCGTTTGTTGGTTCCGGAATGATCCCCGCGGAGAAGATTACCTTGTCGCCGTTATCGAGGTCGTACGGTGTCTCGCCGCGACCCATCCGGGTCAACATCGCTCGCGGTTCGCCCTGATGTCCGGTTACGATGGGGAAAAAGTTCTCTTTCCCCTCATTCATGATGCGTTTGAACGCACGATCGACGCTCTTTCGATGGCCGTACATGTCGAGGTCGTTCGGGAATGTCACCGCACCAATGCGCTCTGCAGCCCCGGAGTACTTTTCCATCGACCGTCCCAGCAGGATCGGTTCGCGTCCGATCTCCTCAGCGAATTCGACGAGGCTCGTGACGCGAGCGATATGACTGGCGAACGTTGTTGCGACAATACCCCCGTCGTAATCCTCCATACTATGCATGACATCCTGAAGCTGGTTCCGAGCGACTGACTCGCTCGGTGTCCGTCCCTTTCGATTGGCATTTGTGCAGTCTTCGATGTAACAGAGAACGCCGTCCCGGCCGATCTCGCGGAATCGTTTCAGATCGATCGGATCGCCAACGACTGGCGTGTGATCGATCCGCTTGTCGAGGCCATAGACGATTGCGCCCTCCGGCGTATGGAGGATCGGGTTGATCGCACCGACAACAGAGTGCGTGACGTTGACGAACTCGAGCTGGCATCGATCGCCGACGGCCATCGTCCCACCGGCGTCCATTTCGATGAGCTCGTTTTCGACTGTGAACTTCCCCTCGTCATCGATCTCCTCACGGACGAGTTCGAGCGTGTAGGGGGATGCGACGACGGGTGCGTCGTATCTGTGTGCGAGTTTTCCGATCGCGCCGATGTGATCGAGGTGACCGTGCGTCGGGACGATCGCTCGCACGTCGCCGTCGAGTTCGCTCATAATCCGGTCGTCTGGGATCGCGCCCATATCGATAAGATCGAGCGAGTGCATCCGTTCTGTCTGGATGTCGTCATGAATCAGTACCTTCGAAAGGTTGAGGCCCATGTCGAAGATAACGATGTCGTCGCCGGCACGGACAGCTGTCATCTGTCGTCCGACTTCCTCATAGCCGCCAATAGTCGCAATTTCGATTTCCATAGTTGGGGTCCGATCAGAGTGATCCCAGAACTTGTAAGAGCCCGCCTAGTGAGGGAGAGTCGGTGTGAACCGAACTTCGACAGCCGGTCAGAACGACCAGAACAGTCGAGGTATCTCGGTTACACAGCCTTCTCGGGGACAACGCGTCTTTCGGTTATATAATGACTGACGGCGTCACGTAAATACTCGTGGGTCCGGACTCCGGTTAATCAGCGAGTCAGAAGACCAGATCCACGCCTACACTTGCTTTCTGTGTGTACTTCGTGTTTTGGTCGGTGCTTGTTGATACTGTTCGGTTGTACAATTGAGGAGTATAGGGGATATAGCACCATTTCCATAGAGTCAACAGAGGCAGAATATCATAATCTGTGGGTATTCAAGCAGTAATCGATAGAACATCAATAAGGGAGTATACTGGAACTCCATCGATACTATCCACTCCCTGCTTATCAATTAGTACAGCTGCAGCAACTGGATTTCCCCCTGAGTCGTTAATCGACTCAATAGTTTCATACATCGTCGTGCCACTCGTAATCGTATCATCAATTATACAGCACTCGCGTCCACTGACACGAGCAAAATTTCGGGAGAAACTACCGTCATGTCTCTCGATATTACCCTTCTCCCATTGATGTTTTCGTGGCGTGTACGCAGCGAGGCTGGTATCAAGTGTTTGGGCTACGGTAGTTGCAAGCGGTGTCCCAGCTTTCTCAATACCGACTGTGAGTGATAGGTTTTCATGTTGGTTTGCGATTATATCTGCCATCGCATTCCCAACGTTCGTTAATCGCGTGCTATCACGCCCGATGGCACTCCAATCGACATGAATATCGTGTGGTTTCTTTTGCTCTACTGATTTGGAATCCCAGTTTGTCGATTTATTTCGAGCGACCAGCCAGCTAGCAGTTTCACGAGAGACGTTCAGTTCATCTGCGATTTCCCCTTTTGACATCCCCCGATTAGCTAAAGAAGCGGCATCTGAGATGAGATCATCAACGTTCTTCATTTTGTGGAACTTAGAGTGCGGAGTGTTATATGTACCGTCCTGAATGCTCACTCTATTAGCGGGGTTTGAACGGAGCTATGGACGTTTGAGTGCCCCTTCCTCATCGAAGAGGCTGTGACTATCTTTTGGTTCCCCGGGATGTTCGCGAGCAGCGTCTGGATGGAATGTCACACCCAGTCCCGGATCATCTGGGACCTCAATAACTCCATCTTCGACGGTGTAATCGTGTTCGATAATCTCGTCGGCCCACTCCACGTCTCGACTCATGTGTTCGAGGACCTCGAGATTCTCGAGACCGGCACAGAGGTGGACCGATGCGGCCGTACTGACGCCGGCATTCGGGTTATGGGGTGCAATGGTCATATACCGTGATTTCGCCATCGAAGCTGCGTGCTGAACCTCTTGAAGACTTCCGTAGTTGGTCACATCCGGCTGGATGATGTCACAAGCCTGCTTTCGGACGAGGTCCTCCATGGTTTCATTGTTGTAGATACGTTCGCCCGTTGCGACCGGCATGTTGACGTGCTGAGTGACGTTGGCCATTACCTCACGGTCTTCAAGCTCGACAGGCTCTTCGAGAAACATAATGTTGTACTCTTCGAGTGCGTTTGCGACCTCGATCGCTCCGCGCCGGGTGAATCGACCGTGACAGTCGAGAGCGACACCGACATCCCATCCTACGGCATCTCGAACGGCTTCGAGGAGGTTGGCAACTTCGTCGATCTGTGAGTCTGTCAGCGAGTACTCGTAGTGAGCGAACGGGTCACACTTTAGCGCTGGATACCCTTGTTCGCCAACTGCCTTCTTAGCATGATGTGCGTAGTTTTCTGGTGTACGCTCACCAATGTGCCAGCCATTCGCATAGACTGGAATCTCGTCGTGTACCTTCCCGCCGAGGAGCTTCCAGACTGGTTCACCGTAGTACTTGCCCGCGATATCCCACAGTGCGATATCGATCGCCGCAGCGACCGCGTTGATGAGCTTGCCGGCTCGCCACGCGAAGGGATAGCGCCGGAGCTTTCGATTGATTTGTTTCCGATTCAGCGGGTCCTCGCCGATCACGTAGTGCTTGTGTGCTTCTGCGGTGGCTTCGAGAGCTGGGGTCAGGCCCTCACCACTTAGTGCCTCACCGACACCGGTGATGCCTTCGTCTGTTTTGACCTGGACGAAGAACCAGTTCCGCCAGTCGGCGTCGACGACGAACGTCTCCACATCAGTAACTCGCATACAAACACAATTTGAAGGAGGAAAAAAAGCTGTTCCGGCTTCGATCGCCCGAGTTTATTTCGCCGATGGTCGCGCCGGCCTGTCCGAGTGTACCGTCGGAAGCCTCGGAATCGCCGGAAGAGGGAGCCTTCGGAGGCGGTGTGAGTATGTTTTCCCCTCGAACTACTCTCCCGACCGGCTCGCCTCCCATCTGTTCGGTCGTGGATTCACTGGGGATCTAGGGCGAAACGCGGGAGCGCCGTCGGCTCCGAGTTCCGCGTGACCAGGCGGGACGCGGAGCCGCCGTTAGCTCTGTACTTCGGCGACGACGTACCGGAGGTCCCGTTTAATTCCCCAACTGAACAGCTCGTCGAGCAACAGCACCGAGAGGGTGTACACGACGGCCCCAGCGGGTACGGTAAAGAGCAGCTCGAACAGCGGAGTGACATCGAGTAGCCCGTGCGCGTACCAGAGAGTCCCGAACATGACTGCCGACCCGACCGTCGGGTAAAGGTACTCGTGGAGGATCTCGAGGGGGTGGGCTCGCGTGAGCGTCGAGACGGCGTAGACGTCGAGCGGGAACATCGGGAAGAGGTAGACGCCGATGATAGCGCCCGCGGTCCCGGCGACGCCCCACTGCGCCGTCGCCGGCCAGATGACGACCGCGAGACAGGCGATGCGGATCGTGTCGAGTTTCATGTTGTAGTCGGGACGTTCGAGCGCGTTGAACACGCCGCCGAAGTACCGCGTTATCCCGTGCAAGAGCCCGAACACCGACAGTAGCTGGAGCGGGAGAATCATCGGCGTCCACTGCTCACCGAGAACGACGGGCACGAACGACGGCGCGATGAGTGCCATGCCGGCCGAAACGGGAAAGACGACCACAGCGACCAGTCGGGTCGTCCCCAGCAGTGCGTCCCTGAGCGCCGCGGGGTCGTCCTGTAGCTTCGAGTACGCCGGGAAGGTGACTGACGAGATCACCGCTGTGAACTGCGAGGCGGGCATGTCGGCGATCCGGTGGGCGTACTGGTAGAATCCGAGCGCGGTCGCGGACAGAAACCACCCCACGAACACGTCGTCACCCTCGCTGTGGAGGAACTGCGTGATGGACGACCCCGTGATCCATTTCCCGAAGTGGACGAGTTCCCACAGCGTCTCGCGGTCCACCGACGGCCGCGGGCGGTAGTCGTGAAGGACGTACGACAGCACCACTTTCGACGCGCTCACGCTGACAAATCCGGCGACAAGCGCCCACACGGTCGGGCTGACGAGCGCGTACCCGATACCAACGAAGAAGCGGGCGAAGCTGCTGGTCGTCTGGTAGACGAACTCCTTGTGGAACTCAAGATCCTTCTGGAAGTAGACGACGGCGGGATTCTGTAATCCAGACAGAAGCGGCGAGAAAGCGATAACGCGAATGATGGCCGTCAACTCCGAGTTCGCCTCGCCGAAGAACCGCGCGATGTACGGCGCTGCGAGGAACAGCACGACGGCGATCAGTACCCCCCGACCGATCGCTAGCATCCACGCGGTGTTCAGATACTCGTCGATGTCCTCCGCCTTCTGCTGGACGAGCGCGGTGTTTATGCCGACGTCGCTGAACCGCTTCATCGCGCTCAGCGTCAACAACGCGACGCCGAGTATGCCGAAGTCGCGCGGGGAGAGCAACCGCGCGAGGACGAGGAGCATCAGGAGATACGAGCCCTGACTGAGGAATCGGATCATGGTCATCCAGACGCCCCCTTTTGCGGCCTGCTGGACGACAGAGCCCCTCGGGACCAACTTCTTGATGAGTTCTCGAAATCGATCCCTCATCGCCGTCGGAGACTCCCGAGCCGAACGAAATTCGTACGGTTCCGTTTCATGTGGGAGACATATTACATCGTGAGTATAGGTATTCAGGACTTATCAGACGATAAACGGCTCTTACTCGGCACTACGCGGACGACCGAAGTGTGTCCGTGTTAGAGCGTCCGGGCTCTGAGGGCTGTTTCGACCGCTCAACGTCGTCACAGTCGTCGAAAACGAGGCCTGCGACCCATAGGTTCCGGATGTCATGGGGCTGTACGGGTCGAAGTATCGGCGGTAGGAGCCGTATACTAATTTGTTTCTCTGTTTGAGTTTCAGATATGACTACATCGCCGCGCACCGCTTTTCAGTTGTACAGTGTCCGGTCGCATCCCGATTCGCTTCCCGAGATAGTTCGTCGAGTCGCGGCGGCCGGATACGAGGGTGTGGAGTTCGCTCACCGATTTCGGCGGGAGTCTCCCGAAGAGATCGCCGTTGCGCTCGACGAGACCGGGATTGAGCCGGCCGCGGTACACGCTGACCTCCCGGCCATCGAAGACTCGCTCGCCGGCAAGACAGACCTGTTGGAGCGGTGTGCGACCGTCGGCTGTGATCGGCTCGTCGTCGCGCACCCCGACTCGGCGCACTTTCAGACCCGAGAGTCCGTTCGCACACTCGTAGAGCGCCTGAACGACGCGGCGACGGCACTAAACGATCGGGGACTGGAACTGGGACTCCACAACGACCGGCGATGGCTGTACCCGTTGCTGCCGGGTAGCGTCGAAACGCTCATCGAGGCGACGTCGATACCGGACGGAGCGGTCGATTACATCCAAGAGGCCGGCCGGCGACTTCGGGCCAAAAACACCGGCGGTGTCGCCCGCAGGACTCCGCTCTGGCAGCTCATCGCAGAGACGGATGCTGCCATCTGGTTCGAACTCGAGGTGGCCGAACTCCACGCCGGCGGCGTTGCGCCGAGCGAGGCGCTGTCGTTGCTCGGTCGTCGAGTGGAGATGATCCATCTCCGCGACGTAGCCCCGGGCTCCGGGCTCGACGACCACGAGAGCGTCCCACACGGTGATGGCGTCGTGGATATGGAACGGATACTCGAGATTGCAGACGATACCGATGTCGAATGGGTCGTGTACGAGAACGAACTGGACACGCCCCCAGAGGAGAAAATCGACGACGGTCGACGATTCTTCGATCGAATGCTCGGCGAACAATCCACGACGACCGAACCGGTACACCGCAAGAGTATATCTTAACGCTCTTGTGGCGGAGATTGTTGGTGAGTCATAGCGCAGTTTCGAGGATGGTTTTGAGCGCTTCTTTCCCCGGTTTTCGGAACACGTCACGACGGAGCTGAAACGCTCGGTGACACGGTGTAAGTCTGTCTTTAGAGACGCCTTGATGCGGCGAGAGCCACCGTCGCGCCAGCGACGCGTGGCTCTCGCAGGTGTTCACGTGAACGTCTCCATCGACGTACTCACCGTCACCGTGGACGACATATTCACGAGTGAATTCGTCGGCCTCCTCTAGCGGTTTGTACGCTCGAAAGCCGTCAGTATAGACGGTTAACGACTCCTGCTGGCCGACTGCCAGCTGGAGTCGGATCCGCGATTCGGTCGCGGTTTGAGCCGGGACCACGCATCGCTCACCGCTGCCACGGTCTGCGAGAACAAATACAGGGGGCTTGTCCTCAGCCTATGTTCCACGTCCGCGCGTAGACAGGCCACACGAGCGCGACGGCTGGTCGCGCTCGCGGCCTTTGAGCCCCGCTTTCACGTAGAATTCGTCGATCTCAACAGGACCTTTGAGATGGAGTCGAGGCGCGTCCAGCGCTCGTAGGAAGCGCTGGACGCGTCGGTAGACGTCTTGTACGAAACGTCAATCTCTACGTCTAACAGCCTAACACTCGTGTTGAAGCGGATGTACATGTAGACCGCAAGAAACCATTTCTTGAGTTCGACCGCTGAGTGTTCGAAGATCGTGCCGGTCTGATCGTTGAACGTGCGGTCGCAATCCTTACAGAGATATCGTTGAAACACGCGATAGCTGCCGTACCGAATCATAGATTCGCCACGGCAGCGCGGGCAATAGACGCCGTCGCGCCAGCGAACCTGTTCAAGCAGGTTCGCGGCGCGACGCTCCGAGACGAACGTCTTGATAGGGAACATCGTTCGTCGGGTGACGTGACCGCGTCACCCCTGCCTGCTGTGACTTCCAGCGACTGCTGAGAACTCACCAACAATCCTCTCCCCAAGAGCGTTTAACAAAGTAATACAATCTAAATTCAAGTGTCCATCTGATCCCCGTAACCACTTCACCGCGATATAGTTCTTTGTATGAGTGAAGATGTCCCAGATCAAGAGACTGCGAGTGAACTTGCGAAAGAATATGCCGATAATGAGTGTGTCGGTCAACTCGGTGATATTACTGACATCGAAGAACGCGACGCGGAGTGGCAAATCGAATTTGAGACCCACACGCTCTCCGATACACATACCCATCGCATCAGAATCACCAAATTCGCCGGAAACGTGATTTCATACGACCGATTGAGCCGCTTCGAATGAATTCGGTATCCCGGATCTATGTCCTTTCTTCGTCGATTTTCGGGAATCCAGTTCTATCGACATCGACGCGTACGTGTTCGATAGCGGTATCGAGATCGAAATCTCGAACGATCTCTCCATCACGGATGAGTGGTTCGAGTAGTGCGTCGCCATTGGACGGAGCTTCTTGCGACGCCAATGTAATATGGTGGCCACCGTCGTCGGAGTTTTGTTGAATTGTCATAAACTACTCGAAGTCGACGGTGAGCAGTTTATCGAAGTGCTTTGAGAGGATGTCAAGGACACAATACAGTTGACCAGTGCGTAATAGCGGAGAATAGCGCTTGGTGTCGATTTTACTCTTCGTCAGCGCCGTCTTTGATTTCTGCGAGTTGGTCAACGAGGTCATCTGTATCCGCGTCTGTTTCGAACGTGATCTCACCCTCGTGTTGGTTTTCGTGAACACTTACGCCTTCACTGTCATCATCGGCGCTGACGTCCTGGTTCTGCTGCTCGGATTCATCGTAGCTCCCAAAACCCATATATAACAATATCGGCGCTGTGAACTAAAAACAACCGGTGTGCTAGCTGTCAGTTACGTAAGGCTCACTATACGATACCAAGATAGATGGGGCTGCGCTTTCCATCTCGAGAGAGAATGACTGATAACATTACACAGTGTCCGGAATGCGGGTGGACCGGACACGAGTCTGACTTCGAAGTGGATGGAAACGAGCGCAAGTGCCCCGTCTGTCAATACACGATGAAACGCGTCTAAAATCTCAATCCAGTATCGAAACAGTCGAGACCCGACCGTGACGACGCGTACGTAGAGTGAATATGAAACTCGGAGTGATTGGACTCGGACGGATGGGACAGATCGTTGTCGATCGAGTGCTCGCCGCTGACCACGAGGTCGTCGCCTTCGATATTGACGACGATGCGGTTGCCACCGCTGTCGAACGGGGTGCAACAGGAGCTACTTCCATTCCAGACGTTGCCGCCCAACTCGGTGATGAGAAGCGCATCTGGCTCATGGTACCTGCAGGCGATCCGGTTGACGCTGCGCTCGATGAACTGGAACCATCGCTCGCTGCTGATGATATCGTCGTCGACGGTGGTAACTCGAACTTTCGCGACTCGAGCCGTCGTGCTGAGAACACTGATGCGGCGTATCTCGACTGCGGAACGAGTGGTGGGCCTGCCGGTGCTGAACTCGGATTTTCACTCATGATCGGTGGCCCGCAGTGGGCGTACGACGAACTCACACCGGTCTTCGATGCGATCGCAACCGGCCCAGACGGCCACGACCGGTTCGGCCCGTCGGGAGCAGGTCACTACGTGAAAATGGTTCACAACGGCGTTGAATACGCGCTCATGCAGGCGTACGGTGAAGGATTCGAACTGCTCGCGAACGGTCGCTACGATCTCGACCTCGAAGCGGTCGCGAAGACGTGGAACAACGGTGCAGTCATCCGATCGTGGCTACTCGAACTCTGTGAGGAAGCGTTCCGTGAGGAAGGTAACGACTTGGGGGACGTTGCGGACTACGTCGCGGGTGGCTCAACAGGTACCTGGACCGTCCAAGAAGCGCTCGAACAGGAAGTCCCGGTTCCACTCATCTATGGTGCCCTAGCTGAACGCTTCAGTAGTCGCGACACGCGATTCTCACGGCGGCTTGCCAACCGTCTCCGGTATGGGTTCGGGCGTCACGAGATTAAGCGACAGGGCAAAGATAAAGAATAATTATCTGCTGATAGTGTCGTCTCGAAGTCGAACTCGCCTCTCTCGGAGTGGCATTTCGCTTCGATATCTGAATTAGTGGTATGAAGATTACCGGGTGGATTTTACTGTCTAGTCTGTGTACCTCTGCGTATGGAGTTCACCGTCATTCAAGGCGATGTCGCAGCCGAGAGTGCGGATGCACTGGTGAACGCCGCCGGAACGAGCTTACAGATGGGGAGCGGTGTCGCTGGTGCACTCCGACGTGGTGCAAACGGACCGATCAACGAGGAGGCCGTCTCGAAAGGTCCCGTTGACCTCGGTGGCGTGGCCATCACTGATGCGTACGACCTCGATGCCGACTACGTGATTCACGCAGCGACGATGCCCCACTATGGAGACGGTCGAGCGACCGCCGAAAGCATTCGCGAAGCCACTCGAAACACACTCGAGAAAGCCGACGAACTCGGCTGTGAGTCACTCGTCATTCCGATACTCGGGACCGGAGCTGCCGGCTTCGACTTCGAGACGGGCGCACAGCTGATCTGTGAAGAAGTCTGGTCGTACGAGCCCACGTCGCTCACCGATGTTCGTGTGATCGCGTATTCGGAGCCGGAATATCAGACAGTTACTGATATCGCGGATCAGTTACAGTCATAATACGTAGCCCTCTCGCTTGGTTCCGCCATTTTCAGCCACAAATATTGGGGGACACTGGTCACACGATAGTACTCTGGAACTCCTCACGAATCGTATCCACGATCGCCTCTCGATCGTAGTCTCCTGCAGTTGCGCTTACGAGTGCGATGTCGTCTTCGTCGACTGGAATCCAGATTTGGAGAAACCCCTGCGCACCGTCCATGTACCCGACTTTCGAGGCCGGTTTCTGCCAGAGCTCAGCCGGTTCGCCGGTGTATTTCGGATGAATTCCCTTAGGAAGAGGGTTCGTTGTCTCCTGTCTGAAGTCCGGATCTGTCTCGAGCTCCTCCCGAATATCCGCTGTGATCGTGTGTCGGTCAGCATCTTCCTCGATTCGCGTGTTTACCGTCCGGACTGTTTGCGAGATGAACTTCTCCAGCGTCTTGTCCGGGACGATCTTGTCGATGTCCTCGAAGATCTCTTGCTCTCGAATCTGTGGCGTTCCACTGATTCCTGAGACGATCTGATCGTCTTCTGGCTCGTAACACACACCGAAATTCGCTCGTGGACGTTCACCTAATTGTGGCTGATAAACATCTGGGAGTTCGAGAAGTCGGGCAATCTCGAGTTCTCTGTACACACCATACTGCGTCCGGAGGAAAAGTTTGAATTTCGATATCTCTTCGCGTGATGGAGAGAGGAAAATGAAGCGTTGAAGTACCTCCCGATCGGGCGCGTCATCGTGGTAAAAAAAGGTGTGTGTCTCGTAGTCCTTAAGCGCAAACCAGACGAGGTAATCGACTGGGCCGTCGTCGACGAAGATGGCTTCTTCAACGGGCTGCTCGGTGAATTTCGGACAGCGCTCACAGAAGGTATCGACCAGATGTTGGACGTAATCTCCTGGGTCGAGTCCGTACTCAGAAATGAACTCCCGAGGCATATGTGGCCCTACGAGTGATCGTCGATAAAAGGCACCCGAAGCGTCAGAACTTGGCAACAGCTGTCACTGGGGGTTCCGAGAACAAGTGCGGCTCGGTTATGGCTGTCATCACAAAGGGCTCAGTGCGGGGGTAAATGGATCGTCATCGCCGCACTCAAGCATCTCTTTTCGACCGGCTGTATTCAGTTTTCCTTTCTAGATTCGGCTCGTATCACGATCTATCTCTGTTGATGACTTCTCAGACGGTAATAAATCGATTATTAAATTATTGGCGCTCACGCAGGAATATCTAGAAATACATCACCTAAATCGTCGGATTAATCGCCCGATTGTAGGGAGAGATCGATCTCCTCTGAACGTCGTAATCGTTTCGCGTATGGCCTCGATTTGAGGGTCAGAAGGCGAGAGTGATCCCTCCGCTAGCCGCTGAGAGAGCATTTCGATGAACGACTCTGCGCCTTCCACAGCATCTTCGACTGTGTCGTATTCGTCGATAGGGTAATCGTGCCGGACATGTGTTGACGTTCGATTAATCGCCAATAAGCGGAGCTCAAATTTCCCATCGTCTATTTTTGGTATCACCGAGACAACAAACAACGTTTCATCTGCTATTTCGTGGTGATACTCGACGACAGCAGCGCTATACCTTCCTTCCTCGCGTTTCTTTGTCCACGCTGTTGGAATGCCAATATTAGTCATCAGTACCACCGTCGAGAACGGATCGACTGTGTCGTCCCCTTGTCGGCTGATAGTCGAACGTGAGACGATCAGGTGAGGGACGAGTGACCCAGAGTACTCCATCAACGAGGGTAGCAATCGCTGCCATCGTCTCCTCATCGTGGGCTGTGTAGTCGATTCCGAGGAGACAGAAGCCAGATTCAGAACGAAAACCAGTGACTCGCTCGAAAACAGCACTTACACGAGTGAGAGACGACGCCTCGAGAATCGGCGTGAGCGACCGGATGAGGAGGTGCTGCGCTCCATTACTCGGTGCCGAACTGTCGGAGAGGTCGGAGAGAGCCATAACCAGCCGTTCAAGATCGCTCGGCGAAGGTGTGAAGACGACGTGTGTCTCGCCATAGAGCGCTGAGACGGATTGGTGCTCTGAAACTGTGTCGACGATATCGATCAATGGCTGTTTAGTCTTCTCCCCCAGACGGTCATAGACCGTAATCGTTCGATCGGCACTCTCTGTCGTCGTGACGACAAAAGCTGTATCCTCTTCGGTCCCTTGCTCACAGAGAAGACGGAGACACACGGCGTACTGTGATGGGTCACCCGCGGTCGCGACGAGAACGGTCGACCCACCGCTGAGGCTGGCTGGAACTGATTCAACTTGTAAGGTCTCTATCTCGACGGGACTATCGGAGTCTCCTCCCATTGGTCAGCTGTCACCACGAGGCTGCGGATTGTTCGTTGAACCCGTCAGCTGAGACAGCGTCTGTTCAGGGTAATATCGAGCTTCACATGCCGGACACTCGGCGATACGGACCTGACCTTGCCAACTCGTCGTGACCGGAAGGTCCCGTGCGTGGACCGTTTGTTCGATAAGCTCCGTGTCACACTCCGCACAGGGTATATCTATTTCATTCATGGTGGATACGTGGGTCGTGCCCAGTCCCGTCAGGGAGACCCAGGGCCACCGCAGACGGGTCGGCATCCGGCACGGCGCATCTCAGAGCAGTGCCATCGAGGGACGCCCCCGTAGTGGCGGCGAACCGATGGGCGAGCGAAGAAAGGACGGGACGGAGCCCTTAGTACGACACAAACTCGTAGTGTGTGGGATAAATAGGTTTCGGACACCTATTGTAATGGACTGTACATCTCTCAAAAGATTATTCAAGTTCCTTGGGTGTATAGCTTCCAGTTCAATCAAATCGGAATGTTTCCATATTCTTTGGTGATTGGGTTCTGATATTGAATTTCTGATACAGCCCGGACGAGAACTGATCTGTCGACGATTCATCGCCGTGGACACAGAGAACTCTCTCTGGACGGGGGTTCATCGTTCCCACGAAGTCCTCGAGGCCGTTCCGGTCAGCATGGCCAGAAAATCCACTCACCGATTCGACGTCGAAGCGGAGTGTCAATTGCTCGCTGCGACTTCCACGATCACTGAACGGGATCTCACGTCGGCCACTCTGAATACGTCGTCCCAACGTACCTTGGGCTTGGTAGCCAACGAAAATGAGCGTATTCTTTGGGTCATTTCCAAGTAATTCTAGCCACGACATTATTGGTCCGCCCGTCACCATCCCGGAGGTCGAGAGGATGATACAGGGCTCGCCACCTGCAATATCTTCCCGCATCTCCTGACCACCGTCGACCTGTTGGAACTGGTCGGCAAGGAACGGATTCTCGTCATCGTGAAGAATTCGTTGACGGAGTCCGTCGCGGAGGAACTCCGGATAAGCCGTGTGGATCGCCGTCGCCTCCCGAATCATTCCATCGAGATAGATCGGCATCGTTCGGAGTCGATCCTCACGCATTGCTTCCTCTAGAACGAGCATCAATTCCTGTGATCGACCGACGGCGAACGCTGGAATCACGACTATCCCGTCTTGTTCGTATGTGTCGTTGATTAGCTCGGTAACTTTTCGCTCGCTGTCTTCCTGGTCGGTCTGGTAGTCGTTGCGCCGTCCATACGTCGACTCCATGATAAGTGACTCGACGCGAGGAAAGTCGTTTGATGCCCCGTTGAACAGGCGTGTATCCGTATGGTGAATGTCTCCCGAGAAGACCACGTTGTGGAAGCCGTCGCCGACGTGAAAGTGTGCGACTGCGCTGCCGAGAATATGGCCGGCATTGTGGAGGGTGAGCTTGATATCCGGCGCAATGTCGGTGACGTTGCCATAGTCGACCGTAATCGTGTGTTTGAGTTCTTCCCGAACCATCGCACTCTCGTACGGTGGAGTACGCCCCTCCTTGGCCGCGACATCGAGGTAGTCGAGTTGGAGTAGACCCATCAAGTCGCGGGTCGCTTGTGTCGTGTACACCGGGCCATCGTACCCGTACTTGAATAGGAGCGGGAGCAACGCACTGTGGTCGAGATGGGCATGAGTCAAGACGACAGCGTCGAGATCTGCGATCGGATTTGCCTCCGGAATCTGGAGGTACGGAACCTCACCCTCCGCACCGGGTTTATCACCGCAGTCGACGAGAATTCGCGATTCTGGAGTACTGAGAATAAAACTCGCTCGTCCGACCTCACGACAGCAGCCGAGTGTCGTGACGCGAACCCACTCGGTGTCGTGCATCGGTTCGCGGTGGATTTGATCCCCCACCCGTTCGAGAAACTTGCGGTGCTCGTCGCGCTCCTGCATCAGGAAATTCCGGACGTTATCGACTGTCGACGATTCCATCGGCGGTGTTCGGAGCACTTCGGGCGTCCAGCCAACTTCCTGTGTGATTTCACGGAGGGTGCTCGCGCGACGACCAATCACGAGCCCCGGCTTTTCGGCTTCGATGAGCACCTCACCGGTCGCAGGATAGAACTCTAGATTCGTAATACCGGCATCTTCCGGGATGAGATCGAGAATTCTGGGTTTGGCATCTGACGGGCTCGCCTGCGTGCCCGCAGCGGGTCTAACCGTGATTCGTTTGCGAACCGTACTCGCGAGTTTCCGGATTAATCCATCCTGCTCGGCAAACTTCCGTGGTGTCTCAGTGTAGATGACAAGTTCGGGGCCCTCGTAGGTTACCCGTGAGATATCAAGATCGTCCGGAATCTCATCCTCTATCTGAGACTGTACACGATCGAGTGAATTGACGTTGTCGTCAGTACTCATATTTGGGCGAGAGTTTATTTTCTAAGTGATTGGCTATACTACAAATATATCCATCTGTCGACGAGGATATCGGCTGCTGAGGGAACTCCATGGCCATAGATTTTCGAGTTGTGGGAAACATTCACTGATCGCTGCTCTCCGCGACTTCCCCACCACGCTGAGGTGAGAAAGCTCGATACAGTATGCTCCCCAGTGTACGAACGAATGAAATCGTTCAGTTGAGACTTTTCGAGGGCTGGTATAAACCTTTTCGGGGCGGTGTTCAGATAAGGATGAAGAATGAGGCGGAACGATCTTCTAGTGGTTCATGCCAGAAATCGCCCGCCTCAACGGAGGTAGCGATTGCTTCGAGTTAGATTTTGTGGAGCGAGAAGCGACACCCGAGCCGGCGATGAAGCTCGGTATCCGACTCCATTTAGCTGGACTCTCACTTTCGGATACAGTCTCGATTCTTGATAGGTTGGGTGTCGATCGGTGTCGAACTACCGTCCATAATTGGGTTCAGAAGGCCGATCTACAGCCGCGTAGAGGTGCTAACCCGGATCACGTTGCGGTTGATGAAACTGTGATCCAGCTCAACGACAGACGATACTGGCTGTACGCTGCCGTCGATCCCGCAACGAACCGCTTGCTACACATCAAGCTCTCTCCGACGAGAAATTCTGCGATCTCTTCGATGTTTCTCTCCGAACTCCGCGAGAAACATCAGGTCGACAATGCGGTCTTTCTCGTTGATGGCGCGCCTTGGCTTCACGCCGCCTGTCATCGTCACGGGCTCCGATTCCAACACGTCACACATGGGAATCGGAATAGCGTCGAACGTGTCTTCCGTGAAGTAAAACGCCGTACTAATCAATTCTCAAACTGTTTTAGCCACGCTGAAGCAGATACCGTCGAAAATTGGCTTCAAGCTCTCGCCTTCGCATGGAACCAGCTTATCTGAACACTACCTCAAAGCCTAGTTCGGTTCGTTCAAATATCGAACCAAGCTCTTCTATAGCCGGTTCCTCCATGATGTTGCCTAGATATCAGTAAATTGCTAGATCAAGGTCTGTGTAGCTGCTTATAATGTCATCTTCTGATTTTGACACCTTTAATCCACTCAAAGTATTGATTTTGTAATCTCCTCTCAACACATTGTATGAGTACCTCTGACGATTCATCTCCTAATGAGAATCCTCGAATGCGTTACCTGTGTGAAGCGTACCAGCTGGGGATCACTATCCGAAACGAACTCAAAAAAGTCAATCTCGTCACCGCGTTCGAAAACCTCGATCACTCGATAGACACGATCGAAGATGGGTATCCAGCGTGGCATCCTGCGCCACTCTCCTTTCGCGCGATAATCCTCTCATTCGTGTTCATGGAGGTCACTGGGGGTTCGTACGCCGACTTCACTCGACGACTCACCCGACAACCGGAAGCAGCGACTATCCTCGGCTTCAGTCGAGTGCCCGACGAATCAGCGTTCTCGCGAGCGTGGAAAAACCGATTCGACGACACAGCCCACGAATACGCCCGCGCTGCTGCCCACTTCGTTGTCAAAGAAGTCCACGATCGCGACATCTCAGCGCCGGAGGTGCGGCCAAAGGCAGAGATCGTCGACGACACGCAAGAAGATACAGACCCAGTAGAAGACGAATCCTTCTCACAGGACGAGATTATCCAGACGACACGCCTCGCGCGTGATCACGCCTACGGACACTTCGACTCTGGTCGGGCGTCGAACGCCTCGTACGAGGACACACAATTTTTCGAGCTACAGACGTTCATGGGGATGGTTCGGTGCGGAACCGCACAGGGGGCGACTCGCTTCCAATATCGTCGTGGCGAAGAGTACGGACCGCATGGCGACACCCACCTCCGCACCGTCAAGCAGTTCGAACCTGACGAGCTCATAAACAGCTTCAATGAGACAACGGACCGCTTGCTCTCCGTGATCGCCTCAGAAGCATCGTTCCGCCGGCCAGTCACTGCCGCGATCGATATCACCGCCATTCCCTACTACGGGGATACCGAGGAGATGCCGATGGTCAGCGGGACCAAAGACAGAGACAGTCGAGCCTTCAAATTCGCAACGCTCTCGATCATCGGACAGAATATCCCACTCGTTCTCGCCGTGGAACCGGTTCGAGAGAGCTCTGAGTGGGATGAGAACCCGTCGAATCAGATCCATCGTACTGTGCGACAGCTCGTTCGACGAGCGAAAGAGCATGTTCCAATCGAGACAGTGCTGTGTGATCGGGAGTTCGACTCGATACAAGTGTTCCAGACACTCTCAAACCTCGATGTGAACTACCTCATACCCAAGCGGGTCTCCAGCTCCGAACAGGATGTACTCGAACAGATGGAGGAAGACGACCAAGAGGTGGCCGTTGAGTCGGCTTCTGTCCATGTAGAATCTGGATCGCATCCAATGCGGCTGCTGTACGTGCCGTCGACAAGCGGTGAGGGGACGGCCGTCTTCGCGACGAATCTCCGAGTCGCTCCCGAGGAAGCTGAGACATTCTGTCAGCGCTACAGCCGTCGGTGGCAGATCGAGAGTGAGTACAAATCGATCAAAGGTGATTTTCTCGCGAAGACTTCCTCGAAAGACTACCGCGTTCGCTTGTTCTATTTCGTGTTCGCGGTCCTGTTGTACAATATCTGGCGGCTCACCGACTTCCTGCTGAAAGCGGACATCGACGGCGAGATGCACTACGCACCTGTAATTACTGCGGGCGAGTGTGTTGAGCTCGTTGCCTCGGCGTTGATCCCGCACGACTAATCGGCTGAACTCTTGCTGGGTCCGCCGCTCAAGAGTGACAACCGTATTCAGCAGTACCAAAATCCACGCAATTTCGTACGCTCGTCCGGTAGTTCGAGAGTAAGAATTCAAAATCGGTCCCTGGCTGCTGAGAATCACCACAACTTGATGGCGATTCGATCCAAAACTAGCTTATCCTCCGAAAGTGTGAACATCCACAACCTCGGAGGATGGATCTGATGCGTGCCTTATAATCGGATGGTTTTTCTGTGAACAAATTAGGCCGGTGAAATTCTCGTTGTATATCGCTCTATAGGGCTCTATATGGGTGTGAAGTAACGACTATACTGGCACCTCTCGCATAGGAAGTTGTGACTCAACACAGCGATCAGTCGAGCCACCAGATCGCGTTCGTCTGTGTCCAGAACGCGGGACGGAGCCAGATGGCTGCCGCGTTCGCCGAGCGAGAGCGTGACCGTCGCGACGCAGCCGATCGGATCGGGATCATCACCGGCGGGACACAGCCCGCCGATCACGTTCACGACATCGTCATCGAGGCGATGGCAGAAGTGGACATCGACATTAGCGACCGGACGCCCCGAGAGGTGACGCCCGAGGAGCTCCAGGCGGTCGACCTCGTCGTCACGATGGGCTGTTCGGCCTCGGACGTGTGCCCAGCGACGTGGAACGGTGAGAACCGCGACTGGGGACTCGACGACCCCCACGAGCGTCCGATTGAGGAGGTCCGCGAGATCCGCGACGAGATCGAAGCGCGCGTCGTCGCCTTGTTCGACGAACTCCTATCGGAGACACCGTCTACGGAGTGAGACGGGGAGGGTAGTTGACCCGACTCGGCTCCTATCGAACGCCGCTACCGGCAGTCGATCTCCACTACCAGCAGCCGTCGTCGTCGCAGACGCTGCCGTAATCGATCCTCGTCTCGTCGCCGATCGCCTCGTTACACTGCATCACCATCGTAGTGAATGCGAACTCCGACGATTCGTCTTTCGCGGCGGCGAGTTCCTCGCCGGACGCCTCGGCGGCGACGACCTCCTCGTCGGTGGCTCCCTCCGCATCGGAACCGTGCTCGGGGACGCTCAACAGCATCCACCTCCGGTGGACCGCGCGAACTCCTCGCCGCTCTCCTCGCTAATGACGTCGTTCGTCCGCTGGAAGAGCTCGATGAACTCGGTCTGTCTGGCCTGCTAGCGTTGGATCGTCTGGTTGTCCGACAGCTCCGACTTGGTTTCCTACAGCTCTCTATAACCGTAAAGATAGGGCGCTGCCTCAGAGCCAGGTACTGTGAGTTCGGGGTCGATACCCATGTAGGTAAATATGGGTATAGTTGACATATATAAAGCATTTTTATCCGCCTCAGCCGAGATTAACTATGGCAGTAACTGAAAAACTCCGGATCGATTTCGTTTGTGTTCATAATGCGGGGCGAAGCCAGATGGCTGCGGCGTTCGCGGAGCACGAGCGCAGCGAACGAGGGCTTGAGGATATCGTCGAAATTCATTCTGGAGGAACAGACCCAGCTAACGTTGTCCACGAAGAAGTCGTCGAGGCAATGGCAGAGGTCGGAATCGATATCTCGGATCAAACGCCGCGATACGTCGCCGACCTTGAGTACTTGAAGGAGACCCAGTATCTGATCACGATGGGATGTTCCATTAGCACGTTCAACCCCGAACAGTACGGCGTGGAGTCGCAGAGCTGGGATCTCGCTAACCCTGATGGTCAGGATATGGAGACAGTACGAGAAGTTCGAGACGCGATCGAGACGAGAGTAGAAACACTGTTCGATGATGTTGAACGTCAAGCAAAGGAGATGCGAGCCACTGCAGATTCTTCGAATGGCATTGTCGGGTCGATCCGGGACGCATTGTCACTCTAACGTTACCGGAGTAGAATTTGTCGCTCATTAATCATATTGATTAGTTCTGATATCAGATTTCGCGTAGTTTTCGCCTTATTGCTATATTACTCTGATATCATATCCGGGACTATTTTCCAATATTATGAAATGTTAAGGATTAGGGTCGTACTCGTGAGCAGCCTCCCAGTAAAATGGTGACTCATACACCAGTTGGTAAGTGATCCGTGCAAAATATAGAGCGTAGATGCAGCACGCCAGCTAACGTTCCTCGGTAGGGATTGTACCCAAGATTCTGGTCGCTACGGTGTGGAGCGTTCGCCGCTAAGTCGCTCGCCTTGACAGTAACGCACTGGCAGTTCGCGTCCAGTCGGAAAACAGATGACCCATCCGGGTCATGTCCAACGTACACCTCAAGACCGTAGCTATGGCCGTGGTCACTTATTTGATCTAACAGTGAGCGTCATCGGCTACCGCTCCGACGACCGAGCGTGCCGTCCGGTGGGATAACCGTGGACAGCTTCAAATCGCTTGCTGCCGGTCTCCACACCCCACTTGAGATGTTATAAGAGAAATATAGCGTTTGATATGGACAGTAGACAACCCGTTATCTCTATATCTCAAAACATATAAATTATATAAAATTAATACGTCACTCTAGGAGTCCCCACCCGTGGAGCAACCACAACAGACGAACGATTTGAAACGCCGGACCGTCCTCGGTCTGGCTGGTGGGACCGTTCTGGGACTGCTCGCGGGCACGGCCGGTGCGAGCGAGTCGGAGGTGATGAGTGGGGCGTCAGGTGCCGACGCGGCGAGTGCGTTCGACGGCTCACAGGCCGTCAAGCTGGAACAGATCGGTCGCTACGAGGGACAGGATATTTTCGACGAGGGTGGCGCGGAGATCGTCGCCTATCACGCCCCGACCGAGCGGCTGTTCGTGATCAACGCCAACATTGGCGGCGTCGAGGTGCTCGACGTCGCGGACCCGTCCGATCCGACGCCCGTGGAGAACAGTCCGATCGACGCCGTGGGCTCTCTCGATGCCGTGGGATCTGCGAACAGCGTGGCAACGTCTGAGGAGCTCGTCGCCGTCGCGCTCGAGGCGACCGTCGCACAGGACCCCGGGCTGGTCGGCTTCTACGACCCTGAGACGCTCGATTTCCTAGGTACCGCGCCTGTCGGCCCGCTCCCGGACAAGGTTACCTTCACTCCCGATGGCGAGCGGGTTCTCGTCGCAAACGAGGGTGAGCCCACGGAGAACTACGCGTATGACCCGCAAGGCTCGGTTAGCATCGTCGACCTCTCCGAGGACGTTGACGACGCTACGGTCGACACCGCGGGATTCCAGCGGTTCAACGGCCGAGAGGACCAGCTCCGCCAGCAGGGCATCCGCATCTTCGGGCCGAACGCGAGCGCCTCGCAGGACTTCGAGCCGGAGTACGTCACGATTAGCGACGACTCGCGGACGGCGTGGGTCTCACTCCAGGAGAACAACGCCATCGCCGAGATCGACATCCGGCAGGCGCGGGTCACACGCCTCCTGCCGCTGGGGTTCAAGGACTTCAGCCTGGCAGGGAACGAACTCGATGCCAGCAACGAGGACGGTGGTGTGAATACCCGCAACTGGCCGATCAACGGCATCCTCCAGCCCGACGCGATCGGCGCGTACAGCCCGAACGGGCAGACCTACATCGTCACGGCGAACGAGGGGGACAGTCGCGACTACGACTCGTTCAGCGAGGAGGTGGAGGTGTCGGAGCTACGACTCGACCCCGACGCCTTCGAATTCGACGAGATCGAGGGCATCGACAGCGTCGAAGAACTCCAGGCCCCCGAGAGCCTCGGGAACAAGAACGCGACGACGACGCTCGGCGACATTGACGGAGACGGGCTCTACGAGGAGCTCTACATCTTCGGCGGGCGGTCGTTCAGCATCTTCACCACGAACGGCAAGCTGGTGTTTGACAGCGGGAGCGACTTCGAGGACATCACGGGCGAGCGGTTCGGCGGGGACTTCAACAACGACAATACGGAGAACACGGGCGACAGCCGCAGCGACAACAAGGGTCCCGAACCCGAAGGGCTCGCGCTCGGCCAGGTGGGCGACCGCCACTATGCGTTCATCGGCCTCGAGCGCGTCGGCGGGGTCATGGTTTACGACATCACCGACCCCGAGGAAGCCGCGTTCGTCGACTACGTCAATAACCGGGACTTCGACTTCGACATCCAGGGCGAGATCGCCAACGGCGACGCCAAGGCGAGTGCCGCCGGCGACCTCGGCCCCGAAGGGCTCGACTTCGCGACTGTCGAGGAGAGTCCTACCGACGACCCGCTCGTGTTCGTCGGCCACGAGATCAGCGGGACGACAGCGGTGTTCCGCGTGACTAGCGAAGAGGAGGGCGACGGCGATGACGAACGCGAGGATGACGACCGCGGAAATGGCAATGAGGACCGCAGTAACGGGAAGGGCCCTGGTAACGGCAACGGGAAGGGTAACGGCCGCGGTCGGTGACGCCGACCCGGTAGCCATCAAGTCGTCCCTTTGGTCTCGGAACGGCTCCCTGGACCGTCGCGGCTGACTCGACCGGTGCCCGTTCCTCGGGCCACCGCCATCCCTTGACCGTTCAGGAGGTAGATGCGCCGTTGTCTGCGTCCGTTCGCGACTGTGACAGCGTATATACAACATCTTATATAATTAGTTATATGTACGTGTTTAGCCCGAGTGGATTTCGGCACTCTCTCGTAGCAGGCAGCCAAGCAGAGAGATATGTGCCCTCAGCAAGGGCTAGTTGATCCACTTCAGGGATGGTCTCCGCGCGGAGACCATCCCGGTGACCCTGCTGAGGTAACGCTGAGGTGGTCATAGTGGATAGGCAAGACCTCAGCAAAGACGAGCTTCTCTCACGGTTTCTACAAATGGAAGAGCAGGTCGACGAGCTGGAGGAAAAACTCAAAGAGAAGAACGAACGAATCGAAGAACTCGAAACACGTCTTCGCAAATACGAGAATCCACACACTCCACCCAGCAAGCGACGGTCGGGGACCGACGAGTCCCCGACCGAGCAAGACGACGAAGACGACGATGTCCGAACTGACGGTGGCACTCCCGGTCGGAAGGACGGTCACGACCCGGAGTGGCGTTCGACAGCCGATCCCGACAAAGAAATCGAGGTCACCTGTGACTGTTGTCCCGAGTGTGGCGACCACTTCGACGAGTCGGTGGGCGTCAGCCCCCGACTCGTCGAGGAGATCCCTGATCCCCAGCCCCCAGAAATCACCCAGTACAACCGCCACTGCTACCACTGCCATTCCTGTGGAACAGAGACAGTTGCGACACACCCCAACTGCCCCGATGAGGGGCAGTTCGGGGTGAACGTCATCGCCCAAGCAGCACTGTCTCGGTACGATCACCGCCTTCCCTACCGGAAGATCGCTGATCGATTCGAGCAACTCCATGGACTGGAACTCTCGGGCGCGTCCGCGTGGCACGCGACCGAGCGCGCTGCGCGCGCCGGTCGCTGCGAGTACGAGCAACTCCGGCAAGCGATTCAAGCTGCTGACGTGGTTCACATCGACGAAACAGGCATCAAACGCGACGGTGAGCAAGCGTGGATCTGGACGTTTCGGACGGGCAAACACACGCTATACGCGGTCAGAGAGAGTCGTGGGAGTGATGTTCCCGCGGAAGTCCTCGGCGAGGACTTCGCGGGAACGGTCATCTGTGATGGGTGGACGGCATATCCAGCCTTTAGCGAGAAGCTTCAGCGGTGCTGGGCACATCTTCTCCGGGAAGCCGAAGACGTTGCGAGTGACTACGAGGAAGCAGAACTGATTTGTAGGTATCTCAAGCAGATGTTCGTCGGTCTCCAGTCCTGGCTGGAGACCGACCCAAGCCCTCGTGAACGAGCGCAGATGCATCGCTCATGCCAGGATGGACTCAAATCGCTCGTTGATCGGTCAGTGACCGCCGAACCAGTGGCAACACTGCTCGGGAAGATCGAAGGTGGGCTCGACCACTGGCTCACCTTTGTCGGTGAGCCAGCGGTCTCCCCGACGAATAACGCGGCTGAGAACGCACTTCGTGAACCTGTTGTTCTCCGGAAAAACATCGGAACGCTCCGTAATGATCGAGGAATGTTCGTTCACGAGACGGTCTTGTCCCTGCTGGCGACATGGCGCCAGCAGGGACGCAATCCCTACGAAGAGCTTCGTCGAGTCGTCAGCAGCAATGAGATGATTTCACGCGCTCACGCTGTGCCGGCCGTCGAGGCCTCGGGGTAAACACGTACAGTTATATAATAGAAGTTTTTGAGTGAAAAAACTCTAAAAATTTGGAGTATCTTGGGCAGGAAAGTGTAGATATCATTATAGTACGTAGTTACGAGTAAACTCAACAAAATTTTGGTAGACGGATCGCTAAGCGCGCGCTCTATTCAGCACAGACTCTGAAACTTATCACTGTTTGAAGGTTTCAATAGAGCCGCTAATCCATATTCGAAATGATCTGGGATTCGGTTGGATCACGAAGAAAATCAATGGTTGTTTCCGCGATAGCTGTCCGATCGAGATACTCGAACCCGTCGTTGTATATCGCGAGGACAACCCCCTCATCGAAAACGCCGATGGGGTCGCTCGTGACAGTTTCGACTGCGAGGTAATCAGTGTCTACAAGCGTTGGTAATCCACTGTACTCTGGAGGTAAATCGCCTTTGTGAACGCCGAGCAGCATATGTCCAGGCGAAAACACCATCGCAGTCTGATACTCGAATGGAGGTTGGGAGAGAATTCCTGCCATCAGATATGTGTGATCCTTACAGTCACCTCCGCCATCGACGAGTGTCTCCTCTACAGTTCGATGATAGTCAGGGAAATTCCGTGAGTCGTGATCGGTCATATACGTCAGTGAACGGACGAACTCCACCGCACGATCGAATCTGACAACTGGAGACGGGTGCGAAGCGGAAAACGAGGATGTTGGTTCAGAGTTTTCAAGCTTTGTCCCGATTCTACTGGCAGTAAAGTTCTGGCGGGCAGCATCGAACGCAGTAGCATAGCCGAGTGATCGCTGGACAGCACGGTGGTATGTAGATTGTGGAACTGTGAATTGAAGCTCCCAGCCGGGCGTCTTTCTCCCGTTCCAGTGATACTTCATTTGGTAGTCATCACCGCTTGTCGTCCGAGTGACGGCTGTAGGAGACTCGTTCGGAAGTGGAGCCGGTGTTTCAGTTCTCATGTCTGAGTATGCTGAACTAGCGGAGCGAGCGATCCAGATCGGATTGACAGCGACAGCAGCGATGAGATACGGTCCGATCCGATCAAGCGTCTCGTTAAGGAAGGTTCGTCGGCGCATGGATGTATCTAAACCGAAGGCTGATCGGGTGACTGGACAGCCGTTGTTGATGTGTGTCGGTGGAGGCGTCAGCGGTTCCAGCGCTGTCTCCTATCATTTGCTACTTGCTATCGGGCCAATTCAAGGTTAACAACACAACTGGCATTGACTGTCAGCCATTTCGTTAGGTTCTGCTCCTCAGTCGCATCAGTTGGAGACACGGTGTACCTGTCTGGACCATTAGGTTGGCTGATGACCTGGTGACACAGCCATCTGTGTTCGTGTTCATAACTGTCGGAACGAGCCTTGGTCCTCTCCCACTGATCGGTTTTAGACATTGACGTTTCAGCTAAAAGTCTCGCTTAGCGATACTTGAACACTTATATGAAACCTCCTTGCGAGGAAGAAGTACTCCAGAGCTCTCCTTGTCGTCACATAGGAGTCTATAACAACTCGTACGGACGTAAGACAAAAGGATTGATCTACCACTACGTAAGATCTCGTTTTCTCTTGGAGCGCTATTTCGAAACCTGGGAGACTACTTGGTCATCAGATGAGATATGTGACTCTGAATGATAGAACGCGTCCCCGGTCTCAGTGTCGAACAGATGAAGCCGCGCAGGGTCGTACGTCACAGACACCGTCTCACCGGCACGGACGTCTGTTCGCGGCTCCGCCTGTATGTTACACGGTGTGGATCCGATCGAACAGTGTAAGAGCAGACTGTCTCCGAGCGGCTCCCGCACATTTACCTCGGCATCGATTGTCGGTTGCCCGTCAACTGCCTGTGTATCCGAGAGATGGAAATCTTCCGGGCGAATACCGAGAATCGCGTGCCGTGTATCTCCGATTCGCGTGTCCCCTGTACCATTCCGCTCAGCCGAGGGAGAATCGTCCACGGACGGAAGCGGAAGGGTAAACGCGTCGTGGACGGCGTGGCCGTCCTCGATATCGACGGGGATCATGTTCATCGCCGGGTCGCCGATGAACTCCGCAACGAACCGGTTCGCCGGAAAGTCGTACAGCACCTGCGGCTCGTCAACCTGCATGATCTGTCCGTCGTTCATGACGACAACCCGCTCTCCGAGCGTCATCGCTTCGGTCTGGTCATGCGTGACATAGACTGTCGTCGTCTCAAGCGCGGAGTGAAGCTGAGCCAGCTCAGCACGCATTTGGATCCGGAGCTTCGCGTCGAGATTGCTCAGCGGCTCATCCATCAGGAAGACGTCCGGATCGCGGACGATGGCGCGACCGAGCGCCACCCGCTGCCGTTCACCGCCGGACATTGCCTCCGGTTTCCGATCGAGGAGGTCTTCGATGTCGAGAGTGTCGGCCGCGTCTTCGACCCGACTCTCGATCTCCGCGTCGCTGAAATCGCCGCTCGATTTCATTCCGAAGGTGATGTTGCGCCGCCCAGTCATGTGTGGGTACAACGCATAGTTTTGAAACACCATTGCCACGTTCCGATCTTTGGGTTCAACGCCGGTGACATCCCGTCCACCCATCTCGATCCGACCGTCAGTCGTCGCCTCAAGACCGGCAAGCAGCCGCAGCGTCGTGCTTTTGCCGCATCCGCTCGGGCCGACGATGACGAGAAACTCTCCGTCTTCGATTTCGAGGTCGATACCATTGACGGCGACGACATCGCCGAACGCCTTCTGTAGGTTCTGTAGTGTTACGGTTGTCATTGTTACTTTTGTTGGATGCTGAACGTCTCTAACAGTGGTTTACGGAACACGATCATCAACAGTAGCGGCGGTAGCAGAGTCAACGTCGAACCGGCCATCACGAGCGACCACGAGAGCTGTCCGCCCTGAACGTCGCCCTGTAGCAGTTGGAGCCCGACTTGGGCGACCTGATTGGCCTCGGAGTCGATGATTATCAGCGGCCAGAGGTACTGGTTCCACGCGTAGACGAACATGATGATAGAGACGCCGACGAGGACGCCTTTCGACATTGGCAACAACACGAACAGCATGAATCGGAGCGGCCCGACGCCGTCGATTTTCGCCGTTTCGACGATCGATGTCGGAATCGACAGGAAATGCTGACGGAGAATAAACACTGTCGTTGCGCTGGCGATGTACGGAACGGTAATGGCGAGAATCGTGTTGCTCCACCCGAGGTCGTTCATGAGTTGGAACAGCGGGATGAACCGAACGGGGACGGGCAACAACAGCGTAAATAGGATGAACAAGAACACGAGGTCCTTGTATGGAACCCGATAGTAGACGATCGCCATCGCCGCGAACACTGAGACGATGAGCTTGCCGACGACGATCACGAGCGACATCGCCAGTGAGTTCCACATGAAGCGGCCGAACCGGTAATCGACGAGAGCTTCGCGGTAGTTCTCGACCGCGTAGCTCCCGGGCAGCAGATCGCCGAGACTGGTCACTACACCTGTCTCTTTGGTACTGACGATCACTGCGACAACGATTGGGAACACCACGAGCAACACGAGGAACCACAGTTGGAGATGCGTCCCGGGACGCGCGTCGTGGGTGGTTTCTGTTACTTGGTTTCCTCGGAGCGCGTTGGCCTGTCGCTTGGCGTATTGGAGTAGTTGGACCATCTTAGCCACCGTAGTAGGAGTATTTGTCAGTCACACGGAACTGTACGAACATCAGCACGCCAACGACGAGGAACAACACGACAGACTTCGTCGAAGCGACGCCGAAATTGAAGAAGGAGAACCCTTCCCGATACAGGTCGAAAATCAGGATGTTCGTCGCGTTCGACGGCCCACCGCTCGTGAGTAGATCCACGAACGCGAACGTCCCGAAGAACGCGTAGATGGTGTTGATGATGACGAGGAAAAACAGCGTCGGCGTCATGATCGGCACGTACACGGACATGAGCCGTCGGATCCCACTCACACCGTCGAGTTCCGCCGTCTCTGTGAGCGTGTCCGGGATGTTGTTCATCGCCGCGATCATGAAGATCACGTTGTAGCCGATCTGTTTCCATATCGCCGCGAGTGCGACGACGACGAACGCTTGCGGACCGTTGTTGAACCAGTCGACGTCGACGCCGAGCGCCTCAATCGGACCGGTCAACACGCCCAGCGTCGGATGTGCGATGAACAGGAAGACGAGCGCACCCACCGCAGGCGGAAGGGCGTACGGCCAGATCACGGAGATCAGGTACAGCCCCTGGCCGGTGTCGACCTCGTGGATGAGGAAGGTGAGGTACAGCGAAACAGCGATGACGCCGATCACCACGACGGCAGCAAACAACACTGAGAGAAGTAGACTCGAATGATATCCCGAGTCGGTCAGTAGCGTGACGTAGTTTTCTAAGCCGACAAACTCGTCTGCCTGCCCGAAACTCGAGTCGAAGAAGCTGGTTCGCACGGCGAGCGCCGTCGGATAGTACAGGAAGACGATCGAGACGAGCAGCGTCGGCAACAGCAGCAACCCGGACTCGATCCGGCTGTCAAAAATCTCGCGTGTGGACATGCGTGTGTGACTCCGCGGTCAGTTGTAGTACTCGGTCAGCACATCGTCGACCTCGGTCTTGAGCGCCTCAATCTCGGCGTCGATGCTGTCGGCGTTCAGGATGTCCACCGACTTGTTTTGGATGACCGTTTGGACGTTCCGCGCCGGACCGAGCAGGGCTCGCTTGGTCGCCGGGTCGCTCGCGTCGCCGTTTTGGAGCTGGTCGAGCGCAACCTGGTACATCGGGTTCTCTTCGAACCAGCCCTCCTCACGGAGCGCGTCGACCGACGGCTGCGTGATCGGGTAGTACCCAGACCCCTTGTGCCATTCCGTTTGGACCTCCGGCTGGGCCATGTATTCGAGCAACTGTCCGATTTCTTCATATCGCTCCTCGGGGAGCCCGTCGGGGACGTAGAAGGAGGCACCGCCGATCACTGGGCCGACACGAGTCTCGCTGATACTCGGATACGGCGCAGCATCGACAGTGAAGTCCTCGGAGTCTGCGATGAGGCCTGCGACCGAGGCGGTGCTCGTGAGTACCATCGCCGCCTCCTGCTCGATGAACAGCGAGGTCGCTTCGCCCCACGCCTCGATCCCCGGGTTCGTGTAGAGGTCGTCGTCGGCCATGCCCTTCCACCAGTCGTAGAGGTCGTAGGCCGCATCAGGGGTCCGAAGTTCTGACGGCTCCCCGGCGTGGCCGTTCTCTGCGTCCGTCAGCAGTTCTCCCTCGAATCCGTACCACGTCTCGACGAACCAGACGTGGTTCGGCCACGTGATCCCGTACTGCGTCACGCCTTGGTCGACGAGCTGTTCCGATGCACTGCGGACTT
This sequence comes from Halorubrum tebenquichense DSM 14210, assembly GCF_000337415.1. Classification (GTDB taxonomy): domain Archaea; phylum Halobacteriota; class Halobacteria; order Halobacteriales; family Haloferacaceae; genus Halorubrum; species Halorubrum tebenquichense. Next base: position 15,916 of record NZ_AOJD01000077.1, on the reverse strand, counting down.
CCGCCAGCGTCTGCGGCGGATCATCGGGATCGAGCCCGGCCTCCTCGAAGGCATCCCGGTTGATGTACATGATCGCGTTCGAGTTGTTGAACGGGAGCGAGGCGAGGTCGCCGTCGACGGTGAAGAACTCCGCGACGTTGTCGAGAAAGATATCGGCGTCGAAATCGTCAGGGAGAATCTCCTCGACCGGCCGTACCTGATCGGTGTCGAGGACTTGCTGCGCGAACAGCGAATCGACCTGCAGCATGTCCGAGACGTTCCCGGAGTCAAACGCCGAGAGCGTGTTCGTGAGGACGTTCTCGTAGGAGTCCTGAAACTCCATGTTCACGCCGGTCCCGAACTCCTCTTCGAAGTCAGTCCCAATCTGATTGAGGGTCTCGCCGTTCGTCCCACCCATCGCGTGCCACACGGTGAGTTCCTCGTTGATCGGTGAGAACTGCGCGCCGCCGTCGCCGCTGCTCCCGCCTAGACATCCCGCAAGGCCGGTCGCCGCCGCGAGCGCGGCACCAGTTGTCGTGAGTGTGTTGCGACGTGAGATCCCGGTCGACTTCTCGGCATGTGGCGCCATACATGTCTGAACATCCAAACTTCGGTAATAACTGCTGCTAATAGTAGTATATGTCAACAAAGATTAAACAATGGGGCTATATATTTCTCCGTGCGACTCAATGGTAACCACGAGCAGCCGAGACTATCATCGGCCGATCACTCACTTCGAAAGAAGGGTGGAGTAGTCGGCGATGAGCCCGTCGACCCCCGCGTCAAGGAGGCGATCAGCCTGATACCACGAGTCGACAGTCCAAACGTTGACATCCCAGCTGTGGCTCTGCGCCGTTCGCACCAGATCCGTCTCACCGAAGCGTCCATGGTCGAAGAACGGAGTGTTACGGATCATCGCTACGGGTGGGTGAATCGCATCGGCGTCGTACGCCTCGGCAATTGCGATCCCGTCGTCGACTGATTCCCAGAGAATCGGTGCGACAGACGCCGTTAATTGTTCAGCTACGACGGCAAGCGCTGCTTCATGGAACGATGAAAAGAGAATCTCGTGGTCGTGGGCATCTACGATATCGACGACGCGATCAACGAAGGGACGCCAGACCGCTTTCTGCGTGTCGAGCGCCTCGTCGGACAGCTTCTCGCCAAACTGGAGCGAGGTACTCCCAGGATTCTTCAACTCGATATTCACGCCGACAGCCGATGGGATCGACGAGAGTAGTTCTTCAAGCCGCGGCACTGTCTCCCCACTTTGGAGCACCTCTGCGCTTGTGACCGTTTCTGTATCCGTCTTCCAAACGACACCGGACGTCTCGGTAAGCCCCATTCCCTCACCGTCGCGGCCTGCAAGGTCGTCGTCGTGAAACACCACCACATCACCGTCGGCGGTCGGGACGACATCAATCTCAACGAGATCAGCCCGTCGACCAGGCCCGTTCTCTCGCGTCGCTGCCCGTGCAGCTAGACGCGTATTTTCCGGGTTCTCACCCGCAAACCCTCGATGAGCGATCAGCGTCGGATCTGTTGTGGGGTCGGGAGAGCCCTGGTCGATCGGAGTAGCGGTTCCACCATCGGTTCGAGGGAGTGAGACAGATGTAACCCCAACAACTCCCGCAGCTACGGTCGCAGCCCCCAGTAACACGGCCCGCCGCCGAGAATCAATGGCTGTGAGGAGCCTCTCGTTTATAACCCGCTCGGCGAAGTGAGGTAGCTCGTCAGCTACCACACCTAGGTCTCTTCGCAGAGCTCTGGTGGGTTTGTTAGTCTGTGCCGAGATGGCTGACTCACACGCCGGATCCGTATGAGGGTGGGTGTTGAACACGCATTCCTAAGAGGCTGCTACGTAGATAGCCGCTGGTATGTGAGCTATTGAGCGGTATGTATGGTAGGCTCTGATGGGATGAAAACCTGCTAAGTCCTCAAGTACATAGTCATAAAGTGATATATCTGAGCTGGGTTCTGGTTGGTACAGTACTGACCGCGACTGGGTCAGAATATGTCATTTGATAAGTATTTCAACAGAGCCATCCCAGAATAATAACACAGACCGACGTGAGACAGTACATTTTGACGAGTAAAAACCATGTACAGGACACGAATTATCACATCTAACCTCTGTATTGAACGAATTGAGGAAGTGAAGAACGAGTGTGTGAACTGTTGTATGACACCCTCTACGCTAGCAGGCTTTCATAGGTGAACTCTTTTTTCTAGACATAGTATCACATGAAACAGCCGATCGTTGAAGGTTACCTACTTTTTGGGTCGATCCCCTGGTGGTAAATAAAAATACACAGTATTTCCTCCCAAATCGTTTCTCTTGAATGTGAGCTCGCCGCCAAGTGATTCGATACACCACTTCATCACGAACAAACCGACGCCAGATCCATGAGACGTGGTTGTAACATTACCGCGGGTAAAGATACTCTCAATCTCAGTATCCGCAATCGGTGCGTTTCTATCTTTTATACGTATTTCCACGCGACCGGTATTCGGAGATGGGCCGATAGATACGGTCACCACAGGGGCCTCCGCTTCGCTATGGATGATCGCGTTCTCTAGTGCGTGAGTAAGCGCGTAGTGAAACGCCTCGTCAACTCTAATCCACATCCGTTCTCTCTGTTCAAGTGAGACCTCGGCGTCCGGATAGTCTGCCGCCACTTCATCTACAACGTTTCTCACAGCTTTCGTTGCTGTTTGCGGAATCCGAAGTGTGTTCGCCTGTTCCACCGCGTGCTTGATCTGGTTAATTGACTCCGTTAGTCTACCGAGCTCTGTCGCGTTCGATTGTATCTTTCTCACAGGTTTGGCTATTTCGTCCTTTTCAGCAGTTTCCGCAAGGAATTCACCGTAGCCGATGAGGACATTCGCCTTATGTCGCAGATTGTGTCGCAGGATACGCCAGAATAACTCCTCACGATGGCGCGCGTTATAATCTTCAGTAACATCTTGTATCTCTGCTAGGACGTATGTCTGTCCGTCAAATGAAGTTCTAGTAAGATGAATCCGTACCCAGATCAATGTACCATCTGCTTGTTTGATTCGCCAATTGAATTGTTGTGGTGACCCTCGCGCACTTGCTTGAAGGCGGTCAACAAACATGGTCTCGGACAACGAGTACGTGTTTGCTGTGTAGGTTTCTACAGGGAGATCTCGGAGTTCTCGGGTAGCGTATCCGAGCAGGGATTCCAGGCGTTCGTTAGCATCTAAAATCACTCCTGTTTCCGGATCGTACATCGCAATGCCGATGTGCAACGTTTCGTATTCTTCAGGTAATCCGATACCAACGTGAGACATCAAGTGTCCGCTCTAAAGATCGTCTATTATTCGCTGCTAAGATTCCTATATGCGACTCAATAGCCATATTGTCCACAATTATAAAGTGCTTAAGCGGTCTACGGCGGATTCACAGCTGAACGCCCCGCGACGACTCGAAACGGTGCGTCACACAACGCTAATGAACGAGATACCCCAGTTCAGCGACGACATCGAAAAATACCACCGACGGATCGACATCAACGAATATGATGAGGTCTATATCATCGGCGACGTCCACGGGAGTCGGGCAGCATTAGAAGAACTCCTCGCGGATCTCGGAGTGACTGACGACGACCTCGTGGTGTTCGTTGGTGACCTAGTACGGAAGGGACCGGACAGCCCCGGTGTCGTCGACATCGTCCGTCGCGATTCACGGTTCGTCAGCGTCCGCGGAAACAACGAACAGAAGATCGTCCGCGGAGACAAAGATCCGGAGTGGCTCCGCGATGGCGACAAGCCGTACTTCGAGTCGCTTCCCGTTGCCATCTCGTTCGACGACGCGCTCGTGGTCCATGGCGGTGTCGACCCCGAACGGCCGCTCGAAGACCACACCCTCGAGGAGCTATTGACGATGCGGTCCCCACACGGAGACGGGTACGACGGCCCGTTCTGGTACGACAACTACGATGGCCCGTATCGAATGTTTTTCGGCCATACCGTTCACGACTCACCGGTCGACCGCCAGTACGCCGTTGGCCTCGATACCGGGTGTGTCTACGGCGGGGCGCTCACCGCGTACCGCTACTGTCACGACGATTTTGTTGCCACAGATCCGACGACGACTCACCAAGAGCGAGCCGATTCGAAGATCGTCACGCCGGTCTGAAGCGAGCTAATCCGGACTTTCCCCCGTCGCTCAGGAATACTCGGAGCGAAGACGTTCTTCTGCGCCGTCGCGCGTCTTAAAGTACCGGCGGTCGCCGTCAGTCGTGCGAACCGCCCAGTCGTATGTCTCGCTGTCAGGGTGATACCAGTGTTCGGCATGTGTCTCGAACACTGACGCGTCTCCGCCGTCCGGGTGAGCCTCGTCGCCTTCGTCGACATCGAACTCCTCAGACGTAGTGTCCGGTTCCTTCGCTACGCGGTCCTCAACGAGAAGGGATTCCTCGATCAGGTCCGTATCGACCTCCATCCCCGTCCCGTACCCGCGTTCGACGGCGGTTTCCGTCGCCGACATCAGTATCTCTTGGATGTCCCGAATCGGCTCGTTATCGGGGGTGACCTGCTCGTATTCTCCGTCGGGTTGCATCACCCAGCGGCGACGGTTATCGGTCAGCGAGGCCTCCAAGATGAACCGTAACTGGATGCGTAGTTGTCTGTTTTCGACAGGCGTGACCGCCTCAACACGGTAATCGAGGTTGCGTGTCATCCAGTCGGCCGAGCCGATGTACCACTCGGGATCGCCGCCGTTCTCGAAGTAGAAGATCCGCGCGTGTTCGAGGAAGCGACCGACGATGGAGTGGACGGTGATGTTCTCGCTTATCTCTTCGAGACCGGGTCGAAGCCGGCAGATATCCCTGACGATCAAGTCGATCTCGACCCCGGCTATCGAGGCCCGGTAGAGTTCCTCGACCATCGAGGGGTCTTCGAGGCCGTTTACTTTCACGACGATCCGAGCCCGTTCCCCGGATCGAGCGTGTTCGGCCTCGCGTCTGACCATCTCCGTGAACCGCTCGCGCATCGTCACCGGGGCGATGAGGAGCTTCTGGAAGCGGTCGTCAAGCGTCGGTCATGTAAAGAAGTTAAATACCTTAGTGAGATCGAGACCGATGTCTCGATCGGCGGTCAACAAGCCTAGATCTGAGTATCCCTTCGCCGTTCCCGAGTGGTAATTACCCGTGCCCACGTGAGAGTATAGCTGGACGCCATCGTCTTCCCGACGCACTACGAGTGCAGTCTTAGTGTGTGTTTTCAGCCCGACAGTCCCGTAGGCGACGTGGATTCCCTCCTCCTCAAGGCGGCGGACCCACTCAAGGTTGTTCTTCTCGTCGAAGCGGGCCTTAAGCTCAACCATCACTGCCACCTGTTTGCCGTTGTCCGCGGCATCGATGAGACTCTGGATCACCTTTGAGTCACTTGCGGTCCGATAGATCGCCGCTTTCACCGCGAGTACGTCGGGGTCATTTGCTGCCGCATCGAGGAACTGCTGGACCGTCCCCTCAAACGAGTGATACGGGTGATGTACGAGGATATCGTCCTTCTGGATCTCGCCGAAGATGTTTGACGCCCCGTCCTGAGAGTCGGTCGTCAGTGATGCCAACCGTGGATGGGGGCGTGGAATCCACGGCGACGGTTTGAGATCGGGACGGTCGAGGTCTGTGAGTTCGAAGAAATCTGTGTAATCGATCGGTCCTTGTCGGTAGAATACCTCCCGATCAGCCAGATCGAGCTGCTCTTTGAGTATCGAGACGGATTCGTCCGGCATGTTGGCGTCGACTTCGAGCCGGACAACCGTCGCGAAGCGACGCTGTTCGAGCACTTCCTCGACCATGTCGATGAGGTCTTCGGCGACCTCCTCGTCACGTCGCACTTCCGCATTGCGGGTTACCTTAAACTTCGAGACATCGCTGACGTCGAGATCCGGCAACAGCAGATCGAGATTCGCCTCGATGAGATCTTCGATGAGGACGTACTGGGTCCTTTCGTCGGGGATCGATATCAGTCGGGGCTGGTTCGAGGGAATCTTGATGCGGGTGAACGTCGATTCACCGGTTTCGTCTGACGAGAGAACCGCAAGGGACAGCGAGAGGTTTGAGATGAACGGGAATGGGTGAGCAGGGTCGAACGCGAGCGGTGTCAACGTCGGGAGGATCGACTCCTCAAAGTACGTCCGTAATTGCTTGCGATCGGATTTCGAGAGGGTCTCAAAATCACAGATATCGATCCCCACGTCGGCAAGATGTGGTTTGAGCGTCGTCTGCCAGTGCTCCGACTGGTCACGAAAGAGAGGGCGTGCGGCGTCAAACACCTCTCGCCACTGTTGTTTGGGTGTTCGTCCGTCAGGGGTTGTCTGGGTCACACCGGCATCGATCTGTTGTTTGAGCCCGCCGACTCGTTTCATGAAGAACTCGTCGGTGTTTTTGGTGAAGAACGCGAGAAATCGGAGTCGCTCGAGGGGAGGGTTTCGATCGTCCATCCCCTCGCGGAGGACGCGCTCCTGAAATGCGAGCTCCGAAAGCTCCCGATTAAGGTAGTACTCGGGACTCGTCAGGTCACGCTCGCTCATTGGTTCACCCGACAGTCGGCTTGTGTTCCGTTGGCCGAGCCGACAACGCACCAGATCAGACTCCGGGAACGCATTGCTCGAGACACGATCAGAAGGCACCCCGAATTGTACAAATAACCCGCTTAATAGCCCTATTTTTAGGTATATAGCAGGTAGTACCTATAGAGAACCGATATCTATTCGCTCTTCACGGTTGAAGCAGGCTGAGTGTCTTGGGGGATCGAATCCTCATGCGACCCATTTGAGTTGTCTCTTACAGCAGCACACGAGACGCCGTTAGGGTGTTATCGGGAGATACCGCCGTCGGTCTGAGTGGTCGACACCGATTCAGCACGCCAGACGTTGCTTCGGCGACCGGCACGCGACAGTTCGAGCGTCACAACCGAGCCCGCTGAGAGGTTGGCGACTCGCTCGCGGGCCTCCTCATCGGGGTAATCGACGATGTGGTACGTCGCGTTTCGCGGATGGGCACGAACGGTAGTACACCCATGATCGGTCTGTTCGGAGATGACAGTGTATGTTCCTTGTTTCTCTCTGTCTGTCATGTTCTGTTTGAGGCGGTGATCATTTGAAGTGGTTCAGTTGATACTTACTCTCGGCCGAAGGACAGAGATGCCGACGCTTTATCCGGTGATGCGTTCGTGGTGGCGGATGTGTCTCCACCTGTCAAGACCTTATTCGGAAGTTCCGTGGCGGTACGGGGCTGCCACTCCTCGATCGGAAGCTGATCGAACTCGGTCGCTGTGACGAGGAGTTCAACTGATTCCGCAATCAGTTGGTGTTTCCGAATTGCGGTCTTGCTTTCGGTGAGATTGTGGTCGCGGAGGTGTTCTCGAGCGGTCGCGCACAGGGTACTTTTCGAATGCCCGCTTCGCTTGCCCTTAAGCGCTCGAACCGAACCACAGACTGGACACCCGATGAGAAGGGCGCGTGGCATACGCGAGTGAATACGTGCAAGATACAAATAACCCGATACAGAGGTCTATTGACGGCTATTTTGGGTTTCTTCGTCCACAAGGAGTAGGCAGGGGTAGTTCACGGGCAAGTACTCATTGCGTGTTCTACTTGGTGGCGATAATTCTTGATTTTCCGAGTGAGTTCGCTACAGAGAAATAAGACGGGATAGTCCGTTTCGAACGTTTTGTACAAATACGTACAGATATCTGGAATCTCAACAGACAGGTTATATTCTGTCCGGTGGTGGTTGATTGTGGCTTGACGTGCGGCGGCCGCTTGTTCACATTTATCCTTCATCGTCTGTAGTCGGGTCCGATAGGCATCTAGCGCGCCGAATTCTTGCTTGTCTAACGGGATGGAATCGTAAGATCGGAGTTCATTGTAAATCGGTTCCAGAACGGAAGCCGCTTGAGTGACCGATTCGTGTTCGTGGTCGCAGGTGTCGATCAACGCTTCTCGTTCTGCTTGAGCTTTCTCGACTTTTTCGAGGAGAATTTGTTTGACCGTGCGATTGAATTGGGATCCTTGTGTTAGTACTATTGCAACTTCTTGACCGAATTCTTCATACACACTTTTCTCGTACGTGTCGTCGTATTCCGTCTCGTAGAATGGGACGCTCATAACTGTCTCTTCGTAGGCGTCCCTGATCGTAGCGAGATAATCAGTAGTAGATGGTGTAGACAGCGGGCGTGATTCGAGTGCTCTAGCACCACCTACTGCGTTGAATCCATCGGATACTGGATTCGCTGTTGACGGCGCGTTCGACGGCTGTAATTCAGCGATTCTGTTCGCGAACGCCTCAAACGCTTCACACTCGGTTTCCGTGCGGTTTCGCTCCCTACGAAGTACTTGGTAGATCTAGTCAAACGTCTCGTCAAGTGACTGCTCTTCGAGTGTGATTGTCACTACTATCCCTGAATAGCCATCTATAATTACGGGGATTTAACCCATTATAATTGATGTATATACGGGGTTAAACCACTATTGGACGCTATATATTGCATCCGGGATCTGTAGTTTGACGGCGTTTTATATCGTTTAGCGGATCTGATATCAGAGGCGGCGTTCTCGGGCGGCAGTCTGGAGTGCTGTTTCGGCGATATTCCCGCCGTATTCGGCAGTTCGCGTCAGACTGTCGAGCATGAGCGCGATCAGGTGACTTTCAGGAATATCTTGATTATGGAGTTTTCGTTCGAGGTTTTGGAGTTCTGTGGTGAGATCATCTCGACGGTCAAGTGCGTTGTGAGCAGTTTCAATATCAGCCTCTCCGATGATCGTACTCGTGGCCTGTTCAACGATCCTCCTGGACGCTTCAGCTTTTATCTCAATCTCTTCGGCAAAATTAGTCGATGGTGGGTTCTCGAACTGTGTCACAAGGTTCGCTATTTTTTCGGCGTGATCGGCCACCCGTTCCAACTGTCGGGCTGTCGTCTGGTAGTCGTAGAGCTCAGACTGGTCTAACTCAAGCTCCTCGGTTTCCTGAAGACTGACCAGCGACCGCTGGAAGTGTCGAGAAATCATGGCATACAACCGGTCAACTTGATTATCTTGTTCGACGATGTGTTCAGCAAGATTACCGTCCTGTTCGAGAAGTGCAGTAACTGCATCCTCGTGCATAGAGAGTGCTATTTGCCGAAGTTGAATCGCCGATTGTTCAACGGAGACAGTCGTCGAGTCGAGGAGACTCTGAAGTGTGATTTGTGTCTCCGTTGATTCGAATGTTTCGAGACCGATCAGGTTTCGAGCTGTCACAGAAATCACTCTTCGATTACTGCTCAGATCTGTCGAGGCAGAGAGGGTGATACGATTAAATCCGGTCGTATACAGTGCTTGGATCGTTCGTCGAACTTGCGTTTTCGAAAAATCATCAATATCGACTTCCGTGTCCCAGAATTCATCGCCCCTATCTGGTTCAATAATTAGTGTTCGATCACGTGGAAAGAGATGAAGCGTATCGCCCGTCTCAAGATCAATTTCTGTTGCCCATTCTTTCGGGAGCGAAACCGTGAATGTGGATCCGCCCGTAATTTGTACCTTGCGTGTTTCCATAGCTGGTTGATCAAACTAACGTGTAATTGTTCATATTTCTGTGGCCCTCTATGGAGCGATGGTTTGAGATTCATATACAGAATTCAGGAGTTCTGTGTTAATTGCTGCTATGATACAAACATATGGTTCTGATGAGTACATAGTGGCATATACTCTTAGTACGAGAGGGCACTCGAAACTCGATATACTCACTTCGTACACGTGATCCAGTTGCTACTGATCACTCCTGTGAGTTCTGCATTGCAGACTCAAGAACCACACTAGCTTCACAGGATCCGTTCAAGAAGTAGAGCCAAAGTGTACCGTCTGTAGGTTTTATGCGTTTAATTTCCATCTCACAGCCGGAAAACCCGGTCTCAGCCCATCCGAAAAATCCATCCTGAGATAAAATCGTGTACTTGCCAATCGTAGCCATTCGTTATCTGTGGCCGTGTAGCTATCCGTTTACACAGAATCAAGCAAAATACCTGCGGCTTTAGCCGCAGGATGAATCCGACACTCCTCGACACGAACCACTAGTCGATGCCTCCCGAGTTTCCAATCCGTAATTTCAAGTAATGCCACTCCGTAATAGGGTGTAAGGTTAGGTCGGAACGGAGCGATTCCGAACGGCCTTCGGAGGCGGTCTATCCGCCACTAATGAGACAGTATCCGAAACGCCAACACGGTGAACGCGAATGCTAGAAGCGTTCGTCTTGTGCCTGTTGGTTGAGTAAGCCTCAAAGGTAACTCCGAGTCTGTCGAAGCGGTGTTGGCTCCCTGCTGGCAAAAACAACAGATGAGAGTCAACAACGCTGAGGATAGGAGTAACAGTCGCTTGGCACGGCTAGTCAGCCACCGTTTCGTGATGGGTTAAACGGGTTCCCGAAGAAGAAACTGGCGTCCATGGTTGCGAACCTGAAACTCCCAACGCTCCGGGATTCCTCCGCCTTCAGGCGGAGGAGGATGTCAATTTTCCCGAAATAGTAATCCAGAGTGGACTATGTTCCTCTATACGACTACGTAGATATATCATCACTATGTGGGACACGTGACCCGTATCTGTGGCTCATGACGGGCATATATCACTCATATTAAATGACTTAAGTGTACTCTGCTCGCATTCAGTCAATGGCACCAAGCCATGACGCGGACGCGAACAGTATCACACGGCGGAAATCGCTCGCGGCGCTCGCCGGTGCGGGGGCGCTAGCGGTCGCGGGCTGTACGTCTGACAGCGGCGGCGACGGCTCCGACGGCTCTGACGGCTCTGACGGCTCCGACGGCTCTGACGGCTCTGACGGCTCTGACGGCGGCTCCGAGACGCTCTCCGGCGATATCCGAATCTCCGGGAGCAGTACCGTCTACCCGGTCGCCCAAGAGGTCACTCGTCAGTTCGCCGAGCAGAACCCGGACGTAGGCTTCAACCTCACTCGCGACGGCAGCGGTGGCGGGTTCGAGAACGTCTTCATCCCCGGTGACAGCGACATGAACAACGCGAGTCGACCGATCCAAGACGACGAGCTCCAGCGGTGCCGCGACAACGGCATCGAACCGGTCGAGTTCTTCCTCGCGCAGGACGCGCTCACCGTGGTCGTCAACAACGAGGCCGACTTCATCGACTCGATCTCGCTGGAGGACCTCAAGACCATCTGGTCGCCGGACACCGCGCCGGAAATGTGGAGCGACGTCAACTCGGACTGGCCCGACGAGCCGTTCGACCTCTACGGACCGGCGAGCACGTCGGGGACGTACGATTACTTCACCGAGACGGTCATCGGAGAGACGGAAGCGGACCAGCCGATCCGCGAGGACTTCGAGGGCACCGAGGAGGACGACCTGATCGCGCAGGGCGTTCAGGGCAACGAGTATGCGTTCGGGTACCTCCCCTTCGCGTACTACGTGAACAACCCGGACTCCGTCAAGGCGCTCAGCCTCATTGAGGGCGGCAGTGACCCGGTCGAACCGAGCCTCGAAGGCGCGAAGAGCGGGAACTACCCGCTCGCTCGCCCGCTGTTCACCTACGGCCACATGGGCAAGATCCAGGAGAAGAATCACCTCCAGGAGTTCATCGAGTACTACATCAACGAGTCCGACGAGGACTACATCGCCAACGATATCGGCTACGTCCCGGCCAACGACCAGATGGTCGAGGACAACCTCGCCGCCCTCGAAGAGGCGATCGCCGGCGACTACGAGTACAGCGCGTAGAACCCGAAGGGGAACGCTGTGTACACACGTTATATTTCACCAATCATATGAGCAACGAACCGGAGAGCGGGGTCGGGTCGCTCCAACGAAGCGGATTCGTCGTCCGTAAGGAGCGGCTCTACGGCCGCCTGATCGCGGCGTGTGCCGTCTTGACGATCGTCGTGACTGTCGGAATTATCCTAGCACTGTCGGGACGTGCCCTCTCGTTCTGGTCGGAGATATCGCCGATCATGTACTTCACTGGCACGAGTTGGAGTCCTGTCATCGCCCAAGACTACGGCGTGCTTCCGCTGATAAGCGGGACGCTCATCGTCACCGTCTTTTCGGCGGTGATCGCGCTGCCGATCGGCCTGGCGGCGGCGATATATCTCAGCGAGTACGCGAGCGACAAGGCGCGGTCGATACTGAAACCGTCTCTGGAGATCCTTGCCGGCGTGCCGACCGTCATTTACGGCTACATGGCGCTCGTGTACGTCACGCCGATGATCGACCGCTTTCTCCCGTTCTCCGCACAGATTATTCCGCCGGGCGTCCCCGTTCTCCCGGAGTTCACGTTCGTCATGCCGTCGCTCGGCACGTTCAACGCGCTGTCGGCGAGCGTCGTCGTCGGGATCATGATCATCCCGATGGTCTCCTCTATCAGCGAGGACGCATTGAGTGCGGTCCCGGACAGCCTCCGACAGGGCGGGTACGGGCTCGGATCGACGAAGTTCGATGTCTCGACGCGGATCGTCGTTCCGTCGGCGACCTCCGGCATTGTCGCGTCGTACGTGCTCGCGATCTCGCGGGCGATCGGCGAGACGATGGCCGTCACGATGGCGATGGGCATGAGCCCGCAGATGCCGTACTTCCCGAACGTCCTCCGCAACCTCGCAGAGTCGAGCCAGACCATCACGGCAGCGATGGTCCAGATCGCCGGTGCGGACTCCCTCGGCACCGGTCCCACCTACGAGGCGATGTTCGCGCTCGGCATGACACTGTTCGCGATCACGCTAACGATGAACGTCCTCGCAGAACTGGTCCGCCGGCGGTTCCGGGAGGAATACTGACATGGAAACGGAAGAAACTACCAGCGACCAACTCGGACGAAGCACGGCACTCCGGCTCCAGCAGCTGAAGGGACAGCTCTTCGAGGTCGCGCTCGTCGCGGCGACGCTCGTCGGCATCCTCGCGGTGCTCGCGTTGTTCGTACAGATCTCGAGTGACGCGTTCCAGCCCGAAACCGCGTCGCCCGCGTGGTTCCTCGTCTACCTCGGTACACTCGTTGGGCCGACGGCCGCGTTCACGCTGTACGCCCGTCGGAGACCGGCAGTCCGGGAGACGAACGCGAAGGCGTTCGCGGCGGTGTTCGGCGGGCTCCTTCTGGCTCTCGTCACCTATGCCGTCGTCGACTCGCTCAGTCCCTACGACGTGTTCACCTACGCCTTCTTCGCATCGCTTCCGCCGGCACTCGTCTTAGCGTACGACCGGACGACGGAGGACCGGACATACACCGGGCCGGCCATCCCCGCGTCGATCATCGTCGGTGTCGCCGTCGCGGCGCTACTGTACGACTTTGTCCGGGGGCCGATCGGCGTCGCCGCGGAGTGGATCCTGTACTTCGGCCTCGTCACCGTTCCGGCGGCGCTCCTCGTCTGGACGTTGACCGCATCCCGTCGCGGTCGCCGTTCCGGTGCTCTCGCCGGAGGGATTGTCGCTGCCGGTGGCCTCGCCGTCGCCGTGGCGTCGATCGTTACCGGGGCCAACGCGTCGCTTCTGGTCGTCCTTTATTCGGCGTTCATCGTTCCCACCGGCTACGTCCTCTGGCGGTCGGTCCGGACGGACCCGGAGGGACGTGTCGGCGTCGCGGGACCGTTCGTCCTCCTCGGCGGCACGCTGCTCGGTGCCGCGGTCGTTGACCAATTCGGGATCCGGAGTCCGGACTCCTTCCTCACGCCGAACCTCCTCTTACAGTCGTGGGACGGGCTGACTGCGAGTAACGCGGGGGTCTATCCACAGATCGTCGGATCTATCATCATCGTCGGCTTCATGGCAGTTCTCGCGTTCCCGGTCGGGATCGGCGCAGCCATCTACTTGGAGGAGTACGCGCCGGACACCGGGCTTCGCGGGCGACTCGCGACGATCTTGGAGGTGAACATCTCGAACCTGGCCGGTGTTCCGTCGGTCGTGTACGGGCTGCTCGGACTCGCGCTCTTCCGGCGGACGCTTGGGTTCGGAACTGGGATCGTCGTCACAGCGTCCGGGACCCTCGGACTGCTCATCCTCCCTATCGTCATCGTCTCGACGCAGGAGGCACTGCGGTCCGTCCCCGACGACCTTCGGCAGGGGTCGTACGGCATGGGGGCGAGTCGGTGGCAGACGCTCCGCGAAGTCGTCTTGCCGGAGGCGATCCCCGGCACCCTCACCGGGACGATCCTCGCGTTGGCACGGGCGATCGGTGAGACCGCCCCACTCGTCATCATCGCGATAGCCACGACGACGTACAGCCCGCCGAGCGGGCTGTTCTCCAGCGGGACGGCACTCCCACTCCAGATCTTCGCTGCGTCGGCGAACGCGAAGCCCGAGTTCCGGCACGGGGTCGTTCCCGCGGCGGCTGTGGTGTTACTGATACTGATGCTGCTGATGAACGCGACGGCGATCGTTATCCGGAACAAATACGGACGCGAGAACTAACCAATGAGCGAATCAGACACTTCCCCAAAGATTCAGACGACAATCGAGACAGGTGACGAGGGCCGCGGAGAGGCTCCCCTCAACGCCCGAGACACCGTCATCGAGGCGCGAAATCTCGACGTCTACTACGGCGAGGAACAGGCGATCAACGACGTCTCGATGGAGATAAACGAACACGACGTGACCGCGCTGATCGGTCCGTCGGGCTGCGGCAAGTCGACGTTCCTCCGGTGTATCAACCGAATGAACGACATGATCGATGTCTGCCGGGTCGAGGGCGACATCGAGTTCGACGGGAAAAACGTGTACGACGACGACGTCGACCCTGTCGCCCTGCGTCGAAAGATCGGAATCGTGTTCCAGAAGCCGAACCCGTTCCCGAAGTCGATCCGCGAGAACGTCGCGTACGGCCTGAAGATACAGGGGTTCGACGGCGACATCGACGCCCGCGTCGAGGAGTCGCTGAAGCGCGCGGCGCTGTGGGACGAGGTAAAAGACCAGCTCGGCTCCTCGGGGCTCGACCTCTCCGGCGGGCAACAACAGAGGCTCTGTATCGCCCGGGCGATCGCGCCCGACCCAGAAGTCATCCTGATGGACGAGCCGACCTCGGCGTTAGACCCCGTCGCAGCCTCGAAGATCGAGGACCTCATCGACGACCTCGCCGAAGAGTACACGGTGATCATCGTCACCCACAACATGCAGCAGGCGGCGCGGATCTCCGACCGCACGGCGGTGTTCCTCACCGGCGGTGAGCTTGTCGAGTACGACAACACGGCGAAGATCTTCGAGGACCCCGAAGAACAGCGCGTCGAGGACTACATCACCGGCAAATTCGGGTAGATGCCCCGCGAGAACTACCAGGAGTCGCTCAACGAATTCCGAGAGGATGTCCAGCAGCTGGGCGAACTGGTGCTGGAGCGACTCGATCAGAGTCTTTCAGCACTCGAACACACCGATACTGAGACCGCAAAGAGCGTTATCGAAGGGGACGAGGAGATCAATCAGCGCTATCTGGAACTGGAGTCAACGTGTATCGATCTCTTTGCCCTCCAGCAACCCGTGGCAAGCGATCTCAGATTTATTGCCGCCTCGTTCAAGATCCTCACCGATATTGAGCGAATTGGAGATTTAGCGACGAATCTGGGGCGGTATGCCCTCTCAGCGAAGCAAGAATCCGTCTCGGACGTCGCACTCTACGATATCGGAGCAGCGGCTCATGAATTGGTCGCCGATTCGCTTGATGCGTACGTGACAGAGGATGTTACGATGTGCTATCGGGTTGCTGAACGCGATGACGAAATTGACTCTCTCTGTCACAGCGCGAGCCAACGCGTTGTTCGTGATCTCATCGAACGGGAAGCAACAGGGGAGGATCCGTGGAGTGTTGAACAGGTGCTTGATGACGTATCCATCGTTCTGCTATAGTAGTTACTAGAAATAATTACTCACTTTTGGAATCGAGAGCTGATCAAGAGCACTGTCGATCGCTGTTGTAAGTTCGTCGAG
>NZ_AOJD01000076.1 GCF_000337415.1 Halorubrum tebenquichense DSM 14210 | reverse complement strand
CCTCGCGGCTGGGGCTTCGGCGGTGTCCGTGTCGATCGGCCGTATATAAACAACCACGTACCGCCGAGCAACCGAGCCTTCGGCAATGTATTCGCCGCCACGCCCCGTTTCACACTACAGTTCCTCTTTCAGGTACACGCCGAGCAGGCCGCCGAGCGCGCTCAACACCACGGAGTAGCCGACGCCACCAAGCACGGCGATCACTGTGAGGACGGCGATTACGCCGACCGTGAGACCGACTTCGAGCGGGAACGCGAAGATTCCCAAAAACGGGAGGAGTACCAGCCCGACCAGCAGGAGGCCGACGATCGGAATCGACGCGATGAATCCGGAGAGCGCGCCGACCCGAAGGCCGTCACCGCTTTCGGCGGTACCGTCGCTATTTAAGTACCCGGCGACCGCGCCGCCGAGAAGCGGTCCGATACCGGTAAACGATAGCAGGACCGACGCGACCGCGCCGACGACCGCGTTGAGGAGGGTGTTTTCGGTGTCCATACGGACTCGGACTCCCGGCGGCCGCATACGCTTTGCGGCCGCCGCCGCACCGAGACGAGCCGACGCGCGACGCCACCGACCGCGCCGAGCCGATGGTTTATGAGGCGGGCGGTACCTGTCACGGGTATGAGCGAGGAGGAGGCCATCCACGTCGCGGACGTCAGCGAGGGGATCGGCGGCGACGCGACGGCGGACCCGGGCGCTCCGGTGGAACTCCCGGTCGTCGACGTGCTCACCGGCCGGTCGTTCATCACCGGCAAAAGCGGGTCCGGGAAGAGCAACACCGCGAGCGTCGTCATCGAGAACCTCCTCGACAACGGGTTCCCCGTCATGATCGTCGACACGGACGGGGAGTACTACGGCCTGAAAGAGGAGTACGAGATCCTCCACGCCGGTGCCGACGACGAGTGCGACATCGTCGTCTCGCCGGAACACGCCGAGAAGCTGGCGAACCTCGCCTTAGAGCAGAACGTCCCGATCATCTTGGACGTCTCCGGCTACCTCGAAGAGGACACGGCGAACGAACTCCTCTTGGAAGTGGTCAAACAGCTGTTCGCGAAGGAGAAGCGCATGAAAAAGCCGTTCCTGCTCGTCATCGAGGAGTGCCACGAGTACATCCCCGAGGGCGGCGGGATGGACGAGACGGGGAAGATGCTGATCAAGGTCGGCAAGCGGGGCCGGAAGCACGGCCTCGGCATCGTCGGGATCAGCCAGCGCCCGGCCGACGTGAAAAAGGACTTCATCACCCAGTGCGACTGGCTCTGCTGGCACCGGCTCACGTGGGACAACGACACGAAGGTGGTCGGGCGCATCCTCGGCTCGAAGTACGCCAGCGCGGTCGAGGACCTCGGCGACGGCGAGGCCTTCTTGATGACCGACTGGGACGAGTCGATCCGCCGGATCCAGTTCCACCGCAAGCAGACGTTCGACGCGGGCGCGACCCCCGGACTCGACGACTTCGAGCGCCCGGAGCTGAAGTCGGTCTCCAGCGACCTCGTCGGCGAACTCCAGTCCATCTCCGACGAGCAGGAGCGGCGCGAGTCGGAGCTCGCCGACCTCCGGCAGGAGCTCGACAAGAAGGACCAGCGCATCCAGGACCTCGAACGCGAACTGGAGGAGGCGCGCGACCTGAGCAACATGGCCGACCAGTTCGCGCAGGCCCTCCTCGGCAAGGCGGAGGCCCCGTACCGCGGCGGCGGCGGGCGACCCCCGGCCGGCACCGACCGCCTCGGGACCGTCGGAGGAGAGAACGAGGGCGGCGAGGACGGCGGGGGCGGCGAGGCCGGCGACCAGTCCGTACTCAAGTCGTACGACGAGGCGGTCGCCGCGACTGAGGAGGACGCCGAGGCCGACGCGACCCCGACGGACGACGTCGAGACCGCGACCGAAGCGGCCAAATCGACCGGTTCGGCCGCCGACGGCGGTGCCGAGGTCGACGCGGACGAGGCCGATCTCGACCCGACCGCCGAGGGCGAGTCCGGCCCGCCGGACGACGTCGACCCCGTCACCCGCGACGACGTGGCCGAGAGCGCGCTCCGGTTCGACGACGCGATCGAACTCGGCACCCGCGAGGCCGTCATCGAGGAGCTCCGGTCGCGGATCGAGTCGCTCCCGGAGCTCTCCCGCGGGATGCTCCGCCACTACCGGCGCGAGGGCGCGAGCGACCCCGTGGCCGCCCACATCGATGCGGGAGGTGACGGCGACTCGGGCCACGCCTACAGCCGCCACCGACCGATCCGGCGCGCGGGCCTCATCCGCCACGCCGGCCGCGGCCACTACGCCTACGCGGTCCCGGACCTCGTCCGCGAGGCGTACGCGGACCGGCTCGACGAGGCGCAGGTCGACGAGATCGTCCGCGCGGTCGAGACCGCCTTCGTCCCGCCCGCCGAGCTGAGCTACCCGTCGGACGCCGGCCCGGACGACGTCGCCGGCCCGGAACCCGCGGACGACCTCCGTCCGTCCGGCGAGCGCGCCCGCGACGGACGGACCGTCGCCGAGGACGGCGACGCGCTCGCGGCGGACGGCGACCCGACATCGGAGAACCGGCGCGCCGCGTCCGACGCGGAGGCCGGCGCGGACGGGGACGAGTCGCCCGCCGACTCCCGGCTGAGCGACGCCGCGCGGCGCTTCGCCGAGCGGTCGGAGCGCTGACTCCCGTTTCCGCCGCTGGTCGAGGTCGGCGGCGGCGAGCCGCTCGGCGGCTCAGAACGGCAGGGAGAGGTACTCGCTCGGCACCGCGTTCCGCGCGGTCACCTGCGGGTCGACCACCTGACTAACCTCCAGTCCGCCGACGAGGCTCGAAAAGAGGTACGCGTCGGTGCGCGAGAAGCCGTGGTGGTGCGCCAGCAGGTCCAGCATGTCGCCGTTCGCCAGTTCGACGGCCTCCTCCAGCGTCTCGGCGCTGGCGAGCGTCTTCACCGCGTCGCCGGTGTCGACGACGGGCCGGTCCAGCGGGACGGCCGGGTCCGCGATCACGGAGAGCGTCGCGTCGACCTCGACCGCGATCTCCGCCCCGGTCCCGCACATCTCGCCGTCGGCCATCGCGGCCTTCGCGTCCCCCAGCGCCAGCATCGCGCCCTCCTGGAAGACCGGGAAGTAGACCGTCGTCCCGCCCGTCACGTCGGTCGTGTCGAGGTTGCCGCCGTGGTCGTCGGGAGTGAGCGTCGACACCGTCTCCCCGCCCGTGGCGACGCCGATGGTCCCGATCACCGGCTCAATCGGCACGTCGATCCCCTCGAACTCGATGACTTCCGCCGCGCCGTCGCTCCCGTCTCTCGCACCGTCGCTCCCGTCTCTCGCACCGTCGCTCCCGTCCCTCGCACCGTCGCTCCCGTCTCTCCCGTCCGCCCCGTCGCCGCTCTCCACCTCGGTGATCCGCGTCGCGGGGTGATCGATCTCCGGGTCGTCCTGACGGAGGCCGAACCCGGGTGCCGTGAGCACTCGGCCGCGGTCCTCGGCGACCCGGACGGCCTCGACGTCGACCGCGAGTACGTCGCCGGGGCTCGCGCCCGCCACCGCGATGGGTCCGGTCGCGGCGTTGACCTCCTCGGGGATCGCGTCGAGGCGGTCGTCGTCGCGCTGGATCGCTCCGTTCAGGCTGTCGATCGTCTCGATCGTCACCGACTCGCCGTCGTCGGCCTCGTAGACCGGGTCCATCTCCGGACCGAACTCGTAGACGTGTCCGTCGCGGTGTGAGACGCGTTCGCGTGGCATCGGATCGGGATCCGCGCCGCACCGTGAAAAATCCGGGCGGCGGACTCGACGTGACGGAGGCGTCGCGGCGACGGAGGGCGTCGCGGCGACGGAGGGCGTCGCGCCGATGAGGGCGTCGCGGCGACGGAGCGTGTCGCGGCGACGGAACGTTCCGCGACCGTGAGAGCGTTACTCGCCGCTCTCGTCCGCGTCTTCTTCGTCCGCGTCGCCCTCGGCGTCTGCCTCGGTCTCTTCGTCGTCCTCGTCACCGCCGACTCCGGCGGCCTCGACCTCGTCGACCGGGACCGTGCGGAAGCCGTCGGCCTCCGTCACGGTCGCGACGGCGAGGTCCGAGGGCTCGAACTCGTCGTCGTGCGCGGCCAGCGCCGCGACGGCGAGTTCGACGCCGTCGTCCAAGGAGAGGTCGTCCGTCCACTCCTCTTCGAGGTGGCCCTGGATGTCCTGCCGGCCGCCCCCGATGACGGTCGCCTTCCACTCGTTGGGCGTCCCCGAGGGGTCGGCCGCGAACAGGCGCGGCTCGCCGTCGTCGATGCCGCCGATGAGGAGGGCCGCGCCGTACGGCCGCGTGCCGCCACGCTGGGTGTTCTCCTGGATGTGGTCGGTGACGAACTTCGTCAGCGTCTCGACGCCGACCGGCTCGCCGTAGCGCAGGCGGTTCCCCTGCGACTGGCGGCGCGCGAGGTCGATCAGCTGGCGGGCGTCGGCGACGTGGCCCGCGCTCGCGGTGCCGAGGTGGTCGTCGAGCTTGTGGAGCTTCTCGATGCTCTCGGCCTCCATCAGCGACGAGGAGGGCCGCGACATCGCGACGAAGACGACGCCGTCCGTCGTCCGGACGCCGACGCTCGGCGCGCCGCGAGAGACCGCCTCGCGGGCGTACTCGACCTGGTAGATCCGACCGTCCGGCGAGAACAGCGACGTACCGCGGTCGTACGCCTGCTGATCGTTGTTGCCCATCATCGCCGATCACCCGCTCGCGCGGTGTCACGTTCGCTCATTACCCCTACTTACGTCGCGCCGTTGAAAAAGGGTCCGTAACCGGTACGTCTCGGTCTCGGCCGAAACCGCGAGTACACCGGGGGTTCGGCCGCCGACGGATATATTCACGCAGGTCGCCTAGACAGTCTAACATTGACGCACACACGAACCTCAGCCGCGCTGCTGGCCGCGCTGACGATTCTGTCGGCCGTCGGCGGGGCGTTCGCGGTCGGCGGCGCGGCGGCGGTACCGGACGCGCGGATCACCGTCGGGACGGTCGGGGTCGCCCCGAGCGACCCGGCCGTCGGCGAGCGGACGGCGCTGAACGTCACCGTCTCGAACTCCGGCGGCAGCGACGCGGCGGCGAACGTGACCGAGGTCCGCGTCCGCGACGCCGACGGCGACGTGCTCGACAGCGTCTCCGGCGTCGGCGCGCTCTCGGCGGGCGACTCGCTCGACGCGACGCTGTGGACGGCCTTCGAGGAGCCGGGCGAGAAGCGACTCACCGTCGAGGCCGTCGCGAACCAGTCGACGACCGGCGAGTTCGTCACCGTCAGCCGCGACGCGGTGATCGAGGTGCGGCCGACCGAGGTGTCGCTCGACCTCCGGACCCGCGCGCTCGACCCCGAGGACCTCCAGACCGACGACGGGAGCGAGAGCCCGGCGGCCGACCTCGGCGTCGGCGGCATTCAGGGCATCTTCGGCGGTGGCGGCGGCGGGCTCGACGCGAACGACGGCGGGCAGGGCGAGGAGTCGCCGCCGATCGCCGACTCGCCCGTCGAAGTGACCGTGGTCAACACCGGGACGACGACGGCCGACCGCGTCAGCCTTCGCGCCGTCGGGACCGCGGTCGAGACCGGTGGCGACGCCGGCGACGGAGACGACGCGGACGGCGACGCCGACGAGACGGTCGCCGTCGGTCCGTTCGTCGTCGAGGACGTCGCGCCCGGCGAGGAGCGGCGGGTGATCGTCGACCTCGGGCCGCTCGACCGCCGCTCGGCGGTGACGGTCTCCGCGGCGTTCCGCGCCGACACGGACCAGCGGAACGACCGCGGGGCGGACCGGACCGCGGAGTCGACGGTGACGTACCCGGTCCGCGAGGCGACGCCGACCGTGACCGACGCGACGGTCCGCGAGGGCGCTGACGGCGCGGTCGTCGTCGACGCCAACCTCGGCAACGCCGGGTCCGGGGAGATGACGGGCGCGGTCGTCTCCGTCGGCGACGCGCCCGGCGTCGAACCGACCCCCGCCGGCGGCGAGTACTTCGTCGGGTCGCTCTCCGGGAGCGACTTCGTCGGCTTCGAACTCGAAGCGACGGCGAACGCCTCCGTCGCGGAGGAGATCCCGATCCGCGTCGCCTACACCGAGCGCGGCGTCCGGTACACGGAGACGCTGACGGTGGCGGCCCCCGAGCCCGACGACGAGAGCGACGGCGGCGGGACGCTCGGCCGGATCGGCGTCGGCGGCGTCGGGTCGGCGAGCGCGCTGGCGAGCGCGCTCGCGGTCGTCGGCCTCGCCGGCGCGGTCGGCGTCGCGGTCAGGAGCGGGCGCGTCGGCGGGTCGAGCGACCGGGGGCGCGACGGGCCGGCACCGTGAGCGGGAACGCCGCGGACGACGCCGGAGCCGACGACCCGGCTGTCGGTGACACCCCCGTCGGCGACCCACCCGTCCGCGACGACTACGGCGTCGCGCTCCGGGGCGTCGTCAAGCGCTACCCGAGCGGCGGCGGCGGGCCGGTGGTCGCGCTCGACGAGGTCGACTTCGCGGTCCGGCCGGGCGAGTTCGTCGCGGTGGTCGGCCCCAGCGGGTCCGGGAAGTCGACGCTTCTGAACGTCCTCGGGCTGCTCGACGACCCCACCGCGGGCCGCCGCCTGCTCGACGGCACCGACGTGACGGACCTCTCGGTGGCCGAGCGCACCCGGGCGCGAAAGGAGTCGATCGGGTTCGTCTTTCAGGACTTCCACCTCCTCCCGACGCTGACCGCCGTCGAGAACGTCGCGATGCCGACCGCGTTCGATCCCGGCGACGCGAGCGACCGGGCCGCGGACCTCCTCTCGCGGTTCGGCCTCGGCGACCGCCTCGACCACGAGCCGAGCGAGCTGTCCGGCGGCCAGAAGCAGCGCGTCGCCATCGCCCGCGCGCTCATCAACGAGCCGTCGGTGCTGCTCGCCGACGAGCCCACGGGGAACCTCGACACGGAGACCGGCGAGGCGATCCTCGCCGAGTTCGAGCGCGTGAAACGGGAGGGCGTCGCCGTCGTCGCCGTCACGCACGACCCGCTCGTCGAGGAGTACGCCGACCGCGTCGTCGACCTCACCGACGGGGAGATGACCGGCGGGCTGCCGGGTGGCGGCGAATCTGATTCTGACGACGCAGGCGCGCCCGTGCCCGACGACGGTGAGTCCGCGACCGACGACGACCCGGCGGCCGCGGACGACCCCGCGACCGCCGGAGGTGACCGATGAGCGACCGAAGCGCCGACGGACTCGCCGGCTGGCTCCGCGGGTGGGGCCCCGCGGTGTCGATGGCGTCGCGGAACCTCCGCCGGAACCGGGTGCGGACCGCGCTGGCCGTGCTGGGCGTCTGTATCGGCGTCCTCGCGGTCGCGGCGCTCGGCATCTTCGGGAACGTGCTGGCGCTCGGGGCCGACGACGCCATCGGCGACATCGGGACGCAGGTCGTCGTCTCGCCGAACGCGGACGCCGGCGTCGAGTCGCTGTCGAACGCGGACGTCGCGTCGATCCGGCGCGCGGTCGACGGGGCCGCCGGCGGCGGGGCGGCGGTCGTCCCGCTGTACTCCGACAGCGCCACCGTCGCGCGGCAGGGCGACCAGACGTTCGCGACGGTGTACGGGGTCGAGGAGCCGGCGCTCGCGTACGAGGCCGCGGAGGGGAGACTCCCCGACCGCCACCGACAGGGCGCGATCCTCGGCGCGGGTATCGCCGCGGACCTCGGGGCCGGGGCGGGCGACACCGTGGAGATCGCCGGCTCGCAGGTTCGCGTGATCGCGGTGTTGGTCGAGAGCCAGACGTTCAGCCCGGTGGCCCCCGACGACGCGGTCTACCTCCCGGAGTCGGCGTTTTCGGCCGACGGGTACGCGCAGGCCCTCGTCGTCTCCGACTCCGGCGAGGCGGCGCGCGTCGCGGCCGACGCGATCCGCGAGGAGGTGAACGCGCGCGAAGAGCGCGTTGAGCTGTTCGAGTTGGCCGCGCTCGTCGACGAGATCAACGAGTTCTTCGGCCTCCTCTCGACGTTCCTGCTCGGTCTCGGGGCCATCTCGCTCGTCGTCGCCGGCGTCTCGATTCTCAACGTGATGCTGATGAGCACCGTCGAGCGCAGACAGGAGATCGGCGTGATGCGCGCGGTCGGCGTCGCCCGCCGCGACGTGCTGCGCGTCCTCCTCGCCGAGGCCGGCCTGATCGGCGCGGTCGGGGCCGCGGCGGGCACGCTGCTCACCGTCCTGCTCGTCGCGGGCCTCGTGGTCGCGGCCGAGGAGGTCGACGTCGCGCTCGCGCTCGACCCGACGAACGGCTACTACCTCCTCCTGGCGCTCGTCTTCGGCGTCGGCGTGGGACTCGTCAGCGGCGCGTACCCCGCGTGGAAGGCCGCCAACGAGCGGCCGGTCGAGGCGCTGCGGAATTGAACGCGGGAGGAACCGGGGGACTCCGAGGCGTTCACCGAGGCCGAGGGGTCGGCGGTGAGAGGACCCGACGGGAGATCCCGTCGAACGCTTCTCGGGCGAACGCGGGATTGAACGAAATGGCCGGTCGCTGAAGCGGACGAATCAATCGAGCCTGTCTCCCATGCGCGCCGCCCCGGCGGGGGATGGTACGCGGTAGCAGGGGCGGCCGGTCGAAGGGCCGTAGCGACGATTCAGTCGTTTCCGTCGCTCCCGTTCTCGCTATCGTTGCCACCGTCGCCGGCCCCGTTCGGGTTCGCCGACATCGTCTCCGTGGGGCACAAGATAACGTCCTCGGCCTTCGACTCGTAGACGCCTACCTCCTCGTGCTGGGTGAAGAAGGACACCAGCACGACCGCGTCTTGGTAGTCGCGATCCGCTCCCTCGTTAAACTCGAAGAGGTACACCGCCTGGTTGTCGTCGAGCGTCACCTCGCCGTTATCGATGTACGGGTCGACGTACGCCGCCGCGGACTGCTGTCCCTCGCCGCTGCTGAACGACGGTGCCTCGTCGCCGTCGCGGTAGACGCGGACGTTGTCGGAGTTCTCGGTGCTGGAGACGTGCGTCCACGTGTACCCGACGAACTCGCAATCAAATCCCAACAGGTTACAGTCGTACTCGGGCTGTGCGCCCGCCGCTTGGATCTCGACATCCGTCTCCGGATCCTGTCTAGAGATGCCGTACGATCCGACGACCTCGTCGGTGTCGTTCTGTGCCGTCCACGCATGGACGCGCTCGCCGCCGAGATGGACGCTGACGTTCACCGGCGGGTCGGCCGTCTCGGACGACCACCCCGTCCCAACGAACTTTACGTTCGCCGTGTAGTCGGTTGTCGCCTCCACCCGGCTGCCGTCAATGACGAACCCACCGCGCTCGACCGGAATCGTACGCGAAGAGAGGATGTAGCCCCCGCCGCCGCCGTTATGGGTTATATCCACGGACACCTCGCCGGTGTCCGCGTCACAGACCGTCGACTCGTCGAGTTCCACGTCCAGTTGCTCGCCGGCGGCCCACGTCCCGTCCGCAAACGCCCCGGCGTCAAGCTCCGACAACGGGACCCGAGTCTGACTGTCTCCCTCTCCGATTACGACAGAGAGCGCGTCGATGTCGACGGACTCGCCACCCCGGTGAACGAACTCTAGCGTGTGTCGCGTCTCGTTTCCGCCGATCTCCACTTCGATGGACTGTTCGCTCGCGACAAACGGCGGCGGCGACTCTAGCGTGTCGCCGAAGCCGAGGACCAGTACCGTCGTCGTCGCCGCGAGCGCGACGACGATGGCGAACATGAGAACCACTCCGACGACCGGTGAGATCCCGCGATCATCGAAGCGAGAGGGCATAACGTGACTGTCGCGTATATAATTCAAAACTCTTCTGGAAAAATTATCGGTTTTGATACAATCCAGATCCGTTCGCCCGCGGGTCATCGCATATCCCGTACACGAGTCGGAAGCCGCGGTATCGACGCACGCACATCATCGGCGGCATCGTCCGTTCGGTAGCCGCGTGGTCTGTGGTGGGCGGATATCGATTCATCGCTCGTCGCGCGGCCGCGCGACGCGCCACCGGTCGGACGGCGATGCCGACCGCGTAGCCGACGGTTCCGGGGACGACCGCGAGCGGCAGGCCGAATTCGATGACCGACACCAGCCCGACGATTAGCTCGGCCCGGGCCGACCCGTGCGCGAACCCCAGCATCCGCGGGTAGGTGTACCGGGATCCACCCGTCCACTCGCCGGTGAGGGAGCCGACCAGCGGGGGAAAGGCGTACCCTCAGACGGCGATCAGCCCGAGCGACCCGGCCGTCGACGCGAGGCCCGACCCGGCGAGTCCGCCGGCGACGGCGATCGCGGGCACGATCGCGATCCAGCCGGAAAACGCGTAGAGACCGACGCTCGCCCCCGCGAGAAACGCGACCGACGCGACCGCGAGCGGGACGCCGACCGACAGGGGGAGGAGCCGGCGCTGCCGGCGGTCGCCGAGGGCGTGTCGGCGGGTCCGACCGCCGCCCGGCCGATCGCTGTCGGGGTCGCGGTCGGGACTGTCGCTGCCGAGTCGACCGCCATCGGGCGGGTCACCGGGAGGGGTCATGTGGTGTGGGCCCGATGCCCGAAAAAAACACGTCTTGTGCCGACTGCGTGTCCGTTCGACCGCTCAGACGCCGCGGCCCTGAAGCTGCTCTTCCTCCTTCATGTCCTCGTTGGACTGGCCCTTCATCCCCTTGCCCGTGCCGCTGGCGATGCGGGCGAGCTCCTCGGGGTCGTCCCAGTTGTTGACGGCCTCGACGACCGCGTTGCCCATCGCCGCGGGGTCCTCCGCGCCGAAGATGCCGGAGCCGACGAAGATGCCGTCACAGCCGTGGTACATCATCAGCGCGGCGTCGGCGGGCGTCGCGATGCCGCCGGCCGCGAAGTTGACGACCGGGAGGCGCTCGGCCTCGGCGGTCTCGTGGACGAGGTCGCGGGGCGCGCCGTGTTCGCGGGCCCACTTCTCGCGCTCCTCGTAGTTGAGGCCGGTGAGCGTCCGGATCTGCTTTTTGATCGTGCGCTGGTGTTTGACGGCCTGGTTCACGTCGCCCGTGCCGGCCTCGCCCTTCGTCCGGATCATCGCCGCGCCCTCGTGGATGCGCCGGAGCGCCTCGGGGAGGTTCCGCGCGCCGCAGACGAACGGCGAGGTGAAGTCGCGCTTGTCGGTGTGGTACTCGTCGTCCGCGGGCGTGAGCACCTCGGACTCGTCGATCATGTCGACGCCGAGCGCCTCCAGGATCTCCGCCTCCTTCCGGTGGCCGATCCGCGATTTCCCCATCACCGGGATCGAGACCTCGTCGATGATCTCGGGGACGCGCTCGGGGTCGGGCATCCGCGCGACGCCGCCGCGCTTGCGGATGTCGGCCGGGACGTGTTCGAGCACCATCACGGCGACCGCGCCCGCGTCCTCCGCGATCCGGGCCTGTTCGCGGTTGACGACGTCCATGATGACGCCGCCCTTCTGCATCTGCGCGAAGCCGCGCTTGACCAGCTCGGTCCCGCGCTTCAGCTCCTCTAGGTCCGTGGCCTCTGGCATGGATATCGGTTGGGTCGCCGGCCACTTAACGGGTCGCTTTCGGGAGGATGGGAGGGTCGAGAGCGCCGCTCGCGCCCGAACCCGTTCGGGGGAGCGCCGCTCGCTCGGAACCACCGCAACGGCGAAGTCCCCGCCCGTCCGAGTGACGGCCGTGACTACCGGAGCGATCCTCGCCGGCGGGCGCTCGACGCGCTTCGGCGACGCGGACAAGTCCGTCGCACCGATCGCCGGCGTGCCGATGGTCCGCCGGGTCGCCGACCGACTCGCGGGGACCGACGGCCCCGTTCCGCCCGGGGCCGACCGC
Organism: Halorubrum tebenquichense DSM 14210; assembly: GCF_000337415.1. Taxonomy (GTDB): domain Archaea; phylum Halobacteriota; class Halobacteria; order Halobacteriales; family Haloferacaceae; genus Halorubrum; species Halorubrum tebenquichense. The sequence goes on along the minus strand of NZ_AOJD01000076.1, from coordinate 50,493 downwards.
GCCAGCGGCGGCGACGCGGTCGTCGACGAACTCGCCGTCAACTGCCGGCCCGACCAGCGGGATGCGATCGCCGAGGCGCTGTCCGGCGTTCCGCTCCCCGTCCGGTGGGCGATCGACGAGGAACCGGACCTCGGGCCGCTGGCCGGGATCGGGAACGCCTGCCGGGCCGCCACCGAGCCGTACGCCGTCGTCGTCGCCTGCGACATGCCGTTCGTCGACCCCGCCTTCCTCGCGGCGATGCGCGAGGCGGTCGCGGAGTCGGGGGCCGAGGCGGCCGTCCCGCGGCTCGAGGACCGCTGGTATCAGACGACCCAGGCGGTGTACGCGACCGAGCCGGCCGCGGAGGCCTGCCAGCGCGCGCTCGACCGCGGCGACCGCAAGGTGCTCGCGCTGGTGGACCAGGTGGACGCCGTCGTCGTCGACGACGAGGCGATCCGGTCGCTGACGACCGAACAGACGTTCGCGAACGTCAACACGCGGTCCGAACTCGACGAGGCGGAGCGGGCGGTCGCCGCCGCGGTCGACGCGGCCTGAGTCGGAAAGAAGCGGGTCCGCCGGCCGCGGCGTCAGTCGGTCAGCGTCTCGTACGCCTCGTTGAGCCGTTTGAACTCCTCCTCGTCGCCGTCCTCGCCGTCCGGGTGGAGCCGCTTCGCGCGCTCGCGGTACGTCCGGCGCACCGTCTCCCCGTCGGCCGTGCGGTCGAGGCCGAGCGTCTCGTACGCCTCGCGCTCCGTCATCCGGTCGGCTGACGGCGCGCGATCTCGGGGGTCCCTCGCCCCGGACCCGCGGGGACCGCCCGGACCGCGAGCGCCGCGCCGACTCCCGCCCGGCCCCGCACCTCGACCGCCGTCGGCAGCGCCGGCGGCGCGGTACGCGCGCTCCCGGTTGGCCTCGGCACGGGCGCGCTGTCTCGCGCGCTCGCGCTCCGTCGGCCCCGCCTGCTCGGCGGACCGCCGGGCCTGATCGTGGAGGCGTCCGCTGGCGTGGTACCAGAGGAAGTACGAGACGGCACCGAACGGCACCGCGAGCGCCAACGCGATCGGGTGGAGCACGATCCCGCCGATCACGAGGAGCGCCGTCATGCCGACGAACGTCCCGGCGAGCCCCACGACGATCGTTCGATTCGTCACGGCCGCATTCGGGGTCGGAGGACCGTAAGGCTCTCGCCGACGGACTCTCCCGCGGGCCGGCGTCGCCTCCGCACCGTTTATGCCCGCGGCCGCCCGGGTACGGGGTATGGAACCGGCGGACCGAGAGACGGCCACGGGGCTGCCGCCCGGGATCGCGGCCGCCCGCGAGGCGCTCACGCCGATGCTCTCGCAGTACGCCGACCTCTGTGCCGCCCACGGGGACGCCCTCGTCTTGTTTCAGGTCGGCGACTTCTACGAGGCGTTCTGCGAGGCGGCCGAGACGGTCGCGCGGGTCTGCGAGGTGACGCTGACGGAGCGGTCCGACTCCACCGGCGACTACCCGATGGCCGGGATCCCCATCGACAACGCGGCCCCCTACCTCGAATCGCTGCTCGACGCGGGCTACCGCGTCGCGCTCGGCGACCAGGTCGAGGACGCGGAGCAGGCGTCCGGCCTCGTCGACCGCGCGGTCACCGAGGTGATCACGCCCGGGACCGTCGTCGAGGACGACCTCCTCGAATCGGGGACGACGAACTACGTCGCGGCCGTGGCCGAATCCGACGGCGTCGTCGGCCTCGCCGCCGTCGACGTCTCGACCGGGGAGTGCCTCGTCACGTCGGGCGACGCGGACGCGGTCGCGGGCGAACTCGACCGGGTCGCGCCGGCGGAGCTCATCGCGGGACCGGCCGCACCGGCGTTCGAACCGAGCGACGCGGAGCGCGGCTGGGAGACCCACGAGTACGACGCGGACGCCTTCGACCGCCGGACCGCGACCGAGCGGCTGGAGCCGTACCTCCCGGCACCCGAGCGCCGCTTCGAGGCGGACGCGGAGCTTCGGGCGGCGGGCGCGGTGCTCGCGTACGCCGAGTACACGCAGGGCGACGACGGCCCGCTCTCGTACGTGACGCGGATTCGGCGGTACGACCCCCGCGACCGCCTCCGGCTGGACGCGGCGGCCCAGCGGAGCCTCGAACTGTTCGAGAACCGCGGGCTCGGGGCGAGCGACACCCTGTTCGACGCGCTCGACGAGACGAACTGCGCGCTCGGTCGGCGCTGTCTGGAGCGGTGGCTCCGGCGTCCCCTCGTCGACGCCGACGCGATCCGGAGCCGCCACGACGCGGTCGGCGAACTCGCCGACCGGAGCCTCGCCCGGGAGGGGGTCGCCGACGCGCTCGCGACCGCCTACGACCTCGAACGCCTCGTGAGCCGGGTCTCACGGGGGCGGGCCGACGCCCGCGACCTGCGCTCGCTCGGTCGGACCCTCGCGATCGTGCCGGAGCTGAAGGCGACGCTCGCGGGCGCAAACGGCGAGTCCGAGACCGAGGGGGACGGCGACCCCGAGTACCCCCGAACGGACCACCTCGGCGACCTCCGCGACCGCCTCGACGAGCTGACCGGGGTCCGCGAGCTGATCGACGCCGCGGTCGCGACCGATCCGCCGCAGGAGATCACGGAGGGCGGCGTGATCCGCGAGGGGTTCGACGACGACCTCGACGACCTCCGCGCGACCGAGCGCGAGGGTCGCCAGTGGGTCGCGGACCTCGAAGCGAGCGAGCGCGAGCGCACCGGGATCGACTCGCTGTCGGTGGGGCACAACCAGGTCCACGGCTACTACATCGAGGTGACCGACGCCAACGCCGACCGCGTCCCCGACGACTACCGCCGCCGACAGACCCTGAAGAACAGCGAGCGGTACGTCACGCCGGAGCTGAAGGAGCGCGAGGAGGCGATCGTCGGGGCCGCGGAGCGCGCGGACGCCATGGAGTACGAGCTGTTCGTCGACGTCCGCGAGCGCGTCGCGAGCGAGACCGAGCGGATTCAGGCGCTCGCGGACGCGCTCGCCGAACTCGACGCGCTCGCCTCGCTGGCGACGGTCGCGGTCGAGCACGACTACGTCCGTCCCGAACTGCGGGACAGCTCCGAGACGGACGCAGACGCGGGGATCGCGATCGAGGGCGGCAGACACCCGGTCGTCGAGCGGACCGAGGCGTCGTTCGTCCCGAACGACGCGGACCTGCCCCGCGGCTCGGTCGCCGTGATCACGGGGCCGAACATGAGCGGGAAGTCGACGTACATGCGGTCGGTCGCGCTCGCGGTCGTCCTGGCGCAGACGGGGTCGTTCGTTCCCGCGCAGGCCGCCTCGCTCCCCGTCTTCGACCGCGTGTTCACCCGCGTCGGGGCCTCCGACGACATCGCCGGCGGCCAGTCGACGTTCATGCGCGAGATGAGCGAGCTGACGGAGATCCTCCACGACGCCGGGCCCGACTCGCTCGTCCTCTTGGACGAGGTCGGGCGGGGAACGGCCACCACCGACGGCCGCGCCATCGCCCGCGCGGCCGCCGAGTTCCTCCACGACGAACTGGGCGCGACCGCGCTGTTCGCGACGCATTACCACGAACTCACGGACCTGGCTGACGAACGCGAGCGCGTCTTCAACCTCCACTTCACCGCCACCCGCGAGGACGGCGACGTGACGTTCCTCCACCGGATCGTCCCCGGGGCCTCCTCGTCGTCGTACGGCGTCGAGGTCGCGGAACTCGCCGGCGTCCCCGGCCCCGTCGTCGACCGCGCCCGAGACCTCGTCGCCGAGGAAGGGGACCGGCGAGGTGAGTCGGAACCGGCCGAGACCCCGGCCGACGACCCCGCCGTCGAGGGGGCTTCGAGCTCGGGTTCTTCGAGTCGGGAACCGCTCAACGACGGGAATGAGGGAAGCACGGAGACCGAGGACGGAACCGACGACCCCGAGGACGCGTCGCTCCGCGAGTTCCTCGCCGAGGAGGCGTCGGCGGGGGGCGGAGAGGGGGGCGACCACGCGGACGGGGCCGCCGCGGCCGACGCGCCGCCCGATCTCATCGCGGAGCTTCGGAGCCTCGACCTCGCGCGGATGACGCCGATAGAGGCGCTGAACGCCCTCCACGACCTCCAGTCGCGAGCCGACGATGACGCGTGAGCGAGACGCCGGGCGCGGCGTTCCCGGGGGGGATCGCGTCCGCCGGCTCGACCGGGAGACGGTGGACCGGATCGCCGCCGGCGAGGTGGTGACGCGGCCCGCGCGGGTCGTCGGCGAACTCGTCGACAACGCGCTCGACGCCGGCGCGTCACGGGTCGAGATCGCCGTCGACGGCGACGGCACCGACCGGATCCGCGTCGCGGACGACGGCCGGGGGATGACGCGGGCAGACGCGACCCGCGCCGTCGAGCGCCACGCGACGAGCAAGCTAGCCCCCGACGGCGACCCGGTCGGCGTCGAGTCGCTCGGCTTCCGCGGCGAGGCGCTCGCGGCCGTCGCCGAGGCCGCTCGGCTCGAACTCGTGACGAGTCCGGGCGACGGGGTCGGCACGCGGGTCGTCGTCGACGGAACGGGGGAGACCGGCGGGAACGCGGAAGGGCCAGAGCCCGCGGTCGAACCGGCGGGTCGCGCCCAAGGGACCACGGTCGTCGTCGAGGACCTGTTCGCGACGCGGCCGGCCCGCCGGGAGTCGCTGGCGGGCGCGAACGCCGAGTTCGCGCGGATCTCCTCGCTGGTCGCGGACTACGCGCTGGCGACCCCCTCCGTCGCGTTCTCTCTCGAACACGGCGGCTCGACGAGGCTGACGACGCCCGGGACCGACCGGACCGACGCCCTGCTCGGCGTGTACGACCGCGACACCGCGAGCCGGTCGACGACCGTCTCCGCGAGCGTCGACGTGGGACCGGACTCCGACGCCGGCGTCTCGGGCGCGCTCGCGTACCCGTCGGTCACCCGGGCCACCCGGGACCACGTCCGGGTCTCGGTCAACGGGCGGCCGGTCCGGAACGACCGGCTCGCCGCCGCGGTCCGGGAGGGGTACGGCCGCCTCCTCCCCGACGGGCGCGAGCCGGTCGCGGCGGTCGACGTGTCGCTCCCGCCCGACCGCGTCGACCCGAACGTCCACCCGGCGAAGCGGGAGGTGGGGCTCCGCGACGCCGACGCGGTCGCGGACGCGGTGGCGTCGGTCGTCGCGGACGCGCTCACCGGCGCTGACCTCCGGCGCTCCGCGGACGTGGCCACCGACCTCGAATCGGCGCTCGACCCGGTCGGGGACGAGGACGGCTCGCGGGCCGGGGCGTTCGCGGACGCCGAGCCGATCGGCGCGTTCCGCGACCTGTACGTCCTCGTCGAGTCCGGCGACGACCTGCTCGTGATCGACGGGCACGCCGCCCACGAGCGCGTGAACTACGAGCGGCTCGCCCGCGCGTTCGACGGCGAGCCGGTGCCGACCGCCGCACTCGACCCGCCGGCGACCGTCTCGCTGTCGACCGACGAGGCGGCGGCCGCGCGGGCCTACGCCGACGACCTCGCCGCGCTCGGCTTCGAGACCGAGGCGTTCGGCGGCGGCACGCGCCGGCTGCGGACGGTCCCCGCGCCGTTCGGCCGGACCGCGGACGCGGACGCCTTCCGCGACGCGCTGGCGGCACTGTCGGGGTCTGACGGCGGCCGAGGCGCGGCGGGGGACGCCCGCGACGCCCTGCTCGCCGACCTCGCGTGTCACCCCTCGCTGAAGCGGGGGGACTTCGCCGACCTCGACGACGCCGACCTCCGGGACCTCCTCGATCGCCTCGGGGAGTGCGACCGGCCGTACGCCTGCCCGCACGGTCGCCCCACCGTTCTCTCCGTCGACGCGGAGACGTTCGCGGCCGGCTTCGGACGGGATCGGTAGGTCTGCGGTGACTCGATGGTTGCCCGAATAAACGTCGCCGTCGTCGGTTCGGCCGGCCCCGCCGCACTCGGATCCGACCGCTATTGAGGGATATGTTCCGCTCATAGCAGCGTTCATTTCACTCCTGATCGAGGGGAACGCCGTGGGCGACCGCCCGCGAGACGGACGGACCGGGCCGCGGAGCCCGCGAGCGAACGCCACCGGACACACGAAACGATGGACACTGACAACGCGCGATCGACGGCCGCGACGCCGGTCGGCGCGTCGAGCCGACGCTCCTTCGTCGGCGGCGTCGGCGCGGCGACCGGACTGGGATCGGTTTTCGAACGACTGGCGAGCCACCACGGCGGGGCGGGCGACGGCCCCGGGAGTGACGCCCCGGGGAACGGCGGTCCCGCGCCGTCGGGTGCCACCTACCACGTGTATCGGTCGAACGGTAAGTACCGGGTCGCGAGCGGCGGGAAGGGCGGCGTGGAGTTCACCGTCACGGCGGACCGCAACGCCGAGGAGGCGTTCCAGTACGCCTTCGACGAGGTCCCCGAGGACGGCGGGACGGTCGTCGCCGACGCGGACGAGTTCCGGTTCGGCGGCCCCGCGGAGATGGGCGACGGGACGCTGTTGACCGGGGGGTCAGGCACCCGGTTCGTCGCGTCCGCAACAGGGTCGCGGGTGGGGTTCACCGAGCGCGAACTCGACGTCGGCCACGACCTGCTCCGGGTTCGCGGCGACAACGCCGCGGTGACGGGCATCGAGTTCGACGCGGCGGGGACCCGCCTCGACAACCACGCGGTACAGGCGGAGGACTGCGACGGACTGGTGATCGCCGACAACCGGACGGTGAACGGGTTCCAGATGGCGCTGTCGTTCACCGACTGCGAGAACGTCGTCGTCCGCGACAACGAGGTGATCGACCCCAACTGGTACGGGATCACCACTCGCGGGGCCCGCGACGACCTCGACCTCCGGCGCTCGCGCGACGTGCTGATACGGGGAAACCGCGTCACCGACGTGACGTTCAACAACATCGCCCCGTACAGCGCCGCGAACTTCGGCGTCGTCGGCAACGTCTGCTACCGCGGCGGCCACAGCCTCATCGCCTGCTCGCCGGCCCAGCAGGGGACGATCGTCGGGAACGTCTGCCGCGACCTGGAACTGGAGCCGATCGCGGCCGACCCCGGCGGAGAGGCCGGCCTCGAGATCGAGTACAAGGAGACGCATCTCAGCGACGACGTGGCCGGGACGGCCGACGAGACCTCCTTCGACGTCACGGTCGCGAACAACCACGTCGAGAACTGCGGCGTCGGCTTCATCTCCCGGACGGTCCCCGTCGACGAGGACGACGAGGACGAGTACCGGCGGACGAAGCGCCCGTACAGCTTCACCGTCACCGGGAACGCGATCAACGACTGTGACACTGGAGTCCTCGTCCGGTCGGGCGCGGACGGCGTCGTCGCGACGAACACGCTCCGCGCCAACGACACGCAGATCGACGTCAGGGAGTCGCCGTTCGCGGAGAACGTGCGGACGGATCTGAACGTCACGCGCGACGCGTGAGACGGCGACTCCCGGCGTCGGGCCCGCCGTCGCGCTCGGACGTGGTCCCGACCGGTATCTATTAACACGATGAGACCGGGGGTACTCGTATGGGAGAGCGGACCGAAGTGACGCGGGGGTCGCTGCCGCGGGAGCGGTCAGCGGGCCGCTTCTCGGCCCCTGACGGGCTGCGAGACCTCGTCCAGCGACTGCTCACGTGGCTTCGGGAGCGACGCGGCGCGGCGCTGGAGGGCGTCTCGACGGCGACGACGATGCGGAACGTCGTCGACGCGGAGGCGCTCGCGGAGGAGACGCCGGCGAAGTGGAGCGTCCTCCACGACGTGGTCACCTACGGCGCGGACTCGCTCACGGACGTGCTCGTCTTCCGACACGGGCCGACCAGACAGGACCTCGTGGTGATGCCCGAGCGCAACACCAGGCCGGAAGGGGAGATCAGCTTCTATCACGCCGACCGGACGAAGGGCGCGCGCCACCTGCTGTCCATCGGCGCGGACTCGCTCACCGCGGCGCTCAACTACGTCTTGGACCGCATCGAACAGTTCGAGCGGCTGTTCACCGGCCGCGGGGCGGAGCTTCCGAGCGGCTACACCGGGCCGTCCGACCGATAGCGAGGCGGTTCGAGTTGAGCGGATCTGTGGAAACCCGTTCTTTGGATACGGTTTCGTTTGAAACGGCCGACTGATAGAAGCGCTTACAGGACCGTTGTTTGGTGGCTGCTGTTAGTGCTATAAACGCGATCGACGCTGGTGCGGTGAACACGTCCGAAGCCACAGTCGCTCGGCGATACGCTGTTGGTGTCGTTTATCAGCGACCGATCGACACGGACACGACCGAAGCCCCAGCCGCGTCGGCGGCTCCCGGCGGTCGCCGCCGACTCCCTCGCGGGCTGGCTCGCGGCCGCCGAGGGCGGCCGCTCGCAGGCGCGCCACCGTACCGATCTGACCGAGCAGTCACGACATCACATGAACCGGGCGATCGAGGCGATGAACTCCTCAACTGCTGAGTGGTTTAACGAAGCCTGTCGAGCGGCCTCAGGCCGGCCGGTCGCTCGACCGCCCGTCTCCGTCCTCGTCGATCCGCTCGACGCGCTCGACCGTTTCCTCAGCTTCCGCCGTCTCGGGCGGGTACGAGACCGTCCGCTGCGGGTACGGGATCGAGATGCCGGCGTCGGCGAAGCGGTCCTGGATCCGCTCGACCGCGATCGCTTTCGACCGCCACCGCGCCTGCGGCGTCGGGGGATCGATCCAGAAGCGGAGGTCGAGCAGGATCGCCGAGTCGCCGAACCCGGAGGGGATCGCGTACGGCTGGGGGTTGTTGGCGATCGCGTCGATCCCGTCGAGGACCTCCTCGGCGATCTCCGCCGCCTCGTCCGGGTCGTCGTCGTAGCCGATCCCGACCTCCATGTGGATCCGGAGGCGACCCTCGCGGCTCCGGTTCGTGATCGCCTGGTTGGCGACGAGGTCGTTGGGCACCACGACGTACTCCCCGTCGAAGTTGCGCATGTGGGTGTTCATGATCGTGATGTCCGTGACGAACCCCTCCTCGTTGCCGATCTCCACCCAGTCGCCGATCTCGAAGGGACGGGCGAACATCAGGACGAAGCCGGCGATGAGCGACCCCAGCGTCTGCCGGGCCGCCATCCCGAGGACGATCCCGAGGAAGCCGGCCCCGACCAGGAGTCCGCCGAGGTTCACGCCCCAGATGCCGAGCACCGTTATCGCGGCGAGGATCAGCAGGCCGACCTGCGCGAGCCGGGTGAGGAGCTGTTCCTGATGCGCCGTGATCCGGTCGCTGTCGGCCGACATGTCGGCGACGTACGCCTCCAGCGCGTCGCTGGCGACGTACGCCCCGCCGAGCAGCAGCGCCGAGACGAGCACCTGTCCCCCGACCCTGACCGCGTTCTCGGCGACGGGCAGGGCCGCGACCACGACGTCGAAGCGCCCCCACACCGTCAGGGCGGCGACGCCGGCGAGCGCGAACAGCCCGAGCTGCGAGAGGCCGACCGCCATCCGCAGGAGGAACGACCCCGGAACGCCCTCGCGGAGCGTCTCGATCGCCCCGGCGGCGGAGCCGTCCATCCGCCCGTCGAGGAGCCGCTCGATCCACCCCGAGACGGTCCGCTCTCCGGCGCGGACGGCTCTGGGAAGCAGCAGCCAGCCGACCGCGAGCGTCACGAGGGCGATGCCGGCGGTGACCGCTATTCGTCCCTCCGTGGTCGAGATGTCGCTCAACACCGCACCGACCCGCGTGCCCAGTCCGCCTATCACGGTCGTGAGTTCGTCGCCGGCCGGATAACGCGTTCGACGCGAGTCTCAACGACGAGAATCGTGCCGGACCCTTCGGCGCGGCGCGGTGCGGCGGGGACTCTCCCGGTCACCGGCCCCGCCGAAGCTCCTCGATAAGCTGTTCGATGAGGGTCGACTGTCGGTCGAGCCGCTCCGACTGCGCCTCGACGGTGCGCCGCAGCGCGGCGACCTCGCTCGCGAGGTCCGCGTCCTCGACGCCGGCGCTCTCGAACGGCGACCCGTCGAACGCGTCGTCGTCCGGGACCGCGTCGCCGCCGCCGACGGCTCCGGCCTCGGAGACGGGGTCGGCGGCCGCGGGGTCGTCGACCGCCGACGCGGCGTCGTCTCCCGGCTCCCGCTCGAGTTCCTCGGCGACGGACGCGGCCGTCGTCGCCTCCGCGTCGCCGGGGTCCGGTTCGGCGGCGTCGCCGGTGGCCGCGCCGTCGACGGTCGCGTCCGCGGCGAGCGGGTCCGCGTCCAGCGGGTCCCCGTCGAGCGGGTCGTCGTCGCCGCCCGCTCCGGACGGACCCGTGGTCGTCGAGTCGGCGGCGGACGGGTCGGACCCGGACGGATCGGCGGCCGACGCCTTGCCGGGGTCGGCCTCCGCGGCGTCCGCCCCCGCGTCGACGGCCGGCTCCGACCGGGACGCGGGGTCGGCGGCCCCGGACGCCTCGCCGGCGTCCGCCGCCGGTCCGTCGCTCTCCGCCTCCGCGTCGGCGACGGGGGACGCCGAGAGCGGGTCCGGTCCCTCGCCGAAGTCGGTCGTGCCGCTCGGGTCGGCGTCCGTCGCCGGCCCCTCTTCCTCGGCGGCCGCGACGCGGAACTCCTCGAGGCTGTCGACGCCGTGGAACGAACACACCGCGTCGGCGAGCGTCTCCCGGACCGCCCGGGCGGACTCGTTCGGTGCCTTGAACCGCTCCGAGCGCCCGCCGTGCGCGAGGACGACCGCGGTGGCGACGGTCCCCTCCTCGAAGTCGAGGCCGGTGAGGTCCGCGTAGTGGAACTCCTCGAACTCGGAGTCCCAGACCGCCGACCCGACGTGTTTGACCAGTCGCTCGCTGGTGACGATCAGCGTGAGTTCGGAGAAGCGGAAGGTGCGCACGACGGTCTCGCCCGTCCCCGTGACGCCGCTCTTCGAGAGGACGCCGGCGAGGATCGGATGGAGGACGTCGTCGACGCGCTTCGCGGGGACCGAGAGGGTCTCGTCGCCGTCGAGACCGTACCCGAGGGTGATCTTCGCCTTGCGGCGGCCCGTCGAGACCTCGATGCGCTCGACGTCGTGGCCGTACTCGTCGACGGACTCGTCGGACAGGAGCCCGTCACCGCGGTAGACGAGGGTCCGCGTGGGCGTGACCGCGAGTCGATCGCCGCCGCCCAGCGGCACCTCGGCGACGACGTCCTCGTCGCCGACGGTCCCCGCGAGCAGTTCGGGAAGGCTCATACGCCCGGGATGCGCCGCGCCCGGCATAAATCCGCTGGGTCGGCGGCGAACGCGACGGACGTGGCCGGGATCCCGTCCGTGGCTACGGGTCAAATTCGGCCCCCGACCGCCCGACGCGTCGCCCGCGGCGATCTGCGATCGGTTCACAACCTTCCGACGGATGGGAAGGTTAAAGAGTCTCATCGCGGTACGAAAGGGTGAGGCCGGGTGGCTTAGCTGGACATAGCGCCGCACTCATAGGGTTCAGAGATTCGGTGCGGTGACGCCTTGGAAGCGTCCGCGTCCTTCCCGTGGCTCCGCCGAGCCTCGGACCTGGGACATGCGGAGATCGTGGGTTCGGAGCCCACCCCGGCCACTCCTCGAGGTCGTTGCTCCGATAGCGACGACTCTTCTTCATCGACGACTCTCACACCGGAACCGCGTCGCCGGCGACGAGCGCGACCGTGACGGCGACGCCGCCCAGCGCGAGGAGCGCGTAGTTCGCGACCGGGTTCGCGGCCGTGAACAGGTCGAGCGTGTACTCGGTGTCTCGCACGGGCGCGTACGGCCGGATCCCCATCGGCGTGAGCGCGTCGGCGAGGAGGTGCGAGACGATCGTTCCCGCGCCGAACAGGAAGCCGACGCCGCCGAACAGGAGGGCGGTCGCGACGCCGGTCTGGAACCCGAGCGCTCCCCCGACGAGCCCGAACGCGGCCCCGGCGAGCAGCGCGAACCAGACGGTGTGCGTGATCCCCCGGTGTTTCACGAACGGGACGCGCACGTCGAGGTCGGGCACCATCGCCGTCGACGCCACGGCGAGCGCGCCGACCGCCCCGGCCTCGATCGAGACGAGCGCGGCGACGAGGAACCCGAACGGCGCGTAGACGACGAGCGACGCCCCGATGTGGCCGTTTCGGTACATACGATCGACTGTGTTGCCGCTGCGTAAGTCCGTTACGTCGGATTCCCGTCGTGTCCCTCCGGGCGAAACGCCTACGGCCTCCCGCCGTGACCGTCCGCTATGACGCTGACCGCCCGCGACCTGATGGAATCGGACGTGAAGACGGTGTCGCCGGACGACGACGTCGCCGAGGTGTTCAAGCGGTTCGCCCGGTACGAGTTCAGCGGGTTCCCCGTCGTCGACGACGACGAGCGGGTGGTCGGCGTGATCACCGAGTCCGACCTCGTGGACCTGTTCGAACCCGAAGACGAGACGCTGTGGATCCCCATCGGACTCCCGCCGTTCGTGGACACCCTCTCGTATCAGGTGAAGCGGCCATGGGCCGACCTCGACCTGGGCGTCGACATGGTCCGCAACGCCGACCGCCCGATCTCCGAGGTGATGAGCGCGGACGTGGCGACGGTGACGCCCGACGCGAGCGTCGACGCCGTGCTGGACCTCCTCGTCGGAGACGACCCCGACATCAACCGCGTCCCCGTGGTCGACGACGAGGGACGGATCGTCGGTATCATCGCGCGACAGGACGTGATACGCGCGTTCCGCGACAAGCGACTGGAATAAACGGAGTCCGTTTGTCACGGTAGGATTTTATAAGCGTTCGACTGTGGGACGCTGGCGACTACGGCCGCTCATTTATAAATATATGTCTGCGGAGCGGTGCTGATCACCTCCGAAGCCCCAGTCGCTCGGCGATACGATCGCGTTCTTGTTTATAAATGACCGATCGGCACGGATACCGCCGAAGCCCCAGTCGCTCGGCGATACGCGGTCATCGACTGGAACACGACCGCCGAAGCCCCAGTCGCGAGGACTCGATGCGCGGTCATCGACTGGAACACGACCGCCGAAGCCCCAGTCGCGAGGACTCGATGCGCTCGCTGTGGTCCTCAGTCGCTCACTCCGTTCGCTCCTTGCGGTCCTTGCGTCGCGCGTCTTCGTCCTCGCGACTGCCCCTTCGAATCCCACCCGGCACCGCACAGCGACCGCACCTCACACCTCCCCAGCCTCGTCGCTGGCACCCTCCGCTTCGCTCCGGGGCCAGCGACTCCCTCGCGCGTGCTGACTCGCGGTCGCCGAGGGCGACCGCTCGCAGGCACGCGCCACCGCCCACGGTATGGATCTCGTCCCGATCCGTGGTCGAGACGCGGTTCAGCGGTCGGCCGTCGAACGGACAGCCTCTTATACACCGACCGACAGGAACGGACGGATATGCTGATAGCCGGAACAGTCGTCGCCGACTCGGAGACCGTCGTCCCCGACGGCGCTGTCGTCGTCGAGGGGGAAACGATCGCCGCGGTCGGCGACGAGACCGCCCTCCGCGAGCGCTACCCCGACCACGAGCGCCGCGAGTTCGACATCGTCGCGCCGGGGCTGGTCGGCGGCCACGTCCACTCCGTCCAGTCGCTGGGCCGCGGGATCGCCGACGACGCCGCGCTGCTGGACTGGCTGTTCGACGCCGTGTTGCCGATGGAGGCCGCGATGGACGCCGAGGCGACGCGGGCCGCCGCGGAGCTGGGCTACCTGGAGTGTCTCGAATCGGGGACGACGACCGTCGTCGACCACCTCTCGGTGAACCACGCCGCGGAGGCGTTCGAGGCCGCGATCGACACCGGGATCCGGGCGCGGCTCGGGAAGGTGCTGATGGACCGCGACTCGCCCGACGGCCTCTTGGAGGAGACCGACGCGGCGCTCGCCGAGAGCGAGGCCCTCATCCGGGAGTACCACGGCGCGGCGGACGGCCGCGTTCGGTACGCGGTCACGCCGCGGTTCGCCGTCACCTGTACGGAGGCGTGCCTGCGCGGCTGCCGCGAACTGGCCGACCGGTACGACGGCGTGACGATCCACACCCACGCCAGCGAGAACGAGGACGAGATCGAGACGGTGGAGGCCGACACGGGGAAGCGGAACGTGCTCTGGCTCGACGAGGTCGGGCTGACCGGTCCGGACGTGACGCTCGCGCACTGCGTCCACACGGACGAGCGCGAGCGCGAGGTGCTCGCCGAGACGGACACGGTCGTCACCCACTGCCCCTCCTCGAACATGAAGCTCGCCTCGGGGATCGCGCCGGTCCAGGACTACCTCGACCGGGAGATCACGGTCGCGCTCGGCAACGACGGCCCGCCGTGTAACAACACGCTCGACCCCTTCACCGAGATGCGGCAGGCGAGCCTCCTCGGGAAGGTCGACGCCCGCGACCCCACGCGGCTCCCGGCCGCGACCGTGCTGGAGATGGCGACGGCGGGCGGCGCTCGCGCGGCCGGCTTCGACCGCCTCGGGACTCTCCGGGAGGGCCAGCGCGCCGACCTGATCGGGATCACGACCGATCTGACCCGGGCGACGCCGCTCCACGACCCGCTCTCGCATCTGGTGTACGCCGCCCACGGCGACGACGTGGTCTTCACGATGGTCGACGGCGAGGTCCGCTACGCCGACGGCGAGCACGTCGGCGTCAACGCCGCCGCGGTCCGCGAGCGCGCCGCTCGGCAGGCGGAACGCGTCGTCGAGAGGGCCGGGATCGAGACGGACGCACCCGTCTGAGTCGACTCAGTCGGATCGGCAAAGACGGCGGGTGAAGGCGGGACGCGGCGCGTTCACAGCGTCGGTTCGATGGTCAGCGACGAATCGGAGTCGGGGGGCGACGCCCACGTCGCCGCGGCCGACGGGTCGTTGAACGCCTCGACCTCGACGTCCTCGACGTCTATCGTCCGCTTGAGGAACTGCCGCTTCGAGCGCTCGCCGACGACGGCGAAGCGGTCGACGCCGCGGGCGACCGCGATCTGCGCCGACTCGCGGAGCGCCCGCCGCCCGGCGTCCGAACACGCCCGGCTCGTCCGCACGACGATCACGACGGCCTCGACCGCGCTGGGAGTCGCTACGTCTCGCCACCGATCGAGCAGCGCCTCGCCGTCCGCGGGGCTCAGTCCAGTCCCGTGAGGGAACTCGACCACGAGGACGCCGTCCTCGACCCGCAGCAGCCAGCGCTCGCTCGGTTCCATGCCCTCCGATATCACACTCCTGATTATAAAACTGCGGCTTAGAATATCACTACTGATACCGAGGCGGACACGTCGGCTCCGCGAACTGCGCCGAAAACCCCCTTAATACGGGTTCTCCCGCGACCGTCCACGAGCCCGCCGGGTCACGTTTTCGCCCGAGAGATTCGGAACCGACGGTCGGCTCGCAGACGTGTCGCCTCCGCGGTACGTCGACCGGACCGACCCCGACGGGCGAACGGGGCTACCGTCGGTCGGCGTCCCCCCCGCTCTGGCCGTCGAGGGCGTCGACGACCGCGGTCGCGAGCGCCTCGAAGGACGCCTCGTCGGGGACCACGTCGACTTCGACGCCGTTCTCGGCGGCCGCCTCGGCGGTCGGGGGACCGATCGCGCCGACGACCGCGTCCGCCAGCCCGGCGCGCGCCTCGTCGCCGACGCCGCGGTCGGCGGCCGCCGCGAGGAAGTTCTCGACCGTCAGCGAGGAGGTGAACGCGACAGCGTCGAGGTCCCCAGCTGCCGCCGCCGTCGCCGAGTCGCCCGCGTCCCCCGGTCGAGAGAGCCGGTACAGCACGGTTTCGGTCACGTCAGCGCCGGCCTCGCGGAGCCCGTCGAGCAGCACGTCGCTCCCGTGGTCGGAGCGGGCGACGACGACGCGCCCGCCCGCGACGCGCGGTTCGAGCGCCGCGACGAGGCCGGCCGAGGTGTACTCCTCGGGGACCACGTCGACGGTCCAGCCCGCCTCGCGGGCGGCCGCCGCGGTCGCCGGCCCGATGGCCGCGAGGTCGGCGTCGCCCGGCTCCCAGCCCGCCTCGGCGGCCAGTTCGACGCCGGTCTTGCTCGTGAGGACGACGAGCGGCGCGCCCTCCGGGACGGCCCCCGTCGGCTCGACTTCGAGCATCGGGTCCGCGACCGGGTCCGCGCCGAGCGACCGGAGCAGTTCGACCGCCGTCTCGATCCGCTCGTCGTCCGGGCGGAAGACCGCCACACGCGGCCCCCGGTCCCCGTCGTCGCTCACGTCTCGTCACCTCCGCCGGTCGGCGCGTCGTCTCCGTCGCCCTCCGTCGAAGCGCTTTCCTCCGCCGGGGCGTCGTCCTCGCTCGCCGACCGGACCGGCGCGGAGCCGGCGTTTTCGAGGAAGGTCACGACGCGGTCGCGGGTCGCGGCCACGTCGCCGATCACGGTGATCGCGGGCGGCTCGATCCCCGCCTCGTCTCGGGCCTCGACGATGGTGTCGAGCGTGCCGGCCGCGACCCGCATGTCGGGCCAGGTGGCGCGCTCGACGAGGGCGACCGGCGTGTCGCCGTCGAGGCCGGCGTCGCGGAGTTCGGCGGTGTACGCCGGCAGCTTGCCGACGCCCATCAGCACGACGATGGTCCCGCCGGTCGCCGCGAGCGCGTCCCAGTCCACGGCGGACTCCTCTTTCGTCGGGTCCTCGTGGCCCGTGACGAACGAGACCGACGAGGCGTGGTCGCGGTGGGTCACCGGGATCCCGGCGACCGCCGGCCCGGCGATAGCGGAGGTGACGCCGGGGACGACCTCGAAGGGGATCCCGGCCTCGGCGAGGTGCTCCGCCTCCTCGCCGCCGCGGCCGAAGACGAACGGGTCGCCGCCCTTCAGCCGGACGACGCGGTTCCCCGCCTCGGCCAGTTCGACCATGCGCCGGTTCGTGTACTCCTGGGGCGTCCACTCGCCGCCGGCGCGTTTCCCCACGTCCTCGCGTTTCGCCTCGGGGATCTCGCCGAGGATCTCCGGGCCGGGGAGCTTGTCGTGGAGGACCACGTCGGCCGACTCGATCAGCCGCTTCGCCTTCACCGTCAGCAGGTCCGGGTCGCCCGGGCCGGACCCGACGAGGAAGACTGTGCCGACCGCGTCCTCGCGGCCGCGGGTCGGCGGCTCGTCGCCGCCGGCCCTCGGCCCGGTCCCGGTGCCGTCGTCGCCCTCACTCATCGCTCTCCGCCCCCGCCTCCTCGCGCGCCTCGGCGATCAGGTCGTCCGCGCCGCGGTCCGCGAGGTCGGCGGCGAACTCCGCGGCGGCCGCCGCGTGCGAGCGGATCGGGAGGTCGCGGGTGTCGACCACCTCCTCGGTCCCGTCCGTCGAGAGGATCCGCGCCCGGACGTGGACGTGCTCGCCCTTGACGAGCGCGGAGACGCCGATCGGCGCGACGCAGCCGCCGTTGAGTTCGCCGAGGATCGTCCGCTCGACGGTCACGGCCACGCGGGTCCGCGGGTGATCGACCGCCTCGCGGACCGCCTCGATCACGTCGGGGTCGCTCGCGGTGACCGCGATCGCGCCCTGTCCCGCCGCGGGGACGAACTCCTCGCGCGGGAGCCGCGTCGTCTCGACCTCGTAGAAGAGATTCGAGCGACGGAGGCCGGCCTCGGCGAGGACGAGCGCGTCGTACTCGGTCTCGACCTTCCGCTCCATCGCGGCGCGTTCGAGGTCCGACAGCGAGTCGAACCACTCCTCGACGCTCTCGTCGAACTCCTCGCCGTCCTCGTCTCCGTCGCCCTCGTCCGCGTCGCCCCCGGACTCCTCGCCCTCCGCCGTCTCCGCGGCGATCTCTCCGGCGGCGATCAGTCGCCGCTCGTGTTCCGCCTGGAGGCCCGGCGCGAGCAGTTTCTCCAGTCGGGTGTCGACGTTGCCGCGGATCGGTTCGACGGTGAGGTCCGGCCGGGCCGCCCGGATCTGCGCGCCGCGGCGGAGCGAACCGGTGCCGACGACGGCCCCCGAGGGGAGGTCCTCGATGCCGAGTCCGTCGGGGGTGACGACCACGTCGCCCGAGGGGGCGCGCTCGGGGACGGCCGCGACGACTAAGTCCTCCATCTCCTCGGTCGGAAGGTCCTTCAGCGAGTGGACGGCGAGGTCGGCGTCGCCGGCGAGCACCTCCTCGTCGAGGGCGCGCACGAACGCCCCCGTCTTCCCGAGGCGGTGGATCAGTTCGTCGGGGATCTGGTCGCCGCGCGTCTCCACCTGCCGGAGTTCGACGTCGCGGCGACGGCTCGACAGCGCCTCGCGGACGGTCTCGGCCTGTCGGAGGGCGAGATCCGACCCGCGGGTCGCGAGCCTGAGCGTTTCGGTCATACGCGAAGTGAGGTCCCCCGCGTTCAAAAGCGCACCAGTTCGGCCGCCTCAGTGTCGGCCTCACGGGAATTCCGTGGCAACTCCCGCCACGGTCACGACCCCTTTATCAGTCCGCCCCTAACGTCGGGACGAGATGGCACGCGCGAGCGTCGGGGCGCGGCTCCACTTCGGCTTCTGTAACCTCAGCCTCTCGCACGAGCGGCTGTACGGCGCGCTCGGCGTCGGACTCGCGGAGCCGCGGGTCGTCGTCGACGCGGAGCCCGGCTCGGGGGTCGACGTGACGGTCGAAGCGTCGACGGCCGAGGAGTCGCCCGAGTCCCCCCGCCCCGTGCGCGAGTCCGCCAGCGCCGTGCGCGAGGACGTCCGCGGGTACGCGACCGCGGCGACCGACCTGCTCGGCGTCGCCGGCGCGCGGGTCGCGGTCCGCGAGTCGCTCCCGCGACACGCCGGGCTCGGCAGCGGGACGCGGCTGGCTGCGGCGACGCTCGCGGCGGTCGCGACCGCCCACGGCGAGCCGGCCCGGGTGCGCGAGCGCGCTCCGGCGTTCGGCCGCGGCGGGCGCTCCGGCGTCGGCGTCGCGACGTTCGAGGAGGGCGGGTTCGTTCTCGACGCCGGCCACCCGACCGCGCGCTTCACCACCGACCGCCCGGCGGACGGCGAGTGGACCGTCCCGCCGGTGGCGGCCCGCCACGCCGTCCCCGACGACTGGCGGTTCCTCCTCGTCGAGCCGGACGCGGACGCCGGCCGGAGCGGGGCGGTCGAGGACGACGCGATGCGGACCGCGGTCGAGCGCGCGGAGCCGGCGATCGCCGACCGGATCGGCGGGATCGTCACCCGGCGCGTCCTCCCGTCGATCGCGACGGGGAACGCGGAGGCGTTCGGCGCGGCGGTCGCCGAGATCGGCCGGCTCAACGGCGCGTGGTACGCCGACGAGCAGGGCGGCGTCTACCGGCCGCCGGTGGGCGAGGTCGTCGCGTCGCTGTCGGAAGCCTCGGCGGTGTTCGGCGCGGGCCAGTCCTCGTGGGGACCGACGGTGTACGGCGTCACCGACGCGGCCCACGCCGACGCCGCGGCCGAAGCCGGCGAGCGCGCGCTCGGCGAGGCCGGCGTCGGGGGAGCGGTGTCGGTGGTCCGAGCGACGAACGAGGGCGCGCGGCTCGCCGAGGACGGCGCGAGGGCCGACGACGACGGCGCACGGATCGCCGACGGGAACGGGGCGGATCCGCGATCGACCGACTCGGAGAGGGGTAACACTAAGCCCCGCGGCGACGGGGCGTAAGCCATGGCACGTCTTCCGTTCGGGGTCGCGCGTCTCGACTCCATCCTCGGCGGCGGCGCACCCCCGGGGAGCGTCGTCCTGCTCGCGGGCGAAGCGGGGGCCGGCGCTCGGGAGTTCGCGTACACCAGCGCGGCGATGAACGCCTTAGCGCGCGCCGACGAGGAGCTGTTCGACCTGTACTACGGGGACATCGACGCGGACGCGTCCGTCCCCGAGTCCGTCCACTACATCTCCTTCACGGCCGACACCGGCGCGATCACCCGGGAGATGGGATACACGATGGCCGACGAGATCGTCGACGCGGCGGTCTCGGAGATCGAGTTCCGCGACCTCTCGCCCGAGTACTTCCAGCTGTCGCCGGTGCCGCGAGACTGGTATGAGACGGCGACGGCGTCGATCACCGAACTCGGCGACCGCGGCGAGTACGAGGACGTGCTCACCGCGTTCGGCGACTACCTCTCCGAACACGGGCAGGGGAGCCTCGTCTGTATCGACTCCGTCACGGACCTCGTCTCGATGGTCTCCGACGACACCGACTGGAGCGACGTGGCGATGGTGATGAAGGGACTGAAGAAGGCGGCCTACGAGTGGGACGCCCTGGTCCTCGTGTTGGTGAACACCGACGCGCTCCGCGACCGCGAGTTCGGCACGCTGATGGACGCCGCCGGCGGCACCCTCCAGTTCTCGTGGGAGAGCGGCGGCTCCCAGCGCGCCCGGACCATGTTCGTCCGCGAGTTCCGCGGCGTGCTCTCCCGGCTGGAGGCCGAGAACATCGTCCGCTTCGAGACCGAGATCCACGAGGGCGGGTTCGACATCAGCGACGTGCGCAAGATCCGGTAGCGAACGCCGCTCCGTCGGCCGATCCGAACCGTCCTCTCGCTCCCCACGCCGAGTATCGATCGGGAGAACGCCGCGGCAGGTTACTTAAGCCTCGCGGCGCAACGGCACGTAGATGACGGAGGACCCGCGATGAGCGACCCCGATACGGCGGCCGCCGCCCTTGACGCCGCTGCGGAGGACGCCGGCGTGAGCCGCGAGGAGCTCCTCAAGCGCGCGCTCGTCGCCCTCGCGGAGTCCGAGGGGATCGACGTCCCGGACGCCGAGGAGGTGGCGGCGCTGGAGGCGCGCCTCGACGACCTCGACGCGGACCTCGACGAGAAGGTCGCCGACCTCCGCGAGCGGTTCGTCGACCTCTACCGGGAGGTGGAGTCGCTCGAAGCCGGGGAGGGCGACGCAGACGGGGACGCGGCGGACGCGGACCGACTCGACGAACTCGCCGACGAACTGGAGGCGACCGCCGCCCGGCTGGATCGCTTCGACGCGGCGATCGCCGACTCCGCCTCCTCGGAGCGGGTCGACGACCTCGCCGACCGGCTCGACGCCCTCGACCAGCGGCTCGACGAACTGGACGCCCTCCGCGAGCGGATCGACGCCCTCGACGACCGCGTCGACGAACGGATCACCGGGGTCGACGCTCGCACCGACGACCTCGACGAGCGCGTGGCGAGCATCGAGTCCGAGGTGGCCGGCATCTCCGCCGACGACCTGTCCGATATCGACGACAAGCTCTCCCGGGTCGCGAACGCGGTCGTCAAGGTCAAACGCCGGCTCGACGCCGCCGAGCGCGACCGCGCCGACCGCGAGCGGCTGGACGCGCTGACGCGGACGGCGAACCGGCACGGCGTGCGGACCGCCGACTGCGACCGCTGTGGCGGGGGCGTGGAACTCGGTCTGCTGTCGACGCCGGAGTGCCCCCACTGCGGGCGTCGGTTCGAGGACCTGGAGCCGAACACCGGCTTCCTCGGCACGTCGCGGCTCCTCGTCGGTGACCGGCCCGCCATCGACGGCGACGTCGCGGACGGCGACCGCGACGGGGCGAGTCGATCGGCCGACGGGACGAACGCCGCCGCGAGCGACGGCGGACCCGACGGGGACCGCCGATGAGCGGCGACCGCTCGGACGACGACTCCGAGGGCGACGGCGGGGACCGCTCCGACCGCGACCCCTTCGCGGACGGTTCCCTCGACGACGAGCACCTCGACGACCCCGACGACCCCTTCGCGGCGCTCGGCGACGAGGGCGTCGACGACGGGGGATCCGACGCGTCCTCGCGCGCGAATGTAGACTCGGACGCGGACCCGGAACCGGGTGCGCCGGCGGACGACCCGTTCGCCGAACTGGACGCGGACTCCGGGGACGCGGCCGGCGAGGGGGATCCCTTCGAGTCGATGGACGTCGGCGACGTCGGCGAGGAGGACGTGTGGGACGCGCTCGACGAGGAGACCTCGGTCGGGGGCGGCGCAGCCGAGTTCGACGCCGGGGTCGCGGGCGGCGGCGAGGCCGGAGACGCGGCGACGCAGTCCGGCGGTCCGGGACCGAGGGGCGCGGCGGCCGGCGACGAGCGCGTGATCGACAAGCGGAGCTACTGCCAGCAGTGTCCGCACTTCTCCGAACCGCCGGAGACGGCGTGTACCCACGAGGGGACCGAGATCGTCGAGTCGGTCGACTTCTCCCGGTTCCGGGTCCGGAACTGTCCGATGATCGACGCGGACGACCCCGCCTTCGACGGGGAGTAGTCCGCGCGCCGGAGTAATCTAAATCGGTTTCTTCGAGACCGCCGAGTGACCCCGCCCGATTTCTGAACACGTTCAAGCACGTCCGCCCGATAGAGCGGATATCACGTGACAGCATCCGCTTCGAAGGCGCGTCGGTCCGTCGCGTTCGGATCCGGGGCCGTCACCGGCGCGATAGGGGATTCGATTACCGTCATCCCGCTCGTCGTCGCGCTGGCGCTCCTGACGGACGTGTCGCTGCCGCACGCGCTGGTCGCGTTCGGCGTCTTCCAGGTCGTCTGGGGGGTCCGGTACGGCCTGCCGGTGTCGGTCGAGCCGATGAAGGCGCTGGCCGCGCTCGCCATCGCCGGCGCGCTGACCTACGCCGAACTCGCGCTCGCGGGGCTGGTCCTCGGGGTCCTGCTGCTCGCGATCGGGCTCACGGGGACGCTCGCGTACGTCGAGCGGTGGATCGGCGAGCCGGTGATCCGCGGGGTCCAGTTCGCGGTCGGGCTCGTCCTCCTGGAGACGGGGATCGGACTCGCGGTCGAGGACCCGGCGGTGGCGCTCGTCGGCGTCGCGGTCGCCGCCGCGCTCGCGCTCGCGGGCCGCGGGAAGGCGAGCGCGCTGGCCGTCGCGCTCGTCGGCGTCGCGACCGCGCTCGTCGTCGCCGGCGTGCCGACCCCCCGCCTGCCCGGCGCGCCCCCGACGCCCGCGTTCGGCGAGGCGCTCACGCGCGCCACCCTCGACGGCGCGGTCGCGCAGCTGGCGATGACCATCGGGAACGCCGCGCTCGCGACCTCGCTCCTCTTCGCCGACCTGCTGGACGCCGAGGTGACGCCGGACGAGCTGTCGACGAGCATGGGGATCACGAACCTGATCGCCGTGCCGCTGGGCGGGATCCCGATGTGTCACGGCTGCGACGGCGTGGCCGGCAAGTACGCGTTCGGCGCGCGCACCGGCGGCGCGAACGTCGTGCTGGGTGTCGGCTACCTCGTCGCCGCCCTGTTCGCCACGCCCGCGCTGGTCGCCGCCTTCCCGCTGGCGATGCTCGGCGCGCTGCTCGCCATCGTCGCCGTCTCGCTGGCCCGGAACGTCACCGACTCCGGGAACCGCGCCCTCTCGGTCGGGATCGGGCTGCTCGCGATAGCGACGAACCTCGGCGTCGCGTTCGTCGCCGGCATCGTCGTCCACTTCGCGTGGGAACGCATGGCATAACCGAGTCCCTGCGGTGGCGCGCGCCTCCGAGCGGCCGCCCTCGGCGGCCGCGAGGAGCGCCGCGCGAGGGAGTCGGCGGTCCGAAGCGAAGCGGAGGACCGCCGAGGAGGCTGGGGAGGTGTGAGGTGCGGGGCGGGGTGGGAATCGAAGGNGAGCGAACGGAGTGAGCGACTGAGGACCACAGCGAGCGCATCGAGTCCTCGCGGCTGGGGCTTCGGCGGTCGTGTTCAAGTCGATGCCTGCGTATCGCCGAGCGACTGGGGCTTCGACGGTCGGCACAGTTACTCCGATGTCCCGCCGTCAGAAGTCTCCGCCAGCCATCGGACCTAAACCGCTCGCCCCCGTGTCTCCTCAGTATATGCAGTTCTGTGACGACTGCGGCTCGATGATGGTCTCTCGCGACGGGGAGATGGTGTGTCAGAACGACGACTGCGGCGGCACCGCCGAGCGCGACGAAGGGCTCGCCGCCGAGTTCGAGTCGACCACCGAACAGACCGGCGAGGAGGTCATCGAGACGGAGGAGGGCGCGAACTTCGAGGGGAAACCCACCGCGAACGACGTCGTCTGCGACGAGTGCGGCCACGGCGAGGCGTGGTACACGATCAAACAGACCGGCGCGGCCGACGAGCCGCCGACGCGCTTCTTTAAATGCAAGGAGTGCGGCCACCGCTGGCGGGGATACAACTGACCGCGATGGCGGCATCCGAGCGACCGGCTCGCCGGTGGCCGCGCACGCTGCGCGCCCTCGCCGTCCTCGCGGCGACGCTCCCCGCCGCCTTCCTCGTCGGTCGCGCGCTCGGGTTCTGGCGGGCGCGGCTCGCGCTCGGCAGGCTGCTCGCGCTGCTGCCCGACGAGGGCGCTCCCGACCACGTTCAGGTGCTCCCGCCGCCGGACGACGAGTTCGCGGGGACGCTGCCGACGACGCCGGCCGAGACTCGCGAGCGACTCCCCGAGCAGGGATTCTCCGAGCTCGTCCGGGCGTACTTCCACGCGTACGACCGCGACGGCGAAACTGTCCACGAGGTCGGCAGCTTCGTCCACCGGCCCGAGGGACTCACCGGCGACTGGCAGGTCCACGTTCGCCTCTTTCCCGCCCCCGACGGCTCGACGGAGGTGTGGGCCCACTGGGAGCGGAACCCGTACGTGGCACCGCTCGCGCACCTCCGGATGGAGGGGTACGACCCCGCCCGCGGCGAGCGGATGGCCGCCGAACTGATCGACGACCTGCGGTGAACGCTCTCAGGCGTCCCGCAGCCGCGGCGCGAGGAACGCCGCGACGGCCTCCCCAACGCGCCCCGCCCGCCCGACGAAGAAGTGGTCCGACTCGAACCCCTCCGTCTCGATCCCCAGTTCCCCCGCGCGCTCGACGACGGGCTCCCAGTCGGCGGTCGAGTCGCGCGTCGCGTAGAGGACCCGGACCGGCACGCCAAGCTCGGCGAGATCGTCGAGCGCGGCGACCGCGTCGACGTCGGGATTCAGCCGTGCTGTCGGCGCGAGCGCGCAGACGCCAGCGAGGCCGGGGCGAGACGCGGCCGTGACGAGCGCGACTGTCCCGCCGAACGAGAAGCCGAACAGCCCGACGCGGTCGTAGCGCTCGGCCGCCCAGCCGACCGCCGCGTCCGCGTCGGTGCTCTCGCCGTACCCCTCGTCCCAGTCGCCGTAGTCGAACCGGAGGCAGTCGACCCCGCGGTCGGTCAGGGCGTCGCTCGCGGCCACCAGCCGCTCGTCGCCGCGGTGGCCGCGCTGCTGGGGATGGGGCGGGCAGGCGACGACGACCGCGTCGGCGCGGGAGCCGTCGCTCGCGGCGGTGTCGAGGGTGGCGCGCACGTCGCGGCCGCCGGGGATCAGGACGGTGTCGCTCACGGATGCGGTGGCGTCGGATCTCGTTCGGGGTCGCTCAGGGCACCTGCGTCACGCGGTCGACGTCGTCGAGAGCCGCGAGGTCGGCCGCGAGCGCCTCCTGATCGACGGTCGCCTCGTAGTAGAACACGATGTCGAACGCGCCGTCGCGCAACAGCTGTTGACACTCCCAGACGAACGCCTCGTCGTCGAGAGTGAGCCCCTGGAACTGGTTCGACGAGAAGTCCGTGTCGTCGTTGCCCGCCTCGATGTACGTCTCGCCTTTCCCCGCGTGGTCGGCGATGACCTCGTTGGCGGCGACCGTCAGCTCGTGCATCTCCAGGTCCTGCTGGCCGTCGAGGGTCGTGTGGACGATACAGCCCAGCAGCTCGATGTCGCCCGGTTCCAGGAGGGCCTTCGTACGGGTGTACAGGTCCGAATCGACGGTCTCGCTCATGGCTCTCCCTTCCGGCTCCCGTAATAAACGGGTGACGGTTCTCCCGGCGGACCGAGCCCCGGATCCGACCCTCTCAGCGACGCAGCGAGACGACGACTCCCCCGTCCGCCGTCTCGGTCTCGACCAGTCCGTCCTCCGCGAGGTCGTCGACGAGCCCGCTCAGCCACTCTCGCCCGTGTTCCCCGTCTGGGGCGTAGTCGACCCGGATCCGGTGGCCGAGCGCATCCAGTTCCATCTCGTCGCGCTCGCCGAGCAGCCGCACGATCCGCCCGCGGAACTGCCGGCGGCTCCCCTCGAAGCTCGGCTGCTCGGGCACGTCCGGCGCGGTGAAGTCGCCGGTCTGGTAGGCGTGACACCGCTCGCGCCACGGGCAGCCCGCCTCGTCGCAGCGGGGCGACTTCCCGCAGGCGACGCCCCCGAGTTCCATGATCGCGTTGTTCCAGACGCGGGACTCGCCCGCCGGCATGAGTTCCGAGGCGACCCGCTCGAACGCGTCGTCGTCGTCCGGCACGTCGAACGCGCGGTAAGAACGGTTCCCAGTCAGAGTGAACGTGAACTGTCTATTCGGCCGTTTTGATATCTCAAACCCGATCTTCGGCAGCCGGGAAAGGTTCTTACGCGAGAACCGCCTCAGTTAGAGTAGGCCCATCTGGAGGCTCCAACGATGACCTTCCAAGAACAACTCCGCTCATTAGAAGAGCGGTATGACGTAAGCGAGAGCGAACATGCCCGGGAGCTTGGGCGCACCGTCGCGGATCTTCAGGACTAACGCGTTATTCTGTCTCTTCGAGGAACGAGACGAACTCCGCTTTTCCGATACCTTCGGTACTGATGAGTTCGTCGTGTCCAGCACGTGTGATGGATTCGACGAGGAAGTTCGTACAGAGTTCGGTATGCACGTCTCCATAGTGCGCGTACGCTTCTGAACGAGTGAAATTGAGGTCGTACTCCGCAAGAACGATTTCGATGCCATTCTTCCGTACGACCGTATCACACCCCCACTCAGAAAGTAACGAGAACGCCGTCGTGTTCCTTCGAACCGTGAGAAGTCGCTTCGATTCGGTAATGTACTCGTTGACCCACGTCTTCCAGTCGTATGCTTCGGTAGCAAAGTCAGGAAATGAAAACCCAGTTTCGATGCTCTCCAGATACCACTGAGCCATACTGATCGAAGTTCGGTGATTCGCGTTGGGTAGCGCGTGTTTCAGAATCAGCGTGGACATAAGTTTCCCTGCGACATCGACAGCAGTACCGTTCCAATCAACGCGTGCGATGGCGTCGGGAATCCGCTCTAATTCGATCTGCTTGTAAATTTCGAGCTTCGCTTCCTCTTCCAGCTCTTTTTCCTCGACGATCTCCTCGAATATCTGAAGCAACCGCACCGTGATCGTCCGGTCCTGCGGTGACATCTCATCGAGGACATCTTCGAACTCGTCGTCAAGGTCCTCGACCGTACCGCTTGCCCCGCGATTCGTATACAGTACAAAGAACTCTTCATCGAAATCGTAGCGCTCAATGATCGCATCTTGCCCGGACGTCGTTATCTCATCCCTGTCTTGAGTGACATACGCGAGAGAATATTGAGTATTCTCGGGATGATGGTAGTAGACGCGGGCAGTCATCCCGTCAGCGTAGGAGACTGACCGAATTAAAACACACTACATCCACGTAGTTCCGGCCTTGACAGCAGGCGACACCTTGTAGATCGGATCTAAATATCTGTAGCATCCCGTCTTCCTGCGGCGTTCCACAACGAATTCATTATCGACGAAATTACCGGTTCTGGGTCATCATCAAATGATTCGATAACCTCCGATGGTATCTGTAATATTTCAACGTCGAAACTAATCGGGTCCATAGGTACTCCCTGATCCTCACTGATAAAGGTATATTCCTCAGCATTTAGGACCGTCAATAGAAGATAGAGTGGAGGTTGCATCCCTTGTTCATTGATGAATTCAATGTAGTTCGGAAGTGCTCGTTCGAATGAATTCTCTACGAACTCAGCGAGTAGATACTGTATTTCACCATCAGCGTGTACAGGAAATGAAGGAAGCCCCTCGCTCTCTGTATTGTATGAATCGAAAGGAACGCTCGTATAGGCTTCAATAGCACCATTTTTGAACGTGCGCACGTAGAAGGAATGCTGATTTTGGCGTTCTCCGGTATACTGGGTCACACTATCGACCATGAATCTGTCTCCCCATCCACCGCCAATGCCCCGTGGAGCGAACATCACCGGAGATGACTTACTCAGGCAACTTCCGGCTGAAAGGTCAATATTGTCGCCAGGGGAGAACGCATCGTATGGAACGGGATGAAGGAAGAGTTTCGGCCCGTCAGTTACGGGTACTGGTGAGTCTCCTGAAATCATCTCCGATATACGGTCTGCTCGGAATTCTTCCAAGTCCTGCTTTCGACTTTCTCCTGCAACCATCTGGTCTCGAATTTCTCCGACTGTCATAGGGAATTTCCCGCTTGCGTGGCGGCCATAGAACCTATCGTTTGTACGAACTCTATGTGGAGCCTGCCAGCTTCGGTTTACTCGAACAATTATAGCGTGGTTCCCATTAGAAAGTGAGATGGCTCTAATATCGTGTATATTCGTGGGAAGCTTTGGCTCGGTTTGTCTCCGGAGTATATTTCCCCAGGTTTCCACCGTTTTGTCAGCAGACTTGTTTAGAGGGTGTCCTCCGAGTTTCTGTGGAACACCGTTATTCTCGCCAATACCCACTATCAAGTCACCTCCTCTGGAATTTGCGAAGGACGTGACCTCAGCGAGGAGACTTGTTTTATGTTTGTCTTTGTTCGCTGGGTCGAGATATTGCTTGTATTCCAGCTCTTTCGATTCTTCTACAGAATCATCGACAAGTTCCTGGATATCATCTTCAGTTATCTCATCAAGGGGTTTCTCTAACATACTGCCCAGTCAGTCGGCCAAGGTAATTTAACCAACGCAGCAGGACCTATCACTCACTAAGCTTCGCTACCGTCCTGTCATCTGATTCTTCGACGTCGAGGAGGCCATCATCGGCCAGATCAGTCAGAAGTCCTTCTAACCACTCTCGACCGTGTTCCCCATCCGGTGAATAGTCTACACGAATCTTCGGTCCAAGCTCATCGAGTGTGAGTTCATCGTGGTTCGAAAGAGCACGAACGATTCGACCACGGAACTGACGACGGCTTCCCTCAAAGCTCGGTTGTGTAGGCACGTCGGGTGCAGTGAAGTCGCCGGTCTGGTACGCGTGACACCACTCACGCCACGGACAACCTTCCTCATCGCACCGAGGCTTCTTTTGACACGCGACGCCACCGAGCTCCATAATCGCGTTATTCCAGATCCTGGACTCTCCAGGCGGCATGAGGGCGTTCGCTACGGTTTCGTAGTCCGGATCGTCCGCATTATGGATTTCCGTAAATGCGCGGTACAGCACCCGCTTCACGTTCGTGTCGACGACGGCGTCGCCGTTGTCGAACGCGAACGACGCCACCGCGTTGGCGGTGTACGGCCCGACGCCCATCAGTTCCCGTAGCTCGCCGGGCGTCTCCGGGAACGCCCCGCCGTAGTCGTCCTCCACCTGTCCGGCCGCCTCGTGGAGGTACTTCGCGCGGTTGTTGTACCCCAGCGAGTGATCCGACCAGAAGGCGACCACGTCGGCGCGGTCGGCCGCCGCGAGGTCGGCGGTCGTCGGCCACTCGTCGAGGAAGTCCTCCCACGCCGGCACGACCCGGTCGAGCTGCGTCTGCTGGCTCATCACCTCGCTGACGAGGATCTCGTAGGGGTCCTCCGTGCGCCGCCACGGGAAGTCCCGATGGTCCGCCTCGTACCAGTCGACGAGCGCGTCGCGGACCGCGCCGAGGTCGTCAGGGAGGTCCGGCGCGTCGCCCTCGCCGCCGTCTACCCCGCCGCCGTCCGCCTCGGAGTCGCCGCCCGAGACGGCCTCGGGGTCGTCGCTCGCGTCCGCGGCCGCGCCGTCCGAATCGGTCATGTCCCCGGTCCGGCCGGCGGCGGTTTATCGGTGCTGGTCGCCGTCGGCGCGGGCCGACGCCATCGTCCGCGGGTCGCGGTCTGGACCGGGGTACTCCCCGCCGACCGCCTCCGGGTAGAGCTTCGCCGGGTCGAACACCGTCGCGAACGCCCGGGGCTCCCGGACGCTCACGGGCAGGCGGTCGCGCAACCCCGCGGCGGCCCCCGGCCCGGTCAGCGCGGGGTCGAGGCTCACGACCTGCATCGCGCCGCCCCGGTACGCGGACGCCAGCGCGGGGTGGTCGCCCCGCGGCTGGGCCACCGGCTCGCGCCACGCCGCGACCGCGCCCCGCCAGTCGGCCGCCAACTCCGGGTCCGCGAGCGACGCGATCACCGCCTCCGCGTCGTCGAGCAGTCGGTCGCTGGCGACGAGCGTCGTCCACGCGTGCGACCGGAGGACGTCGAGGGCGTCGCGGGCGGCCCCGCCCACGAGGAGGTCCGCGGCGAGCGCGTCCGCGTCGGCGACGACGCGGGCCGGCTCCGGATCGAGGGGGTCGAGGACCGCGTCGTCGCCCGCCCCGTCCCCCGCGTCGCTCCCGTTGTCGTCGCCGCTCTCGTCGTCGCTCCTCCCGCCGCCGTCGCCCTCGGCGTCCGCGGTCGCCGTCGAGCGCACGTCGCCGAGCGCGCGTCGCACGTCCGCCTCGTCGACGTCGCCGCCGACCGCTGCCGCGCGGTCGAACAGGTCGGCGAAGGTCATGCCCGACCGTCGGTGCCCCGTCGGTATCGTCCTTGCGGCCGCGACGCGGTCGGCGACCCCCACCTCGGAGGCCGGTCGACGCTCCGGCAGCCTCGGGTCGACGCCCCGGACGTTTTCGGTCGCCGCGCCGAAGGCGACGACGTGAGCGACCGACCACCAGACGACCCGACCGTCGCCGTCCCGCAGACGCCGGTCGACGACCTCGACGTCGAGGCGAACGTCGACCGGTTCCGGAGCCGCGCCGCCGCCCTCTCTCCGGCCGTCGACCTCGTCGTCTTCCCCGAGTACGGGCTCACGGGGTTCGCGGCCGACGAGCGCCTCCGGGAGGCCGCGCTCCGGCGACCCGAGGCGATAGAGCGGCTCGAAACGATCGCGGCCGCCGCAGACGCGGCCGTGATAGCGGGGTACGCGGAGCGCGAGGAGGGGAGCGTGTACAACGCGAGCGCGTACGTCCCGCCCCCGGATCACACCCCGAGCGAGGACCGCGCTCCGGCCACCGTCTACCGCAAGCGGCACCTGTGGGACGAGGAGGCCGAGTGGGTCGAGCCGGGAGGCGACCGCGTCGTCGTCGAGACGCCCGCCGGCCCGACCGGCCTGTTGACCTGCTACGACCTCAACTTCGTCGCGGAGAGCGCGTGGTTCGCCGAGCGCGCGGTCGACGCGCTGGTCGTCGTCGGGGCGTGGCCCGCCGACCACGCCGCGAACTGGCGGCTCCTGTGCCGGGCCCGCGCGCTCGACGGCGTCAGGTGGGTCGTCGGTGCCGGTCGGACCGGGACCGCGGGCGGAAACCGAGACGCCGCCGAGGCCGCGTACGCCGGCAACTCCCTCGTCGCCCGACCGGACGGGGCGCTCGCGGCCGAACTGGACCGGGAGCCGACGACGCTGACCGCGACGCTCGACCGCGACACGCTCGCGACACAGCGGGACCTCGTCGGAGCCGTGGGCGACTCGTAGAAAATAATTTTTCTAATGATGAAAGAGTAGTTTTCACAGTAGGAACCATTAAGTGGGTCGCGCGCGTATGTACAATTGAGATGAGTACCCAGAAGCAGGCCCGTCAACGGTACGGCGACGTTCACGAGAGCGAAGCGCTCCGCGTCCCCGAAGAGAAGGCCGAACAGCTCGTCGACGCGCTCAACAGCGATCTGGCGGCGACGTACGTCCTCTACCACCAGATCAAAAAGCACCACTGGCTCGTCGAGGGCGCGGAGTTCCTCGGCATCCACGAGTACCTCGGCGAGGTCGCGGGCGACCTCGAAGAAGGGGCGGACGTGCTCGCGGAGCGCGCGCAGGCGCTCGGCGGCGTGCCCCTCTCCGGCGGCGCGAACTACGAGGAACACGCGCCGGTGACTCCCGAGGACGCCGACGCCTACGACATCCGCACGTCGCTGGAACACGACCTCGAGATCTTCGGCGACATCACCGAGCAGCTCCGCGAGCACGTCCAACTCGCCAACAACCTCGGCGACTACAACACCGAGGAACAGCTCCGCGAGATCCTCGAAACCGTCGAGGAACACGGTCACCACCTCGAGCACTACCTCGAAGACGACACGCTCGTCACGAGCGAGACGCTCGAATAGACCGACCGCGGCGGGCCGCCGGCGACCCGATCGACCGCTGACTCCGACTTTTCCGACCGATTCCGCTCCCCCGAAGAGGGCGACCGCCGCGCCGTTCGGTCGAGATCCGACTCGTCAGTCGAGGTCCGGCGTCCGCTCGCCGGCGGGGACCACGATCTCCAGCCAGTTCTCCTCCGGCGGGAGCGGACAGGAGAACGTCTCGCTGTACGCGCAGAAGGGGCTGTACGCGAGGTTGAAGTCGACGGTGACGGTGTCGCCGTCGGAGAGGTCCCGCTCGGGCGCGAGCTCCATGTACCGGCCCTGATGGTAGGTCTGCTGGCCGGTCGTCTTGTCGCGGAAGGGGACGAAGATGGCCCCGTCGTCGCCCTCCTGTCGATACCCGGCGAGCGTGTGTTCCTCGCCGTCGATCTCGAACGCGAAGGTGACCACTCGGAGGTACCGGACCGGGTTGCTCGCGGTCGTCTCCATCTCGACCGGCTCCGGCTCGTCGTGGACGGTGACGGTCGCCTCCACCCGGTAGGTCGGGTCCGGCTCGAAGTAGTCCAGCCCGTCAAACTCGTCGCGCTGCTCGGGCGGGATCGGCGACTGCTGGTGTTCTGCGAAGAACTCGTCTTTCTCCCGGCGGTTCGCGCGGAGCCGCTCGGCGTAGTCGTCGCTCATACCCGGTCCGACGGTCGCCCGCGGTTTCAGGGCCGCGGTTCGGCGGTCGGACCGGCCGAGATCGGGGGCGTCGGCGCGGTCGCCGCCGACGGCCCCGTCGCCGGCCTCACAGCGCCTGGAGGTCCGCGAGGCAGTCGTCGAGGTCGCGGTTCGAGGTCGCCAGCGACACGCCGTCGACGCGGGCGAGATCGGCGGCGTGGTCCCACAGGTCGCCGTCCTCCATGCCGTGGAGGACGACCGCGTTCGGCGTCGGGCTGACGACGCGGAGCGCGACGAGCGGGGACTCGCCGCGGGTCACCCGCGTGAACACGAGCGCGCGGTTCGTCGACTGGCCGTACAGCCGGTAGAACTCCTCGCTGGAGAGCCGCGTGATCGCTTGGATCGAGTCGATCACCGTGTGGCCGTTCACGTGGTCGTGGTCGCCGCGGACGATCTCCGTCGCGCCCATCGCCTCGTAGAACTCCTCTAGGGGGACCGCCGTCGAGTACTCGCGGAGGTCGTGGACGATGTCGCTCTCGAACCCGGCCGAGAGCACTCGGGCGTGCTGCCGGAGCCGACCGCCGCCGCGGCGCTCGTCGATGTCTAAGAGGCCGTCGACGGTCCGGCGCACGACCCCGATCCCGGGGCTCTCGCGGCGACCGCTCTCGTAGTCGGAGATGACCGACGAGGAGACGCCGAGCTGGTCGGCCAGCTCGGTCTGGGAGACGTCGAAGTCGGTCCGCCACTTCCGGAGGGTCGCCCCCGGGTCGTCGCTGAGCGTTATCTCGCCGGCGATCCGGCGGGAGAGCTCCTCGCGTGCGTCGCTCATACCGCGAGTTGAGGACCGAACGCCGCAAAAGGCTACCGAAAGCGGGGTTCGTCGCGCGTCGACATCGTGGGGTCGCCGAGAGTGGTCCGCGCGCCTCCGAACCCCGTCCGCCTCGTCCGCGAACCGAGCGTCACTCCAGGTACAGCGAGTAGACGATAACGCCGAACCCCACGGCCGTGAGGAGGCCGTCGACGGCGATCCCGACCGCGAGGTCGGCTCCGATGATCTGGTGGGAGACGCCGCCCAGCAGCGCGCCGACGGTGACGATGCCGAAGCCGATGCCGAGCTCCCGCAGCGACCGGTCTCCGGTCCGGTCGTACGCGCGGAGCGCGTAGTAGGTGATGCTGCCACCGAGCACCAGGATGGCTGTCTTTGCGGCGATGATAGTCAGGTCGATGTACGGGTTCATGTTTCCTCTCGTAGCTCAGACCACAGGTCTGCCAGTCGCTCGTCTCGGGTCCGTTCCGGCCGGGAGAACTCCACGTCGAACTCGCGGCGGTCCTCGGCGTTCTCCGCGCCGTCGTCGACGGAGACGGTGACGGCGTCGAACGACACCGAGTACCGCGTCGTGTGCTGTCCGTCCCGTCGGATGTCGGTCGACTCCGACAGCAGGGAGGCGTCGGTGAGCATCTCCAGTTTCCGGTAGGTCGTCGACAGGGGGATGTCGCACTCCTCGGAGAGTTCGCTCGCGGTCTTCGGCTCGGTGAGCGCCGCGACGATCCGACGGGCCGCGTCGTCGGCCAGCGCGTCGAGCACCTCGTCGACCGACGGCGGCTCCGGGTCTCGCGACGGGTCCCGCACCATGCGTGACGGTTCGGCCCGCCGAACTTAAAGGATCGAAAATCGTCCGACGACGGCCGCCGCGCCCCTCGCCGCGTCCCGGCGTCGGCGAACGGTCGCGATGCCGCCCGCTTTTGTGTGGCGGTGGCGTACGCCGTACCGATGGACTCGTGGAAGCGTCGCGTGGTGTTGTACGTCGCGTTCCTCGGCGTCGTGATCACGTTCACCGCGCTCACCTACCAATGGGGGATGCGCGTGTTCGAGAGCGACCCGCGCACGCTGATCGAGTCGTTCCAGTTCGCGATCGAGATGTTCACGACGACCGGCTTCGGCGGAGACTCTTCCGACTGGCAGACCCAGGAGATGCACGCGTTCATCGCCGTGATGGACCTGGTCGGCATGGTGCTTCTCATCGGCGCGCTGCCGGTCGTCGCCACGCCGCTCTTGGAGTCCGCGTTCTCGACGACCGTCCCCCGGTCCCTTCAGGACGACGCGACCGGGCACGTCGTGGTCTGTTCCGACACCACGCGCTCCGACGCGCTGCTCGACGAGTTCGAGTCCGAGGGCGTCCCGTACGTGGTCGTCGAGCCCGACCCCGACCGCGCGCTGGCGCTGTACGAGGCCGGCCACAGGGCGATCCGCGCGGACCCCGAGACGACCGCGGGGTTGGAAGGGGCCGGTCTGGGGTCGGCCCGCGCGCTGGTCACCGACGTCTCCGACCGCGTGGACGCGAGCATCGTCCTCGCCGCGAAGGAGGTCTCCACCGATGTCCGCGTCATAAGCGTCGTCGAAGATCCGAGCCGCAAGCGGTACCACCGGCTCGCCGGGGCCGACGAGGTGCTCTCCCCGCGGTCGCTGCTCGGCGAGAGCCTCGCCGCCAAGGTGACGACGGCCGTGCGGACCGACCTCGACGAGGCGGTGGCGATCGGCGAGTCGCTGCGGATCGCGGAGGTGTCAGTCCACCACGGGAGCGGCCTCGCCGGGTCGACGCTCGCCGGCAGCCGGATCGGCGAGCGGACCGGCGTCGACGTGATCGGCGCGTGGTTCAACGGGGCGTTCGAGGCGGCACCGTCGCCGGACGCGACGCTGTCGGCCGGCACCGTCCTGCTCGTGTCCGGGACCGAGGGACAGGTGGAGCGGCTCGTCGACCTGACCAACTCCGCGGCGCGGCGGTTCGGCGCGGGCGAGACGGTCGTCGTCGGCCACGGGCAGGTCGGGAAGTCGGTCTCGGACGCGCTCGGGGCCGCCGACCTCCCCGTCACCGTCGTCGACCGGGAGGAGGGCGAGGGGGTCGACGTCGTCGGCGACGCGACCGAGCCGGAGACGCTGCGGGCGGCCGGCGTCGCCGACGCCCAGACCGTCGTCCTCGCGCTTCCGGACGACGCGACCGCCGAGTTCGCGACGCTCGTGGTCCGCGATCTCGCGCCGAACGTGGAGCTACTGGCGCGGGTCGCGGACCCGGAGAGCGTACCGAAGATGCACCGCGCCGGCGCGGACTACGTCCTCTCCCTCTCGGCCGTGACCGGGCGGATGTCGGCGTCGGCGGTCCTCACCGACCGGGACGTGCTCTCCCTGGACACGCACGTCGAGGTCGTCAGGAGCGAGACGCCGACGCTGGTCGGCCGGACCATCGGGGAGGCCTCCGTCCGCGAGCGGACCGGCTGTACCGTCATCGCGATCGAGCGGGACGACGAGCTCGTCAGCGACGTGGGGCCGGAGACCCGGATCGAGCGGGGCGACGAACTCGTCGTCGCGGGCACCGACGAGGGGGTCCGGGCGTTCGAGCGCGCGTTCGCCTGAGGCCGCCCCTCGCGCGCGGCGCGCCCCGCGCTCCGCGTCGAGACGGCCGCGCCGGGACGAGTCGAACGCTTCAAGTATTCGCTGGCTGTTCGTATCCGTATGAAAGACCAGGGACGCTCCACGCGCAAGCGCACCGGCGGCCGACTCAAGCACGCCTCGAACAAGAAGCGCCACCAGCTCGGCCGCGAGCCGGCCGAGACCACGGTCGGCGAGACGCGCCTCCAGTACATCGACGCCCGCGGCACGGACAAGAAGGTCCGCGCGCTCTCGACGAACGTCGCGCAGGTCGCCGACGGCGGCGAGGTCAGCGAGGCCGAGATCGAGAACGTCGTCGACAACCCCGCGAACGTCAACTACGCCCGCCGGAACATCGTCACCAAGGGCGCGGTCATCGAGACGTCCGCCGGCCGCGCGCGCGTCACCTCGCGACCCGGCCAGACCGG
Organism: Halorubrum tebenquichense DSM 14210; assembly: GCF_000337415.1. GTDB lineage: Archaea > Halobacteriota > Halobacteria > Halobacteriales > Haloferacaceae > Halorubrum > Halorubrum tebenquichense. The sequence goes on along the minus strand of NZ_AOJD01000076.1, from coordinate 14,246 downwards.
TCAGGTCAACGCGGTCCTGCTCGACTGAGTCCGCGTCCGCCTTTCTGAAGGTATTTCTCCCCGCCGCCCGACCACCGACGCGTGTACCTCGGCGTCGACGAAGCCGGCAAGGGACCCGCGCTCGGACCGATGGTCGCGGCCGCGGTGATCGCCGCCCCGTCGAGCCTCCCGGCCGACGTGGACGACTCCAAGCGGATCGCGCCGGACAGGCGCGAGGCGATGGCCGCCGCCCTCGACGACGACGCCGACGTCGCCGTCGGCGTCGCGCGCGTCGAGCCGTCGGAGATCGACCGCCCCGACACCGACATGAACACGCTCACCGTCCGCGGACAGGCGCGGGCGGTCCGGGCCGCGCTCGCCGACCGCCCCGCCGGGCTCGCCGAGCCGGTCCGCGTCGTCGCCGACGCGGGCGACACCAGCGAGGAGCGGTTCGCCCGCCGGCTCCGGGAGTCCGTCGCGGCGGGTGACGACGGAGACGGAGAGCGACCGGAGAGCGGCGACCCCGTTCCCGCGGTCGACGTGACCGCCGCGCACGGCGCGGACGCGGACGACCCGCTCGTCGGTGCCGCGAGCGTCGTCGCCAAGGTGACCCGCGACGCCGAGATGGCGACCGTCGACGCCGCCTACCCCGAGTACGACGGCGTCGGCAGCGGCTACCCGAGCGACCCGGCCACCCGGTCGTTCATCGCCGCGTACGTCGGCGACCACGGGACGCTGCCGGACTGCGCGCGCGAGTCGTGGGCAACCTGCGAGGACGCGCTGGCGGCCGCCGAGCAGTCGGGGTTAGACGAGTTCTGAGTTCCGAACTGCGGGGGCCGCGGGGCGGCGTTTTCAGAACAGTCCGGCAACGAGGCCGCCGACCGTCCCGACGAACGTCTCCCACACGGAGAACCCGGTCGCGATCGACAGCACGGTGTCCGCGCCGAAGAAGGCGAAGAGCAGCGCGGAGCCGAGGTGCGCGAGGCGCATGTCGAAGCGACCGGCGAAGGTGTGGAAGAAGTACGCGTTCGCGAGGCTGACCGGGATGATGGCGAGCATCTCGCCGGCCCAGATGGCGGAGGTCGCGCCGTATTGGGCCGCGAGCGTGAAGGTGATGATCTGGGTCTTGTCGCCGAACTCGCCGGTCGCGGTGAGCGCGAAGATAGGGAGGAAACCGCCGAGCGACCCGCTGTACCGGTCGAGCCGCCCGGGAAGCGAGAGGTCGTCGAAGCGGGCCATGCCGCCGTCGGTGCGCTCCGCCTCCATGCTCGTCCCTCGCTCCGGCGCGGAGCGGTACAGCAGGACCGCGAAGGCGAAGAACAGCACCGCGGTCACCGCGTCCAGCGCGAGCGGCGGGAGCGCCGACTGGAGCGCCTGTCCGAACGCGATCTCGACCGCGGTCCAGCCGGCGAACGCGGACCCCGCCGCGGCGACGACGATCTTCGGGTCGTACCTCGTCGCGAGCCCCGCGATCATCAGTTGGACCTTCTCGCCCGGCAACACGGCGAGCTGTGCGGCGAACGCGATCGCGACGATCTCGACGTAGCCGGTCATGCGTCGCCCGCCTCCTGCCCGTCGGTCGCCGCGGTCGAGTCCGCCGCGCGGCGGACGTACACGCGGTCCGCGACCGCCTCCGGCAGGCCGTGTTCGTCCCCGCCGTCGGTCCGGACCGTGACCAGTCCGAACGACGTGACCTCGACGACCTCGACGGTCGTTCCGGGCGTGATGTCGGCGTCGACGAGGAACTCCAACACGTCGGGGTCGCGGTCGCTCACGCGCACGACCGTTCCCCGCTCGCCCGGCTCCAGCGCCGCGACGAGCGTCGTCCCGGAGTCCTCCGGCGTCGACAGGTCCGCCGGGGGGATCGGGTCCCCGTGGGGGTCGGCGGCGGGGTAGTCGAGGAGCCGCTCAACCCGCCGCGTGAACTCCTCGCTGACGTGGTGTTCGAGCGCGTCGGCCTCGTCGTGGACCTCCGTCGGCTCGTAGTCCAGCTGTTCGGCGAGGAACGACTCGATGAGCCGGTGTCGGCGCACGACCTCCAGCGCGGCGACCTCGCCGGCCGGCGTGAGTTCGACCCCCTTGTACTTCTCGCGGGAGAGCAGCCCGCGGTCGGCGAGCGTCTCGACCATGCTCGTCACGGTCGCGGGGGTCTTCTCCAGCGCCTCCGCGATCTGCGATGTGGAAACGGGGGGACCGCCCCGCGACTCGATCCGGTAGATCGCCTTGAGATAGTCCTCGACTGTGTCGGTGGGCATGGACGGTTTTTGACCGGTCTAAATTAATAGTTTGTCGGACCGTCTCCCGGCACGTGAGGCACGCCGCTTTTCGTCCGACCCGAACGACGAACGATGGATTCGCGCCGACATGCGCGACGGAACTGATCGATCGTCACATCCACTCGGGGACGCGAGGCAGACGACGGACGTGCGACCGGTCCTCGCGGCGGGTGAAACGGCGGCGGGAAGAGTGAAACAGGAGGAGTGAAAGCAAGAAGAGCGACGGAAGAAGGGCGCGGGAGGAGCGGCGGTGAGGCGTTCGGAGCGGGTCCTACCCCCTCCGGTCGCCGATCACCTGACCGTCAGGAGGCGGCGGAGGATGTCGCCGTACGCGGGGCGGGTGACCAGCACGCCGATCAGCACGCCGAGGATGGTGAAGATGGCGAACCCGGAGAGGTCGCCGAGCGAGAGCACCATCAGCGGCGACATCGCGATGACGGTCGTCGCCGCGGCCGCGCCGATGACCCAGAAGGCCTGCCGGAACCGCGAGTCGAACACGGTCCGGGAGCTCACGTCGCCCTCGCTCATCACCTGGTCGGCGATGATGACGAGGTCGTCGACGCCGGTCCCGACGACCGCGATGAAGCCCGCAATCACCGCGAGCTCGAGCGGGTAGCCGAGCAGGGCGGCGAACCCGAGCAGCGCGTACACCTCGGCCAGCGCCGTGACGATCATCGGTAGGGCGACGCGCGGCTCGCGGTAGCGGAGGAACACCATCCCCGCGACGGCGAGCACCGAGAGGAGCCCGATGACGAGCGAGTACGTCCGGAAGTTCTCCCCCTGCGAGGCCGAGATGGACGAGGAGGTCCCCTCGCCGCTGATGTCGAGGTCGGCGGGGAGCGCGCCGGCGCGGAGGTTCAGCGAGATAGTCTGGGCCTCGCTGAACTCGCCGGTCGTGAGCCGGAACCGCCCGGTCTCGGCCCACGAGCCGTCGCCCATGCTGTCCGCGAGCCCCGAGTCCATCCCGAAGGAGTTGACGACCTCGTCGTTGACGACGAGCAACAGGCACGGGTTCCGCTCGCCGGAAAGCGACCCGTTGGCGTACTCACATTGGTCGGCTCGGGTGTTGTACGAGTCGGGGAATCCGCGCTGGACCACGGCGTCCTGGAAGGAGTAGGCGGGGGACTGACCGTCCTCGTCGGTGTTGCGGACCGTGACCGGGACGTACGACCCCGTACCCTGGTCGCTCTGCGTGGCGGTCCCGATCTCGTCGAAGTTCTCCTGGACCAGCACGCCCTCGTCGACGGCGGTCCGGTTCCCGTCGGCGTACGCGATGTCGATCCGGACGGTCCCGCGCTCTTCGAGGAGGTCGACCACGTCCTGTCGACCCTCGCCGGGCACCTCGACGAGGATGAAGTACTCGCCGGTGATCGACTGGACCTGCTGGACGCTGCCGCCCGAAAGCCCCGCCTCGTTGATCTTCCCCTGGATGACGTTCATCGTCTCGTCGCGCGTCTCCTGCGTGACGCCCGGCCGAACGTCGCCGTACGCGTAGCCGCTGGCGTCCATCGCCCGTCTGAATTGGTCCTCGGAGACGGACGCCTCCGTGACCTCCACGGCGCTCTCCCCGGGAACCGCCCCGACGTTCCGCGCCGAGGCGTTGTCGAGTTCGGCCGCCACCGTCTCCGCGACCGTCGTCGGGCTGTCGCCGCCGAACTCGACGTCGGTCGCGGTGTACCCGGACAGCGGCGCGCGGATCCGCGTCCCGCCGGCCAGGTCCAGCCCGTACTGGAGGTTCGTGATCCCCTCTCGGGCCTCGCTCACGTCCTCGCCGGGAGCCGGCTCCGGCCCGAATCCGGGGGCGAAAAGCGCCACGGTGGCTCCGAGCACGACGACGACGAGCAGCAGGATCCGCCAGTTCTCCTTGATCGGTTCGAGCATTACCGCGCCACCCCCTCGAACTTGTGCCAGCGAAGCAGCGAGACGTTCATCAGGTACGTGTTCATCAGGTCGGCGCACAGCCCGACCGAGAGGATGATCCCGATGTCACGGAGGAGTCCGATACCGAACAGGGAGGCGACGACCGCCATCACGATCATCGCCGCGATGGAGGTGAGCGTCATGGTCACCCCGGTCCGCATCGCGCGGCTCACCGACTCGTAGAACGCGCCCGTCCGGCGCAGCACCGAGTCGTTCAACAGGATGTCCGAGTCGACGCTGTACCCGATGATCATCAGGAGCGCCGCGATCGTCCCGAGCGTCATCTGGATGCCGAGCAGGTTCATCGCCGCGATCGGGATCACCAGGTCGGAGAACGCGGACGCCACGACCGCGATCGAGGGGACGAACGTCCGGAACAGCGCGAACACGAGCACGCTCATCCCGAGGAAGGCGAGGGCCACGCCGAAGAGGGCGGTCCGCGCGGTGTCGCTCGCGAAGCTCGGCGACACCTGGTCGACCGCGGTCGTGGTCAACCCCGCCGCGTCCGCCTGGTCTTGGAGGTCGTTCGCGAGGCCATCCGGGTCGTCCTCGACCGCCTGGAAGGTGACCACCACGACGTCGTCGCCGGGGATCGCGCGGGTCGAGTCCGGCTCCCGGTCGAAGGCCGTCTGGATCTGCTGTTCGACGTTGTCCCCGTCGTCGGCGATCCGCAGTTCGACGCCGCCGGTGAACTCCAGTCCGAGATTCGCCGGGGCCCCGGTGACGACGAACCACCCGCCGATGATCGCCAGCGCGAGGACCAGGAACGCGAGCGGCACCGCCGCAAGCTGCCGGTTGGTGTAGTCGGTGTAGTCGACGTCCGGCACCTCGATCGCTACCATAATCACCGCTTCCCCTGCGGGCGCGAATAAGCCTTCTTATCTGGTGAGCCGCGACGGCGTCGCGCGCGCTCCGACCGTCCGCGCTACGGGAGGTATCGCACCGCGACGACGCCCGGCTCCGACCGGATCTCGACGCGATTCACGCCGAGGCGAGCCGCCCGCGAGAGCGTCCCCTCGCGGTCGTCGATCACGTCGGCGACGGCGGCCTCCGTCTCCGACTCCGGCGGCGTCAACACGTGGACCTCGCCGACGCCCGCGCGCTCCTCCCGGGCCAGCTCCCCGGTCGGCGTCTCCGCGGCCAGTTCGCGCTCGTGGACGGTCGGCGGCTCGGGGCTCTCCTCGATCGACAGCGGGCGACGTTCCGCGACCTCGATCACCTGATAGGTGACCTCCATCGGCGGGTCGGGGGAGACGGTCGCCTCGACGGCGTCGTCGACGTCGAGTCCGGGGTTCGAACTCAGCGTGTGGACCTGTCCGTCGTGGACGTCTTTCAGTACGGCGGAGTCGCTCTCGACGTGCGTGACGAGGAACGTGCTCTCCTTCTCGTCGGTCATTACGCTCCGGTAGACGCTCGGGCGACTTCCGGCTTTCGAGCCGCGGCGGGGCCCCGCTACGCCGCGTCGGTCTCCGGCGTCGCCCCGGCGTCCGACCCGCCGCGGAGCCGGAAGTGCGTCGCGAAGACGACGAGCGCGGCCGCGACGGGCGGAACGAACCCCGCCAGCTGCGGGAGCGCGTACAGCGCGTTGATCACGGCCGAGCCGCTCGGGTCCCGCAGGTCCGCGGGTGCCGAGATCACCATCGCGAGGTACAGCGAGACGAGGAACAGGAAGCCGGCGACGCCCATCCACCGGTCGTAGTCGGCCGCGACCGGGTCGTCCCGGCGGTGGCGGCGGGCGACGAACAGGATCGGTGCGAGCAGCGGCCCGACGGCGGCGAGGCCGGCGACCACGAACAGCGACCGCGAGAAGAGGAACGTCCCCCCCTGCGCCGAGACGGTCTCGCCCATCCAGACGACGAGCCCGAGCGTGACCACGACCGCGACGAACCCGGCCGTCAGCGCGCCGAGGGCGGCGTACGCGCGCATCGTCCACGACTCGGTCGCGCGGAACGCGTAGGGGATCGCGCCGAACACCCCGCGATAGCTGTCTGCCATCGACGACGGTAGGTGCGTCGGCGAATTAAACCCCTCGTCGGCGGGAAGCCATTTATACGTGCGAGCGGATCGCTCTCACGTGGGTCTCTACGACGCGTACCTCGCGACGCGCCACCGCCTCCACGACGCCGCGCCGCCGGCGCACGTCGCGCTCGTCGTCACGGAGCGCGACCTCCTCGCGGACGGCGCGTTCGACACGCTGTCGTCGGCGATCGGCTGGGCGTTCGAGTACGGAGCCGAGCGCGTCACGGTCTCCGTCTCCGTCCTCGACCGGGCGGTCGCCCCGACGCTGGTCCGCGAGCTGCGCCGGCTCGACGCCCCCGCCGAGACCGTGGTCCGGGGTCCGGACGCCGACGAGTCCACCGCAGGGCCCGCCGGCGACCCGGTCGACGACGGCGACGCGGACGCCCCGGTCCGGATACTCGTCGGTCTCGGCGGGAAAGCGGAGTTCGCCGGCGCGGTCCGCGAACTGGCGCACGACGTGGCCGACGGAGAGATAACGCCGGAAGCCATCGACGAGGCCGACGTCGCCGACCGCCTGTTGTTCCCCGAGGAGCCGGACCTCGTGATCAAGACCGGTGCCGAGCGGCTCTCCGACTTCGCCATCTGGCAGTCGGTGTACGCCGAGCTCTACTTCACCGACGTGAACTGGCGCGACTTCCGCAGGCGCGAGTACCTGCGCGCGGTCCTGGACTTCCAGGACAGACAGCGGCGGTTCGGCCGGTAACCGCCTTCGGCCGCCGAGGTCCGGCTACCAGACGAACGCGAAGAGCAGGGTGAACGTCACCAGCGCGCCGACCGTGGAGAGGATCGGCACGACGTTTTGCATCAGCACGACGCGCGCGCTCGTCCCCGGGTTGAACAGGTCCGACGCCGAGGGGACGTCGCTCGCGTCCCCCTCGCCGATCTCCGGCATCTCGTCGGCCGCCAGCGCGCCGACGGAGACCGTCGGCTCCTTCTCGCCGCTGATCCCCTGTCGGACCGTCACCGTGCGGGTCGCGCGCCCCCAGCCCAGCCCGACGATCGACATCGTCGCGATGATAACGAACGAGGCGGGGATCCCGACCGCGGAGAGGCTGATGACGATCCCCGAGGAGACGACCGCCACGACGATGGCGGCCGTCAGCGGGAGGTCCGTGATGTCGTTGCCGAGCGTGTCGAGCGTCCGCCGGGCGATGGTGAACGCCCCCACCGCGACCGCGGCGCTGCCGAGGAGGATCATCGGCGTCATCTCCACGCCGTCGAGCGCGACGAGCGGCGCGATGGCGTTCGCGATGTTCGAGGTCCCCGACGAGAACGCCATCAGACAGCCGATGGCGATGACGACGAAGCCGCCGAACAGCTCGCGGCGTGTCGTGTTCGGCCCGGGGACGGGCTTCGGGATCAGCCCCGACCGGTCGAACTCGAACAGCGCCCCCTCGGTGCTGTCTATCGCCACCCAGTCGTCGATGGCCGAGTAGAAGTACCGGCCGACGACGCCCGACACCCAGAACCCGATGATCGGGGCGACGAGCCACCAGATCGCGATCTCCCCCATCACGGCCCAGTCGAGGGTGTTCGTCGCGACGCCGAGTCCGGCGATGGAGCCGACGGCCGTCATCGACGTCGAGGCCGGGACGCCGGCGAAGTTGCCGACGAACAGCGCGCCGCCGATGAAAAAGAGGACGATGATGCTCGTCTCCAGCGTGAACACGTTCGCGCCCGTGACGAGGTCCTCCCCCAGCGTCGTCACCACCCGCTGGCCGAGCGTTCCCGCTCCGACGAAGAAGAACACGGACATCAGCGCCGCCGCGCCCGACTTCGACAACACGTCCGCGCCCACCGCTGGCCCGAACGCCGGTCCCGTCGTCGCCCCGCCGATGTTGTAGCCGACGAACGCCGCCACCGCGACTCCCACGAGAAGAAGAATCTCTACCATATGCGCGAACAGAGTACGCACGCGCTGTTAAACGGACGGGGTCCGTCGGCGTCGGTCCACGCGCGCGATACCCGTGTCACGGTCACGAGCCTGACGGGTGCGAACGCGTGCGGTAGCCGAGTGACGACGAGTTCTGTTCCGAGCTATTTCGAGAAAAGACCGGTGGCGCGTGCCTGTGAGGCCGCTCCGCGGCTGAGCCGCGAGGGACCGCGTCCCTCGCTGCCAGAGAACCTCCGATTCTCGCTGGAGTCGGCGGCGACCGGCGGGGAGCCGCCGACAGGGCGAGGGCTTCGCTCTCGCTTACAACCGGCGCGTAGCGCCGGTGACGAGGCTAGGGAGGTGAGGGTGCTGTGCCGGGCGGGAATCGAAGGGCCGGTCGCCGTGCTTCGTCCTCGCCGGCTGGGGCTTTGGCGGTGTTCGCCGTAGCACCGGTCCGAATATAAATAGAATCCCGACACGCCGCTCGTTGCGCGCGACTGACGGCGTTCAAATCTCTCTCGGTGAATTCGCTCGCTTCGTTCGCAAAATGCACCGGCCGAGATTTGAACTCGGGTTGCAACCATGGCAAGGTTGCGTGATACCACTACACTACCGGTGCNAAATGCACCGGCCGAGATTTGAACTCGGGTTGCAACCATGGCAAGGTTGCGTGATACCACTACACTACCGGTGCGTGCTTCGCATCCCGAGGTTGGTCGGAGACTCACTTAAGTCTTTGACATCGGGACGGCGCGCCCGCCGCCGACGCGACGCCTCACTCGCTCCGCAGTCGAGCGATCTCCGCCGCGTGCGCGTCGTGAAGCTCCGCGAACACCGTCGCCTCGGCGTCCGCCTGCGTCTCCCCGTCGCGTCGGTCGCGGAGCCGGCGCTTGATCGCCGCGAGCGCGTCGGACTCGCCGGCCGCGACCTCGTCGGCCACCGACCGGGGGTCGTCGACGACGCGCGAGACGAGTCCCGTTCGGCGGGCCTCTTCCGCGTCGAGGACGCGCCCCGACAGCGCGAAGTCGAGCGCGTCGCCCTCGCGCATGACGCGCGGGAGCCTGACCGTGCCGCCCCACGCGCCGAACAGCCCGAAGTCGACGCCCGGCTCGCCGAACGTCGCCCGCGGGGTCGCCACGCGCACGTCGGCCGCCAGCGCCAGTTCGACCCCGCCGCCGCGGGCCGCGCCGTCGACCCCGCAGACGACGACCGACTGCGACTCCTCGATCGCGGCGGCGACGCGTTGCCCCCGTCGCGCGAACGCCTCCGGGTCGTCGAGGTCGGCGACCGCGTCGAGGTCCGCGCCGGCGCAGAAGGCGTCGCCCGCGCCGCGGAGGTACGTCACCGGCGGGTGCGCCTCGCCCTCGGACGCTTCGAACGCCTCGCGCAGGGCGGGCAGGTCGTCGGGGCGGAGCGCGTTCCGCGCCGCGGGGCGGTCGAGCGTGACGACGCGCACGTCGGCGTCGGTTCGGGTTCGGATCACGGGACGTGGTCCCGTTCGTTTCCAAAGGTCTTTGCCCTTCGCTCGTCTACCGAACGACAATGGACGATGCCGCGCGAGCGCGTGACGCCGCGCGCGAGGCGCTCGCGGACGTCGAACCCGAACAGCTCCGCGAGGCCCTCGACTCCCGGATCGGCGACGCGGCGGTGACCCCCGGCGTGCTGGCGCTGGTCACCGCCCGCGCGCTGGAGCCGGAGGTCGACCTCGGCGACGTGGCCGACCGCGCCGCGGGCGTGCAACTCATCTACGAGGGGTTACGCCTCACCCGCACGGTCGCCCGCGAGGAGCCGTGGGTGACCGCGCCGACCGCCGCGGCAGACATCGACGCGGACATGGAGATCCTCGCCGCCGACGTGCTCGTCTCGCGCGGCTTCTCGCTTTTAGCATGTACCGACGCGGCCCGCCCCGCGGTCGACGTGGTGCGCGCGTTCGGCCGCGACCAGACCCTGCGCGACCGCGAGGGGGTCGACGCCGACGCCGCGGCCGCGCTCGACCGCAACCTGGAAGTCGACGCGCTCGAACTCGCGGTCGTCGCCGGCACCACCGCGGTCGGCGGCGACCCGCCCGAGGAACTGCTCGAATACGCCCGCGACCTCGCGACCGACTGCGACGGCGAGTTCCCGCCCGCGAGCAGCGCGCTGCCGGACGCGACCGCCGACCGCATCGCCGACATCTCCGAGCGCGCCGTCAGCGCGACGGACCGGTGATCCGACACGGGCGACGGGGCGCGGTCGATCCCCCGACGCCGCGCCGCCAAATCGAAACCCCTAAAGTCGATTCCGCGCAACGACCAATCGCGCCTGGGTAGCTTAGCGGTAAAGCGCGTCCTTGGTAAGGACGAGACCCCGAGTTCAAATCTCGGCCTAGGCTCTTCCCGTTCTCACTTCTTTGAGGCGTGCCTGCGTCCTGTTTTGATCCCATCGACGGGAGTGTACTATCCTCCGAAAGCCCACACGGCTCTCCCCCGACGCCGGATATACCCCGCGAAGTCGCCAACCCCGACCCGAGATGAGTTCCGAGATGGACGCGTACGTGATAGACGAGTTCGGCGGCCCGAACGCCTTCGAGCGGCGCAGCGTCGCGGTTCCCGACCCCGATCCGGACGAGATCCGCGTCGAGGTCGTCGCCTCCAGCGTCAACCCGGTCGACTACAAGATCCGCGGGGGCCACATCCCCGACTTCGCGCCGGCGTTCCCGGCGACGCTCGGCTGCGACGTGGCGGGCGTCGTGGACGCCGTCGGCGAGGACGTCGACGCCTTCGAACCGGGCGACGAGGTGTACGGAATGCCCGGCGGCGCGGGGCGGCAGGGCGCGCTCGCCGACTACGTCGTCGGTCACGCGGGGACGTTCGCGCACGCCCCCGAGTCGATCCCGCTCGAAGACAGCGCCGCGCTGCCGGTGGTCGCGCTGACCGCGTGGGAGATGCTCGCCGACAAGGGCAGCGTCGACGTCGGCGACGACGTGCTGGTGTACGGCGCGACGGGCGGCGTCGGCCACGTCGGCGTCCAGCTCGCCGACTGGTTCGGCGCGACCGTCACCGCGACCGGGTCGACCGCCGAGAAGCGGTCGCTGGCGGCGGACCTCGGAGCCGACGCGACCGTCGACTACACGGCGACGAGCGTCGAGTCGTACGTCGACGAGCACGCCGGCGGCGTCGGCTTCGACCTCGTCTTCGACCCGGTCGGCGACGACCACCTGAACGCGTCGTTCGAGGCGGTGCGTCCCTTCGGCTCCGTGGTCACGACCGAGTCGAGCGACGCCGACGGCGTCGACCTGTCGCCGATGCACGCCACGTCGCTCTCGCTCGGCGTCGTCCTCGTCATCCTCCCGGTGCTGCTCGGCGAGGGACAGGAGCGCGTCGGGAACGAACTGGAGACGATCGCCTCGCTCGTCGACAAGGGCGCGGTCGCCCCGCACGTCGACGAGCGGTACGCCTTCGCGGACGTGGCGGACGCCCACCGCCGCGCCGAGGCCGGCGACTTCGTCGGGAAGCTCCTGCTCGTCAACGAGTAGGCCGCCGGAGGCCCGAGCGGGCGGACCGCCGCCGTACGTGCTTTTTTATTCCTCCCCCGCCGAGCGGCACACCACATGGGCAAACACGAGCGCGGCTGGGTCGAGGCCACGGAGAAGCTGACGGCGCTGCTCGCGAACGGCGCGGAGCCCGACGACGACCTGACGGACGACGGCCGACCCGACCTCGCCGAGGCGCTCGCCGACCGGCTCCGGAGCGACTTCCCGGACCGGACCGCGGTGCGACACGCCGGCAACTCCTACGACTCGCTCGGGGACCTGATCGTCGAGTCCTCTGACGGCGAGACGTTCGTCGAGGCCAAGTTCGTCGCCAGCGGCGGCACGCGGGCGAACCTCGGCCAGGACACCCTGACCGACTTCGGCCTGTTCAGAGACGCCACCGCGTGGAGCGACTTCCGCGAGGAGATCGGGTTCCCCGAGGACCGCGAGGCGCTGCTCCGGCAGTTCGACGACTACCCGGACGACGCCCGCGACTGGTCGTACAAGTCGGCGGTGTACGACCGCGCGAAACACCTCAAGAACGTCGTCGACGTGTCGCGGGGCCAGAACACGGGGTCGCGCGCCGACGAGGTCCTCGCGGACCCGGACGCCTCGGAGGCGGAGCGGGAGGCGGCGCGGATCATCAACGAGATCCTCGAACTCGACAGGGAAGAAAAGCTGGCGTACTTCGATCACCTCCGCGCGGCGGCGCAGGACCCCCGAGCGATCGAGACGTTCGCGCACCTGATCGTCTGCGGCTACCACACGGCCGACGCGCTCGAAGAACACTTCGACCGCGACCTCGACGAGATCAAGCGGCTGATCGAGACGGACGCCTACCGCCTCTACGAGGTGAACAGGAACACCGGGTCGGTGACCGCCGAGAACCCGTCGGACCTGCTCGCGGGCTTCGAGTGGGAGGACACGCGGATCGAGATCCCGGAGGACGGCACCTCCGTGAGCGTCGTGACGGGACCGCCGGACGACCGGCGGCGCGTGCTGAACATCGCGTACAACTGGAAGAACAAGTTCCAGGGGATCCAGACGCCGTCGATGAACGTGTTCGTTCCCGAGGCGTGACCGTCCTCGCCCGACGGCGCACCTCCCGGAACGGGGGGTACTCAATCCTGCGTTCCCCCTCGGTCCGTGCGGGTTCTGACACCCTTTTTTGTCGTCGAATCGACGATTGAATCGATGTCATTCGAACCGACGTCGCTCGACGGAGAGGTCGCGATCGTCACCGGCGCTTCCTCCGGTATCGGCGCGGCGACCGCGGAGGCGCTCGCGGACGCCGGGGCCAGCGTGGCGGTGGCCGCCCGCCGCGAGGCGGCGCTCGAAACGGTGGCCGACCGCATCGAGGCGGACGGCGGGGAGGCCCTCGTCGTCCCGACCGACGTCACCGACGAGGCGGCGGTCGAGGATCTGATCGAAACGACCGTCGACGAGTTCGGCCGACTGGACGTGCTCGTCAACAACGCCGGCGTCATGCTGCTGGAGGCCGTCGAGGACGCCGACACGGACAACTGGCGGCAGATGGTCGAGGTGAACCTCCTCGGGCTGATGAACGCCACCCACGCCGCCCTGCCGGTCATGCAGGAACAGGACGGCGGCCACGTCGTCAACGTCTCCTCGGTCGCGGGGCGGCGGGCCTCCGCGACCGCCAGCGGCTACAACGCCACCAAGTTCGGCGTCAACGGGTTCACCGAGGCGTTCCGTCAGGAGGTCGCCGCCGACGGCATCCGCACCACTATCGTCGAGCCCGGACTGGTCGAGACGGAACTCCAAGAGCACATCCCGGACGAGGAAATCAAGGCACAGACCGAGGAGTGGGTCGGGTCGCTCGACGCGCTCCAGCCGGCGGACATCGCGCGGTCGATCCGCTTCGCCGTCGCCCAGCCCGCCCACGTGAGCCTCAACGAACTGCTAATCCGGCCGACCGAACAGGAGAGCTGAATCGAGAGACCGACCGAGCACCCGGACCGACTGAGCGCCTGAACCGGGTGAGCGTCCGGGCCGATCGTTCGACCACGCGGGCCGACGAGCGCGCTCGGCGGGCGGGTGTCCTCTCTGGACGGGCGTCCCCGACGGCCGGAATTTCCCGCCGACTTTTCGGTGGCGGTGGCGGCGAGGAGTTAGACGAGCCGTGAGCGCATACCCGTCCGGCCCCGATCGTCGGCCATGCGAGCCTACGAGGTTCAAGAGGGGGCGACGCCGTCGCCGAGGCGACCGGCGGCGTCGACCACGTCGTCGGGGTCGGCGGCGCGGGGACCCTCCAGCAGTCGCTCGACGCCGCGGCTCCGGGCGGTCACATCCACCTCATCGGCGTCCTCGCCGGCGGCGAGGGGCGCGTCCACCCCGGCCCGATCCTCGGGAAGGGGCTGACGGTCGAGGGCGTGATGGGCGTGGGCAGTCAGGCGATGTTCGGGCGCATGACCGATGCGCTGGCGGCGACGGGCACGACGCCGGTCGTCGACAGCTCCTTCGGGTTCGACGAGGTCAGCGAGGCGTACCGGTACGTCGAGCGCGGCGACCACCAGGGGAAGGTCGTCGTCTCGCTCGACTGACCGGGCCGAACGGTAGTGTTCAGATAAGCTGATTCCATGCGAAGGCAAAGGATCTGAGCCACTCGTTTGCTGTTTCTGCTTCGGCGTTGCTGAAACAGTTTGAG
>NZ_AOJD01000075.1 GCF_000337415.1 Halorubrum tebenquichense DSM 14210 | reverse complement strand
CTAAGTTGATCTCGTCTAAACAGCCGCTGAGGCGGTCGTTTTCTGGCATAGAACACTTTGAAAACGCACCGCCTCACTTTCAAACCTTATCTGAACACCGTCGGCCGAACCGACCCGCACGCTTTTGCGCTCGGACGCCAAGGGTCAGACATGCAACGCGGCCGCCGGAAACCGGACTGGCTGAAGTCGCGCCCGCCGTCCGGGAGTCGGTTCACCGAGATCAAGTCCACCCTCCGCGACCACGACCTCCACACGGTCTGCGAGGAGGCGAACTGCCCGAACATGGGCGAGTGCTGGTCGGGGAACGACGGGCCGGGCACGGCGACGTTCATGCTCATGGGCGACCGCTGCTCGCGCGGGTGTAACTTCTGTGACGTCGAGACGGGCGGGATGGAGCCGCTCGACCCCGACGAGCCGGCGAACGTCGCCGACGCGGTCGCGGAGATCGGGCTCGACTACGTCGTCTTGACCTCCGTCGACCGCGACGACCTCGCGGACGGCGGGTCGGCGCACTTCGCCGAGACGATCCGGGCGATCAAGCGGCGCGACCCGGAGGTGCTCGTCGAAACGCTCATCCCCGACTTCGGCGGTGACCCCGAGGCGGTGCGGCGGATCATCGACGCGGAGCCGGACGTGATCGCGCACAACGTCGAGACCGTCGAGCGGCTCCAGTGGCCGGTGCGGGACCGCCGCGCGAACTACGAGCAGTCCCTGTCGGTCCTCGATCAGGTCGACCGCGAGTCCGACATCCACACGAAGACGAGCCTCATGCTCGGCGTCGGCGAGTACGACCACGAGGTGTACCGGACGCTCGGCGACCTCCGCGAGGTCGGCGTCGACGTGGTCACGTTCGGGCAGTACCTCCAGCCCTCGCGGTCCCACCTCGACGTCTTCGAGTACGTCCACCCCGACGTCTTCGAGACGTGGCGGCGGGTCGCGGAGGAGGAGTTCGAGTTCCTCTACTGCGCGTCGGGCGCGATAGTCCGGTCGTCGTACAAGGCCGGCGAACTGTTCGTCGAGGCGTTGCTGCGCGAGGAGCGTTCCGCCGAGGACGCGCGCCGCCGCGCGCGGGCCGCGGGCGGCGACTGAATCGCGGGCGGCGACCGAGACCGCTCTTCCGCCGATCGTCCGGACTCGCGGACCGGCTCCCGTTCCCGACAGCTGTCAGGCGCTTTCGATGTTCCGACGATTGTTCGAACAGCGAGTTATTTACCTCTCGGTGACTCACCCTGCGTCAGTGAGACGCACACATGGGAACAACTGACTCGTCGATCGTCGACGCCGCACGGGCCCGGCCGGGGCTCCTCTTCGCCGTCCTTCTCGGCGGCCTCCTCCTCGTCGACCTCGCGGCGAAGCTTGGGGGGGTCGGTCTCGGCCCGATCGGGGGGTCGGTCTCGGTCGACCGGCTCGGATCGAACCTCTGGAACGGCGTCGTCATCGGGCTCGTGATCGGGCTGGCCGGTATCGGGCTCTCGATGACGTACAGCATCCTCTCGTTCGCGAACTTCTCGCACGGCGACCTCGTCAGCGCGGGGGCGTTCACTGGGTGGGGCGTCGCCTTCCTGATCGCCGGGTTCGGCGACGTGCCGGTCCGGGCGCTCCTGACCGTCCGCGACGCCGGGAGCGCCTCGCCCGGTGACGTGGGCGCGCACATCCTCTCGACGCCCGGCGCGATCCTCGTCGGCTTGGTCGCGGCGTTCGTCGTCACCTCGCTGCTCGCGGTGGCGCTCGACCGGGCGTTCTACAAGCCGATGCGCGACCGCGACGGCATCTCGCTGCTCATCGCCTCCATCGGCGCGGCGCTTATCGTGCGCTACCTGCTCCAGTTCGGCTACGGCTCCGACCGCCGGGGCGTGACCGCCAGCGTCGAGCAGTCGAACCTCGCGTTCGGTCCCCTCGGGGTCTCGGTGAACGCGCACGAACTCACCATCCTCGTGGCCGCGGTCGGACTGATGGTCGCGATGCACGCCATGCTCCAGCACACGAAGCTCGGCACGGCGATGCGCGCGATGGCCGACAACAAGGACCTCGCGCTCATCACCGGGATCCCGGCCGAGCGCGTCGTCACCGCGACGTGGATCATCGGCGGCGGGCTCGCGGGCGCGTCCGGCTACCTCTACGTCCTGCTCCGCGGCACGATCCAGTTCGACTTCGGCTGGCTCCTCCTGCTTTTGATCTTCGCGGCCGTAATTCTGGGCGGGATCGGCTCCGTCTACGGGGCCATCGTCGGCGGACTGGTCATCGGCGTCGTGTTCACCACCTCGACGATCTGGATCCCGTCCGACTTCAACCAGGCCGCGGCGTTCGCCGTGATGATCCTGATGCTCCTCCTTCGTCCCGAGGGGCTGTTCGGAGGTGTTTCGACGGCATGAGCGACGCAGATCCGGCCGTTCCGGAGGCCGACGCGCCCGAGAGCGCCACGGCTGCGGTGATCGCGGCCGCCAAGGAGAGCGACTTCGCGCTCGTCGTCGGGACGCTGCTCGCGATCTACGCGGCCGCGGCGCTCCTCTCGTTCACCGACGGCCTCAACAGCGTCGTCGGACTCATGGAGACGCTGACGTTCCTCGGCCTCGTCTACGCGCTCACCGCGCTCGCTCTAAACCTCCAGTGGGGGTACACCGGCCTCTTCAACATCGGCGTCGCCGGCTTCATGGCCGTCGGCGTGTACACGATGGGGATGGTCGTCCGCTCGCCGGACCCGGCCTTCGGGCCCCCCGGACTGGGGCTGCCGCTCCCGGTCGGGGTCCTCGCCGGCATGGGGATGGCGGCGCTGCTGGGAGGCATCGCCGCGCTGCCGGCGCTCCGGCTCAAGGCCGACTACCTCGCGATCGTGACGCTCGGTCTCTCCGAGATCATCCGGCTCTCGCTCCAGTCGAGCGCCTTCGACAGCTTCCTGCGCGACACGATCGGTGCCGGGACGGGCGGCGGTCGCGGGATGGGAATGCCGGACAACCCCGTCCGCGACCTGTTCTTGGTCGACGGGCAGGCGGGGACCCCGACCGCGCTCGGCGACCTCGTCTTCGGGGTATTCGGTACCGACGGGCTCGGCATCTCCCATCCAATCCTCATCGGCTGGGGGTACATCGCCGTGCTCGCCGCCTTCCTCGTCGGCTTCTACCTCCTGCTCGAACGCCTCGGCCGCTCGCCGTTCGGGCGGACGATGAAGGCGATCCGCGAGGACGAACTCGTCGCCAACTCGCTCGGGAAAGACGTGAACCTCGTGAAGATCAAGGTGTTCGTCATCGGCTGCGCGCTGATGGGACTCGCCGGAATCCTCTGGTTCGGCAGTCAGGGCAACGTCTCGCCCACGCCGCAGTTCCGGCCGCTGCTCACCTTCTACGTCTTCATCGCGGTGATCATCGGCGGCTCCGGGTCGAACACCGGCTCCGTCCTCGGCGGCATCGTCTTCGCCGCGGTGCTGTTCGAGGGCCCGCGGCGCGTCGGCGGGGCCGTTCGCGGCCTCATCGACGCCGAGACCCCCGGCTCCTTCGCGGACGCGCTCGTCTCGCTGGACCCGGTGACGCTCCTCGCGTACGCGGCCGACAACGTCGCGCCGCTCCAGTTCGTCTTCCTCGGCCTCGTCTTAGTGTTCATCATCCACCGGCGGCCGGAGGGGGTCCTCGGCGACCGGATCGAGACGGCCGCGGCCGTCGACCTCTCCGAGCGGCCCGCCGGAGGTGAGTCCGATGAGTAGCGACGCCCCCGATCCGAACGATCCGGCCGACGTCGCCGACGGGAGCGACGTCGCCGACGGAGTAGACGCGTCGGCTCCGACCGCCGACGAACCGGAGGAGAACGACGGCGAGGTCGAAGAGTCGGCGAAACACACGCCGTCCGGGTCGCCGCCGCTCCGCGTGGAGGGGCTGGTGAAGCGGTTCGGCGGAGTGACCGCCGTCGACGGGGCCTCCTTCGAGGTCGAGTCCGGGTCGCTCACCGGACTCATCGGCCCGAACGGGGCGGGGAAGTCGACCACGTTCAACTGTATCACCGGCGTCCACGAGCCGACCGCCGGGACGGTGTCCTTCCAGGGCGAGGACGTCACGGGGCTCAAGCCGTACCAGATCGCGCGGAAGGGACTGGTTCGGACGTTCCAGATCGCCCGGGAGCTCTCCGAGATGACCGTCTTGGAGAACCTGATGCTCGCGCCGCAGGGACAGCTCGGCGAGTCCGCGGTCCGCGCCGTGACGCCCGGCCTCCGCGGCGCGGTGGTCGAGGAGGAGACGGCGCTGCGCGAGCGGGCGTGGGAGACGCTGGAGTTCTTCGAGATCGACCACCTCGCGCACGAGCACGCGGGGAACCTCTCCGGCGGGCAGCGGAAGCTGCTGGAGATGGCCCGCGTGCTGATGACCGACCCCGAGATGGTGCTGCTCGACGAGCCGCTCGCCGGGGTCAACCCGACCTTAGAGGAGAAGCTGTTGGACCGGATCCACGACCTGCGCGCGGACGGCTACACCTTCCTGCTCGTCGAACACGACATGGACGTCATCATGAACAACTGCGAACGCGTCATCGTCATGCATCAGGGAAGCGTGCTCGCCGAGGGGACCGGCGACGAGATACGGAACGACGAGCGGGTCATCGAGGCGTACCTGGGTGAGGATCTATGAGCGCCGACGACGCGCCGGAGCCGGCCGGGACGACCGAATCCGGGTCGGAGAGCGACGCCCCGGCGACCGAATCCGGGTCGGAGAGCGACGCCCCGGCGACCGAACCCGTGTCGGAGAGCGGCGACTCTCCCACCGACGCCGAGGTCAGCGCGGGGACGGACCACGCCCTCGGCGGCGACGCGATCTTGCGGATCCGCGATCTCGACGCCGGCTACGGCGACCTCCAGATCCTCTCGGACGTGGTCCTCGACGTCGCCGACGAGGAGTACGTAACCATCGTCGGCCCGAACGGGGCCGGCAAGTCGACCGTGATGAAGACGGTCTTCGGACTCACGACCCACATGGGCGGCACCGTCGAGTTCGAGGGCGAGCCGATCCACGGGCTCGCGCCCGAGCAGATCATCCGCGAGGGGATCGGGTTCGTGCCGCAGAACGACAACGTGTTTCCCGGACTCAGCGTCCGCGAGAACCTCGAAATGGGCGCGTACATCCTCGACGAGGTGCCCGAAGCCCAGATCGAGACGATCTACGACCGGTTCCCCATCCTCCGGGAGCGCAGCGAGCAGAAGGCGGGGACGCTCTCCGGCGGCCAGCGGCAGATGGTGGCGATGGGGCGGGCGCTCATGCTCGACCCGGACCTCCTGCTGCTCGACGAGCCGTCGGCCGGCCTCGCGCCCGACCTCGTTGACGACATGTTCGACCGGATCGATCGGATCAACGACTCTGGGACGGCGGTGCTGATGGTCGAGCAGAACGCGAAGGAGGCGCTCCGCCGCTGCGACCGCGGCTACGTGCTGGTGAACGGCGGGAACCGGTACACCGACCGCGGCGACGTGCTGCTCGCCGACGAGGACGTGCGGCGCGACTTCCTCGGGGGATAAGCGGACTGCTACTGAGGAGGTGTCACCGAGCGGCCCCCGTTCGCCGCAATCCTAGCCGCTCGGCTGCGCGCGGCGATATATGACTCGCTGATCAACACGAACACCGTCGAAGCCCCAGCCGGGAGGACTCGCGCGGCTCGCTGCGCGCCTCGCTCGGTCGCTGCCGCTCCCTCGCTTCGGTGCTTACATCGCCGTGCTTCGTCCTCCCGGCAGTGAGAATCGAAGATTCTCTGGCAGCGAGGGACGCGGTCCCTCGGGCAACCGGGCTTCGCCCGGTGACAGCCGGCGGCTCTGCCGCCGGCGACGCCGCCGCAGCTATCGCTCCCTGTGTTCGGGAAAAATTGGAGAGATGTGATTGCTAACGGACGCCTACTGGTTCAGCACGCTCGACCACTGACTGGAGTACGTCGCCTGATTCGGCTCGAAGGAGACGCGCTGGTCGATGGTGCCGTCGCGCTCCTCGAAGGCGCTCACGTACGACCCTTCGAGCGACTGGCCGTACGCGTCGTTGAGGTACAGCGTGCCGGAGGTCTCCGCGCCGACGATGTCGCCGACGGCCAGGTCGGCCATCGCCGGCCCCTGAAGCAGGTCGGACGGCGCGGTCCGGAAGATGTAGTCGTTGTCGTCCAAGTCCGTGACGTTCGGGTCCGTCGACGACGGCGAGATGCCCACGACGCCGTTCGGGATGAACACCTGATCGGACACCTGGAGGTTGACGTTCGAGGACGCGGGACCGACGACGGCCCCGTACCCGGCGTTCACGAGCGCGTTCGCGCCCGAAATACCGGCCTGCGGGTCCGTCTGCGTGTCCTCGACGCGCGTGTCGACGTCGACGTTGATGCCGGCGTCGTTGACCTGCGTGGCGGCCAGCAGCGCGCCGTCCCGGATCGGTCCGCCGAGCGGCCCGAGGTCACCGGTCTCCGGCATCAACACGCCGATCTGTGCCGTGAACGAGTCGACGCCGACCGGGTCCGCGGCCGTCGCGTTCCGGTCCTCCTCGGAGAGTTCGTTCCCGAACTCGACGGTGTCGAGGGTGACGAGTTCCCCGTCCTGGAAGTCGGTGATGTCGTACGCGGCGGTGGCCATGTCGCCGTTGACGTCGAAGTTGACGCTTGAGGACGCCCCCACGTAGTGGACCGGGTCGCCCGCGGCGACCGTCTCGACCGCCTCGGGCAGGTCCGCGGGACCGAACTCCTCGCCGCCGGGGTTGGCGACCGTGCGGACGCGGTCGCGGATCGCCTCGCCGCTGTTCTCGCCCGCGGCGGTGGCCGCGAGGATCTCGACCGCCATGGCGTCGTACGCCTGCGAGGTGAACACGCCCGGCTCCTCGTCGTACTCCTCCTGATACGACTCGGCGAAGAAGTCGGCCCCGGGGCCGCCGGCCGAGGGTGCCGTACCGATGACGTTGTTCATGTCGCTGTCGACCTCGCCGGGGAGGTCGCCGTCGATCAGCCCGTCGGGGACGATGATGTCCAGGTCCGGCGCGCTGTCGGCGAACTCCGCGTAGAAGTCGCGGAACAGCTGAATGCCCGACTGCGGGAACCCGACGACCATCACGGCGTCGGGGACGGACGCGGAGTCGCCGCCGTCGCCGCCGTCCTCGCCGTCCATGCCGTCGCCGCCGTCCCCGCCGTCGCCGCCNCCGCCATCCTCGCCGTCCCCGCCGTCGCCGCTCTCGGTCGAGCAGCCGGCGATCCCCGCGATCCCGACCGCACCGGCACCTCTGAGTACGTCGCGTCGCTGGATTCTTCGCGTCATTCTGTGACGGTATACCATGCGAGCCGTTATAAGTGTATCCACGGCCACAAATACGACACCGCGGGCCGCCGGACGATCAGACCGGGCTGCTTCCGGTCTACCGCGTTTTTACGGCCGGTTCGCTCAGCGAGGATCGGGCGCGGGACGCGCTTCGTTCCACGGGAGTGACAGGAAGGAAGTCCGCGGCTGGGAGGGATCCGTGACAGAAACGAGGTCGTCGCCGCCGCGCTCGCGGCAACGACCGGCCCCCTGCTCGTCGCGTCTCAGTACCCCTGTGCGTTCCCGTCCTTCCGGGGTTCGGTGGCGGCCGAGAGGACGCCCTTCCGGTTCCGGGCGATCTGCGCGCCGCCGAACATGACCGGCGAGAGCGTCCGCACGTCGTGGTCCTTCCGGACCAGCTTGGCCGCGGCGTCGTCGTCGAAGTGCGGTTCGAGCGCCAGTTCGCCGCTCTCGCGGTACCGCCACCGCGGCTCGTCGAGCGCCCGCTGGAGGGGCATCTCGTAGTCGACGAGGTTCGAGATCACCTGTACGTGGCCCTGCGGCTGCATGTAGCCGCCCATCACGCCGAACGCCGCCCAGTCGTCCTCGTCGAACTTCACGACGCCCGGAATGAGCGTGTGGAAGGGGCGCTTGCCGGGTTCGAGCGCGTTCGGGTGGTCCGGGTCGAGCGAGAACGACGCCCCGCGGTTCTGGAGGGCGATCCCCGTGTCGCCCGCGACGAGGCCGGAGCCGAAGCCGGCGAACCGCGAGTTGATGTAGGAGACGACGTTGCCTTCCTCGTCGGCGACGGTGAGGAGGACGGTGTCGGCGTCCTCGGCGTTCGCGTTCGGCACGCCGAAGGAGACGTCGTGCGAGGCGGTCTCGCCGACGCCGGACGCGCGCTCGGCCGCCCACTCGCTCGACGCCAGCGGCGGACTCGACTCGTAGTCGGGGTCGGTGATGTAGCGGTGGCCGTCGTGGAAGGCCCGCTTCAACGCCTCGGCGAAGTAGTGGACGCGCTCCGGCGAGTCGTAGTCGTACTCGCCCGCGCCGAGTTCGGACGCGACGTTGAGCGCCTCCAGGGCGATCAGCCCTTGGTTGTTCGGCGGCAGTTCGTACACCTCGGCCCCGTTGTAGGTCGTCGACACGGGGTCGGGCCACTCGACCTCGAAGTCGGCGAGGTCGTCGACGGTCATGAACCCGCCCTGCGACTGGACCTCGTCGGCGATCGCCTCGGCGATCTCGCCCTCGTAGACGACGTCCGCCCCCTCCTCGGCGATCTTCTTCATCGACTCGCCGAGACGCGGCATCGTCACCGTCTGGCCGACCGCCGGCGGCTCGTCGTCGAACAGGAACGCCTCGCGGGCGTGGTCGTCGGTGAACAGCGCGTCGGCGCTCGCCCAGTAGGAGGCGATGACCTCCGACACCGGGTAGCCCTCGGTCGCGTAGCGGATGGCGGGCGAGAGCGCGTCCGCGAGGCTCAGCCGGCCCAGTTCCTCGACGGTCGCCTCCCAGCCGCGCGCCGTCCCGGGGACCGTGACCGCGTGCGGGCCGTAGAAGGGCATCCCGGCCTCGCCGGCGTCGTCGACCGCGTAGCCGCCGTCGTCGGGGTAGTACGAGTCCGCGTCGTCGTCCTCGGCGAGCGCGGCCCGGACGTTCTCGATCGTCGCGTCCGCCGGCGCGCCGCCGCACGAGCGCATCGCGCCGACCTCGCCGTCGGCGGTCCGGTACAGCGCGAACACGTCGCCGCCGAGGCCGGTCGAGGTCGGCTCGACGACGTTGAGCGCGGCCGCGGTGGCGACCGCGGCGTCGAACGCGTTGCCGCCCTCGCGTAGCACTTCGATCCCCGCCTCGCTCGCGAGCGGTTGACTGGTCGCCACCACGCCGCGCTGGCCGTACACCGTCGACCGGCGAGACGTGAACCGGTCCAAGTCTGGCTCCATACACACCCCTCCGGCGGCCGGGAGAATAAAGCCCCGACCGGATGTGTCCGGTGTCTCCCGCGGTTGTCCGGCTCGGAGGTCGCCCGCCGCGACGCGGAGCCGCTCAGGAGTGCTTCGCGGCGAGGACTTCGATCTCGTCGATCTGTGGGTCTTCCACGAACAGTTCGTCCGCGCGGTCCAGCAGCTCCGCGGCGATCTCGCCGTCGAGGTGCGCCTGTCGGCCCGCCTCGTCGGGGAACGTGTCGAAGATGCCGAACGTGGTCTCGTCGAGCCGCAGCGCGAACCACGTCGTCGTCTGCTCCTCGGCCTCGGCCGCCGGGAGGGCGGACTCGAGGAACTCGGCCACCTCGTCGGCCTTCTCTGGCTTGGCTTCGAGCCGTGCCTGAAGCGCGTACTCGGAGTCGGACATTCCGGTCGATCCGTGGGCTGTGACGCGTAAAATCCCCGTGGCACCGGGTATTCGGGAACGAGGAATGGGTCACCCCGGCGCTCCTCGCTACCCCCGCGTCACTCCTCGAACTCGGCGTAGTGGCGGACGAGTCCGCACTCGGGACACATCACCGTCGTCAGCGACTTCCGCTCGTTCATCCCGAGTTTGCCGAGCAGCCCCGTCCGCTTCTCGCCGGTCCTGACGTGGGCGTTCCACGCGTCGTCCATGCCGAACTCGACCTCTTCCATCGTGACGCCGCAGTCGGGACAGCGGTGATCCATGGGCGGCGAGTCGCGCGCCGACCTGAAAACGGTTGGCTCGGTGGCGGTCCCCCGCCGAGACGCGGGCGTCGTCCTCGGGATGCTGGGGGCGGGCTGTGCGTCCTGCGGGTCGGCGGTGCTGCTCGGGCTGCTCTCGCTTTTGAGCGTCTCGACCTCGCTGCTATTCCTCCCGCTGGACGGGCTGGAATTCGCGCTGGGCGTGCTCGTCGTCTTGACCCTCTCTATCTACTGGCTCGCCGACGGGATGCCCGGCGGCGAGATCAACGGTTGCCCGGTCGACGTGTAGTCGGGGCGCTCGCTCGTCGCTCGATCGTGCCGACCCGCGTCCGCGTGGAGTGCGTGTCGTGATCGCCGGGCAGCACGCAGCTGTAGTTCGATTGAAAGAGGCCTCGGTACTCACAGCTCACAATCTATCTATAGAGGAGATATTAGAGATTCTATAGAATCTCTCATTCCGTCACGGTTCATCCAGTATCTGGATACATTGGTCCACGACTGTCTCGATCATGACAAGCCTCGGTTCAGGCTGTAGTGTTCGTATACACAATGTTGTCCCTCTCTATTGAACAATCAAGACGTAACAGAGACCGACAACACCGCACGGTAGTGTCTATATCTAAACCCTAAGATGACGGTGTCACGTATTTGATCCAAAAACCGATCTCTTGACTGCTTGTATCCTGAGGTACACTCGCTCTTTAATTCCCAAACTTGAGACATCCGTTATCACTTTCAATTGGAGGAACTTCGCCGTCTCAACCTTATCGGGATATTGTGGCGAACCCTCTCTACTGATCCATCTTGCGTTCTTGTCGCCGATCTCGGATACAATCCTTGAATAACCCCAACGATCAGAGTCGGCACCTAGTTCAATATTATAGTCCGCTTTTTGCTTTCCATTGACTGAAATGGTAACACTTGTTTGACGAGCGTTAGCTGAATGACGCCTTGGACCACTTTTTGTATTCTCTTCCCAGATCTCAGCTAACTCTTGTACTGCTTCCAAAAATTTCTCGTCATTATCAGATGAAACTGACACCGCAGATGGATGTCGATCGTACTCAAGTTCTCTCGTCGTTGGTCCGACTGTTCTCCCAATTATAACTTGTATTGCCCCGATTACAACTGCTGACGCTATTACCGGTTCGAGCAATTCAATCGTCGTGGAGAACGACAACAGATCCAGTCTTGTTGATACGATCGATTCGACGACCGAATACAGTAGGAAAACGACAACGGCTGCCGAAGCTATGGCGGTGAGTATCCACACCATGTCTCTCAGCGTGCGGTTCAGGTTAGGGAAACTCGCAGAGGCGATGGCAAGCACGAACATGAGCACGATCATAGCGACATGTTTGAACCCGACAAGGTCAACTGATCCACCGGAGATTACGGTTAGCACGATGAAACCTAGCATCCAAAGAACAACGAATCGCTCACCCAACGCCCGGTAGCTCGAATAGAGAACTACGAACTCCGAGCCACGACCAGCACTGCGAAGTAATCGCCTGACAGCATTGCGAGCGAAGGCCAGTCCCAACCCTGCGCCGGTCGCAATGTAGATCTGCGTCCGCACCTGTTCGGTAAATTCAATCCCAAAGATCCAAGCGACGATCAAAAACAGCACGATAGACACGATGACGAATCCAACATGACGGATAAATGGATGATCATCCATTTCGAGTGTCATAATCTAAAGTAGCCAGGAGCTGTATAGTAATTTTCGGTGAAATATAACCAACATGGAACTAAGAATTTTAACCGTCCAGCCCCGGGCCAACTCCCTCTCAGAAGCGTGTTCTAGTGCTCGTGCCCACGACGTGCGAGAACGAAGACCGTGAGACGGTTCACGCGGGTGGTGAGGTGATCGTGGAGCCGGGAAGTAGTGGCTTTGTGCGAGCCTTTGCTGACCAACTACCGGGCCCGTTCGACTGTGACTCTGAGACGCTTGCTGACCTGCCTGTTCACGACGGACAGTAACCGAAGAGCAGCATATTGTATTGTTCTATACTAGGAACAAGTTTCTAAGAATCAGAATTTTCTCGTTTCCAGAGCGAGACCAGTTCTGCGACTAGTCTAACCTGAATGGGAATTTAAACTGTATGGGATCTCGTACACCTCTCCTCGCAAATGTATGGATAGAAAGCTGGCCTCGGTACTCATAGGGCTCGTCGCCGCCGGGTGCCGAGTCCGGCTCGGAGCGGTGGTTCGTCATCGGCCGCTCGTCGGTAGCGGCGGAGACGCCTAAAAAGGCCCGACCGCGTCGCGTCCCGGCCGTCGCCGCCTCAGTGCGACGAGCCGGCGTACGCGTTCCAGCGGTCGGTCCCGTTCGCTATCCGGCGGGTGTCCGACGGGTCGAACGTCCCCGCCGCCTGCGCGACCGCCTCGGCCGCGGTCGGCAGGTCGTCTGGACCCTCCTTCGCGTCGTCGCCGTCCGCGGACGCGGACGGTTCCGATCGGTCGATACGCCGCTCAGTCTCGGTCGCCTCGCGCGTGCTCGGACCGCCGGGACCGGCCGTCGTCCCCGCCGTCGAGCGTGCGTCAGTCGTGTACTACGGGCGGCACGTCTCACTCCATGTGCGTATCCTTCATAATTGTTTATGTTGGTGTGAGGATCGCCGGTCGCGGGGGTTATCAGGCGAACTGACGAGAGAACGAGTCCGTCCGGATCGACCGGACGGGGTCGGTCGCGTCGGCTACCGGGCCGACCGGCCGGTGACCAGCGGGCCGGCTAGGCGGTGACTACCAGGCGGACCACGCGGTGAGCGTCTCGTCGCGGGCGTACACCCGCTTGAGGTCCTTCGCGTAGGCGAGGTCGCCGGGGTGGTCGAGCTTCTCGTGGCGGTACTCCGGGGCGTCCTCGCGGATCTGGAGCCCCTCGACGGTGAACTGCTCCTCGCCGAACTCGACCGTCTCGTCGACGGTGAACTCGTAGTCGCCGGGGACGTTCACGCGCAGCGAGCGCGTCTGGTCGGCGTCGCCGTCCTTCGGGTGGAGCGTGACGGGAACCGCGACGTTGTCGACCGCGCGGGTCCACAGCGTCTCCACGTCGGTGATGTCCGCCTCCTCGACGCGCTCCTCGGGACCGAGTTCGACGTCCGTGATCCGCACCTGCATCAGCGCGTCGTCGGTGTCGACGACGAACTCCTCGCCCGCGGCGACGTCGCCGTCGGCGGGCACGTCCATCCGCGTCGTGAACGAGTCGCCGTCCTGCGAGACGACGATCGTCACGGAGACGGTCTCCTCTTCCGGTATCTCAGTTTTATGCGTGTGGTCGCACTCGGTACAGCGCACGGTGGCCTGCCCGCCGGGGCTGAGGACCTCGTGGACGGTCGGCTCGGAGGGCGAACACGACGGACAGGGGAGTCCGACGCGCGCGCCGGCTTCGGTGTCGCTCATTGGGCGCTCGTACCCGCCGCGCCCGTAAATATCCGCCCCTGTGAGCTCGGTGTGGGCCGCGCTCGCGTGGCGCGCGGCCGACGCCCGACTCGGCCGGCTCCGCCCGCGGAGCGCCGCGCGGTAAGGAAACTGGTTTACCGGAGTCCGCGGAACGGTCGCCCATGATCGTACCCGGGTCCAGCTCCCAGCAGCTCGCGGCCGCGCTCGCCGAGGAGACGGGCCGGGCGCTCGCGACGCCCACCTACGACCGGTTCCCGGACGGGGAGGGGCTCGCCGCGGTGCCCGACTTCGACGGCGAGGAGGCCGTGATCGTCGCCGCGACCGACTCCGACGAGGCGTGGGTCGAACTGCTCCAGCTACAGGACGCCGTCCGCGAGGCGGGCGCGACGGACGTGACGACCGTGATCCCCTACATGGGCTACGCGCGGCAGGACGCCTCGTTCGGCGACGGCGAACCGGTCTCCGCCCGCGCGATGGCGAGGGCGATATCGACCGGCACCGACCGCGTCCGCCTCGTCAACCCCCACGAGGCGACCGTCGCCGACTTCTTCGAGGTCCCCGTCGAGGCGGCCGACGCCGCCGCGGTCCTCGCCGAACCGCTCCCGGCCGACCTCGACGACCCCCTCTTTCTCGCCCCCGACGAGGGGGCCGTCGACGTGGCCGGCACCGTCCGCGACGCCTACGGGACCGGCGAGACGGACTACTTCGAGAAGCACCGCGACCGCGAGACCGGTGCCGTCGCGGTGTCGCCCTCCGACGCCACCGCGGCCGACCGCGACGTGGTCGTCGTCGACGACATCATCGCCACCGGCTCGACGATGAGCGAGTCCGTCGCCGTCCTCACCGACCGCGGCGCGGCGCGGGTCCTCGCCGCCTGCGTCCACCCGGTCCTCGCGGCCAACGCGGTGACGAAGCTCCGCGCCGCCGGCGTCGACCGGATCGTCGGCACCGACACCGTCGAGCGGGGCTGTAGCGTCGTCAGCGCCGCGCCCGCCGTGGCCGACGCGCTCGGCTCGCTGTAACCGATCACTTCTCGTCGATCCGCCGGATCACCTCGGCGGGATTCCCCCCGACGACCGTCCGCGCCGGCACGTCGTCGACGACGACCGCCCCGGCCGCGACGACCGCGCCGTCACCGACCTCGACCCTCGGAGTGATCACTGCCCGCCCGCCGATCCAGACGTCGTCGCCGACGGTCACGGGGTCGCCGAACTCCCGGCCCGCGGCCCGCTCGTCGGGGTCGATCGGATGCGTCGACGTGTAGACGTGGACGCCCGGCCCGAGCAGGCAGTTCTCGCCGAACGCGACCGGCGCGGCGTCGAGGAAGACGCAGCCGTAGTTCGCGAAGAAGGCGTCGCCGACGCCGACGTTGTACCCGTAGTCGCAGCGGACCGGCGGCTCGACGACCGCGTCGCCGCCGACCTCGCCGAACAGCTCACGGAGGAGTCGCTCGCGCCGGTCGGTCTCCGTCGGTGCGGTGGCGTTATAACGGCGGCAGCGGTCGCTCGCCCGCCGGCGGTCGGCGACGAGCTCCGGGTCCGTCGGGTCGTACGCCTCGCCGGCGAGCATCCGCTCTTTCTCACGTCCCATACGTACCCGGTGCGGCTGCTGGTAAAAGGGCTGTCCGTCGGCTCCGTTGAGGGGTGTTATTTGTAAACTGAGGCGGGGTCACTGAGGGCTATGTATGACCATCGGCCTCCCGTAATGGCCGCCTAGAACCGCTTGCTGGCCCGTGCGGAGCCGTAGATCGGTGCCTAGTTGATCGACCACCCGCTCGGGTGTAAGTCAGTTGTCCTACCCGGGGAGACACGTCCCCCAGAGTCCCGTCGTGAGCCGGGCGTACACTCGTTGCGTCCCTCAGTCGCTCAGCCGGTACGCTCCCCCGCCGTGCCTACGTCGAAAGGGATCGTGACAGCCGTACCACACTCGGATTCGACGGAATTGGCCGTTTTCAACAGAGAATGTCAGGATCAAATTCTTTTTATCCAGGATTGTTGAAGGCTAATGTAATTGACCGAACATCCGCGGAGCGTCGGGAGATAGCACGAATTGAACGATTTAAATATAATACATGACTGTCAACACAAGTTAACTAACAACTGTCTTAAATATGCTTCTCTTCGATTTTCCAACCCTGGTCGCGTTTGTTTCGGCGGCGATTGTTGTCATTATCTCTCCCGGCCCCGATACGATATACACCTTGACGGAGAGCCTCCGTCACGGGCGCTACGCTGGTGCGGCCGCCGCGTGTGGAACAGCAACAGGAGTCCTCGTTCACACGATGGCAGCGGTACTCGGATTAGCTGCGATTCTCCGAACGTCGGCGCTCGCCTACACCGTCGTGAAGTACCTTGGTGCCGCCTATCTCGTCTACCTCGGTGTTCAGACGCTCCGACGCGACGGGGAGTTCGAGATCCGGAACAACCTCTCGGAGGGGACCACTTCACTCAGGCGGTCATACCGGCAGGCAGTAACGATCAACGTCTCCAATCCAAAGGTCGGGGTTTTCGTCTTCGCGTTCTTCCCACAGTTTATCTCTCAACCGGCAAGCGTGTCCCTCCAAATCTCGATTCTGGGGGTGACCTACGCGACCCTCAGCGTCCTGTATCTCCTGATCGTGGTAGCGTTCGCCAGCCGGGTCCGACACATCATTGTTGGCTCCGAGACGATCTCCAGACTCATACAGTACGCGAGCGGTAGCGTACTGATCGGCTTCGGGTTAAAGCTTGTAACCGAGAAGCAGTCTGGGGCGTAATCTCTGCGAAATTTCGACAACCTCACGCGCACGATGCTGGCGTGCGAGATCCGCACTCCGCGTCTCGCGAGGCCACGAAGGGATACCGAAGTACTGGTCAGACTATCGTGAGTGGTTTTGACACACATAGACGTACAGATGATTCGCAAATAAGGGACAAGAGTAAATATTGCGTTGAAAATGTTATATATTGGAATATAATGTGCGGGTTCGGATGCTTCGGAACGCCGAGGAATCTGTCGTATATATATGAATATTTATAACGAGTCGATATTCAATCGTGGGTGTGACCACCACAACTTACGGTCTCTTGGCATTGGCACCGCCGCTTCTGGCGATCGTACTGGCGATGACGACACGGCAGGTGTTGGTGTCCCTGTTCGCCGGCGTCTGGATCGGCGCGATGATTGTGGCGGGCTGGAATCCCGTCGCCGCGACATCGCTCACCATGGACTGGCTTGTTGAGGTGTTTCGAACACCGTTCAACACGAAGTTTATCATCCTCATCATGTTCATGGGAGCGGGAGCGGCGTTCATTCACCGGTCCGGCGGCATCCTTGCGCTAGAGCAGTGGATCGGCGACCGGGTCGACAGCGCTCGCGAGTCACAGATCCTCACCTGGCTTATCGGGGTATTCATCTTCTTCAGCTCATACACCAGCACGATTGTCACGGGCAACGCCACACGGGACCTCGCTCAGGAGAACCGCTCCTCCCGAGAGATGCACGCCTACACACTCGACTCGACGACTTCGCCCGTGGCGACGTTCGGGCCGGTGTCATCCTGGATCGGCTACCAGGTATCGATGATTATCGTCGGCTTCGAAGCCGCCACGGTCACCGCCTCGGAACTCGGGATGACCCCCTTCGGACTGTTCCTTCAGAGCATTCCTTGGAACATTTACTGTTTCATGGCGTTTTTCATGGTCGGGTTCATCGCGATTACCCAGCGGTTCTTCGGCCCGATGCTCGACGCCGAGTGGCGGGCGCGTTCCACCGGTCGGACTATTCGGGAGGACGCGACGCCGCTGTCTGACGTCTCGCAGGACGTCGGCGAGCCCAGCGATAAGAATCCGACGCTCGTGAATTTCTTCGGCCCGATCTTGGTGTTGCTCGTTGTTAGCCTGATCTCGATGTGGTGGCTCGGTGGTGGCCACGACCCCGGGGTCAGCATCTCGAAAGCGTTCCAGGAGACCGACGTGGCTCTCGGTCTTCTGTACGGTTCCTTCGCGTTCATGGTGTCGGGCTTTATCGGTGCGCTCGGCTACCGGACGATGGATCTCGAAACGGCCAGCGACACCATCATCCAGGGATTCAAAACGATGAACATCGCCATCGCGATTATCGTGTTGGCGTGGTCGATCGGTTTGGCCGCCGAGAAGGTCGGCACCGCCCAGGTTATCGTCGACGCGATGGTCGGCAGCGGCGTCCCGGGGAGCTTCCTCCCAGTGATCATCTTCCTCGCGGCGATGTTTGTCGCCTTCACGACCGGCACGTCTTGGGGAACCATGGCCATCCTGACTCCACTGGCAATCCCGCTGGGGTATGAACTGGTCGGTCCCTCAATTCTCCCCGTACTCGTTGGAGTGCTGTTCGGCGGTGCCATCTACGGAGATCACAGCTCGCCAATCAGCGACACGACGGTCATGTCGTCGATCTTCTCGGGCTCCGATCACATCGACCACGTCAATACCCAGATACCGTTCGCGGGAACTGCCGCGGCGGTCACGGTGTTCGTCCTCATACTATACGGTCTGGGTCTCCAGACCGCATACATCGCGTTGCCACTAGCGCTCGTTCTGACGGCGGTCGCAGTATTCGCGCTGAATAAGTTCGACGCCAGACGCAAGGGGCTCCCCGAAGTGATGCCTTCTGCCGACGCCATCGAATCCGGCGAGGTCGACGTTGACGCCGTCGAACGCGGTGAGGTCGACGGCAACAACGGGAGTCACGATCACTTCACGCTGGTCCCGGTGCTGGCGGTTATCATCGTCGCTGCGTACCTCGCGCTCGTGTTCGCATTCGCGGCGGTAGGTACCTGAACCGACATCGCCCGTTTCCCTTTTCCGCCTTCTGGCCGCTTTCCAACAACCGGTTTATATCCAAGTCTTCGATCAGTAGTGTCCGTGATGCCCTGTCAGGAGTGTCCTCGCAGCGGTCACGTGCGAGACGAACCAACCTCTCGTTTCCCGTTCGCTGAGAGCGGTCCGCTCTGTGGAGTTCGATGACTCTCTCGGGATCACTACCTGTGTGCCTGTTCGAGGGTGTCGACTGCCGTGATCGGCACGAAATCGCGGAACTCGGGTGACGGGACGCGAGGCGGGACGACGGGAGCGAACCGACGCCTGATAGCAGAAAGTGGTCTCGACCGCCCTCCTCGGCCGTATAACTCCCCGTCCGGGCGTGCGTCCCGTGCGTGATCGCAACGCGCGAACGACCGGATGACGAAGCAAGGGTCAGACGCCCGCTGAAGGGGTATCACGGAGCAAATTGGTCGTCAGAGCTCCATCGCCGGCGACAGTGTGGCGCAGCGCGCCTCTCACAGCCGACGGTGGAGCCACCGGCGACGCCACCGCGTCGGCATGTAGACGCAATCGCTGCCCCCTTCCGTCCGCCGATCCACCGTACGGCCGTCTCCGGTGTGTTTTCCGCTCGAAGTGGCTTCGGCGGCGGACGCCGCGGCCGCGTCAAACGATCTTCATCATCCGCGTCTCGAACTTCCCGACGCGGACCCGGACCCACCCCGCGAGGTCGGCGTCGAGGTCGGGGTCGTCGGTGTCGACGCGGAGCGCGCGCACGTCGTCGAGCTTCGCCCGCGAGGCGACGATGCGGAGGTCACAGCGCCGGATCACGGCCGGCGAGATCTGCGGGTTGCCGCGGCCGAAGACGAACCCCTGCCCGCCGATCGGCGAGACGACGATGGCGTTCTCCTCGCCGAGCGCGTCGAGGATCTCCGCCTCCGTCGCGTCGCGGGCGATCACCTCGCCGTCGCGCCAGAGGTCGACGCCGATCGGCGACGGCTCGAAGCCGAGTTCGTCCTTGATCGCCCCGACGGTCGACCCCGGACCGAGGACGAATGTGACCCCTTCGCCGTCGCGCTCGCGGATGTCGGCGGCGACCCCCTCCGCCAGCGACTCGACGGTCCCGCTCGCGGTCTGTTTCGACGACTGGAGGTCGTCGGCGACGGGGACGTGCGCGACCCCCCGAAGCTCCGGGTGGACCTCCCCCTCGCGGTAGGCGTCCTCGTCGATGTCCATCACCTCGCGGCGCTCGGTCCGCGAGAACGACGCCGCGACCTCGGCGGCGTCCTCCGGCGACACCGCGAACACCGACGAGTACACCTTCACGCCGGCGGGGACGCCGAGCATCGGCACGTCGGTCCCCGCCAGCGCGCCGGCCACGTCCGCGGCGGTCCCGTCGCCGCCGACGAACAGGACGAGGTCGACGGGGTCGGCGTCGCCGAGACCGTTCTCGCTCCCGTCCAGCCCGGCGAACGCGCCCACGACCGCCGCCGTGTGGGCCGCGGTCGTGTCGGTCGGGTCCGGCGTCGCGCCGTCGAACGGATCGACCACGCGGACCGGGTCGAAGCCGGCCTCGCGGGCGATCGACTCGCCCATCGGGTCCGCGGCGACGGAGACGCGCGTCTCGGGGGCGACGGCAGCCAGCCGGTCGAGCGTCCGCTTCGCCCGGTCCGGGGCCCGCGGCTCCGCGCCGCGCTCGACCGCTTCGGCCACCTTCCCGTCGGTTCCCTTCAGTCCGACGCGACCCCCCATCCCGGCGACCGGGTTCACCGCGATCCCCACGTGCATGCCCGACGTTCACCGCGCCGGCCTCTTAAGCGAGACGCGTCGGACCGAGGCGGAGCGGCGTCGCGCGTCGACGGCTCACCGGATCGACTCATAAAGTCCCCCAACAACCGGACACGGGAACCAACCGATTCCCGCTCCTCCGTCGAAATGCCGATGGAGTGAGCCCGCCATCGGCGCGCGAACAGCTCGTCTCACCGGGACCGGATCCCTTCAGTGGAAGCTGCCACACGCCCACGCCGCCCGGTTCCGTTTTCTCGCGACGCGACGCCGTGAACCCCGCCCCGACGGCCGACCCGCTCGGACGTCCGTCTCGCCCGAGAATCAATACTTAAGACACCGCCAGAACAACGGCGAACCATGATCCTCGAAGCCGCCGTGACGGAGCCGTTGCCGATAAGCGAGACCGCGACCGCGGTCCTGCTCGCGAGCCTCGCGCTCGCCGTCGTGTGGGTCGCGTACCTCTACCGCTGAACGGCGTCCGCCGCCGCCGACCTACTCCGCCGGCTTGTTCCGCTCTGCCGGCTTACTCCGCTCCGCCGGCTTACTCCGCTCCGCCGACCGACTCCCGCTCCACCGCGTCCGCGTGGTCGCGGACCCACGCGGCCGCGCGCTCCACCTCCGCCTCGCTCTCGCCCGTGAGCTTCACCGTCACGACCTCGCCCGGGTACGAGCCGACGCGCACGTCGAACCGCTCGCGGAGCGACGCGAACCGGTCGAGCAGTTCGCTCTCCGGCTCGTCGACGTCGACGGTCGCCACGTGGGTCCGCGTCCCGGCGAACTCCCCCTCGACCGACTCGAACATCGCCTTCATCTCGCCCGGGACTCCCGGGAGGACGTAGACGGACTCGACGACGGCCCCGGGAGCCACGCCCGCCTCGTTCCGGAGCGGCCGGCAGTCGACGGGGAGATGCGTCGTCTCCGCCGCGAGGTCGCCGCCGCTGTACCCCCGCTCGGCGAGCCACGCGGTCGCCTCCTCGTTCTCCTCGACGCCGCGCCCGAACGCGGCCGCGACCGCCTCCATCGTCACGTCGTCGTGCGTCGGTCCGAGTCCACCGGTGACGATCACCGCGTCGTACTCGGCGTGATACTCGTTGACTACCCGCGCGATTTCGGCCACCTCGTCCGGCACGACGGTCACCCGTCGGACCCCGACGCCTCGGGCGTCGAGGCGGTCGCAGAGCCAGGTCGCGTTCGTGTTCTCGGTGTCGCCGACGAGGAGTTCGTCCCCGACGGTGACGACGGCGGCGTTCATACCGACTCAAGCGGCGCGCGGTAGAAAAGGACCGCGGCGCGGGCGCGCTCCGGTGCGGCCGCGCTCGTCAGAGCCAGCCGTCGTCATCGTCGTCCTCGTTGACCCGCAGTCCGAGGTCGCGGCGGCGGTCACGGAGCGCCTCCAGCTGCCGCCGGAAGTAGAGCGTCCCCGCGACCGCGGCGACGACCGCGACGACGAGGATGACGCCGAACACCAGCAGGTCGCCCTCGCGGTACGACTGGACGACGACCGACCCGCTCGTCACCTCGTCCCAGACGATCCGGTCGCGGTCGCCGACCGTCTCGACCGCGTGGTCGCGCGGCGACACGTGGCCGACGACCGGCGCGTCCGTGCTGAAGCCCGGCGGCAGCGTCACCGCGTACGACCCCTCGACGTACGCGCGCATAGTGAAGCGGCGCGGCGAGCCGTCGCCGGCGAACGCGAGCCTGCCGCCCGCCATGTCGTCGGCGAAGCGGATCCACGTCTCGTCGGTCGTCCGTTCGATTTCGCCGCCGCGGGCGCGGAACTCGCTCCCGTTCACCACCTCGCCGTCGGGGTACTGATACCGGAGCGCCTCGAACGCCATCGGCTCGTCGCCCGAGTACGGCGTCGGCTCGTAGAGGCGCAGTTCCTCGCGGTCGCCGATCGCGTACACGACGGTGTACGTCGCGTCGGTCGAGAGGTCGAACGCGGCGTCCCGGTCCGTGTCGAAGTCGTACTCGCGCGGCGGCTCGGCGTCGAGGGTCTCGTTCGTCACCTCGCCGCCGCCCGTCGCGTAGCCGAGACAGCCGGCGCTGACCGCGAGGAGCGCGATCGCCGCCAGCGCGAGCGCGAAGCGTCGGTTCACGTGTTCAGATCACCTCAGACGACACAGCGCATCTCGGCCGGGAGGTACGAGCCGATCGCCGCGAGCAGCCCCGGCGGGTCGGTCCCCTCCGCGCAGACGATGCTCTGTTCTAACAGGCCGAGCCGCTCGACGGTGACGATGTCCTGCGCGTGCCCCGCGCGGTTCACCGTCGCCCGCGTCTCGCCGCGGGTCGCGGAGTTGACGTTCACCCGCCCGTCGCCGCGCTGCCAGTCGTACAGGCGGTCGCGCTCGGCGTCCGCGAGCCGGGAGGGTTCCGCGTCCGGGTCGCCGGCGTCGCCGCCGTAGACGAACCGCATCGGGAGGTGCTGGACGAGCCCGAACCGCTCGACGACCTGCTCCGGCGAGCCGACACCGAGGCCGAGTTCGTCGGCGGGGACGAACACGTCGACGCCCGCGTCGAGGGTGAATCCCACGTCGTCCCACGACTCGAGCGTGCCGACGTACTCTTCGCCCGCTTCGAGGCCGCCGTCGTGGGCGACGACCTCGCCCCACGTCTCCGCGAGGACGTTGCGCGCGACCGTGGCGTCCTCGCCCGTCACGTCCACCTGGACGAAGTCGTCGTCGCGGACGCCCACCTGCCAGTCGACGTCGAGGTCGCCGACGTCGTTGGCGACGAGCGAGTTCATGCCGTCGAGCGCGCGGTCTCGGGCGTCGCCCTCGACGTAGCACTTGGTTGCGAGGACGACCATCAGCCGGTCACGTCCACGTTGAGTTCGTCGCGGAGCTTCCCGATCCGCTCGTCCATCGCGTCGCGGAGCCGGTCGTTGTCCATCGCGTCAAGGGGCGAGCCGCACTCGGGGCACTCGAAGCCGAAGTCCATCGCCTCGCCGAACTCGAAGCGGATGGAACACACCTCACAGAGGTAGAACTCGTGGGTGCGCTCGTACTCCTCGCGCTCCTCTAAGGCGTCGAGCAGCCGGTACATCTCCTCTTGGAGGTTCTCCGGGATGTTGTCGTAGTGGAACGTCCACAGGTACGTGAGCCACCCGGAGTCCTCGTCGCGGACGCGGCGGTACGTCGCCAGGTCGTTCTCGTACAGGATGAACAGCGCGCGTCGCACGTCGTTGAGCTCCAGGCCCAACTCCTCGGCCAACTCCTCGTCGGTGACCTCGCCGTCCGGCGGCGCGGCCGCGACCGGCATCCCCGTCGGCCCCACCAGCTCGTGGAGGTACTTCTGGATGACGGGGTCGTTCAGTAGATCCTCAAAAGCCATTACGGGAATCTGGTGGCGGAACCCGGTTAAAAGCTCCGAAAGGCGCGGTCGCAACCCCCCGACGCGCCGGACGGCTCGCCGCGCGAAACCGGATTCTCGGACCGCACCGAGCGCTCCTGGTCCCCGGGTCGTACCGGTCGCTCCGCGCTCCCGAATCGGCGGCGACCGACCCGCGGGTTCGGCAGAGCTTTACCGTCCGTGGCTCACACACGGTGATATGACCCAGTCGGTCGACGGCGGCGGGCGTCGCGCGCTCGGTGCCGTCGCGCTCCTCGCGGTCCCCGTCGTCTTGGCGGCGGTGCCGCTCGTCCCGCTCGCCGCGCTGCTCGGTCCGGGCGGGATCGGGATCCTCCCGGTCGGCGCGCTCGGCGGACTGCTCGCGGCCGCCGTCGTCGGGCCCGCCGGCTCCGCGCTCCTCGGACCGGTCCTCGTCGACCGCCGGATCGCACGGCTCCCCGACGCCGACCTCGACGACCGCCGCGCCGGCTTCGTCGCGGACCGCGTCGAGCGGCTCGCGGCCGACGTCGGCGTCGACGCCCCCGAGGTGACCGCGGTCCGCGCCGACGCCGCGAACGTCGCCGTCGCGGACGGCTACCGCGGCTCGCGGCTGGTGGTCTCGACGCGGCTGCTCGGGCTCCCCGAGGCCGACCGCGACGCCGCGCTGCGGCACGCCCTGGTCAGGCTCCGGACCCGGCAGGCGCTGCTCACGACCGCGACGCTCCCGGCGGTGGCGGCGGTCGAGACCGCGGCGCTGCTCGCGACGCTCCTCGTCGGCCGCCGCGGGGACCGCACCGCCGCCGACCGGCGCGTCAACCGGATCCACGGGTACGAGCCGGACCGCGAGCGCGTCCCGTCGCCGGCGTACGTGGCCGCCGGCGTCCTGCTCTGGCTGGCGCTGCTCCCGGCGTGGATCCCCGCGACGGTCGGCGACCGGCTCTCCGTCGCCGGCGGGCGCAGCGCCGCGGACGCGCTCGTCGCGCGGACCGGGACCGAGGAGCGCGAGGGACTCGGGAACGCGGTCGCGTTCGCCAGCGACGCCGCGGGCGCTGGCGACTGGCCGCCGCTCTTGGACCGCCTCTCGCTCGTCTCGATGGCCGACGCGGAGACGGGTCGCGTCCGCGGGACGAGTCGGCAGGAGGCGCGGAGGCGGCTCGCTCGGCTCCGGTCGAAGCGCGCGCTGTAGGCCGCCGTCGCCCTGCGCTCCGCTCGCCGGGTCAGGGCATCCCGGATCAGGGGTGCGCCGGGACCTCCAGCCGAACGGTCGTCCCGTCGTCGCCCGTGTCGACGTCGAACTCGCCGCCCGCCCGTCCGACGACCCAGTACATGAGCCAGATGCCGAGCCGGTCGGCGTGGGTCAGCGACGTCTCGCCCACCTCCAGCACCCGCATCTCGTGGTCCGGGATCCCCGGGCCGTCGTCCGCAACCTCGACGGCGATCCAGCCGTCGGAGCGCCGTTCGACGCGCACGTGAACTGAGGGGTTCGCCGCGTCGTTGTGTTTCACCGCGTTCTCGACCGCCTCTTCGACCGCGACCATCAACCCGACGACCGTCACGTGGATCGGGTCGCCGTCCGGCAGCGACAGCGTCACCGTCGCGTCCGGGTAACGGCGTTGGGTCCGGTCCCGCAGGTCGACCAGCCGCTCGGCGAGGTCGATCGGGGCGTCCGATTCGGTCCCGTCGAGCGTCTCGTTGATCTTGCGGACCGCGGCCGCGATGCCGATCAGGTCATCGGCGGTCTCCGAGATCACTTCCAGCGACTCCCGCTGTGACTCGTCGTCGATCTCGCCGCGCAGGAGGTCGGCGTACCCCTCGATCAGGTTCATCTTGTTCCGCAGGTTGTGTTTGAGCACCCGCGTCATCACCTCCAGGCGGCGCTCCCGGATCTTCCGGTCGGTGATGTCGGTCTGGAAGCCGACGTAGTGGGCGACCTCTTCCCCGTCGTCGCGGATCGGCGATATCGTCACCTGGTTCCAGAACTTCTGGCCGTTCGCCCGGTAGTTGAGGATGTCGACGGACACCGGGCGCTCCTCGGCTATCGCCTCGCGGATCGCCGCCCGCGGCTCCGCACTCGTGTCTTCCCCTTGAAGGAACCGGCAGTCCTCGCCGAGCTTCTCCTCGCCGTGGCCGGTTGTCTCCTCGAACCCGCCGTTGAGGTAGACGAGCGGGTTGTCGTCGCCGTCGGTCGCCTCCGCGAGGGAGATACCGACCGGCGACTCGTCCATCGCCCGCTCCTTGAGCCGGAGTTCGTCGACGGTCTCGGAGAGCCGGACCGATGTCGACCGGCGTTCGACTAAGTTCTCGACCCGCGAGACGAGCCCCCGGCGGCTCGTCGGCAGTTCGATCACGTCGTCGACGCGGTCCCACGCGCGCTCCTTCGCCGCCGATCGCGTGTCCCCGCTCGCCAGCAGCGCGAACGGGAGGAAGGCCGGGTCCGCGCGCTCCCGCCGCGGCTCGATGCGCTCGCGGACGCGCTCGAACCCCGCCTCGTCGAGGACGCAGCAGTCGAACGCCTCGTCGATCGCCGCCGCCTCGGTGGCCGTGTCGACCGCGTACCGGTCGCTCAGGGCGTCGACGAGCAGCTCGCGGTCGCGCCGTCGGTGTACCAACAGCAGCACGCGAACGCCGTCGTTGGGCTCGGGCGGCGCTGTGGACTGCGCCCCTCCGAAGATGTCATCCGAATTCGAGCCCATCTCTGTTAGAATTACGACCCACATCCACTAAGAGGTACGGAAAATTCGAGTCGACGGCCGCGACCATCGACGGCGAGGCTCGCCGCCGACGATCCTCCCCCGGCCGCCACACACGCTTATGCCCGGTCGCCGAGTACGCAGCGAACATGACTCAGTCGTCACCCACTCGGCTCTCGACCGGTATCTCCGGCCTCGACGAGGTCCTGTCCGGGGGACTCATCCGAGAGCGAAGTTACATGATCCGCGGACAGGCGGGGAGCGGGAAGACGATCCTCAGTCTCCACTTCCTCGCCGCCGGGGCCGAGCGCGGCGAGACCGCCCTGTTCATCAACCTCGAAGAGGACGTGGGCGACCTGAAGGCGAACGCCGAGGCGCTCGGGTTCGACACCGACGCGATCGAGTTCCTCGATTTGAGTCCCGGCGCGGACGTGTTCACCGAAGATCAGTCGTACGAGGTCTTTGCGCCCGAGGAGGTCGAACAGGAGCCGATCACGGAGCGGATCGTCGAGGGCGTGACCGCGGTCGACCCCGACCGCGTCGTCGTCGACCCGCTGACGCAGCTCCGGTTTCTCATGTCCGACGACTACCAGTTCCGCAAGCAGGTCGTCGGCTTCATGCGCTTCCTGAAAGACCGGGACGCGACGGTGCTGTTCACGGTTCAGGACACCGAGGCGCTGCCGACGGACGACCTCGAGTTCGTCACCGACGGCACGATCCGGCTGGACAAGGCGGGGTACGGCAAGACGATCGCCGTTCCGAAGTTCCGCGGGTCGTCGACCCGGAGCGGGGAACACGCCTATCGGGTCACCGACGCGGGCGTCGAGGTCTACCCCGCCTTACAGCCCGGCGAACACGAGGCCGAGTTCGACTTCGAGCAGATCTCCTCGGGCGTCCCCGAGGTCGACGCGCTGCTCAACGGCGGGATCGAACGGGGCACCGTCAGCATCGTGAGCGGGCCGACGGGCGTCGGCAAGACCACTCTCGCCACGCAGTTCATGCGGGAGGCCGCCGAACACGGCGAGCGCTCCGTCATCTACCTGTTCGAAGAGAGCGAGGAGACGTTCCTCAGCCGGTCGCGGGCGATCGGCGTCCCGGTCGACGAGATGATCGAACAGGGGACCCTACAGGTGACCGAGGTGGAGGCGTTGGAGCGGTCGCCACAGGAGTTCGCGCGGATGGTCCGCGAG
Source organism: Halorubrum tebenquichense DSM 14210 (assembly GCF_000337415.1). Classification (GTDB taxonomy): domain Archaea; phylum Halobacteriota; class Halobacteria; order Halobacteriales; family Haloferacaceae; genus Halorubrum; species Halorubrum tebenquichense. The sequence goes on along the minus strand of NZ_AOJD01000075.1, from coordinate 62,506 downwards.
GAGGTCGAAGCGCGGGACGCGAAGATCGTGATGGTCGACGGCATCGCCGGGTACCGGCTGACGCTCCGCGGCACCGACGGAACGATGCTCCAGCAGATGCACGCGCTGGGCCGGTACCTCAAGAACATGGGGGTGACGACGATCCTCGTCGACGAGACGCGCAACATCACGGGGGAGTTCCGGGCGACGATGGAGAACATCAGCTACCTCGCGGACAACATCATCTTCCTGCGCCACCTCGAACTGGACGGCGAACTCCGGAAGGCGATCGGCGTGTTGAAAAAGCGGACGACCGACTTCGAGCGGACGATCCGCGAGTTTCGGATCACCGACCGGGGGATCGAGGTCGGCGAGCCGATGTCCGAACTGCGCGGAATCCTGAGCGGGACGCCGGAGGCGATCGACGACGGCGACGGTCGCCCGCGGCGCGGCGCGGGCGACGAGCGCTGAGCGACCGGACGGTTGCCCCGGATCAGTTCTCCGAGTCTGTCGCCTCCCCGTCCGCGCCCTCGCCGCCCTCTCCGTTCGCTTCCCCGTCCGCGTCGATGACCGTCTTTCCGGTCGCCTCCGGGACGACTCGGCGGTCGGCGTCCGCCCACTCGCGGTCCAGTTCGGTCCCGTCGAACAGCCGGTCGAGGAACACCGCGAGTCCGGCGACCTCGGAGTGCGGCTGGTTCGTCACGCCCACGTTGAAGTCGGCGCGCTCGTACAGCGCCCACGGCACCTTCTCGCCGCCGACGACGACGAGGACGTCGCGGGGCACGGGCGGTGACCCGCCCGCGGTCGCGTCGTCGATACCGGCCGCCTCGCGTATCTCGCCTTCCACGTCCTGGATGCGCTCGCCGTACATCGTGAGGTGGACGACGACCCCGTCGAACTCGCGGACGATCGCCTTCTGGTCGTCGCGCAGTTCGACGGCGAAGGGGCCGCCGAACCGGTCGGTGATGTCGCGGACGGTCTCCGCAGACTGGCCGGCGTTGTCGGGGAAGATCACCCGGTCCGCGCCGAGCGCCCGCGCCGTGAGTCCCACGTGCGTCGTCATGCGGTCGTCGCGTCCCGGCCGGTGGCCGTAGCGGAGGACGACGACCTCGCGCGCGTCGTTCATGCCACGCGGTGGGAGACCGATCCGGGTGTCGCTTTCGATGCGACCGCGCGGCCCGCCAGCGTCGCCGCCGTCGCGGCCTGCCGCCGCGCCCGTTCTGATCCGCATATGTGGATCGAATGAGGGCGAGACGCATTGAGGTGACCACGTAACTGGAAGTTTCATGTGGGAGGCGGCCGCGGTGTGACCCATGACGAGCGTCAAGGAGTTCCGCGTCGACGAGCCGGCGACCGCCGACGGACTCGGCCGGGGGCGGTTCGTCTTCACCGACGCCTACTCCGTGTTCGACTGGGGACAGATGCCCGACGCGGTCCCGAACAAGGGGGCGAGCCTCTGCGCGATGGGCGCGTTCAACTTCGAACTGCTGGAACGCGAGGGGATCCCGACCCACTACCGGGGCGTCACCGACCCGGGTGCGGGAGAGAGTGCCGGCGGCGACGACGGGAGCGACGCGCCGGTGGCCGTCCCGCTCGACGAGGCGAGCGCCCCGCCGACCGAGATGGCCATCGACCTGACGCAGGTGCCGGACCTGCCGTACGAGGGGCCCCACGCGGGCTACGACTACGACGCCTTCCACGCCGCGGGCGGCGACAACTACCTCGTCCCGCTTGAGGTCGTCTTCCGCAACCGGGTCCCGGTCGGCTCCAGTCTGCGGCGACGCGCGACCCCGGCGGAGTTCGGTCTCGACGGCCGCGCCGGCCTCGACCCCGACGAGTGGCCGGACGGGCCGGTCGACCTCCCCGAGCCGGTCGTGGAGTTCTCGACGAAGTACGAACAGCAGGACCGCTACCTCACCCGGGCGGAGGCGGACGAGATCGCGGGCGCGGCCGACGTCGACGCGCTGGAGTCGCTCGCGCGCGACGTGAACCGCGTCGTCACCGAGCGCGCCGACGCGGCGGGGTTCGTCCACGAGGACGGGAAGATCGAGTGCCTCTACGCCGACGGCGAGCTCCGCGTCGCCGACGTGGTCGGCACCTTCGACGAGAACCGGTTCTCCTACGGCGGCCGCGGCGTCTCGAAAGAGGTCGTCCGCCAGTGGTACAAGGCGAACGACCCCGACTGGGTCGCGGCCGTGAAGGAGGCGAAGGAGTCGGTCGCGGGCCGCGACATCGACGACTGGCGCGAGCTCTGCGAGCCTGACCCCGTTCCCCTCCCCGCCGAGGTCGTCGACGCGGTCTCGGACCTGTACGCGGCCGGGACGAACGCCTACACCGACCGCGACTGGTTCGACGTCCCCGACGTCGAGGCGGCGCTCGACGCGGTCGACGACCTGTAACGCCGTCGGGGATCGCGGGTGCCGGCGGGGTCGCCGGCGGTCACCGGACCGCCCGGACCCTCACCATCGATCGGACGCGAGGGAACCTCTTTACCGGCGACGCGCGTGGATGAAGGCATGACCACCGAGGCCGATTTCGGGGAGCGGCTGGAGACGCAGACCGCGGCGTACCTCGACCGGATCGACGACTGCGTCGCCCTCCTGCCGCGGGTCCTCGACGAGTACGCGGCGGACGGGCCGTACCGCGACACGGTCGACGAGATAGGGGCCGTCGAGAGCGAGTGCGACGACCTCGTCCGCGACCTCAGGGCGCTCATCACGGACGCGGGCCCGGACGACATCGGACTGTTGAACACCCGGATCAACTTCAACGAGTCCGCCCTGCTCGACTTCTACAACGAACTGGACGTGGTCGCGAATCACACCGAGCGGATCGCACAGGAAGTGGCGATGATGCGACCCGACGCAGGCGTCGACGCCTTCGACGACATGCGCGAGATGGCCGCCCGGATCGCCGAGATGGTCGCGGTCCTCGACGGCGTCGTCGGGGGGTTCGTCAGGGGGCTGGCGCGCGCCGACGCCACGGAGACGCTGACCGAGGGGATCGAGGCGATCCGCGAACTGGAGAGCGAGTGCGACGACCTCCGCAACGACGCGATAGCGACCGTGTTCGCCGACGATGCGGTCGACCAGCCCCTCGTCTACCGGGAGCTCGCGATCCTGCTGGACGAGCTCGCCAACGCAGTCGAGGACCTCACCGACCGGATCGTCGTGATCGCGAGCAAGGAACCGGGGATCGTGACCGAGTCGCCGTCCGACGCGGACGAGAACTGACCGTCTCGGTCCCGCGTCACCGTCGCGTCACCGCCCCGTCACCGTCGCGCCCACTCCAGCAGCCGCGCGTAGAAGGGGTCGAAGCCGAGGGCGTCGGCGTCGCCGACGATCGTCAGCTGCTTTTTCGCCCGCGTGAGCGCCACGTTCACGCGGCGGTGGTCCTCGAAGATGGGCCCGTCGAGGTCGCCGGTCGCCACCAGCGAGACGACGATCACCTCCTTCGAGGAGCCCTGGAAGCGGTCGACGGTGTCGACGGTCACGTCGGTCCGGCGGCCGATCTCCGCGACCTGCGCCCGGAAGGGCGCGATCACGCCGATGTCGTCCGGGTCGACGCCGGCCGCGACGTAGGCGTCGACGACCGCGGCGACGCGCTCCGCCTCGCGGACGTTGCGGTTCCCGTCGCGCTCGCCGGCGGGGTCGACGAACCCGACCCCGCCGGTCAGTTCGGGAGCGAGCGCGTCCGGGTCGACGCCGAGGTCGGCGAGCGTCTGCCCGGCCACCTCGGGCGTCGCGGGCCGGAGCGCGCCGTCGTAGAACTCCGCGGAGGCGAACGCCTGAATGCGCTGGCTCATGCGGTACTGGCGGTCGAGCATGACGCTCGCCTCCGGGTACGCGTCGATGAGCCGCTCGAACAGCGAGGTGCTCAGGTCGTTCTCGGCGCGGACGACTGGCGGGAGCTGCTCGTGGTCGCCGACGAGGACGAACCGGTCGGCGCGGTTGATCGCGGCGTGGGTGCCCGGCTCCGTGAGCTGCGAGGCCTCGTCGACGAGGGCCACGTCGAACTCGCACTCGCGCAGCACCCGGGAGCCGCAGGCCGCGGTGGTGGCGGCCACGACCGGCGCGTCGCGCAGCTCTGCGGCCTTCGCGTTCGGGTCGCCGCGCTGGACGAGCCGCACGTCGCGCATGTCGTCGCGGACGCCGGTCTCGGTCCCGACTCGTAACACGTCGTCGAAGCCCTGGTCGCGCAGCGCTTCGAGGGCGTTGTCGACCGCGCGGTTCGTGAACGCCGACAGCAGCACCCGGTTCCCCTCCGCGACCAGGGCGCGGATCGTCCGCGCGATGGTGTACGTCTTCCCGGTCCCCGGCGGCCCGTGGATCAGCGCGCAGTCCTCGGCGTCGACCGCGAGTTCGACCGCCTCGTTCTGGGCGTCGTTGTTGTCGATGTACGCCTCGGGGGCGTCCGGGTCGGCGGGTCCGGGACTCCCGGTCGACCGGTCCGCGGGATCCCTGAACGCCGGCTCTCGACGCCCGAACAGCACGTCCTTGCGCGCCTCGTTCCCCTTCAGGACCGCGTCGTGGAGCGCGGTGAGCGAGCGGTCGACGGAGATCTCGGAGGGGTACACGTCGAGGCGGCGCAGTTCGACCGGCTCGTCCGCCTCGACGACGACCTCGTCGCCCCCGAGTTCGACGATCCGGCCGAGCTCGGCGTGGCCCGAGACGGGGTCGCCGTCGCTCGCGAGCGCCACGTCGCCCTCGCGGAGCTTCGAGACGGCGTCGCCGGGCTTGCGGGCGCGGAGCTCCCAGCGGGCGTCGTCGATCTCCGTCTGTCCGGCCGGCTCCAGCCCGATTAGCGCGCGGTCGTCCGCGGCGCGCTCCTCGGGCGTCTGCTCCCACAGCTTCCGGTACTCGGCGTGGGTCTCGCGGCGCTCCTCCTCGATCGCGGTGTAGAAGCGGTCGAAGTAGTCGCGCTCCTCGTCGGGGACCGGCGTCCCGATCTGCCCCGCCTTCGACTCCTGGTCGAGCCGCCCGGAAACGACCATACAGGCGTCCTGCTCGAAGCAGTAGCTACACGTCGCGTCCGCCTCGTACCCCGTCGGCACGGTCGGGCGCTCGCCGGGGTCGTTGAGCGCGCGCCACTCCATCGCGGCGAGGGCGTTGCGCTCGCGCACGACGAACTCTAAGAACCCGCGGCCGACGGTGAACTCCTTGGCGGGCGCGAGGTCGCCCGACTCCTCGTTGCGGTCCAAGGCGGTGTTTTTCGTGTACAGCAGCGTGCCGATGTCCGGGTCGACGCCGCGCTCGTCGAGCATTAGGGCGTAGCAGGCGGCCTGTACCTTGTCGTGGAAGCGCGGCTCCCGCTTGGTGTTCTTCCCGGTCTTCAGCTCGACCGGGGTGCCGCGCCGCAAGGCGTCCGCCCGGCCCTTCAGGCCGAAGGTGGGCGAGATGAGGGTGAACTCCGAGCGCCACGTGTCCTCGTCGGAGAGCGTCCCCTGGGCGAGCCACCCCTCGACGGCCGCGGCGTTGCGGCGCACCTCGTCTTCGACCTCCTCGCGCTCGTACCCGAGCAGGCCGAGCTCCAGCCCGGCCTCGTCCACGCGGTCGGCGATGGACGCTTCGAGGTCCACCCCGCGCAGCAGGTCGCCGAACACCTCGTGGACGATGGTCCCCTTGACCACCGGGTAGTTGAGCGGGATCCCGGAGAGCTTGTTCAGGTAGTACATCCGCGGGCACTGCACCCACGACCGGATCCCGGTCACGTCGACGAGGAAGTCGGGTTCGAGGACGACCCACGACTCGTCGGTCGTCGCGTACCCGACCTCGCCGCGGTACTCGTCCTCCTCGGTCTCCGTGACGAGCAGTTCCATCCCGGTCTCGGCGTGTTCCGCCGTCTCCGTCCACTTCCCCCACAGCGTCACGTCGACCGGCTCGCCCGCGCCGCGGTCGGGCCGAACGCGCACCTCGCGGCAGTCGCGCTCGCCGTACGACGTCGACACCGTCCGCGCCTCCCCGACGGAGACGATCGGCCCCCGAAGGTTCACGCTCCCGCTCGGCGGCCGCGGCGAAAAACGCTGTCGGTGGGTGCGTCGACGGCCTACCGCGTCACCGGCGCGCCGACGGACCCGACCGACTCGACGACCGCCCGCACCTCGTCGCCGGGGTCGATCGGGGCCGCGCCGGGCGTCCCCGTGCTGAACAGGTCGCCCGGCTCCAGCGTCATCACGTCGGAGTGGAACGAGACGATCTCAGCCGGCGGGAACAGCATGTTCCGGATCTCGTTTTCGGCCCGCACCTCCCCGTTGACCTCGGTCCGCACCGAGAGCCCCGCCAAGTCGAGCGGCCCCTCCGGCACCGCGATCGCGGGACCGGGCACGAGGAACGTGTCGTAGCTCTTCGCCCGCGTGAGGAACCGCGGGTTCCGCTGGAGCACGTCCTCCGCGGTCATGTCGATCACGGGGAGGAAGCCCGCGATCACGTCCTCGACCCCGTCCTCGGCGACGTTCCGACACGTCCGCCCCATCACGACCGCGAGCTCCGCCTCGGCGGTCACCCGCTCGCTCTGCGACTCCGGCGGCAGCCGGATCGGCCCGCCCGGTCCCGTCAGGACCGAGGACGGCTTCATGAAACTCGCCGGCTCCGCGGGGCGCTGCTCGTCGAGGTCGCCGGCGTGCTCCTCGTAGTTCAGGCCGATCCCCCACAGCTTCCCGAACGACGCGAGCGGCGCGCCGAACGACAGGTCTTCTGCGGGGACCGGGTCGGCGGTCGCGTCGGCGGCGTCGCCGAGCGTCCCCGCGGCCGCTCGGGGAAGCGCGTCGCGGACGCGCTCCGCGTCCGGTTCGACCGCGCCGAGGGGGACGTACCCCTCCTCGTCGCCGAGCAGCGGGTCGCCGGTCGCCGTGCGTGCGAGGTACTTCATCGCTGGCTCCCTCCGTTCATCTCACTCCTCGCGGTCCGTCCAGAAGTCGAACGAGCGGCCGGGCGCGAACACGTCGAGGCCGACCGCGCGCTCGTCGCCGGTGTTCTCGACGCGGTGGGGCTCGTTCGACTCCAGGAGGACCGAGTCGTTCTTTTCGAGCGTGACCGAGTCGCCCTCGGTCGCGACCGTGAGTTCGCCCTCCAGACAGAGGCACACCTGCTCGTTCTCGTGGTCGTGCGTCGGCGAGCTGTGTCCCGGCGGCTTCTCGAACCACTCGAAGGAGAACCGGTCGCTGCCGGCCATCGAGACGCGCCGCCACCCCTCGTCGGGCTCGTAGCTCTCCGCCTCGTCGAACGCGACCGGCCTCATAGGTTCGCTCCGGTCGCCCCCCCGTCGATCGGTAGCGCGGTGCCGTTGACGAAGCCCGACTTCGGCGACGAGAGGAACGCGACGGTGTCGCCGAGCTCCATCGGGTCGCCGATCCGGTCGAGCGGGTTGCCCGCCCAGTCGCCGAGCCCCTCCTCGTAGGAGTCGTACTCGCCGCGCTCGACGGCGGCCTCGACGAGGTCGCGGATCCGGCTCGTCTCGTGGGGGCCCGGCAGGACGGCGTTGGCGCGGACCTCCGGGGCGAACTCCTTCGAGAGCGTCTTCTCCAGTCCGATGACGCCCATCCGGACCGCGTTCGAGAGGACGAGGCTGTCGAGGGCCTCCTTCACGCTGCGAGACGTGATGTTGACGATGGTCCCGCCGTCGCCCTCCTTGAGGTGGGGATACGACGCCCGCGCCAGCCGGACGACGCTCATCACGAGCAGGTCGTAGGCGTGCTGCCAGTCCTCGTCGTCGGTGTCGAGGAACGCGCCCGACGGCGGGCCGCCGGCGCTCGTCACGAGGTGGTCGATCGTGCCGAACTCGTCGACGGTCGCCTCGACGAGCGCCGCGATCTCGTCCGCGTCCGTCAGGTCGGCGGAGTGGGCGACGACCTCGCCCGTCGCGACCGCCTCGACCTCCGCTTTCGCGTCCGCCAGCCGCTCCTCGTCGCGGCCGTTGATGACGACGTTCACGCCCTCCCGCGCGAGCGCCTTCGCCGATGCCTTGCCGAGTCCGCTGGACGACGCCGTGACGAGGGCCGCGTTCCCGTCGATCCCTAGGTCCATGTTTCTCCCGTCCCGAGGCCGGCGTGAAAACGTTTTCCTGCAGGCAACCGGCGGGAGCCGGTGGAGCCCGGTTCGGGGTCCGAAACCGGTCCCCCGAGCGTCTCAGGGCTCCGGTCCGCCGCCGATCGGCTCGTCGAGCGCCGCGGTCCCGCCCTCGAACGTCACCGCCTCGCGGCCGACCACCCTCGCCGCCGCCGGGAGGTCCTCGACCACGGCGTCCGAGACCAGGAACTCCCCGAGGTCCTGCGTGTTGCAGATCCAGACGACCCGCACCGTCTCGGGGTCGTACCCCCCGAGCGCGGCCAGCGCCGTCCGGAGCGCGAACTCGTCGTCGGGTGCCACGACGGGGAGCTTCGACTTCGCGAGCGACCCGCTGGTGAGCGCGTTCGCGTATGTCTTCGTCAGGTCGAGGTCGCCGACGGCCGCCCGCCGGGTGAGGTCTGCGAGCCCGATCCCGTTCCCGTTCCCCTTCGTGGCGTCCGTGAGCCCCCGCACGTAGATGATGTCGACGTCGGGTGTCTCCGGGTCGGGCGCGTTGAGCACGCGGTAGCGGCCGATGACGTTCGTGTCCATGCCCGCGCCCGAGATCTCCTTGCCGATCTCGTCGACGACGAGCAGGTCGACGTCGTCGACGGGCAGCGTCGGCATCTCGTCGTACGCCCGCTCCAGCAGCTCCGGCTCGCGGTCGAGGAACGAGCCGGCGGGGACCGCCTCAAGGTGTCCGATCTCCTCCTCGAAGTTCTCGACGAGCGCGATCCCGCCGACGATCGGGGTCTCGCGCTCGATGACGTCGAGCGCGGCCGTCAGCGCCTCGACGTACCCCTCGGCGATCGCCGTCGAGTGGAACGACTTCGCGCCGCGCTGCTTGCCGAGCCCGACGACGGTCATCTTCGCGAGCCCGCTCTCTATCGCCCCGGTGAAGTTTGTGTGGGCCTTCACGCGGTTCACGACGAGGACCGCGTCGGCCGCGAGCGCCGCCTCCGAGAAGTACACCGGGAGGTCGGCGTCGCCGACCGAGACAGCCGCCAGCTCCGCGGCCGCCATGCGCGCGTCGATCGGCGCGCCGACGGACGCCTCGGTGATCCCGAGCGACGCCAGCACCTCCCGCTGTCCCTCGGCGGTCGCGCCGCCGTGACTGCCCATCGCGGGCACCACCACCGGGTCGAGGCCGCGCTCGGCGACCCGCTCGACGACCGCCGCCGCGACCTCGTCGACGCGGTCGATCCCGCGGCTGCCGACGCCGACGGCGACGGTCGCGCCCGAGTCGAGCCCGTCCAGATCCAGCGCGTCCACCGCCTCGCGCGCCGCTCCGACGGGGTCGTCGAGCCGCTGCGTCTCCGGCTCGTACCGGACCCGTGCGAACTCGGGGAGCGGCTGCGGATCGATGAGGTCGTCGACCGCGGAGCGATCGGGGAACTCCATGCGGGCCCCTCGCGGCGACGATACAAAAACTGCGGGTCGCTCCACCCGGCCCGACGGAACCCCCGGGAGCATTGCCGATACAGCGGTTTACTTGTATCCGTGTGACACCGCACCACGCATGCGGATCACCGAAACCGAGTCGGCCTCGACCGAGCCGCCGCCGGGGTCGCTCGCCCGCCTCTCCGACCGGACGCTCACCGACCAGAGACGCGCCGCCGACGTTCGCGGCCGACCGACCGCCGACACGGGATCGAGGCACCCATGAGAGACTACTCGGGCCAGATCGACACTCGCGACCCGGACCGAGACGTGCGGATCACCGGCCTCGACGCCTGCGTCGTCGAGGGGAACTTCGAGTGGAACCTGATCAGGGTGGAGACGGACGCGGGCGTCACCGGGATCGGCGAGGCGTACCGCGGCGGCGGCGTCCCGGAGCTCGTCGAGTACACGAACCGGTTCCTCGTCGGCGAGAACCCGCTCGACGTCGAGCGGCTGGTCCGCTACGTCCTCCAAGAGATGTCGGGCCACGGCGGCACGACCGGGAAGGTCGTCACCGCGGCCTCCGGCATCGAGATCGCGCTGCTGGACGCGGCCGGGAAGATCCTCGGACTCCCCGTCTACCAGCTGCTCGGCTCGAAGTACCGCGACGAGGTCCGGCTCTACTGCGACTGCCACGCCGGCGAGGCGTACGCGGTCGAGGACGGCGCGACCGCCTACGCCGACGCCGAGGCGTACTCCCCGGAGGCGTACGCCGCGGAGGCGGCTCGGGTCACCGACATGGGCTTTTCGGCGCTGAAGTTCGACCTCGACCTCCCGGCCGACAACGAGAACGACCCGTACAACGGGCGGCTGACGAACGCCGCGATCCGAGAGAAACGCGAGATCGTCGCGGCCGTGCGCGACGAGATCGGCTCCGACGTCGACCTCGCCTTCGACTGCCACTGGGACTACTCCGTCGAGAGCGCGAAGCGGCTCGCACACCAACTTGAGGAGTTCGACCTGATGTGGCTGGAGGACCTGATCCCGCCGGAGAACATGGCGGCGCAAAAGGAGGTGACGAGCGCGACGCGGACCCCGGTCGCCACCGGAGAGAACCGCTTCCGCGTGTTCGAGCTGTCGGACCTGATCTACGACCACGGCGTCGACGTGGTCACCCCCGACCCGGCGACCGTCGGCGGGCTCACGGAGACGATGCGGATCGCCGACCGCGCCGAGGAGAACTACATCCCGATGTCCCCGCACAACGTCTGTAGCCCCGTCGGGACGATGGCCTGCGTCCACCTCGGTGCCGCCACGCCGAACTTCGACCTGCTGGAGTACCACGCGCTGGAGGTCGACTGGTGGGATGACCTGCTGGCGCGCGACGAGCCCCTGATCGAGGACGGTCGCATCGCCGTGCCGGAGACGCCCGGCCTCGGCATCGAACTTGACATGGATGTCGTCGAAGAGCACCGCCTCGGCGGGACCGACGGGTTCTGAGCGCTCAGGCGGGAATATACTTATTTATCCTTGGCAACGCAAGCGTTGGTATGCTAGATTACTTCGACATGGAGTCGACCCTGTCCGAGGAGGAGCGCCTCCTCGTCGACTCCGCCCGCTCGTTCATCGACGGCGAGGTGCCGGACATGGGGGACCACTGGATCGACGGCACGTTCCCGACGGAGCTCGTCCCGAAGATGGGCGAGATGGGATTCTACGCGCCGAACCTCGACGGCTACGGCCTGCCTGACGTGAGCGAGCGGGCGTACGGCCTGTTGATGCGGGAACTGGAGGCGTGCGACTCCGGGCTCCGCTCGATGGCGAGCGTCCAGGGCGCGCTGGTGATGTACCCGATCCACGCGTTCGGTAGCGACGAGCAGAAGGAGGAGTGGCTGCCGCGGCTCGGCGCGGGCGAGGCGGTCGGCTGCTTCGGGCTCACCGAGCCGGAACACGGGTCGAACCCCTCGGCGATGGAGACGATGGCCGAGCCGGACGGCGACAAGTACGTCCTGAACGGCTCGAAGACGTGGATCACGAACTCCCCCATCGCCGACGTCGCGGTCGTGTGGGCGAAAGACCACGGCGAGGAGGGGACGCCCGTCCGCGGGTTCCTCGTCGAGACCGACCGCGACGGCGTCACGACGAACAAGATCGACGAGAAGCTCAGCCTCCGGGCGTCGATCACGGGCGAGATCAGCCTCCAGAACGTCCGCGTCCCGGCCGAGAACCGCCTCCCCGGAGTCTCCGGGATGAAGGGGCCGCTGTCGTGTCTCACGCAGGCCCGCTACGGCATCGCGTGGGGCGCGGTCGGCGCGGCCGCGGACTGCTTCGAGGTCGCCCGCGAGTACGCCACCGACCGCGAGCAGTTCGGCAAGCCGATCGGCGGCTTCCAGCTGCAACAGGAGAAGCTCGCGGAGATGGCGACGCAGATCACGCTCGCGCAGCTGCTCGCCCACCGGCTCGCCGACCTGAAGGAGGCGGGCGAGATGCGGCCGCAGCACGTCTCGATGGCCAAGCGGAACAACGTCCGGACCGCCCGCGACCAGTCGCGGATCGCCCGCGAGATGCTCGGCGGCAACGGGATCACCGCCGACTACTCGCCGATGCGCCACATGGCGAACATGGAGACGGTGTACACCTACGAGGGCACCCACGACATCCACACGCTGATCCTCGGCGAGGACCTCACCGGGATGCAGGCGTACCAGTAAGCGGCCGCCACCGACACGCTCTTGCGCTCGCGCGGCCGACACGTCGACCGACATGCGCGTACGAGACTGGGACGACATCCTCGCGGACGTCGCGAGCGACTCGACCGACCCCGACGGCTGGCGCGCCGTCGCCGGCTCCCGCCGCGAGGGGCTCGGCGAGGACCTCTACTTCGGCCACCCGAGTGTCGGACTCTACCACCTGAAGACGTACGCGAAGAACCCCCGCGACCTCCGCGGCGTCGGGACGCGCGTCGCCCGCAAGGTCGACGACGAGCTCGACCCGCTCCTGCCGGACGCCGACAGCGACGGCCGGTTCGCCGTTCGGTCGGCCCCCGAGGACGAGGAGCACGCCGAGGAGATGGCGACGCGGCTCACGGAGACGCTGCGGGTCCACGCCGAAGCGCCGACAGACCCCGACCACCTCTTCGAGGACGTGATGGAGGCGGTCGAGTCGCCCGCCTTCGGCCCGATGGAGTACGAGTTCGACGACCGGCCCGACGAGCTCGACGAGCTGTCGGACACCTTCGAGGCGGCCGAGGAGCTGCTCACCTCGGAGCTCGACGACCTGATCGACGAGGACGACGTCGACCGCGGCTTCCACTGACTCCGGCGAGCGCGGCCGCCGCGGCCGACCGCCGACCGGACCGGGGTCGAGAGCGCCACATCGGTTTTATCCGTCCGCCGCCAACGGAACGCATGGGTCTCAAAGCAGACACCGCGAACGGCGTGATATCGCTCGGCATCGGCGTCGCAGTCACCTGGCTCGCGGCCGGCGACGGGGACCACGACACGACAGACCTCCTCGTCGCGGTCGCCGTCAGCTCCTTCCTCTCGGGCTTTTTCACCAGCTACTTCGCGAAGTGACCGTCGGGCGGGGCGGTCGTCGGGACCGCTCTCAGACCGCGGTCACCCACGCCTTGTACGCCTCGTCGAGCTCGTACACCTCGCGGAAGGCGCGCTCCATGAACCCCGCGACGCGGTTCGCGTCCGACCGCGCGGTGACGACGGCGTTGGTCCCCTCGGCCTCCTCGGGGCTGACCAGTTCGTCGATTCGGAACTCGGGGAACTCCCCGAGCAGGTCCTTCAGGCGTTCGAGCTCCTCGTCGGTACAGTCAAGTATCAGCTCCGTGCCCGCGAGCTGGATCCACGGGGGGACCTCGCCGCCCTCGGTGTCGTCGCTGTCGGGGTCGACGTCGACGGTCATCACGTCGCCGGAGCGCGCGCGGTGCGCGGCCGCGGCGTCGGCGAACAGCTTCAGCCGCTCGTCCTCGGTCGCGGCGTCGAATCGGGTCATACCTCCGCTCGGCCGCGACGGGGCTTAAAAATCCGCACTCTGCCCCGGCGAGGCCGCGCCGGCCGGCCCCGCCCCGCTCTGCCCCGGGCGACGGGTCCCGTCCGGCTCAGTCCCGCTCCGTCTCCGCCAGCACGTCGTCGACGACGGAGCGCGTCTCCTCGGCGGTCACGACCCGCTCGTCGGCCTCGCCGCGCTCGATCAGGGCCAGATCGGGGTCGTCGAGCGCGTGGCGGACCTCGGCCGCGCGCCGGAGCCGCTCGTACCCGTCGCTCCGCGCGAGTTCCCGCACCTCGCGCAGCGTCGCGACGACCTCGTCGTCGGCGATCCGCCCGACGAGCGGGACCAGCTCATCGATCTCGTAGGCGAGCTCGTCGCCCGGCTTCGGCGGCCAGTCGAGCGTCAGCGGCTCGCCGTCGAGCCGTTCGAGGTAGGTCCGGTGGACCGCGACCGCGGTCCGCAGCGCGCCCGGGTCGTCGACGTAGTGTTCGAGCTTCGAGTTCGTGTAGTCGGCGTACTCCAGCAGGGTCGCCGGCGGCTCCTCGCCGGCCGCGTGCGTCTCGACGTACTCCGCGAGGTCCGTCGGCGGCACGTCGACGTCGACGAACGGCGTCCCGTCGGCGCGGTCGAGGAACTCGAACACCTCCCGGGCGGACGCCGACTTGAAGAACTCGCGGAACGCCTCCCGGACCGCCTCGTCGTACGCCTCGATCGGGCCGCGGAGGCGAGAGAGGTCGGCGTCGAGGTCGGCGTCGGCCATCTCGGCCACCTCGCGGAGCCCGTCGAGCCGCGCCTCCAGTCGCTTGCGGGCCTCGCGGGCCGCCTTCCGGGCCGCCCGGTAGTCGTCGACCGCGTCGTCGTACGCCTCCAGGAGGTCGACGAACTCGCCGGCCGGCTCCAGCGCCTCGCGGGCGGCGGCGATGTCCCCCTCGGAGAGCCGGCGCTTGTCCACCGCCTCGTCGGCCGCCTCGAAGGCGTCGCCGGCGGGGACCTCGTCGCCGACGTCGACCGCCTCGCCGAACTCGCCGCGGAACCGGACGTACGACTCGAAGTCGCCGGAGCCGACCGCGTCCTCCTCGTAGCGGTCGAGGACGCGGTGCGCCAGCCGGTAGGCGTCCGCGGCGGCCTCGACCCGGTCTCGGCCGTACCCGTCGATCCGCGATTCGACCCGCCGGAGCTCGTCGTAGCGCTCGCGGAGCCGCGCGGCCGCCTCCCCCGCCTCGGCGACGGGGTCGTCGGCGTCGCTCTCGGCGTCGCCGCGGGCGGCCCGGGCGCTCCCCGTCCCGCCGTCCCCGTCCGCCATCGGTCAGTACACCTCGTCCGGGTCGAAGACGCGCTCACCGACGTTCTCGCCGTCTATCGTCCGGTGGAAACACGAGCGGTGGCCGGTGTGGCAGGCCCCGCCTTCCTGCTCGACGAGGTACAGCAGGGTGTCGGCGTCGCAGTCCACCCGGACCTCCCGGACCGACTGGGTGTGGCCAGACGAGCCGCCCTTGTGCCACAGCTCCTCGCGGGACCGGGAGTAGTAGTGGGCCTCGCCGGTCTCGCGGGTGCGTTCGAGCGCCTCGGGCGAGACGTACGCCAACATTAGCACTTCGCCGGAGTCGGCGTCCTGCGCGACCGCCGGCACCAGCCCGTCCTCGCCGAAGTCGACGTCGATCGGCTCGGCCTCCGCGTCGGCGTCACTCATGGCTGTCCGGAGGCGTGGCGCTCGAATAGTCCTTGTGTCTGCGGCCACCGGTCGGGAACGCATCGACGGCGGGCCGCCCCGCGACCGCTACGTGTCCGGGTCCCGTCGTAACACGAGCGCGTCGCCGTCGGCGTACGCGTCCGGTCGCCGCTCGACGACCTCGAAGCCGAGCGACTCGTACAGCGCGAGCGCGGCGTCGTTGTCGGGGTGGGCCTGGAGCGTCACCGGGCCGTCGGCGTCGGCGATCGCCGCGCGGAGCAGCGCGCGCCCCCGCCCCTCGCGCCTGAACGCGGGCGCGACGACGAGTTCCGCGAGGTGGACGCCGCGGCGGTTCGGCCCGTCGACCGGGAGCAGGTAGCCGACGACGCGGCGGTCCGCGACGCTCACGCGGGCGGCCCCCACCGCGAGCCCGTACTCCAAGAGGTCCGGGCTCGGCTGCCGGAGGTACGACTGGAGCTCGCGGATCCGGTCGGCGTCGCCGGGACGACCGGGGCGGACTCGGGGGTCGGGCTCGTCGGGTCCGGAGTCGGGGTCTGCGTCGTCGCCCGCCATCTCACACCACCGCCCAGAGCGCGACGGCGACGGCCCCGCCGGCGAGCGTCGCGAGGAAGTTCACGGCCTGGTTGCCGACCCGGTCGCCCTCGATCAGGGCCCCGAGGAGGCTGTCGACGGTCATCCCGGCGACGCCCGCGGCGACGACGGCCCCGGCTGCGGCGACGCCCCCCGAGACGACCGGGTCGAAGAGGGGAGCCCCGACGGCGGCGAGCGCGCCGACGAGCAGCGCGCCGACGAGCCCGGCCAGTTCGCCCTGCCAGGTGATCGCGCCGTCGGTGCCGGGCTCGACGCGCCGGAGCGTCGTCACCAGCCGCGGCCCGTCGAAGAGGCCGCCGATCTCAGACGAGAGGGTGTCGGCCATCGCGGTCGCCGTCGCGCCGGCGAACAGGAAGCCGAGCGGCGCGGCCGGGAGCGCGAGGTGGGGCGCGGCCGCGTAGCCGACGACCGCCGCGAGCGCGACCGCGGAGTTCGCCAGCACGTTGCCGGTGCCGCGCGCGCCCTCGTTCTCCTGTGCGACCCCGCGCTCCGCCTTCTCGTCGAACCGGTACTTCGAGGCCAGCCCGCCGATCGCGTAGAAGGACATGAGCGTGAGGAACCAGCCGACGCCGCCGAGGACGACCGCGAGCAGCGCCGAGACGACGCCCGTGAGCATCCCGGCCACCGAGGCGGTGCCGATGGCGAACGAGACGTAGCCGAGCGCGCCCGTCACCGCGAGGCCGACGGCGATGAGCGGCGCGCCCACGGTCGGCTCTAAGGCGAGGAACCCCCACGTCGCGAACGCGACGAGGACGCTGGTGATGTGGGCGTCCCGCGAGAACACCAACGAGCGGACGAGCGCGGCCGTCAGCGCGGCCGCCGCCGCGAGGAACGTCAAGAGCGGGACCGTCGCGCCGTCGACCGGCGCGCCGGTCTGGAGGCGGACCGCGACCTGCCCAGCGAGGGCGGCGGCCGTCCCGGCGGCGACGTAGCCGGCGACGAGCGTGAACTCGTCGCTCGTCTCGCGGGAGAGGAGCGTCCGGCCGAGGCGGCCGGCGGCGACTGCGAGCGTCGCGGCCGCGAACGCCTCGTACGGAAGCGGGACGCGCCCGAACGCGCGCGGCAGCGACGCGAAGAGGGCGAGCCCTCCGCCGGCGAGCGCGAAGGAGACGAGCCCGTAGAGGCGTTCTTCCTCGCGGTCGCCCGGGAGGGCGAGCGTCTCGAACAGTTCGCCGTCGCGGACGCCGAAGAAGGCGGCCCCGGCGACGGCGAAGAAGGGCACCGCGGCGGCGTCGCCGAGCGTCGGTGCGAGGGCCGCGAGGGCGGCCACCGCGGCGAAGACACTCTCGCGTCGGACCCTCCGTATCACACCCCCGGCTACCCGCGACGACCACTTAACGGTCCCGACAGCCGTCGGGCGGTCGAGCCGGGCGGACTCCGCCCGGCGGATGCCGAACAGACGCCGTCAGGATGCCGTCAGTACCGGTACTCGTTGAACTGGACCGCGTGTCCCTCCAGCACGCGGACGGACGCCTCCGGATCTTCCTCGTCGTCCCCGGTCCCGTCTTCGTGTGAGTCAACCACACTCATGTGTGAGCGAAGCGGTCGCTGGCATATAACTGTTGTCCACGCGGCGGAGGTGAAACGCTCAGCGAATCCAGCGTTCACCCGATGACGCGGTCGATCTCGCCGAGATGGTCGAGGACGTAGTCGGGCGAGACCGCGGACGCCGCGAGGTCGTCCGCGTCGGTGACGCCGGAGCGGACGAGGACGCTCGTCATCCCGGCGCGCTCGCCGAGCGCGATGTCCGTGTCGAGGCGGTCGCCCACGACGAGACACTCCTCCGGCGGGTACGGGAGCCGCTCGCGGACCATCTCGATCGCGGTGTCCGACGGCTTCCCGAGGACGGCGTCGGGGTCGCGCTCGGCGACGCCGGCGATCGCGTGGATCACAGCGCCGGACCCGGGCACGTCGCGCTCGGGAGCCGGGATCACCACGTCGGGGTCGGTGCCGATGAAGGGGATGTCGCGCTCCAAGGCCCACAGCGCCGTACAGAGGTCCTCGTAGTCGAACTCGCGGTCGATCGAGGCGACCAGCGCGTCGGCGGCGTCGACGTCGTCGGTCGTCGACAGCCCCGCCGCCTCGAACTGGTCGAGCAGTCCGGGATCGGCGACACAGAGCAGATCGTCGTCGGCGTGGTGTCGCCGGAGGTACCGCGTCGTCACGCTGCCCGCGGTGAAGACGCGGTCGGCGTCGACGTCGTACCCCGCCGCCCCGAGGCGGTCGACGTACGCGGGCGGTGCCTTCGTCGGGTTGTTCGAGACGAACAGCGTCTCGATCCCGGCCTCCCGGAGCCGGCGGTACCCCGCGGGAGCGCCCGGGATCGGCTCGTCGCCGCGCACGACCGTACCGTCGACGTCGAGGACGGCACCGCTGAATTCCATGCCGGGACTGCGCGCGCCACGGCCGTAGGGGTTGCGCCCGGATCCGCGTCGGACGACTCGGGCTCCCGCCGGACGACCGCCGCGGGCGACGATCGCCGACCCGAACCGAATCACGAACTCGGTACCAGTTCCATCTTCGGGATAACGGAAGGGTAAAGCGGCAGCGTTCCGTACCGGTGTCCACTGTGACGACGACCCAGGTGACCCTCGTCCAGATCGACAACTACGGGCCGTGGACGACGACGCCGGAGCCGCGCCGCGAGATGGACCTCCAGACGCTCCAGTCGCGCCTCTTCGCCGACGTGGCGCAGTTCCTCGGCCACCGCGACGCCTACGTCTTCTTCACCAGATTCGACAACATGATCGCGGTGACGAACGGCGTCGACGGCGCGGCCCACGCGACCCTTCAGGAGTCGATCGGCAACCGCTATCCGGTCAGCGTCAGCCTCGGGACCGCCGTCGCCGAGCGTCCCGTCGACGCGCTGGAGGCCGCGAACCGGCGGCTCCAGACCGCGGGCAGCGCCCAAGACGAGAGTCGCACGGAGGTGCTCGCCGGGGAGTACCTCTCGGAGACGAACCGGTCGGACCTCCAGGTGGCGCACTTCGACGTGGTCAACGCGACCGGGAAGTACACCGACCGACTCAACGAGTTCGACACGTTCATCAACATCGAACGGGCGTACGGCTCGCTGATGCGCCACCTCCGCGAGGCGCACGGGGCCCTCTCCTTCTTCGTCGGCGGCGACAACGTCGTGGCGGTCTGCCCGGACCTGCCCGAGACGGCGTTCTCGGCGGCGGTCGACCACGTCCAGGAGGACGTCGACATCGAGCTACAGGTCGGGGTCGGGCAGGGGGCCTCCGCGCACGAGGCCGGGTTCGCGGCCAAACACGCCCTCGAAGACTGCCGCCACGCCGGGACGAGCGTCGAACTGTTCGGCGCGCCCGCCGTCAGCGACTGACCGCGGGACGCGCTGCGGATCGGGGGCGAGGGGCACCAACCGAAATCAACTCTGATAATTTCGGTGCGAGATTTTTATACACCGGTCGGGAACCCCCGATCAGCATGTCAGAGGATATAGTGTTCGTCTGTACGGCGGACGGCTGTGACGAGGGCCCGTGGGAGGGCTCGCACGACGCGATGGCGCACTGCTCCGAACACCCCGACCACGGCTACACCGGGATGCCGCGGTCGGAGATCGACCCGAGCCGCGAGGTCATCCCCGCGACCGCGACGCGGGAACGCGACAATCGGAACCTCCAGCACAAGGGGCATCCGAAGGGTGCGCACGCGCAGAACGACTGACACGTCTCGGCGGACGGACCGCGCCCCCGGCGTCCGCCCCCGCCGCTGGTCCCGGCTCCCGGTCCTCGTCGCGCGCCGGCGCGGGGGACCGCGCTCGAACCGGTAGCCCTCCCCGTTCGCCCGATCCGGCGGCGTTTATGAGCGGCCCGGGCGTACGTCCGGGCATGGTCTCGGAGATCTTCGATCCCGACGCGTGGGAGCCCGTCACCGACGAGTTCGACGACATCACCTACCACCGCGCCGTCGACGTCCCCGCGGTCCGGATCGCGTTCGACCGCCCCGCGGTCCGCAACGCCTTCCGGCCGGGCACGGTCGACGAGCTGTACGCCGCGCTCGACCACGCCCGCAAGCAGGCCGACGTGGGCTGCGTCCTCCTCACCGGCAACGGGCCCTCGGAGAAGGACGGCGGGTGGGCGTTCTGCTCGGGCGGCGACCAGTCGGTCCGCGGCGGCTCCGGCTACGAGTACCGCGACGACGACGAGGCGGCCGACGAGGACGACCCGCTCGTCAAGGAGGCCCGCGCCGGTCGGCTACACATTCTCGAAGTCCAGCGCCTGATCCGGTTCATGCCGAAGCCGGTCGTCGCGGTCGTCCCGGGCTGGGCGGTCGGCGGCGGCCACTCGCTACACGTGATCTGCGACATGACGCTCGCCAGCGAGGAACACGGGAAGTTCCTCCAGACCGACCCGGACGTGGCCTCCTTCGACGGCGGGTTCGGCTCCGCCTACCTCGCGAAGCAGATCGGCCAGAAGAAGGCCCGCGAAGTGTTCTTCCGCGGGAAGACCTACTCCGCCGAGGAGGCCGAAGACATGGGGATGGTCAACGAGGTGATCCCGCACGAGGAACTGGAGGAGGTGGCCCTGGAGTGGGCCGACGAGATGACCCGGAAGTCGCCGACCGCGATGCGGATGCTGAAGTACGCGTTCAACATGGCCGACGACGGGATGGTCGGCCAGCAGGTGTTCGCCGGCGAGGCGACCCGGCTGGCGTACATGACCGACGAAGCGGCCGAGGGCCGCGACGCGTTCCTGGAAGGGCGCGAGCCGAACTTCCGGGACTACCCCTGGCACTACTGAGCGCCGGAGACCGCCACGGGTGAGGCGGATTCGGCGTCCCTCGCCGACGTCGCCGAGGTCACCTACAAGTACTCCGCCGTGCTATCTCACCCCATGCGCGTCGAGGAAGTGATGACGACGGACCTCGTGACCTGCGACGCCGACGCCGCGGTCCGAGACGCGGCGGAGCGGATGCTCCGCAACCGGGTCGGGAGCGTCGTCGTCACGGACGGCGGGACGCCCGCCGGGATCCTCACCGAGAGCGACGTCCTCCACGCCGCCTACGCCACCGACGACCCGCTGTCGACGATTCCGGTACAGAAGGCGGCGAGCGCCCCGCTCGTCACCGTCGGACCCGACGCCACACTCAGGACCGCGACGGAACGCATGCGATCGGAGGGCGTCAAGAAGCTCGTCGTCGTCGACGGGGTGACCCCGGCGGGGATCGTCACCACGCAGGACGTCGTCGACAACTACGCCGGGATCCGACGCGAGGTACACGACCTCGCGACGGACGCGACGGGGTGGTCGGAACGCTCCGACGGCTTCGGCGACTGAGTGATCCGGGCGGCCGGCGCGTCGACCCCTCAGTCGTCCCCCGCGATCCCCTCGGTGACAGCCATGTCGTCGACCGAGGGATCGTCCTCGGACGCGCGGAGGACGAACCGCTTGCGGATCGGGTCGGCCATGTAATCGCCGTCCCGGCGATGATCAGCGTGTCGCCCGGGAGCCGCGCCCAGAACAGCGTCTGGACGAGGCCGCCGTCGCAGAACTCGAGGCGGCGCGCGCCTGCGAGGCCGCCTTGCGGCCGAGCAGCGCCGCGCGAGGGAGTCGGCGGTCCGGAGCGAAGCTGAGGACCGCCGACGAGGCTGGGGAGGTGCGAGGTGCGATGCGGTGCGGGGCGGGTGGGACTCGAAGGGGCAGCCGCGAGGGCGAAGGCGCGGGACGTAAGCACCGCAGGAGCGAACGGAGTGAGCGACGAGGAGCACAGCGAGCGCACCGAGTCCTCGCGGCTGGGGCTTCGGGAGTATTCACCGCACCAGAAGCAATCCCATTCTCATCACCAACATCACACACGAAATACCTGTCCTGTAAGCAGGTTCGTCCTATTGGGTGACTCAGTAAGAGATACGTGAAAACAACATCCCATGACACCCAATTCCAGTAAGATCTCCGTATGGGGGAAGGGATTCGAACCACGGTCGGACGTGCTCGCTTCGCTGCGCGCGACCTCCCTACTTCGAATCCCTTCTATTCTCAGCGCTGTCGCTCGCGGTGTGCTCGCGACAGCGATGCGGGGGAAGGGATTCGAACCCTCGAACCTCTACAGGAGCGGATCTTAAGTCCGCCGCTTTTGGCCAGGCTCAGCCACCCCCGCGCGGATTCGGCTACCCGCGGCGGGGTGAAACACCTTTCGGAACCCCGGCCGGACGCCCTACCAGTCGACCGAGAGCGTCCCGTCGCCGTGCGGGTCCGGGGCGATCTCCTCGTCCGTCCGGCGGTCGACGACGTGGATCACGCCCGCCTCCTTCTTCGCGGGACACGCCTCCGCCGCGCGGACGTTCTCGGCTAAGTCCTCCTCGCCGATGTAGTACGTCTCCGGCTTCGCCATCCCGCTCACCACGTCCATCACCCAGTTGTCCGCGACCTCGGCGCACTTCCCCGCTCCGAAGCACTTGTTCGCCTCGAAGACGATCTTGTAGGGCTTCTCCTCCACCGGCGGCCCCTCGCCGCCGAGGTCGCTCGCGCGAAGTACCTCCTCACCGCCGTCGGTCGCGGCCTCCTCGCCGCTGTCGATCGCGGCCTCGTCGTCGCCGGTCTCGGCCTCGTCGCTCATGTCCGTCCCTCGGCGGCCGCGGGACTTTCGTCTGTCGGTCGTTCCCGCGCTCTCGCAAGGAGGGGGTCGCTCGCTCGTCCGCGTGGCCCGTGAACTACCCCTCGACGTGTTCCGCGAGCAGTCGTTCGGCGTGATCGGCCGACTCCGCCGACTCCCAGCGGACCTTCGCGGCGTCGCCGTACGCGAGCGCCTCCTTCAGCTCGTCGCGGAGGATCCCGGTCCCGAACCCGACCGTGTCGCCGTCGGGGTCGCCGAGTTCGTACAGCGCGTAGCGGTCCGGCGCGCTCCCGACCGTCGAGCGGTCGAGGTCGCGCCACGGTTTCGCGAGGCTCATCGGATGCGATCTGATATCGGGGCCTCAGCGATGCGCGTCGAGGCCGTCCTCCGGCCCCTCGACGATCTCGTAGCTCCCCTCGGTCCAGCCGTCCTCGACGAAGACGAACACCCGCCCGCCGGCGATCTCGGGGTCGGCCACGACCTCGTTGCGCTGTCCGTCGCGGCCGACGATCACGCCCGGGAACACCTCGTCGCGCTCGCCGTCCTCGACGATGACGCGGCCGACGCCGGAGTCTTCGAGGATCTCGTCGTCGGTCTTGTAGTCGTTCACGTACGTCATCACGCCCTCGGTCTCCGTGGGGTCGGTGACGAGGACGTGGGTCTCCTTGCCGGGACCCGCGGTCACCGACCCCTCGGCGGACTCGGGGACGCCCCGGTAGAGGGTCGTCCGCCCGTCGAGGTACTCGACGACGACGCCCTCCTCGCGGAGGTCGACGCCGATCGACGTGGGCGGCACGTCGCTGCGTGTTGGCGCGGACATACGCGTCGCTCGGGGTGCCGGCCTCAAAAGGGCCGCGCTCGGGGCTCGCGCCGGGTCGTTCCGAGGGACTACGGTCGGACGGCCGCGCGTCCGGGCGCTGTCAGCCGCGAGAATCGGCGTGCCACATTTAAGTTCCTGCCGCGGGGAGTGCGTGGCATGGAACGGACGCGACGGACGCTTCTGGGCGTCGGTGCCGCCCTCGTCGGGACCGCCGGGTGTCTCGGCGTCGAGGGCGTCGAGTACCCCGACGCTCCCGCGGACGCCGACGCCCCGGGCGACGCCGGCGATCCCGGCGACGGCCCGTCCGAAGACGGCCCTCCCGACGAGCCGGCGGACGCCGACGGCGAGCCGCCGACGCTCAACGCCGCGCTGGCGTCGGCGACGCGCGCGGTCGTCGACGACGCGGTGTGGTTCGCGACCGAGTACCCGGAGGCGGTCGCGACCTATCAAGACGCGGTCGCCGCGGCGGTCTCGACCGTCGAATCGGTCCGCGCGACCGTCGACGAGGAGGCGGCGATCACGGGCGACCAGGTGGACGCGGTCGCGGCCGCCGGCGAGGAGGCCGTCGCCCGCGCGGCCGAGGCGCTCGAACCCCACTTCTCGCCCGGCCCGCGGATCCGCGAGCGGGTCGACCCCCACGTCGAGGTCCTGCGGGAGTTCGCCCCCCGCGGCGACGTCGACCGGGCCCTCGAAGAGCTGGACCGGATGCGCGACGGCCTCTCGAGCATCGGGACCGACATCTACGTCGAGTCGGCGTTCTCCCGGGACCCGATCCACAACCGGCTGTTCCGCCGGCTGCTGGCACCCCTCCCGCCGAAGGACCCCGAACGCGGCCGGGTCACGGGCGGAGCGCTCGTCGAACTCGCCGTCGCGAGCCGCGGCTTCTCGGCGTTCGCGCACCGCCCGTACGACGACGAGCTCGCCCCCGAGCGCGTTCCGCGGATCTACGGCGACGCGTTCGGCTCCGAGCGCCGGCGCGAACTCCGCGCCCGGCTCGGGCCGATCCCGCAGCCGGCGGACCGCGTCGAGGAGCTGTTCGTCTCGTTCGCGGACCGGCCTGCCGTCGGGAACCGACGGCGAGACCCGTTCCGCGGCTGGGCCCGCGAACTCGACGGCGTCCCGGTCCACGTCCAACGGTATCCCGACGCCGAGACCGCCGCGGCCCGGCTCTCGACGGCACTCGACGAAGGGGCGACCGAGGGCCGCGCCGCAATCGACCCCGAGGCGACGCTCGCCGGCTCCGACTTCGGCGGGAACGGTTCCGAGCCGACGAACGACACGGCCGCCAACGCGACGGGCGAAGCGGGGGACGCGGTCGACCCCGGACCGACCGCCTGGTACCGCTTCTACCACCGCGAGGCGGAGGGCGAGCGGTACGGCTTCGACGAACACGCCGGCGTCCAGTACGGCTACGTCGTCCGGGCCGGCGAGTTCCTGCTCGCGACCGGCTTCTCCGGCGACGCGTGGGAGGAGCGGACCGGCTGGCGCGGCAGACTGCGGGACGGGTGGGTGACCGGCGCGTGAACGCGAACGAGATCGGGTTGGTGGCCGCGGTGTTCGCGCTCGTCGGAGCCGGCGTCGGCATCGTCGGCGCGGCCGCGACCGGCTGGGCCGAGGCCGCGCTGGCGACCGCCGCGACCGGCGAGACGGCGCGGTTCGGGCCGGTGTTCGTCGCGCAGTCGTACCTCGCCGCGACCGCGACGGTCCTCGTGGCCGCGGTCCCGCTGGCCGGCGTCATCGGCGTCCTCGTCGGGTCGCGCGCTCGGGGCGTCGTCTCTGCGGCGTCGACCTGCGGGTTGGGAACCGGTCTCGGCGCGCTGGCGTACGGGCTGGTGGCGGTCACGGTGATCGTCGTCTCGCAGGGCGACGCCGCGACGCAGGCGCACGGGATCGCCGACGCGCTCCTGCCGACGCTCGCGACCGCGTTCGTGTCCGGGGCCGTCGGCGCGTCGACCGGCGTCCTGGGGACGGTGATGCGATGACCCGCGACGCCGACGCGGAGCCGGACGGTCACCGCGACGCGGGCCCGGCCGCTCCCGACGAGGACCCTTCCCTCCGGCACGCGTCGCGGCGGGGCGTCCTCGCCGTCGGCGCGACCGGACTGCTCGCCGGTTGTCTCGTGACTTCCGAGGAGGAGAGCGTCGACGGCGACGCCGCCGGGCAGACGGACGACGAGGACGGCGGGGGCGGCTCGGACGCGGACGGCGGGGACTCGGGCAGTAACGCCGGAAGCGGCGAGGATGGTGCCGACGACGCGCCGGACGAAGTCGGTCCCGACGGCTCGGGACTGCTCGTCACGGAGGCGACCGTCCTCGACGTGACGAAGAGCGGCGGCCGGACGACGGTCGAGGCGCGCCTGACCGTCGAGAACGCGGGTCGCTTCGAGTACGGGACGGTCGAGTTCCGGATTGACGCGTACGCGACGCCGGCCGGGTCGGACGAGCGCGAGGCCGTCGGGTTCGAGTACGTCACCGAGCGGTTTTCGCCCGACAACCGGTTCGACGGCTCTCGATCCAGGCGGTTCACGGCCGAGATCACGTTCCCGAGTCGCCGGAGCAACGCCCGCGCGGACCCCGGCAGCTACGCGGTCGACGCGGCGGTGCGGCGCGCCGAACCGCTCTGACCGGCCGGGTTCCGGTACCCTCCGCGATCCCCGGCCGAGAGTCTCGCCGTGATCGCTACCTCTTTGTCCGCGCTCGCGAGCCGTGGATCCATGGAGGGACGGGCGGCGGCACTCGGTGCCGGGACCGTGTTGAACGCGCTCGCGACCGGCACGGGCGCGGCGTTCGGGATCGACGTCGAGACGCGCGCGACCGTCGAACTCGACCCCGCGGCCGACCGCGTCGAGGGGACGATCGCCGAGGACGCCGACGCCGACACCGACCTGATCGAGCGCTGCGTCGCGCTCGCGACCGAGCGCTGGGGCGACGGCGAGGGCGGGACGGTCCGGACCGACAGCGACGTGCCCCTCGCGGCCGGCCTCAAGAGCTCCAGCGCGGCCGCCAACGCGACCGCCCTCGCGACCTGCGACGCGCTCGGGCTCGCGGTCGGCGACGACCCGGACGACCCCGAGATCGACGTGACCCGACTGGAGGCGTGCCGGCTCGGCGTGCGGGCGGCCCGCGAGGCCGGCGTCACGGTCACCGGCGCGTTCGACGACGCGACCGCGTCGATGCTCGGCGGCGTCACCGTCACCGACAACGACGCGGACGAACTGCGCGTCCGCGAGCCGGTCGACTGGGACGCGCTGGTCTGGACCCCGCCGGAGCGGGCCTACAGCGCGGACGCCGACGTGGCGCGCTGCGAGGCGGTGGCCCCGATGGCCGACCTCGTCGCCGACCTCGCGCTCGACGGCCGGTACGGCGAGGCGATGACGGTGAACGGGCTGGCCTTCTCGGCCGCGCTCGGCTTCGACGCCGACCCCGCGGTCGAGGCGATGCCCCACGCGACGGCGGTGTCGCTGTCGGGAACCGGGCCGAGCGTCGTCGCCGTCGCGGCCCCCGACGACCCCGAGACCGACCTCGACGCGGTCGCCGACGCGTGGCGCGACCGGCCCGGAACGCTGCGGCGAACGACGACGAGAAACGACGGCGCGGCCGTCGAGTGACCCACCAATGAGCGAGACACCAAACCCCGAAGAGATGAGCCTGGAGGAACTGCGCCGCGAGATCGAGGACATCGACCGCGAGATCGTGGAACTGATCGCCCGCCGGACCTACGTCGCCGACACGGTCGCGGCCGTGAAGGAGGACCGGGACCTCCCGACGACCGACGAGGGCCAAGAGGAGCGCGTGATGGAGCGCGCGGGCGAGAACGCCGAGCAGTTCGACGTGGACGCGAACCTCGTGAAGGCGATCTTCCGGCTGCTGATCGAGTTGAACAAGGTCGAGCAGCGGGAGAGCCGGTAGCCGACGCCGAGGGCGTGGTCGCCTACTCGACGCCGTCCCGGATCACCATCACCTTCACCCGCCGGACGCCGTCGAAGTCGCGGAGGCGGTAGGTCAGTTCGCGGACGCGTTCGGCGTCTCCGCGGCAGAACAGCGATTCGAGACACCACTCGCCCTGATGGGTGTGGCTCGTGTTGAGGATCACGTCCTGGTACGCGTGTTGGACGCCGTGGAGCTCCCGGATGACGTCGTGGTGGCGGTAGTCGAAGCCCACGAGCGCGACGACCTCGCCCGTCGTCGATTCGAGCCGGGAATGCGCCTCGATGTACTCCGACATCGCCTCCCGGACCGCCCGCGACCGGTTCTCGATTCCCTCGTCGCGCCACACCCGGTCGAACTCCGCGACGGTCTCGTCCGGGATGTTGAAGCTCGTGCGCACGCTCTCGTGGTGAGCGCCGGGCCACAAGAACCCCGTTATGACGATCCCCCCGATCCGGTAGTAACAACCGCTAAACGCGGTCGCCCTCGAGTCTCACCCGAACGATGCTCTCGGGCGAACTGCTCGGGCCGCTCGCGGGCGCGATTCTGCTCGGCGCGGTCCACGGCGTCGAACCGGGCCACGGCTGGCCGGTCGCCGCCTCGTACGCGCTCGACCAGACCAACAAGTGGGTCTACGGGTTCGCGGCGAGTCTCATCATCGGCGTCGGACACCTCGTCAGCAGCGTCGCGATGGTGGGCGTCTTCTTCTACGCGAAGGGGTATTTCGATCTCACGCAAGTCAACGAGCCGATCACGGTGCTCGGCGGCGTCCGGATCGGCGGCCCGGTCAGCCTCGTCGCCGGCGTCCTGCTCGTCGGCCTCGGGGTCCGCGAGTACGTCCACGGCCACTCTCACGGCGCTTCCGACGACGTACACGACCACCGCGACCACGGCTCGCCGGATCGACACGACAACGCGTCCGGTGGCGATCATGACCACGGTCACGACCACAGCCACGACCACGGTGAGTCCGCCGACCACGGCCACGACCCCGGACTCGGTTCCCGCTTGTGGGGTTATCTCCCGTCCGTCGGTGGCGGTCACTCGCACTCGCACGACGGCTTCGAGGAGAGCGCCGACAGGGGGCTCCTCGGCATCGCGTGGTTCGCGTTCGTCCTCGGGTTCGCCCACGAGGAGGAGTTCGAGATCATCGCGCTCTGTGCCGGGTCGAACCGCTGTCTCGAACTGATGAGCGCATACGCGCTCACCGTGATCGCCGGCATCGTCGGCCTGACGATGCTCCTGGTCGCGGGGTATCACCGGTCGCAGGAACGCGTCGAGCGGTACGCGCCCTACCTCCCCGCCTTCTCCGCGGCGGTCCTCGTCGTCATGGGCGTCGGGTTCATCGCCGGGGTGTTCTGAGAGGCGGTGTTCAGATACGGATCGAAAGTGAGGCGGTGCGTTTTCAAAGTGACCTATGCCCGAAAACGAGCGCTTCAGCGGCTGTTTGGACGAGATAAACGCAGAGTTTGTGAAGCGAGAGGCGACACCGCGGCCGTCGATGAAGCTCAGTATTCAGCTCCATTTGGCAGGATTACCGCTCTCGGATACTGTTTCGGTTCTTGAGGTATTCGGTGTTGATCGAGTTCGATCGACCGTTCATAACTGGGTTCACAAAGGCGATCTGCAGCCGGAATCGGATCGGAGCCCGAATCACGTTGCCGTTGACGAGACTGTGATTCAGCGCAACGATGAACCGTATTGGCTGTCCGCTGCCGTCGATCTCAATTAAGCGATTTCCCACATACAACGCTTGAGACGACAAGAACGAACGTGATCGCAGATCTGTTTTTCGCAGAACTCCGCGACAAACACGACGTGGATGACGCGATCTTTCTCGTCGGTGGCGCAGTCCCACTTCACCGAGCTTGTGAAAAACATGGCGTCGATTTCAGATACGAGCGGCATGGATATCGGAACAGCGTCGAACGTATCTTCCGTGAGGGAAAACGCAGAACTGCCAGTTTCTCAAGCTGTTTCAGCAACGCCGAAGCGGAAACAGCAAACGAGTGGCTCAGATCCTTCACCTTCGCGTTGAATCAGCTTAGCTGAACACTACCGACCGGACCTACGAGAGGTCCGACCGGTCCGTCTCGCGGGCGGCGGTGACCGGCTCGCCCTCCGCGAACCGGTCGAACAGTGCGTTCATCACCGTCGACTCGGCGAGCGAGAGGTGTTCCCACACCGTCGTCGAGCCGAGCCCGAGTTCGGCCGCGACCTCCTCGACGCCCACGCCGCCGCCGTGGTCGTAGTAGCCCGCGGCGATAGCGGTCGCGAGCACCTCCCGCTGCCTGTCGGTGAGGTCGTCGAGGAGCCCGGACGCCGGGAGCTGCGGGGAGCGCTCGATCGAGGCGAGCTCCACGTTCCGCGCCAGTTCCACCTCGTTGCCGCCGCGTTCGAGCTCGCGCATCACCGCGGAGAGGTCGTCGTCGCCCTCTAAGTACGCCGTCCAGCGCTCGACGCCGCCGGAGATCGTCGTCCCCGTCCGGTAGTGGATCCCCATCCGCGAGAAGCGGTCGCCGATCCCCTCCCAGTCGGCCGCC
The DNA here is from genome assembly GCF_000337415.1 of Halorubrum tebenquichense DSM 14210. Classification (GTDB taxonomy): domain Archaea; phylum Halobacteriota; class Halobacteria; order Halobacteriales; family Haloferacaceae; genus Halorubrum; species Halorubrum tebenquichense. Next base: position 32,957 of record NZ_AOJD01000075.1, on the reverse strand, counting down.
TCGGCGTCGATCGTCAGGGCGACGTACGCGTGGCCGCCCTCGATCGGCGCGAGGGGCTCCGCGGAGACGATCAGGTCGAACTCGCGGAACTCCTCGACGAACGCCTCGATCTCGGCCGACGGACCGGTGAGTTCGGCGATCCGCTTCCGCTCCGGACCGTTCCCGGTCATCGACGAGACGGACCGGTACCGGACCTCCGGGTGGCGCGCGCTCACCTCGCACTCCGGCTCCCCCGCGTGGTAGATCCGGAACGTCACTTCCCGCATGGGGACTCCGAGGTCGCCGGGGTTCAAACGGGTTCCGGACCGGTCGCGAGCCATTTATATCCGCGACCGCGCAACCGTCGGTGTGGTGGCGATGACGAGTCGGTTACCCCCACCGAGCCCCCTGTGACGACGGGTTTCGACCGAGCCACCGTTCCCACGACCGCCAGCGACGCGGCTAGCTCACGGTTCGCTCGCGGTCCGATCGCCGTCCGTCTGCGGCCCGAACACCCCCGACCGATCGCGGAGCGGCGGCGCTGACGCGGTGCGGAGTGAAAGTGTTCTGGGACGCGGACTACGCCGCGCTGTCCGGCGGTTTCGACGCGAAAGAGATGGGTCGGTCGGAGCGGCGAGACTGGGAGTCGACCGGCGGTCGGCCCAGCGTTCAGTACGACGCGGCGCGCTTGTCGAGCCCGGCGGCCTCGATGTCGTCGCCGTCGACGGAGGTTCGGAGCACGTCCATCCCGTCGTCGCGGTCGACATCGAAGTTGCGGGCGTACAGGTCGTCGAGCCGCTCGTACTCGGCCTCGGAGAGGGGCGGCACGTCGCTCGCCGCGCTCCACTCGGCGATGTCGTCGCCGTCGCGGAACGTCGGCGTGACGGAGGCGACCTCGTCGTGCGCGAGCAGCCAGCGGATCGCGGCCTGCGCCATCGTGCGGGTCCCCTCGGCGTGGTCCGGCTCCTCGAGGAACCGGATCGCCTCGACCTTCTCCCAGCCGGTCTCGTACCACTCCTTCGGGCGGTGCGAGCGGTGGTCCCCGTCTTCGAGGACGGTGTCGGGCGTCACCTGCTCGTTGAGCAGCCCCGAGGAGTGCGGGACGCGGGCGATGACGGAGGTGTCCGAGCCGCTCTCACGGATACTGTCCACGAAGTGCCGTCCCGGCTCCTGTTCGAAGAGGTTGAAGACGGTCTGGACCGCGTCGAACTCCTCGTACTCGACGGCGGCGTCGCCCTCGGCGAGCCAGCCGATCGAGGGGCCGAGCGCCCAGCCGAGCGCGCGGACGCGGCCATCGGCCTTCCACTCCGCGAGGAGGTCGCGCACCTCGGGGGTGACCTCGTCGACGTTGGCGTTGTGTAGCTGGAGCACGTCGACGTAGTCGGTGTCGAGCCGGTCGAGCGAGGCCTCGAACGCCTCCGTGAGGTACTCGCGGTTCAGCTCCTTCGGCAGTTCGCCGTGGCCGGCCTGCGGGTTGTCGTAGAAGTCGTAGCCGATCTTCGTCGACAGCGTCACCTCGTCGCGGCGGCCGTCGATCGCTTTCCCGATGATCTCCTCGCTGTCGCCGTGGCCGTACACGTCGCCGGTGTCGACGTAGGTGACGCCCGAATCGAGCGCGTCCTCGACCATTCCGACCGCCTGTTCGTCCGAGCGGTCGCCCCACCAGTCGGTGCCGACGACCCACGCGCCGAAGCCGATCTCGGAGACCTCCACGCCGGAGTTCCCCAGTTCGCGGTGTTGCATACCCACCGGTTGGCGGTCGGGACACTTATCGGGCGCGGTCGCTCTCGGGACGCGGTAGCGCCGGTTCGCCGAGACGCCGGGTCCGGCGACACCGGCCTCACAGATTATAAGCGTCACCGGCGAGTTCCACCGCGTATGGACGAGTCCCTCCACGACGCGCTCAACGTGATCGCCTTCCTGCTCGCGGTGATCGCCGCGGTCGGGCTCACGGACCTCACCGTTCGGTACGGCCCCACCGGTCTCATGCTCGCGGTGTTGTTCCTGATTCTGCTGAGCGTCGTCGGCGTCGCGCTCGGTCCGGACCGGGACCGGCGCGTCGGCGGCGAGCCGGGAGGTGCGGGCGGCGACGCTCCCTGACGCCGCGTTCGCACAACCGAATCCCTTTGAACCACGGCGACGAAGGTGGGCCGATGACAAAGCGACACGTGTCCCTGCCCGACGGTGCCGAGGCCGGGGTCCGAGGGTTCATCGACGAGGTGGACGAGCGGCTCTCCTCGGACGAGGACACCTGCGAGGTCGTCCGCGACGTGCTGGTCGACCTCCACGGCGACCGGGAGGCGTGGGAGGCGTGGCAGGACGGCGAGTCCGTCTCGCGGGCCGAGCGCGTTCGCCTTCAGGGGTACGACCCGTGTAACGCGACGCTGGAGTCGGAGTACTACGCCGAGAAAGACGAGGACCGCTTCCAGCGCTCGAAACACCTCCAGTGGCTCTGGCGGCAGTTCGACGCCACGCCGATGGCCGACAACGTCGAGTTCGCGCTCCGCTTCCGGCAGATGCTCGGCAACCACCTCTTCGCCGAGTGCGGGGACAACTGCCGCTTTTTCAAGGGCATCTCCGTCACCTACGGCCACAACATCGAGGTCGGCGACAACGTCGTGATTCACGACGGCGTCCACCTCGACGACCGCGGGAAGCTGACGATCGGCGACCGCGCGTCTATCTCCGACGGCGTCCACCTCTACAGCCACGACCACGACATCGTCGACCAGACCACGGTCCGGAACTTCCACACGATCATCGAGGACGACGCCCGCGTCACCTACGACGCGATGGTCCGGGCCGGCTGCCGGATCGGCGAGAACAGCGTCGTCGGCGCGCGGTCGGTCGTTCAGGGTGACGTGCCCGATCACCACGTCGTCGTGGGGTCGCCGGCTCGGTCGGTCCGCGTGAAGCCCGGCTGGGAGTCCGCCGCCGAGGAGTTGGAGGACGGGCGGCTCCCCGACAACCAGGACGAACGCGAGATCGAGTACGAACTCCCCGACGACCTCGATCAGTTCGACGAGTTCGGCCGGGACCTGAAGCCGCCGGACGTCGAGAACCCCTCGCCGCCCCCGACGGACCGATAGGCCGTTGCGTCACGGTTTTGCGGACGCCTCGTAGCGATTACCGGGAGGTGAATCGATCGGTCGGACGAGAGGGTTCCGTATTATAAGTCGAAATCGGTGACGGACACCGCCGAAGCCCCAGCCGCGAGGACGCCGCACGCTCGTTGCGCTCCTCGTCACTCGCTGCGCTCGTTCCTGCGGTGCTTCCGTCGCCTGCGGCNCGAAGCCCCAGCCGCGAGGACGCCGCACGCTCGTTGCGCTCCTCGTCACTCGCTGCGCTCGTTCCTGCGGTGCTGCCGTCGCCTGCGGCGTCCTCGCGGCTGCCCCTTCGAGTCCCGCCCGCACCGCAACCGCACCTCAGCCTCCCCAGCCTCGCGGCTCCCTTCGGTCGCCGCGTCCCTCGCGCGTGCTGTTCGGCCGCGGAGCGGCCTCACAGGCACGCGCCACCGCGAACCACGGTTGCGGTCGCGATCAGCTGTCGCGGTTAGATCGTGGTGTGTTACCGCTCGCCAGTATCGTTATGAGAGTGCGACGCGTACGATCGCGTGGTGTTACACGCATGACAGGACAGCGGATACTGATGATCGTCGGCGACTTCGGCGAAGACTACGAGATCATGGTCCCGTTCCAGGCGCTTCAGGCGGTGGGCCACGAGGTCCACGCGGTCTGCCCGGAGCGGGAGGGCGGCGAGTCGGTCAAGACCGCGATCCACGACTTCCGCGGCGACCAGACGTATCTGGAGGCGCGGGGGCACAATTTCGAACTCACGCACGGGTTCGACGAGGTCGACCCCGCGGCGTACGACGCGCTGGTCGTCCCCGGCGGACGGGCTCCGGAGTACCTCCGCGGGTACGACGAGGTGCTCGACGCGGTCCGGCACTTCTTCGAGGCTGACAAGCCCGTCGCGTCGATCTGTCACGGGCCGCAGATCCTCGCGGCCGCGGGCGTCCTCGACGGCTACGAGCTGACGGCGTACCCCGCCGTCAGGCCCGAGGTCGAGGCCGCGGGCTGCTCGTGGGTCGACGGCGTGACGACCGACGGCAACCTCGTCACCGGGCAGGCGTGGCCCGACCACCCCGAGTGGATCGCGCAGTTCCTCGACCTGCTCGGGACGGAGATCGAGCACGATCCGACTGCGGCGACGGCGGACTAACTCGCCCGGAGCTCTCATTTTAATGCCCGACCCCCGCGCCGTCGCGGTCAACGTCGCCGCGAACACGAACGACCCCGGGTTCCGCGGGCCCGTCTACCCCGACGGCTCCTTCGCGTACGTCCCGATTCCGGAGTCGGCCGCGACGCTGCCGCGCGAGCGGTTTGCGGTCGACGAGCCGCTGCCGACGTACGCGGACCTCGACCTGCCCTTCGCGCTCCCGAGCGAACTCCGGGAGGTCCCCGTTCACGCGGACCCCGAGTTTCCGGGCGTCCACGGCCGCGAGCGGGCGAGCTACGGCGACCCCCACGGCGTGAAAGCCGGGCGGATCGCGGGGCTTGGCCCGGGCGACTGGCTGTGCTTCTACGCGACGCTGTCGCTGCGGCCGCGCGACTGGCGGGGACCGGGCGAGGAGCGCGTCGGCGACGCGGGCGCGGACGACCGCGGCGGGGAGTGGCTCCGCGAGCGGGGCGTCGCCGTCGACGACGACCTCCCGTCGGAGTGGGGGGCGTTTCTGTTCGCCGGGATCCGGGTCAAGCAGGCCGTCTCGGCGGACGGGGGCGGCGTCGTCGAGCGCGCGGCCGCCGCCGAGGCCGCGCCGACGAACGCGCACCTGAAGCGGGACCCGTTCGACGCGCGGGTCGTCGTCGCGGGCGACGGCGACGCGTCCGGGCTCTTCGACCGCGTCGTCCCGCTGAGCGCGCCCGAGGCCGGGACGGCGGCGAACCCGATCGTGACCGCCCTGTCGAGCGACTCCGGGAAGGGGCCGTGGTGGCGGCGGCCGATGGCCTTCGACGAGGCCGCGACGGCGCGGCTGCTTTCGCGGATCGAGCGGGAGTGACGGCGACGACGCGGCCGCTGGCGCGGACCGGGCGAGAGTGACCGGGACAGGGGCCCACTGGGTCGCACCGCCACCGCGATTTATAGGGCCCGACTCCGTTACGAAGCGTATGAGCGACGACGACACGGAGACGACCGACGCGGCGCGCGACGACGGCCGCGGGGCCCCCCTCTCGGCTCGGCCGCGCGCTGCTCGGGGTCGGCCTCGCCGCCCAAGCCTCCGAAGACTTCCGCGACATGGACGACACGGTCGAGTACGCCGAGTCGGCCGGCGTCCCGATGCCCGAGGTCGCCGCGCCGTTCGCCTCCGGGATGATGGTGGTCGCCGGCCTCGGCATCGTTCTCTGGCGGCTTCCCCGGATCGCGACCGGCGCGGCGGTCGCCTTCCTGACGGTCGTGACCGCGACGATGCACGACTTCTGGAACGCGGACGAGGACGACAAGAGCGGCGAGCGGCTCGCCTTCTTCGGGAACCTCGCGATGTTGGGCGGGGCGCTGGTGTTCCTGCGCGAGGCGTACAAGAACTGATCTGAATGCGGGGGCAGTTCCGAACGGCTGGTTAGTTGGGTGCGACTCGGTACTCCCGGAGCGACGGTGAACACCGCCGAAGCCCCGGTCGCTCGGCTATACGTGACTGTTTTCGCCGTGAACAACTCCACAACCGAGACCGCCGAAGCCCCAGCCGCGTCGGCGATCCTCCGCTTCGCTTCGGAGCGCCGACTCCCTCGCACGCGCACCTCGGCCGCGAGGCGGCCTCGGCGGCGCGCCACCGCCTCGTCCTTTATAAGTCACCGGCGTCCAGCGGGTCTTCGAGCTGTCCCATCACCGCTTCGAGGGCGTCGGTCGCGGTGACGAGGCCGACGACCTCCCCGTCTTCGACCACCAGAGCGAGCTCCTGCGCCTCCGCCTGAAACCGGTCGAACGCGTCGCTGACGCTCGTGTCCGCCGCGAGCGTCATCGGCGGGGCGGCGATCGACGCGAACGTTGCCTCGCCGGACCGGAGCGCCTCGAAGCGGCTCACGATCGACGGCGCGTAGACGATCCCCTCGAACTCGTTCAGATCGCCGCCGACGAGCGGGAACCGGGTGTGAGGGGTGTCGCGGATCCGATCGAGGTTCTCCTCGACGGACGCGGTCGTGGTCAGCGAGACGATCCCGTCGGCGGGCGTCATCACGTCCGCCGCGGTCACCCGGTCCACGTCGAGGGCGTTCAGCACCTCCTCGCGGCGCTCCGCCGGCAGTTCGATCTCCTCCATCATCGACCCGAGGCGGGTGCGGAGCTGCGCGCGCGTCTCCAACACCTCCCCTTCGGCCTCGGTCCACGAACCGGTCATCTCGACGCCGAACAGCCGGAGCGTCGCCTTGGCCACCCAGTCGCCGAACCGGATCAGCGGCGAGATGAGCCACGCGAACCAGTAGAGCGGGCGCGCGCCGTACTCGGCGACCTGCTTCGAGCGCTCGACGCCGAGGTACGTCGGCGTCTGCTCGCCGTGGGTCAGGTGGACCATGTTGATGATGAAGAAGCCGAGGAGGGAGCCGGCACCGGCGGACGCGAACGTCGTGTTCTCGAACAGCGGGGCGAAAAGCGCCGCGAGCCCCGGCTCGGCGACGATGCCGAGCGCGATGCTCGTACCCGAGATCCAGATCTGACAGGTGGTGAGGTAGAACTCCAAGTCGTCGGTCATCTCCCACGCTCGCCGCAGCCCCGGCGAGTCCATCTCCGATTCGGGGTACTGCCTGAGGCGGGTCAGTCCGAACTCGATCGCCACGAAGTAGGCGTTGATCAGGATGAGGGAGACGCCGGCCGCGATCCGGAGGGCGACCTCGGTCGAGGCCATCGCCGTCGAGAGCGGGATCATCGTCCCCACGGTCCCGGCGCGCGACCCAAAAGCGTTGAGGGACGACGGCGGCCCGAGGTCGGACCGCGTTCCGGACCGCTACTCGTAGTCCTCGTAGGTCGGGAGCCCGGTTTCGGGCGGGAACTCCTCGACCGGAACCGTGGTCTCGTCGCCGCTCGCCATGTCCTTCACCGTGTACTCGCCGTTCTCTAAGTCGCGCTCGCCGACCACGACGACGGTCTCGGCGTTGATCGAGTCGGCGTAACCGAGCTGCGAGCCGAACGAGCGGCCGGAGACGTCCTGCTCGACGACCACGTCGTCGGCGAGCGCGCGGAGGTCGTTCGCGAGCGCGGCCGCCTCGCTCCGCGTGTCGCCGACGCTGAGGACGTAGTAGTCGGTCGAGAGCTCCTCGTCGGGCCAGACGCCGGCGCGCTGGCAGAGGAGCTTGAGCGTCGCGTGGCCGGGCGCGACCCCGACCGCGGGCGTCGGCTGCCCGCCGAAGCTCTCGATCAGGTCGTCGTAGCGGCCGCCGCCGAAGACGGAGCGGGACACCTCGCCCGTGGAGTCGAAGCACTCGAAGACGACGCCGGTGTAGTAGTCGAGCCCCCGGGCGGTCGTCAGCGACACCTCGCAGAACTCGCCCGCGCCGAAGTCGTCGGCCGCGGCGAGGACGTTCCGGAGGTTCTCGACCGCCGCCTCAACCGCCTCGTCGCCCGCCTCGGCGATCGCGTCGAGGTCGTCGACCGTCTCGACGCCCGCAATGAGGTCGTCGAAGTCGCGCGCTGTGTCGCGTGCGAGGCCCGCGTCGGAGAGCAGGCCGACGTACTCGGCGTCGTCGACCTTGGCGCGCTTGTCGACCGCGCGGATCGCCGCCTCCGCGTCGACCGCGTCGGGGTCGTCGGCGAGCGCGCGGACGAGACCCCCGAGGATGTCGCGGTGCGAGACGCGGAACTCGAAGTCGTCGCCCGTCAGTCCGAGGCTCGTGAGCGCGTCGGCCGCGACCGCGAGCACCTCGGCGTCGGCCTCGGGAGCCGAGGAGCCGAACACGTCGATGTTCGTCTGGTAGAACTCGCGGAACCGGCCCTGCTGGACCTGCTCGTAGCGCCAGAACGGCCGGGTCGACATCCACTTGATCGGCTTCGACAGCTCCTGGCCCTTCTCGACGACCATCCGGGCGACGGTCGGGGTCAGCTCCGGCGTCATCGAGACGCCGCGGCCGCCCTTGTCGTCGAAGGCGTACAGCTCCTCGACGATCTCCTCGCCCGACTTGTCGACGTACATCTCCGTCCGCTCCAGGGCGGGAGTGGCGATCTCGCGGAAGCCGTGCCGGCTCGCGGCGTCCTCGATCGCGTCGGTCACCTCGCGGCGGGCGGACTGCTCGCCGGGGTAGAAGTCGCGGAATCCCTTGAGGCCGTCGTACATGCGTGCCGGTTCGGCGAGCGCCCGCTTGAAAGCATCCTTTCGGGGGCGAGAGATCGCTTCAGCGTCGCGTCGGCGTCCGAGTCGCGTGACGCGCGCCCTCGCCCGGTCGGCGTCAGGGCGCTCTCGTGTACGGACAGATCGGTGTCCCCCGGTCGCTCTCGCCTAGGTCGGTCGCGGTCGGAGCCGAGGAGGTCCGCTCGTCCTCCGCGGACGCCGGCGGAACGCGCGTCCGAGTCGCTATCGGATCCGCCGCGTCCCGCGCCCGCTTCGCATCGCCCTCGCCGGCCCCCGCGGGACCGGAGTCGTCGGCATCGGTTCCGCCAGTTGCTCGATCGTCTGACATCTCGCCCGTAGGTATGCCGCGTGTCGTGAAGCCGGGATGCCCCGAATAGCGTGGCCGTTTAAAAGTTGCCGGACGCTGCCGCCAGCGCAGCGCTACTCGGCCTCTCGGCTCCCGCCGTCGGCAGTCGCGCGGGGGCGCGGACCCGTTCGCTCGTCCGCCGCCGGATCGACGTCGGCGTCCGTCTCGAATCGGTCGAGCGTCTCCGAGAGCCGGGTCGCGCGTTCGGAGAGCGACGAGACGGACTCGGAGACCTCCCCGAGCGAGGTGGTCTGCTCCTCGGCGGCCGCGGCGACGGTGTCCGCCTCGGAGGCGGTCTCCTCGCTTATCGTCGCCACCTCGTCGGCCATGGAGACGACCTCCTCGGTGGAGGCGGCCTGCTCTTCGGTCACGTCCGAGATCTCTTGGACGCCGTCGTTGGTCTCGTCGGCGAGGTCGGCGATGTCTTCGAGGTCGTCGACGGCGGCCTCGACGCGCTCCGCGGCGTCGTCGATCTGGTCGCTCGTCGACTCGACCTCCGCCGTCGACTGGTCCATGCGCCCGCGGATCGCGTCGATCCGAGACTCCGCGGTCTCCGCGGCATCTTTCACCTCGTCGGACAGCGCCTTGATCTCCTCGGCGACCACCTCGAACCCCTTGCCGGCCTCGCCGGCGGAGCGGGCGGCCTCGATGTTGGCGTTCAACGCGAGGATGTTCGTCTGCTCCGCGATCTCCGAGATCCGGTCTATCAGCTGGTCCACCTCGCTCACCTCCTCGTCGAGCGCGTGGATCGCCGCGACCGCCTCCTCGACGGTCTCCTCGGTCGTCTCCATCTCGTCGATCGCCTCCTCGGCGGCCTCCTGCCCGCGGTTGCCCGCCGCCGCCGTCCGCGCGGCGGCCTCGGCGACCTGGTCGGACGAGGAGGCGACCTCCTCGATCGTCGCCGAGAGATCGCTCATCTCGCCGCTCACCTCGGCCAGCGACTCGCTCTGGTCCGCGGCTCCCTGCGAGATCTCGTCGACCGAGCCGGCGACCTCGTCGGCCGTCTCGGCCACCTCCTCCGCGGCGGCCGTCGCCTGCTCGGACGCGGCGGCGACCTCGTCGGCGAACGCGGAGAGGCGGGCGTACGTCCGCTCTATCTCCGCGATCATCCCGTTGAACTCCTCGGCGATCGCCGCCATCGCCTCGTCGTCCGCGTCGGTGCGCATCCGCGCGGTGAGGTCGCCGTCGGCGGCCTCCCGCATCGTCTCGCCGTAGTCGTCGGCCGTCGACTGCAGTCGGTCGTTCCGCTCTTCCATCCGTTCGCGCTCCGCTTCGGCGGCCTCCTGTGCGGACTCCGCCTCGTCGATCTTGGTGCTGAGGGAGTCGCGCATCGCGCCGAACGACCCGTACAGCCGACCGATCTCGTCGATCCGGTTCGTCTCCAAGTCGACCGAGAGATCCCCGGACTCCATGCGCTCCGCGCGGTCGCGGAGGTCCCGCAGCGGCCCGACCGTCTGTCGGCTCAGGGCCAGTCCGACGACGGCGAGCGAGAGCAGCCCGGCACCGATCACCGTCAGGACGCTCGTGCCGACCGCGTCGCCCGCGGCGAAGGCCTGCGCCGTCGGGACCGTGGTGACCGCGACCCACTCCTTGTCGCCGGTCGAGGCGTACGCCGCCACCTCGTCATCGTTGCGCTCGAAGGCGGCCCCGTCGCGGGACGCGCCCAGTTCGGCGACGAGCCCCTCGTCGGCGTTCAGGGCGTCGTCGCCGCTGGAGAGGATCGTCTCGCCGTCAGCGCCGACAATCGTCGTCTCCTGATCCGCGTGGAGCTGTCGGAGGTTGTCGACCCGGTACTCCAGCGTGCCGACCAGCACGACGACGCGCGACTCGTCGCCCGCGACGGGGCTGGCGAACGCCATCACCTGATCGCCCATCTCGGCCGACTCGTAGGCCGTCGGCGAGTTCCACACGTCGTTCGACGAGGTGAGGTCGACGCCCGGCTCCACGTCGCTCCACGGGGCGTCGACCCCGTCGACCGACTCGCCCCGGAGGGCGGGCGACGTGCTCGTGACGACCTCGCCGCCGGCCGTGTCGACGAGGTGGATCGCCCGCACGTCGACCGGGAGCTGCGCCTGCTTCTGTATCAGCTCCCCCTCGGCGGTCCCGGCCTCGGCCCCGGCGAGCGCCTGCGTCGACGAGACGGACCGCGTGTGCGTCTCCATCGAGACCGCCCACTCGTTTATCGAGTCGGCGTACATGTCCACCGTCGCGGTGAGCTGCTGTTCGGCGTCCCGCTCGACCGTGGCCTCGGCGCTCGCGTAGTTCACGCCGCCCACGGCCGCGAGGACGACCACGACGAGGAGGATGGAGATGAGGAACTTCGCCCGGTAGTTCCGCCGGATCACGCCCGGGGTGAGCCGTCGCGCGACGCGACCGACGACCGACCCGTCGGCGTCGGTCCGGGGGTCGTCGCTCTCCCGGGGGTCGGCGTCGGGACCGCTCATGCCTCCACCTCCGGGGAGACCGTCTCGATGACGCTGATCCCGTCGACGTCGTACCGGAAGTACTCGTAGTCGATCCCGGAGACGTCGCCGTTCTCGTCGAAGACGACCTCGCTCGACGCGCCCCGGTACTCGACCGGGTCGGCCGCGGCGGCCCGGCGGACTCCCTCCGCGAGGGTGTCGGGCGTGACCTCGGTGCCGCCGTCGGAGACGACGGCCCGCATCTGTTCGCGGATCGCGCCTCCGTCGTTCTCGCCCGCGGCGGCGTTCGCGAGGAGGAGGACCGCGGCGGCGTCGTACCCGTTCGCGGTGAAGATGCCCGGGGAGCGATCGTACTCCGCCTCGTAGCGCTCGGCGAAGGCGTCGTAGCCCGGGCCGTTCGAGGACGGCGCGGTCCCGTACACGTTCGACATCGGCTCGCCCACCTGCTCCGGGAGCGACGGGTCCATCATCCCGTCTGTGGTGAACACGGTCTCGTCGCCGGCGTGGCCGTCGTAGTAGTGGGAGAAGATCTCGACGCCGTCCTCCGGGTAGCCGATCACGAAGAGCAGGTCGGGGTCGTCCGCGAGCGCGGTCGCGAGCGCCTCCTCGTAGGCGTCCGAGAAGGAGACCTGTCGCTGTATCTCGCCGTCGAACGACGTGGCGAACGCGCCCGAGAGCTGCCGTCCGTAGTCGCCCGCGATGTACAGGGTCGCCGCCGAGGACGCGCCGTGGTCGTCGGCCGCGAGGCCGGCGGCGACGACCGCCTGCAGCGAGTCGTCGGGCGCGGTCCGGAAGCTGAACCCGCGGTCGTTGAGGATCGAGAGCGTCGGGGTCGTGCTCGCCGGCGAGCAGTTGACGACCTCCGCGGGGATGGAGGCCTGCTGGACCGCTTGGAGGGTCACGTCGGAGCCGAGCGGCCCGGCGACCGCGGGGTACCCCGCGTCGACGAGCGTCCGCATCGCGTCGATCCCGCCGCGGGCGGTCGTCTCCGAGTCCTCGATCCGCCACTCGACGCCGGCTTCGACGTCCGACGCCTCGAGCTGTCTCCCCGGGAGCTCAACCGCGTCGGCGATCGGTTCCCCGACCGATCCCAGTCCGCCCGAGAGCGCCATCACGCCGCCGTACCGGAGCGTTCGCTCCGACAGGGGCGTGCGGCTGTCCGCGGCCTGTTCGCCGTTCGATCCGAGACAGCCGCCGAGCCCGACGGCCGCGACGCCGGTCGTCGCGGCCAACAACTCGCGGCGGCTGCGTTCCGAGATCCGCCCGTTGCGACACATACGCAACTGGAATGGGGACCGGGTTTTAACGCCTCACTCCGAATTATCGGATCGGATAATCTAGTGAGGAACGATCGCGACCGAGGTGAGGAGATGCGTGAGACACCATGTGACGGAGTCCTGACGTGATCCGGTCAGTCGGACGGAATTATCAACTAACGAGAGCCGCGGGGTCGCCGGTCAGTCGTTGCGCCCGTGGACGTACGTCTGGTCGTGGTCCGGGAACACGTCGCTGACGGTCCCCTCGCCGTACTCGTCGGCGATGAGCGTCCGGAGCTCGTCCTCGTAGTCCGCCTTCGGGACCTCCTCGCTGGGGCCCTGCTGGACGTCGAACGTCGCGTCGACGAGCTGGTCGACGGCGTGGCGACCGAACCCGGAGAGCGGCGAGATGTAGTCGATCCCGTTGCGGTCCTCGAGGCTCTGCGCCTGCGCCCGCGACACGGTGGGAACCCGGTCGTCGCGGCGCGTCCCGTCCGCGATGGCGTCCACGTCGAGCGCGGCGATGGTCTCTAACGCGTGCTCGTGGACGCGCTGGATCCCGTTCCGCGGGTAGCCGTCCGCGACCATCGTCTCGGCGGCGCGCTCCGCCACGTCGCGGTCGAGGTCGACGCGCTCGAACGGGAACCCCAGCTCGGCGGCCGCGCGCTCCGCGTGCTGCCAGTCGTCCGTGAGCCCGAAGCTGCCGGTGACGCAGCGGACGTCGTAGAACCGGTCGAGCAGGTGGGCGGCGAGCGAGGAGTCTTTCCCCCCGCTGTACAGCAGCGCGAGCTCCATCTACCGGCGGCGGATGTCGAAGCTCTTCTGTTCGGGCTGGAGCTCTTTCAACAGCTCCCGCATCTGGTCTTCGTCGATCTGCCCCTGAACGCGCCCGCTCTGTGCCAGCGCGGCGACCTGCTGTTTCACCTTCTCGCCGAACTGCGGCTTCGACATCTCGACCGCGTTGAGCCGCTGGCGCGCGCCGTCGGTCAGGTGCTGTTTCAACACCGCCTCCTGTTGGGCCTCGGCGCGCTCCTGCGCCTCCTGTTGGGCCTCGGCGGCGTCGCCCTGGCCGCCCTGTCGCTCGCGAAGCTCCTCCATCTTCTTCTCGCGCAGTTCTTCGAGCCGTTCGTCGTCGGGGTTACCGCTCATACGCATCCGTTCTCGGTCCGTGCGAAAAACCATTTCGGAGGTCGAGACCCGCGCGGATCGGCCGGCTCCGCGCTCGCAGCCGGCGGCGGTTGGCGGTGCGGTCCGCGCCGTTTAAACGGGTCCTCGGCGTAGCCGCCGGTAATGAGCGACTCGCGGGAGTTCTGTCCTCGGTGTGGCGACGCCGTCCCGGAGCGGCGCGAGCCGCTTCCCGGCGACCCCCGAGGGCGTGACGCGCTGCTGTGTGACGACTGCTACTTCGAGGACTTCGAGCTGGTCGACGCGCCCGACCGGATCGAGGTGCTGGTCTGTTCCGGCTGCGGCGCGGTCCGGCGCGGCGAGTCGTGGCGCGACGTGGGCGCGCGCGACTACACCGACGTCGCGGTCGACGAGGTCGCGGAGGCGCTCGGGGTCCACGTCGACGCCGAGGACGTCGAGTGGGGCGTCGAGCCGGAACAGGTCGACGAGAACACGGTTCGGATGCACTGCCGCTTCTCGGGAGTCGTCCGCGGGACGCTCCGCTCCGCGGAGGTGACGGTCCCGGTGAAGATCTCGCGGGGGACCTGCGACCGCTGCGGCCGGATCGCCGGCGGCTATTACGCCGGGATCGTCCAAGTCCGCGCGGACGAGCGCGACCTCACGCCCGCGGAGCGCGCCGAGGCGCTGGAGATCGCCGAGACGTACGTCGCCGACCAGGAGGCCGACGGCGACCGCGAGGCGTTCATCACCGAAGTGAACGAGACCGACGACGGGCCGGACATCAAGCTCTCCTCGAACCGCCTCGCGCAGAACGTCGCGACGCGGATCACGGAGTCGCTGGGGGGAAGCTTCGAGTCGTACCCGACGCTGGTCACCGAGGACGGCGACGGCAACGAGGTGTACCGCGTCACGTTCGCGGTCCGACTTCCGAAGTACGCGGAGGGCGAGGTGATCGATCCCGAGGACGGCGACGGCCCGGTCCTCGTCACCGGCGTCTCCGGCCGGCTTCAGGGCGTCCGGCTCGCCACGGGCGCGGCGTACACCTCCGCGTTCGCCGACGGGGAGGCCCCGGACGCGACCCGACTCGGCACGCGCGACGACGCGACGGAGACGACCGTGGTGACCGTCGAGGACGAGAACGCGATCCAGGTGCTCGATCCGGTCACCTACGAGGCGAAGACCGTGCCGAACCCCGCGTTCGTCGACGAGGACGCCGACGAAGTCCTCGCGTTCGAACACGAGGGCGAGGTTCGCCTCGTGCCGAGGGAGGGCGAGGCGTCCGTCGCGGACGACGCGCGACAGACCGAAAACTGATCGGTCGTCGGAGAACGCGGAGGAGCGGGGCCGTCGCGGGCCGACCGAGGGCGCGACGGGTCAGTCGGCGCGGGCGGGCCGTTCGCTGCCGAGCGCCGCGGCGCGCTCGGAGTCGGTCACCTCGATGCCGCGGCGCTCGAGCTGCTCGATGAACTCGGCCTCGCTGAGCCCCGCCTGCGCGGCCGCCTGCGACAGTGTCAGGGTTCTCGCACCGTACAGCGTCAGCGCGCTCGACAGCCCGTTGGTGGCCATACACTCAGTAGGCGAGTGAGGGATTATGAAGGTTACTACTTCATTGAGGGACCTGATACACCTTATACGATATATATTGACGAGTGATCGAAACCGCGGTGATAATACACAGGGGCGCGGCAGCCGCTCCCGCGGACGCGTCGGGGGCGCGATCGAGCGCGTTCGGCCGTGCGACCGTCTCCCGCAGGAGTTATGTCGCTCTGCGGTCGAGACGCGGACATGGACAGACAACAGATCTTCGCGCTGTTCTTCGCGTTTCTCATGGTGAGCTCGATGGTCGCCTACGGCGTCTCGCTGCTGTAGTCGGCGAGGAGTCCCCTTCCGGTCGGCGGTCGAGGTCGTCGGCAGTCGAGGTCGTCGGCAGTCGAGGCCGTCGGCAGTCGAGGCCGTCGCCGTCGCCGCCGTCGAGCTGCGGCCGCAACCGTTCCCGAGTCAGCCGTCGCCCCAGACGTCGGAGAGGGGGTGGTCCGACCGTCGCTCGGCGTCCCGCTCGGAGCGGGTCCGGACCGAACCGCCGCCGCCGGAGTCGTCGGAGGCGGTCGCGCCCGCGTCGCCGTCCCTGTCGCGGGCGGCCGAGCGGCCGTCGCCCGTGCCGTCCGACCCGCTCGATTCGCCCGACCGGCGGCTCCGTCGCCGTCCTGCGCCCACGCCGCCGGCGGGAGCGGCGTCGATCCCGGCGAGCGCCGCCTCGGGGTCGACGGCCGGCAGCGACGGGGTCGTCATCGCGTCGATCTGGTCGCGGAACCACGAGGGGGTGTCCGGCTCCGCGCGGTCGAAGAGGTCGAGCAGGGAGTCGTCGGCGAGGTACGTCGCGCCGTAGTCGTCCGGGGCGCGGACGACCCGCCCGCACGCCTGAATTACGGTTCGCAGCGCGGTGCGGTGGTACCACGCCCACTGGCCGTCCGCCAGCCGGCGTTCGACCCGCGAGTCGTTCGTGTTCCGGTAGGGAGCCTTACACACCACCTGCCAGCGACAGAGGTCGCCTTTCAGGTCCAGCGCCTCCTCCATCTTCACCGAGACGAACACCTCGGGATCGCTGCTCGCCTTCCACGCCTCCAGTTCGGCGTCGCGGTTCTCCCGGTCGTGCCGCCTGACGCGCGCGGCGACGCCGAACTCGCCGAGCCGCTCGGTGAGGCGCTCGGCGATGTCGTACGAGTGCGCGTGGATCAGCCCCTTCTCGTCGGGGTGTTCGGCCATCAGCCGAACGATCAGGCGGGCGATCTTCGGCACGGTCTCGTCGCGGTGCTCGTAGGTCATCGACCCCTGCGTCACGTCGTACAGCGGACGGTTCGCGAGCGGGAACGTGTGTTCGACGTCGACGAGGGCCACGTCGGCGGGGTCGAGGCCGACGCCGCGGCAGAACGCCTCCTTCGAGAGGATGGTGGCGGACAGCAGCGCGAACCGGTTCCCCCGGTCCCACACCGTGTGCCTGAGGTACCGCGCCGGGTCGAGCGGCTTGATGTCGATCGCCGACCCCTCGCCGCCCGGCTGGTCGACGACCCACGTGGTCGGCGACTCCGGGTCGCGGTAGTCCTCCAAGAACCAGCCGAGTTCGCTTATCAGCTCCTGGAGCCGGTCGCGGCGGGCGACCTCCTCGCGGTCGAGTTCGGGCCGCCCGACCAGTTCGTCTTTGGCGCGGATCGCCACGTCGCGGAGGGTCTCGACGAACCGCGCGGTCCGGTCGAGCGCGTCCTCCTCGGGGCCGGCGTCGGCCGCGACGTCTGGAACGCCGACGTCGTCCCAGACCGGGACGCGCTCGGGGGAGCACTCGATGGTCGCGTACATCTCGGCCCACTCCGCGAGCCCGTGGGCCTCGTCGATCACCGCCACGTCGCGCTTGCGGAACACCTCGGAGCCGGCGGTGCGCATGAAGTACGCGAGTGTCATGGCCGCGAAGCGGTTGCCGGAGGCGATGGCGCGGTCGGAGAAGTACGGACAGCGGTGCCGGATCGAGCAGTCGAACCCCTGCTGGCGCGCGCAGGGTGCGCGGTTCACTGGCGTGTCGTGTTCGCCGGGGAGCACGCAGTCGTAGTTCGACTTCCCGCGGATCACCGCCAGGTCGTCGAGCAGGTCGTCGGCCTCGACGTCGTCGATCTGCGACACCTGCGGGGTCGTGTAGTACGCGCCGGTCGCCTCGCTGGGGGCCGCCTCGCCGGCGGTCTCGGCCGCGCCCATTATCGCCCGGGCGAGCAGCGACTTGCCGCTGCCCGTCGGCGCGCGCACCAGCACGACCCGGTTCCCGGCCGCGAACGCGTCGCGGATGTCGGCGACCGCCTGTTACTGCGCCTGTCTCTTATACACATCTCNGGGTCCACACGACGCCCTCGCGCGCTGTCGGAATTAAACCCTCGCTTGGCGGATCGAGCGCCGGACGCCGCGCCGCGACCCGTCGCCTCGGAGCGGCCCGTCAGTCGTCGGCCGCAGCCTCGTGCGGCTCCGCCTCCTCGGTCGGGGCGTCCGCGGCCGCCGGCTCGATGGTCCCGGTCGTATTGTTGACGGCGTGGGTGTTCCAGCCGCACGTCGCCGAGCGAGCGACGCCGGGTTCGTCGGAGATGACGAGTCGGTGGCCGTCGGGGACGACTGACTCGTCGCGGACGACCGAACCGGAGCGAGCGCCCCGACGCGGTCGAGGCACGCAACGCTACGGAAGTTCGGTGCGCGTCGTTCGAAAAAGTGCTCCGGCTGGGATTCGAACCCAGGTCATCACCGTGAGAGGGTGATATGATTGGCCGGACTACACCACCAGAGCACGTCCGTTCGTCGCAATCTACGGTAGGAAAGACGATAGTAAAACAGTTCCGTTTCGACGCCGCCGTGCCCCGGTTTGTCGTGGCGAACCGACCGAGAGCGGACGGATTCGGTGTGGGCTCCGACGGCGGACGAGTCAGACGTCGACGGCGAACGGGTCCGGCGTCGAGTCGGCGTCACCCGCCGCGGATCCGATCGCGGCGAGGAGGTCGGCGACCGCGTCGAGGTCCGCCGTGTCGATCACCTCGACCGGGGTGTGCATGTAGCGGTTCGGGATCGAGACGTTGAGCGCCGGCGTCCCGCCCCGGGCCGTGTAGAACGCGTCCGCGTCGGTGCCGGTCCGGGTGCCGGCCGCCTGTAGCTGGACCTCGACGCCGGCGGCCTCGGCCGCGTCGCGCGCGAGGTCGACGAGGACCGGGTGGTTCGCGCTGCCCCGCCCGATCACCGGGCCGGCTCCGAGTTCGACCGGACCGCGCCGCTCGCGGTCGACGTCAGGGTTGTCGGTGGCGTGCGTGACGTCGACCGCGACGAACGCGTCCACGTCGTCGCGGTCGACGCCGACCATCCGCGCGCCCTGAAGGCCGACCTCCTCCTGGACGGTCGAGACCGCGTAGACGGCGGCGTCGACCCCGTCCTCGGCGGCGCGCCGGAGCCCCTCCGCGGCCGCCCACGCGCCGGCCCGGTTGTCGACCCCGCGGGCGGCGATTCGGTCGCCGACGAGGTCGCGGGCCCCCGTCGAGAACGTCACGGGGTCGCCGACCTCGACGTGTTCGCGCGCCTCGTCGGCGTCCTCGGCACCGATGTCGACGAACTGGCCGGCGACGTCCTCGTACTCGTCGTCGCCGTCGCGCAGGTGGATCGCGGTCTGGCCGATGACGCCCTGGACCGGCTCCTCGGCGTGGACCGTGACGTGTTGGCCCTTCGAGACGGTGCGGTCGGCACCGCCGATGCGGGCGATTCGGAGGAACCCCTCGTCGAGCACGTCGCGGACGATGAAGCCGATCTCGTCGGCGTGGCCGGTGACGGCGACCGTCGGCGCGTCGGGGTCGCCCTCGTGGACCGCGACGGCGTTGCCGTACGCGTCGGTCTCCACGCGGTCCGCGAACTCGCGGACGTAGTCGGTCCAGACGCGCTGCACGGCGGTTTCGAATCCCGAGGGACTCGGCGTCGCGAGGAGGTCGTCGAGGAACGCTCGGCGCGTGTCGTCCATGTGTGCGGCTGCGTGGCGTCCGGCAAGAAAACGTCGGATCCGGATCCGCCGTTTCCCCCGAAAGGGCCGGCCGACACAAGCGCTTTGAGGCGGCCGCCCGTCCGATCGCCATGGACATCCTCCGAAGCGTCCGGGCCGTCGCCGAGGCCGAGGGACCGGGCGTCGTGGACTGGGACCGGGCCGCGTCGGCCGCCAAGAGCGCCACCGATCCGGGATCGATCGCGCTCACCGACGCCGAGCGCGCGGGATACGCCGGAGACGTCCGCGACGCCCGCTCGCGGCTCTCGGCGGTCGCGGGGATCGACTTCGACGTGCCCGACACCGTCGAGGTCCAGAACCGCCACCACTGGATCGACGCGAGCGTCGGCACGTTCCGGCGCGTGATGGACCCGATCGAGGCGTCCGCGCTCGGTGACGACGGCGGCGCGGTCGGCGATGACGCCGGCGCGCTCGGCGACGACGCCGGCGCGCTCGGCGACGACCGCTCCGGCTCCGGCGTCGCGGGCGACTCGGTGGACGTGGTGCCGGACGCCGCCCCCGGGCCGGTCGGGTCGACGCCCGGGGCCGCGTTCGCGCGGGACCTCTCGCGGATCGCCAACACCGGGTCGATGGCGTTCGCGCTGGGATTCCTCTCGCGGAACGTCCTCGGCCAGTACGACCCGCTCCTGCTCGCGGACGAGCCGGACGCCGACCACGGGCTCTACTTCGTCCACCCGAACATCGTCGCCGTCGCGGCCGCGCTCAACGTGGAGTACCCGCGGTTCCGCCGCTGGATCGCGTTCCACGAGGTGACCCACGCCGCCGAGTTCGGCGCGGCACCGTGGCTCCCGGAGTACCTCGAATCGCGCGTGGAGCGCGGGGTCGAGGGGATGACCGGCCGCGGGCTCGACCCCGACGCGTTCGCGGAGCTTCAGACCGCGATGACCGCCGTGGAGGGGTACGCCGAGGTGCTGATGGACCGCGCGTTCGACGGCGAGTACGCGGACCTCCGGCGGAAGCTCGACGACCGCCGCGGCGGGGGCGGCCCGGTGCGGCGGCTGGCGCAGCGGCTCCTCGGGCTGGGGCTCAAACGGCGGCAGTACGAGCGCGGGGCCGCCTTCTTCCGACACGTCGCCGACGAGCGCGGCATCGAGGCGGCGGGGGCCGTCTGGGAGCGCGCCGAGAACCTCCCGACCGCGGCCGAGATCGACGACCCCGAGGCGTGGATCGTCCGCGTCGATCCCTGAACTCTGAGGTCCGGTTCATTCGAGTTCGAGATCGCGTTCCCGGCTTCTTTCGGCGCGGTCGGACTCGACGCGGTCGAACCGCTCGTCGAGATCCTCCGTCGCCAGCAGCCGGTCGAGCTTCCGCTCGAACTCGGCCTCGTCGATCTCGCCGGCCGCGTACCGCTCGCGCAGTTCCGCGATCGGACGCTCGGCCGTCGTTGAGCGGTCGACGGCGGTGTCCGCCTCGCTTCCGGAGGCGACCAGCGGGAAGTCATCGCCGAGCAGCCACACCAGCGGGATCAGGATGAAGAAGCCGAAAATGAAGGTGGCGGGGATCAGCGGCTCCAACAGTGCCGGGACCAGGACCGCGAAAAGCGACGTGAGTCCGAACGAGAGGACCCCGATGAGACCGGTGAGTCGCGTCTTACCGAACGTGGGGAGGGCCATGGTCGGACGATCCAGTTACGTTGACAAAAGCATACTGCCGACGGGCCGTCGCTCCGGGCGCGACCGACGCCTATTCCTCGCGGGCGCGCCCACGCCGATCCGTGCTCAGGTACGTGACGACGAACCCGGGGAAGGTGCGCGAGGCGGAGCGGTACCTCCCGGACGGCTCGGTGGAGCGGCTCGACTTCGACTACACGGAGGTCCAGGCCGACGGACTCGGCCCGATCGCGGCCCGGGGAGCCCGCGAGGCGTACCGCCACGCCGACGCGCCGGTCCTCGTCGACGACGCGGGGCTGTTCGTCGAGGGGCTCGACGGCTTCCCCGGCCCGTACTCGTCGTACGTCGAGGACACCCTCGGGGTCGAGCGCGTCCACGAGATCGCCGCCGACCTCGACGACCGCCGCGCCGCCTTCCGGTGCGTCCTCGGCTACTGCGACGGCGAGGGGTTCGCCGCGAGCCCCGACCCCGTCGACCGCGGGGACCGCGACGCGGCCGCCGCGGCCGGACCCGAAGCGGGCGAGAGCGCGGACGACGATGTCGACGGCGGCCGCGACGACCCGCTCCCCGTGAAGCTGTTCGAGGGGTACGTCCCGGGCCGGATCGTCGCGCCGCGGGGCGACGGCGGGTTCGGCTACGACCCGATCTTCGAACACGACGGCGAGACGTTCGCGGAGATGGACACCGACCGGAAGAACGCGGTGTCGCACCGCGGCCGGGCGTTGGAGAAGTTCGCGGAGTGGTACGCGGACCGCTGAGTCGCGGTCCCGGTCTCGGCGGCGGTCCCGAGCCGCGGTCGACGCCTCAGGCCGCCTCGGCGATCGCGTCGGTCAGCAGGTCGGTCCCGAGGTCGATCTCGCGTTCGGTGACGTCGAGCGGCGGGAGGATCCGCAGGACGTTGTGGCCGCACGCGAGCGTCAGGAGTCCGCGCCCGAAGGCGTTCTTCACGACCGCGTCGCGGCGCTCCTTCGTGTCGAACTCGACGGCGCACAGCAGCCCCTTCCCGCGCACGTCGTCGACCGGGTCGAGGTCGGCGTCGCGCATCGTCTCGGTGAACTGCCGGCCGCGCGTCACGGCGTTCGCCATGAGGTCCGCCTCCTCGATGGCGTCCAGCGTGATCGCCCCCTGCGCCGAGGCGATCAGGTCGCCGGCCCCCCACGTCGAGGAGAGGCGGCCGGTCTCCTCGGGGAACACGTCGGAACGGGAGACGGTCGCGCCCACCCGGAGGCCCTTGGCGCTCGTGATCACGTCCGGCTCGTAGGCGTAGTGGTCGGAGCCCCACATCTCGCCGGTGCGGCCGACGCCGGACTGGATCTCGTCGGCGATCAGCGTGATGTCGTGTTCCTCGGTGATCGCCGCGATCTCGTCGGTGAACGCGTCGGAGGGGAACCGGTAGCCGCCCTCCCCTTGGATCGGTTCCATGATCAGGTAGGCCACGTCGTCCGGGTGGACGTTCCCCCGCTTCGGGTCGAGTTTCCGGCGCAGCCGCGAGACGCCGTCCGCGAAGAAGCCGCACGAGCAGGTCTCCGGCGAGCAGGTGCGGTCGTCGCAGTACGGCATCTCCATCACGCCGCTCATCTCCGGGAAGTCGCGGCGGTACACGGATTTGGAACGGTTGAGGGAGAGCGCGCCCAGCGTCCGGCCGTGGAACGCCCCGTCGAAGGTGATCGCGTACTTCGCGCCGTCCGACGCGTCGTAGGCGATCTTGATCGCGTTCTCGACCGCCTCCGCCCCGGAGTTCGAGAGGAAGACGGTGTCCATGTCGTAGTGGTCGGTGAGGTCCGTCAGCCGGTCCATCAGTCCCGAGGAGCCGGGGATCCCGTCGTCGGGCGTCGGACCGCCCGCGGCGTAGAAGTCCTGTCCGGCGATCTTCAGCGGATCGACGAGGTCGAACTCCGCCAGCCGGTCCATGATCAGCGGGTTGTTGTAGCCGAGCGGCGCGGCGGCGACGTGGCTGGTGAAGTCCATGAGGACGTTGCCGTCCACGTCGGTACAGAACGGCCCCTCGGCGGGGGCGGTGCGGTCCCAGACGAACTCGTAGACGTAGGTGCTCGGCGCGGCCGACTCGTGGTGGTACTCGACCCACTCCCGAGCGCGATCGCCCGGGAGGTCGTCGACGACGGGCGTGGCGGTGTCGCGGTCCATGGGTCCGACTGGCACGCGGATAAAATAAGTCCGGGGCGATCGCAAAACGGTTGGAGATTTCTCCAACCCGAACCGGGGGTTCGGCGTCGGGATGCGGTCCGAGGGGTCCGCCCGTCCGGATCGCTCGGGACACCGAAGATTCGGATCGGAACACAGTTGGTCGAACGGGTACGAGGAGCGGTATCCAGATGACCGAAGACAACGGTTCCGACCGCGCCCGCAGCCAGCCGGTCGTCGTTCAGGAGGACACCCATCAAAACGAGATCCCCGAGAACATCGACTCGGAGCTGTACTCGGCGGACAGCCCGAGCAACTCCTTCCACGAGTTCCGGATAGAGCCGGACGACGACCTCGTCGAGGCGCTCCGCGAGAACGGCCACACGGTCGTATTCCGCGACTGACACCGGTCGGACACCGCGCCGACCCCGTACGTCTTTTAAGTTCCGTCGCCACGGGGGAGACATGAACCGCGAGGAGTTCGCCGCCAGCATCGACCACACCGTGCTCGGCCCGGAGACGACGTGGGCCGACGTGCGGACGGTCCTCGACGAGGCCGCCGAACACGGGATGAACGCCTGTATCCCGCCCTGCTACGTCGCCGAGGCGGCCGAGTACGAGGGCGCGCCCGACACGCTCGCCACCGTGGTCGGGTTCCCGCACGGGCAGCACGCCCCGGAAGTCAAGCGCGACGAGGCGGTCGCGGCGTGGGAGGACGGGGCCGACGAGGTCGACATCGTGATCAACGTCGGCCGGCTGAAGGCGGGCGACGACGGCGCGGTCGCCGACGAGCTCTCCGACGTGGTCGCGGCCGTCCCGGTCCCCGTGAAGGTGATAATCGAGACCGCGCTCCTCGACGACGGCGAGAAGCGCCGGGGCTGCGAGGCCGCCGTCGCCGCCGACGCCGCCATGGTGAAGACTGCGACCGGCTTCGCCGACGGCGGCGCGACGGTCCCGGACGTGGAGCTGATGAGCGAGTACCTCCCGGTGAAGGCCTCCGGCGGCGTCGGGTCCTACGAGGAAGCGGCGGAGATGCTCGACGCGGGGGCGGTCCGGATCGGGGCCTCCTCGGGCGTGGAAATCGTCGAGGGATTCCCCGAGAGCGCGGATTAGCGCCCGGCTGACGGTCCAGCCGACTCCTCCGAGTGACGGGTGTCCCCGTCCGAGTCCCGGTCCGCCCCGTCCGACGGCTGTTCTCGTCCGTCCCCGTCGGCCGCGAGACCGTCACCGGGCGTCGAGTCGCCGCCGGATTCGGCGGCCGCCCCGTCCGCTCCGTCGTCGACCTCGTCTGGGTCGACGTCGACCTCGAAGGTCGAGACCGACTCCGAGAGCGCCTCGGCCTGAGCGCGGAGCCGGTCGGCGTTCTCCGCGATGGTGGTCACGGTCGCCGTCTGCTCCTCGGCGGCCGCGGACACCTGCTCGGACCCGGAGGCGACCTCGCCGCTCACCTCGGCGACGTCCTCGACGCCCTCGACCGCGCGCTGGGTCGACCGCGCCTGGTCCTCCGCGGCCTCGCTGATCTCCTGGACGCCGTGGTTTGTCTCCTCGACCGCGTCGACGACGGCTTCGAGCGACGAGGAGGCCTCCCGGACGGTGTCCGACCCCTCGTCGATCCGCGCGTTCGCCTCGCGGATGTCGTCGACGGTCTCGTCCGCCTCCTCGCGGACGGTCTCGATCTGCGACTCGATCTCGGCGGCGGCCTCCTGCGTCTCCTCCGCGAGGTCCTTGACCTCGTCGGCGACGACCGCGAAGCCCTCGCCGGCCTCGCCGGCGCGGGCGGCCTCGATCGAGGCGTTCAGCGCGAGGATGTTCGTCTGCTCGGCGACGTCCGTGATGAAGTCGACGACCTCGTCGATCTCGTCCATCCGCTCGTCGAGCGACTCCATCTGCTCGACCGCGGCCGCGGAGCGCTCCTCTATCGCGTCCATCTCGTCGAGCGCCTCCGCGGCCGCCTCGCGGCCGGTCGCCCCGCGCTCGGAGGCGGCTTCCGCGGTCTCCGCGACCGACGCGGCCGACGACGCGACCTCCTCGATGCTCGCGGAGAGGTCGCTCATCTCGTCGCCCACCGCGTCGAGCTGTTCGTCCTGTCTGACCGCGCCGTCCGCGATCTCCTGGATCTGCTCGCTGACGGTCCCGCTGGCGGTCTCGACCTCGTCCGCGCCGGCCGCGAGGTCCGCGCTCGCGTCGTCGACCTCGCCGGCGAAGTCGGCGACCCGGGCGGTGGTCCGCTCCAGCTGCGCCACCATGTCGTTGAACTCCTCGGCGATCTCCCGCATCGCGTCGCGGTCGGCGTCGGGGTCCATCCGTCGGGTGAGGTCGCCGTCGGCGACCGCGCCCATCACCTCGCTGTAGTCGGCCGCGCGGGCCGCCATGTCGCGGGTGACGGCCTCGGCCTCCTCGCGGGCCGCCTCGGCCTCGTCGGCCGCGGTCTCCGCCTCGCCGATCCGCTCGCGCAGCGAGTCGCGCATCTCGCCGAAGCTCGTGAACAGGCGACCGATCTCGTCGATCCGAGAAGTCGAGAGGTCCACGTCCAGCTGTCCCGACTCGATCCGCTCGGCGCGGTCGCGCAGCCGCGCGAGGGGGACGACGGTCCGGCTGCCTAACACGACGCCGACGACCCCGAGCGACGCGAGCGTGAGGAGGATGAGGAGCAGCACCGAGTTCCCCACGTCGTCCCGGACGGCGAAGGCCGTCGACTGGTCGACGCTCGTGACGGCGACCCAGTCGGTCTCGGGGACCGACGCGTACGCGTGGACCTGCCCGTCGCCGATCCGCGTCGCGGTCGTGGCGTTCCCGTCCCGGACCGTCCCGATGCCGTCGGCGTGGCGGTCCTCGTCGACCGTGCCGTCGATGTCGAGGACGGTCTCGCCGGCCGCGTTGAGGATCATCGTCTCCTCGCCGGTGTCGGTGTTCTGGATCCGTTCGAGCTGCGGCTGGATCCGGGTCACCACGACGAGGTATCGCCCGTCGGACCGGGGCACGGAGCTGGCGAACGCCATCACCGGGCGGTCGTTGAGCACGGGCGACCGGTACGAGCGCTCCGACCGCCAGACGCGGTCGTCGTCGCCGACCCCCTCCGGCACGTCGGCGTCGCTCCACGGCGCGTCGAGGTCGCTCGGCGCGCGGCCTTCGAGCGGCTGCTCCGTGCTGGCGACGACCCGGTCCTCGCCCGAGTCGACGACGTGGATACTGACGATGTCTTCGGAGAGCAGTTCGTCTTTCAACAGGATGTACGCCGGCGCGCGCCGGTCGGACCGCAGGGCGTCGGCCGCCGACATCGACCGCGTTTCGGTGCTCATCCGCTCGGTCCACGAGCCGATCGCGTCGGCCTGGAGCCCGCCGGTCTCGGCGAGTTGCGTCGTCGCGTCCGACTCGACGGTCTGCTCGGTCTGGAGGTAGGTGAACGCGCCGCCGGCGACGACGACCGCCGCGACGACGAGGAACGCCAGCGCGAACTTGGCGGCGTACCGGCGACGGACCGCGTCGGGCATGACCCGCCCCGCCGCGCGCGCCACCCGCTCGACGATCCCGTCGCTCATTGGCCCACCGCCTCCGGGTCCGAGGGGACCGACAGGTCGCCGGCGACGATCCGCTCGCCGGACTCGGCGATCGCCGCGCGGACCTCGTCCGGGATCGCCGGACCGAGCGACGTGCCGTACACGAGCGCGACGCCGTCCTCGGCGAGGCCGAGGGCCCTCGTCGAGCCGGTCTGGAGTTCGTCATCGATCGTCCGCTCGGCGGCGTCGTACACCGCGGTGCCGACCCGCTTCACCATCGAGCCGAGGATCACGTCGGCGTACCGCGGGTTGCTCCGCGACTGGTCGGAGTCGACGCCGATCGCGTACCGGCCGTACTCCTGTGCGGCCTGGAACACGCCGAGCCCGCTGCCGCCGGCCGCGTGGTACACCACGTCGGCCCCCGCCTCGTACATCTCCGCGGCGGCGTCGTACCCGCCCTCGGGGTCGTCGAAGTCGCCGAGGTAGGTGGAACGGATCGACACGTCGGCGGCTGCGTGGTCGACGCCGGCGCGGTAGCCGGCCTCGAACTTGCGCACGAGGTCCGACTCGACGCCGCCGACGTAGCCGACGGTCCGCTCATCGGGCCGGGTCGACCCCGCGCCGACGGAGAGGTCGCGGGTGGTCACCAGCCCGGCGAGGTGCCCGGCCTGGAACGACCCCTCGTGTTCGCGGAACACGTAACTCGCCACGTTGTCGCGGTCGACGACCGCGTCGACGATGGCGTACCGCTGGTCGGGGTACTCGCCCGCGACGGTCGAGAGCGCGTCCGCCTGGAGGAAGCCGATACAGCAGAGCAGGTCGTAGTCGGGGTCGTCGGACGCCGACAGGTCGGCCTGCGTCGTCTCGAACGCCGGAACCGAACTCGGTTCCTCGTTCGCGAAGGCCACGTCGTGGTCGAGGCGAGCGCGCTGGATCCCCCGGTTCGCGGCGTCGTTGAACGAGCGGTCGTCGAGCCCGCCGAGCGCGTAGATCATCCCGACCGTGGCGCTCGCGTCGCCCGCGTTTCGGATCGCGTCGGTTCCCCCGTCCGTCGAGTCGTCGTCGCCGGACTCCATCGACGCCGTCCCGTCGGTCCCGTCCCCGAGACACCCGGACAGCGCGCCCGCGACCGCGCCGCCGAGGCCGACGGTGAGCCGCCGCCGAGAGAGCGTGGCAGTTCGCACGTTTTTCATCCCGCGAGAATCGGCAAGATAGACCTAAAAAACCTCGGCGTAAATTATCAACAGCGATAGAAAAACGACGGTAGCTACGCTCTATCGCGGACTGGTCGGTGTTCCCCGAGAGTGAGAATCCTGCCGGACGGGTTTATGTTCGAAGCGCGTATAGAGAGGTATGAGCCACCAACCGGGATCGCCACGCTTCGACCTCGACGCGGCGTTCAAGGCGTTCGGCGCGGTCGGGATCGCCATCTGCGTCGCGCTCGTCGTCGCCGTGTTCGCGCTGACCGACCCGTTCGGGGACTACGTCACCGCTTCGCCAGCCGTCCTCGGCACCCTCCTCTCGGCCGTCCTCGTCGCCGCGGTCGGCTACACGACGTACGCCCTCCGACGGCGCTGACGGGGCGCTGAACGCGCGATCCGTGGGCCGAGCGCGCCGTCCGAAAGCTCCCGGCGGGAGACATAAACCGCTCGCGGGCGGAGGGACGGGCATGACCGACGAGTCGACCGACCCGGCGGTGGAACGGTTCCTCGACCGAGCGGCGTCCGCGCTCGACGACTACGACGAGGGGTACGCCGACGCGGACGCGACGCTAGCGACGCTGCGGACGCACGTCGACGAGCTGTCGGCGAGCGTCGAGGAGAGCGAGGAGTAGCCGGCGCGGGACCGGGTCGCCGACTGGTCCCCCGCGGGCGGTCGAACACCCGGCTACGATCCGGCTACGGCCCGGCACCGATCAGTTCCCGCACGCGGCCGACGTACTCGGCGAATGCGGCGTCGCCGCGCTCGCGCGGCCGCCCGACGTCGACGTCGACGACCTCGCGGACGCGGCCCGGGTCGGCGGCCATCACGACGATCCGGTCCGCGAGCGTCACCGCCTCCGCCACGTCGTGCGTGACGAAGAGGACGGTCTTCCCCGTCGACGCCCACACGTCGAGCAGCTCCCGCTGGAGCATCTCTCGGGTCTGGGCGTCCACCGCGCCGAACGGCTCGTCCATCAGCAGGAGGTCCGGGTCGACGGCGAGCGCCCGGGCGATGGCGACGCGCTGTTTCATCCCGCCCGACAGCGACTTCGGGTAGGCGTCGCGGAACTCCGTCAGGCCGACGAGACCGAGCATCTCGTCGACCCGCCGCTCGCGCTCGTCGGGCGAGCGGTCGCTTCGTTCCAGCCCGAACCCGACGTTCTCGGCGACCGTCAGCCACGGGAACAGGTGGTACTCCTGGAACACCACGCCCATGTCCGTCGTCGGGCCCGTGACCTCGGTCCCGTCGAGGAGGACGCGGCCGTCCGTCGCCTCGGTCAGCCCGGCCACGATCCGGAACAGCGTCGTCTTCCCGCAGCCCGACGGGCCGACGAGGCAGACGAACTCGCCGTCCGCGACCGAGAACGACACGTCGTCGAGCGCGCGCACCGGGTCGCCGTCGGCGGAGTACGTCTTGCCGACCCGGTCGAGCGCGACGCTCGCGGCCGCGGGCGGGAGGGATCCGCCTCCTTCCCACTCGTCCGCGCCGTTCCCGTTCATGCGCGCCATACCAACACCCTCCGTTCGACCGCGCGGAACGCCACATCGACGAGCAGGTACATCAGGCTCAACACGAGGATGTACGCGATCGCCTGGTCGACGCGCAGGTTGTTGCTGGCGCGGATGATCTCGCGGCCGACCCCGGGAACGCCGAAGATCTCCGAGGCGACGACGAGCATCCAACACCGCCCCAGTCCGGTCCGGATCCCGGTCATGATCCCCGGGGTCGCCGCAGGCAACACGATCGACCGGACCGCGTCGAGGTCGCCCCGGACGCCGAGCGTCCGCCCCACGTCGAGGAGGTCCTCGGAGACGCCCTCGACCGCGCCGTACGCCGCGTAGAAGTTGATCCAGAACGCGCCCACCGCGATGATGAAGGCCGCGCCCCAGTCGTTGATGCCGAACCACGCGATCGCGAAGCCGATCAGCGCGAGCGGCGGCACGGGTCGCAGCGTCCGGACGAGCGGCGCGGTGAGGTCGTCGAGCAGCCGGCTCCACCCGAGCGCCACGCCCGCACCGACGCCGAGCGCGGTCCCGACGACGGTGCCGGGGATCCAGTGCCTGACGCTCTGGAAGAGCGCCGCGGTCATGTCTCCCGACGCCAGTTCGCTCGCGAACGCCTCGGCGACCGCGACCGGCGAGGGGACCACGTACGCGGGCGAGCCGAGCGCGACGACGTACCAGACGGCGAGGAACCCCGCGACGCCGAGCGCGCCGCGGAGGAGCCGGCGGGGGTCGCCGAGCCCGACCGCGACGGCCGCGTCGCCGTCCAGTTCCGATCCGGTTTCGGTCGCCATCAGAGCGAGTCGTACCCCTCCAGATCGAAGATCTGATCGGTCGACAGCTGCTCGTCGATCTGGTCGTTCCCGGCCGCGAACTCCGAGAACACCTGCGTCGCGTCCGTGATCTCGTTGGGGTCAGTGATGAAGTTCGACAGCGGCGAGTCGAGCGCGTTCCGCGCGCGGTCGACCGGCATCCCGATCCCCTCCTCGACGTGGGCCGCGGTCGCGTCCGGGTTCTCGTCGATGAAGTCCGTGGCGCGGACGTGCTGTTCGAGGAACTGCGCCGCGAGCGGCGAGTCCCGTACCGCGTCGCTCATCAGGGTGACCGCGGCGGGCTGGCCGGGGAGGACCTCGGCGGCGGTCCGGAGCATCGTCACGGACGAGCCCTCCGCCTGCGCGATGGTCGGCACCGGCTCCATGATCGACGTGCCGTCGATCTCGTCGTTGGCGATCGCCTGCCACACCGCGCTCGCGCCGTCGATCTCGATGATCTCGACGCTGTCGTTCGCGGCGGGGTCGACGCCGACGTCGCGGAGCCAGTAGCGGAGCAGCACGTCCGGGACGCTCCCCTGCGGGAACGTGCCGAAGGTGAACGGCTCGCCGGTCTCCGCCTCCCACGCCGCGAACGCGTCGGCCCCCTGCGACTCGAACGTCTCGTGGAACGACTCCTCGGCCATGATCCCCATCGGCTCCCGAATGTTCGCGGCGGTCACCTGCGCGGGGACGCCGCGGTCGATCGCGATCATGGCGGGGACGATCCCGAACATCGCGACGTCGATGTCGCCGCCGCCGAGCGCCTGAACGATCGCCGGGCCGTTGCCGAACTCCTGCCCGGTGATCTCGGCGTCGACCTCGGAGAAGTACCCCTCGCCCTCCATCACGTACCACTGGAGGTCGGGGTAGATCGGCATGTGCGCGACCGTCAGTTCGTCGAGGCCGCCGCCGCTTCCGCCGCCCGTACAGCCCGCGAGTCCGACCGTGGCAGTCCCGCCCGCGGCCGCGAGAAACGACCGTCGCGACGCTGTCCGCGTTGACTGGTACATATACCTGAAAGCGGGGCCGCGGGCAACACCCTCGCGTCACCAGCAACCGAAGCGGATTCCGATGACGCCACTGATCGACTATATTGCCACTAGAACCGCTCAAAAACCGATTTTACGAAATATTCTACTGTAGGCGGCGTCACCGACTACGGCGAGTATTGCTGCCGGTCCCGCGGGCCGAGGCGTTCGTCCCGGGTCAGCGAGGCCCGCTCACGGCTCTTCCGTCGCCTCCTCGTCGAACAGCCCCAGATCCTCGGCGACGAGGTCGGCGAGGCGCTCTTTGATCGCCGGGTCGACCTCCGCGACGGACTCCCCGTCGTGTTTCTGGGCGTTGTGTTTGTCGAGCGCGTCCGCGAGGTCGTCGAGGGGGACGCGGGTCTCCGTCTCACACTCGTCGCACACGATCGGGACGGACGGCTCGTCGGTGGACATTGTCCGGACGATCGCCCGTCGCGGATATATGCCTTCGGGCGTCGGCCCGGACTCCCGGGTGCGGTGGGAGGGTGACCCGCCGACTCGCGGGGACGCCGCGAACCGCCACCGTCTACTGACCCCGCCGCGAACGCCGACTCATGAACGTGCTCGTGACGGGGGCCGCGGGCGGGATCGGCGGCGGGGTCGCGCGCTCGCTCGCGGCCGCCGGACACGAGGTCCTCGGGGTCGACCGCGACGCGGACGGGCTGGCCGACCTGCCGGACGCGGTCGAGACCGCCGCGGTCGACCTCCGCGACGAGGCCGCCGTCCGAGACCTGCTCGCGGACCGGTCGCTCGACGCGGTCGTCTCCTGCGTCGGCGGCTACGAGATCGGGGCGATCGAGGACACCTCGGTCGAGGCGTTCCGGCGGCAGTTGGACACGAACCTGACGGCGGTCCACGCGACCGTCTCCGCCGCGCTCCCGGCGCTGCGCGAGCGGGGCGGGCGGGTCGTGGTCGTCGGCTCGATGGTCGGATCGGTCGCGTTGCCGTACCACGGCGCGTACAGCGCCGCGAAGGCCGGACTCGACGGCTACGTCGACGCACTCCGCAGGGAGGTCGGCCCCCGCGGGGTCGACGTGGCGCTGATCGAGCCGGGACCGGTCCCGACCGGGTTCAACGAGCGGGCGGCCGCCGCGGCCGCCGCGGCCGACTCCGACGGGCCCTACGCCGACGCCTACCGCGCGTTCGAGGGGTACTCGCCGGCCGCCACCGACCTCGAAACCGTCGTCGAACGCGTGGTGACCGCGACGACCGCGGACCGGCCGCGGACCCGGTACCGCGTGAGCCACCGGGCGCGGTGGCTGCCGCGACTTGCTCGCGTCCTCCCCGACCGGCTGTACGACCGACTCGTCCGTGCGGGGCTCCCGGGCGGGATCCTGTGGCGGCTGCTCCACCGCTGAGCCGCCGCTGTTCGACTGCTTCGCGGGCGAACCCCGACCGTCAACCGCGAGGGTCGCGTCCGGGCTCAGTCGTCGGCCGCGCCGGACGAGGCCTCCTCGGACTCGTCGGCCTCGTCCGCGGTTCCGGTGTCGGTCGCGTCGGCCTCGTCGTGGAACTCCTCGGGTGAGGCGTCGATCCGCTCGAACTCGCCGAAGTCGCGCTCGTGGTGGCGGATGATCTGTTCGACGATCCACGCGCTGTACCGCTCCGAGTACTCCCACTCGGCGTCGTCGTCGGTCACCTCGAAGCGGTTGTCGGTTGCGAGCGCGGCGTACAGGTGGTAAAAGCCCAATACCACGTCGCCGAAGTCCCGCGCCTCGCCGCCGATCGCGGCGCGCTTCTCGGCCAGTTCCTCGCGGCCCGCGTCGGTGAGCGCGAAGTACTTGCGGTCCGGCTCGTCGTCGCGCTCGACGCGCTCCGCGACGCCCTCCTCCTCGAACTTGTAGAGGATGGGGTAGACGGAGCCGTAGGAGGGCTCCCAGTGGCCGCCGCTTATCTCCGTGATCTCGCCGAGCAGCTCGTAGCCGTAGCGCGGGCGTTCGTCGAGCAGCTCCAAGACGAGGTACGAGATCAGGCCTTTCGGGGGGCCGCTTTTCCGCATCGTCTCCACCTTTCGGGGTCGCAGTGAAAGGGTTTCGGTCACGGCGACAACGGACGCGAGCCGCGACGAACCGGGCGTTTCGAGCGCTTCGGCGAGACACCAGATACGGTCGGGCGCGCGCCTGCGAGCGGCCGCCACCG